>NZ_CM137014.1:0-613488 GCF_054483935.1 Tessaracoccus yangjingae | reverse complement strand
GGGATCGCGCTGACCGACGTGGTGCCCACCATGACCGAGGGCATGGGCAAGACCCTGTCCAGCGTGATGATCGTCGTCGGGCTGGGCGCCATGCTCGGCCGCCTCATCGAGGTGTCCGGCGGCGCCGACGCCCTGGCAGAGAAGTTCTCCGCCGTCCTGGGCCCGAAGCGGGTCGTCGCCGCGGTCACCGCCGCCGCCTTCGTGCTCGGCATCCCGGTGTTCTTCGACGTGGGCTTCATCATCCTGGCGCCCATCGTGTTCGGGTTCGCCCGCGTGGCGAAGCTCAACCCGCTGGTCCTCGGCCTCCCCGTGGCCGGCGCGATGCTCACCGTCCACGTGGCGCTGCCCCCGCACCCCGGCCCGGTCGCGGCCGCTGGGATCACCGGCGCCGACGTCGGCATGATGCTGCTCATCGGCCTGCCCATCGCTGCGGTCACGGCCGTCGTCGGGTACTTCGCGGCGAAGCTGTTCAAGGCGAACAAATACCAGCTGCTGGAGTCCCCGGCCACGAAGTCGGCCGTCATCCACGACGAGGCCGTCGACGGCCCCAAGCGCGTCCTGGGCGCCGGCACCGTGCTGGCCCTCATCCTGCTGCCGATCCTGCAGATCATGGTGGGTACCGTCGGCAACATGACGCTCGAGGAGGGCTCCGCCGCGCGCGGGCTGGCCGGCATGATCGGCTCGTCGCCGATCGCGCTGCTGACCGCCGTCGTCGTCGGCTACCTCGTCGTGGGGCACAACCAGAAGTGGTCGCTGGAGAAGCGTGGCTCGGTGCTCGACTCGGCACTGCCTGATGTCGCGGTGATCGTGTTCGTCACCGGCGCGGGCGGCGTGTTCGCCAACGTGCTGGTCACCTCGGGCATCGGCGCGGCGTTCTCCGAGGCGCTGATCGCCATCAACATGCCGATCATCCTGGCCGGGTTCCTCATCTCGCTGGCGCTGCGCGCGTCGCAGGGCTCCGCGACCGTGGCCATCCTCACCGCCGCCGGTCTGCTCGCCCAGCCCATCCTCGACGCGGGGTACAACCCCACGCAGATGACGCTGGTCACGCTGGCCATCGCGTTCGGCGGCCTGGGGCTGAGCCACATCAACGACTCCGGCTTCTGGATCGTCACCAAGTACCTCGGCCTCAGCGTCAAGGACGGCCTGAAGACGTGGACGGTGCTGTCGACCATCCTGGGCGTGGTCGGGTTCCTCATCACGTGGGGGGTGTTCGCTCTGGTGTCCTAGAGCGGATCGACCGACTAGGGGGCCGCGTGTGGGTGCGCGGCCCCCTCGTCGTGTCTGGGCGCGCCGCGACGGAAAGATGGTGCTCGCAGAGTGGCGGTTCTGGGCGCGTAGTCGGCACCAGATCCGCCACTGAGGATCCCGGGGTGCGGCGCGTCCCCCTCGAGTGGTCGCCGCCGAGGCGCTCGCGCTTCCGGCTAGTCCTCGATGACGTCCAGGCCCTGCTCCCGGAGTTGGGCGAGGTGGTCCAGCATCCCCTTGAGCACCTCGGGGTCGTGGCCCTCCCAGTGCTCGAGCTCTCCGACCACGCGCAGCGGGTGCCGGGTGCGGTAGGACTGCGTGGGGTTGCCGGGGAACCGCTTGTTGGTCACGTTGGGGTCGTCCTCGAACGGGCCCGTGGGCTGCACGACGTAGACGTGCCCGCGCTCGGCGCTTCCTGCCAGTGACGTGGCGAGTTCGGCCCCCCACACGGCCGTCTCCACCAACGCGGAGAAGTAGATGTTGTTCGACACGCGGCCTTGGTGGTAGTTCGAGCCGTAGCCCGGAACGAGCTCGGTGCCGGCCTCCAGCGCAGACCTCGTGCCGTGGTAGAACGGCCCCTGGACGTGAGCGCAGCTCTCGAAGGTGACCGGAATGTGGGCTCCTGGGTCTTTGCTTGCGGTCATCTCGCTCCTTCGCGTCGTGCAGACGAGTCTGCCATTCTCCGTTCGGTGAACGTGGTGCCGGCATCCGCGCCGATGCCGGATCGCGGGCTAGCGTCGGATCGTGCACGTCTCCCTCCGCCCCTACCGCGACACCGACGCCGAGCCCACCTGGCAGGTCTTCCACGCGGCGGTGCGTGTCACCGCCGCGGCGGACTACACGCCCGAGCAGTTGGCGGCCTGGTCGCCCGATGAGGTGGACCTCGAGGCGTGGGGCCGACGCCGGGCGGATGCTTGGACGATGGTCGCGGTGGCGGGGGAGCGCGTGGTGGGGTTCAGCGACCTCACCGACGACGGCGTCCTCGACATGCTGTTCGTCCACCCGGACGCCGGCGGGCAGGGGGTGGCGAGGATGCTCGTCGAGGCCGTCCTGGATGAGGCCCGACGGCGGGGTCTCACCCGCGTGGTGACCCACGCCAGCCGGACCGCGAGGCCGGCGTTCGAGCGGTTCGGCTTCGTCGTCGACAGGGAGAACCCGGACAACTTGACGAGGGGAGTGCGGGTCCCCAACTTCGACATGCACCTCGATCTCCCGGCGGAACCGCGCTGACAAGGCGGGGCGGGCCTGATTCGTCGGGGCGAGCTGCAATGCTGGGGCCTGTGAGCAGCAGCGATGTGCCCGAGGGCTTCTACGACGCGCTGATCACGCGGGCGCTGCGCCGCCAGATCGACCACTCCACGCTTCACCCCACTACGGCGTCCATCGAGTCGGCGGAGCTTCCCGCGATCCTCGCCGAGCATGTGGGGCGAGTCGCCAGGGGCGCCTTCTCCTCGCTGGCCGAGCCGGCCCGCCGCGAGGCGTTGGAGCAGGTGCTCGCCGGCCTGGGCGCCGACGACGACCGCGTCGACGGCGAGCCCACCCGGCTCCTGTCGCTGCTTCGCCCTCCAGCTCCGGGCCAGCCCGCGCGCTACCTCGGCGCCCCCGAGACCCCGCTCTCGCAGCCCGCCCTCCTCACCAACGCCCGGGGCGAGCCGACGATGGGCAGCGAGATCGCGTCTGAGCTCGGTTCGGCAGACCGAGTCGAGTTGCTCTGCGCGTTCATCAAGTGGCACGGCATCCGCACGCTCGAGAGGCAGCTGAGCAGCCTGCACGAGCGCGGGATCCCCTTCCGGGTGATCACGTCCACCTACCTGGGATCCACGGAGCGAGCCGCGCTTGACCGCCTGATCGAGCAGTTCGGGGCCGAGGTTCGGATCAGCTACGAGACCTCGCGCACCAGGCTGCACGCCAAGGCGTGGCGCTTCTACCGCGACACCGGCTTCGACACCGCCTACGTCGGCTCGTCCAACCTCACCAGCACGGCGATGCTGGACGGGGTCGAGTGGAACGTGCGGCTCACCTCCACCTCCACCCCGGACCTCCTGCGCAAGTTCACCGCCACCTTCGAGAGCTACTGGAACGATCCGGCCTTCGAGCCTTACACAACCGCCGACGGCGAACGGCTCGAGCGCGCTTTGGCGCAGGCGTCGGGGAAGTCCCGCCAGACCGCGGCGCTGGCCGTCTCGGGGCTCGAGGTCAGGCCGTGGCCTCATCAGGAGCGGATCCTCGAGGCGCTCGAGGTCGAGCGCGAGGTGCACGGGCGCCATCGCAACCTCGTCGTCGCGGCCACGGGCACCGGCAAGACCGTGGTGGCCGCGCTGGACTATCAGCGCCTCGCTGCTGCCCGCGGCTCGCGGCCGAGCCTGCTGTTCGTGGCTCACCGCCAAGAGATCTTGCTGCAGGCCCAGCACACCTACCGCGAGGTGCTGGCCGACGGCGGGTTCGGCGAGCTGCTCGTCGGCGGGCTGCGGCCCACGCATTGGCGGCATGTCTTCGCGTCGGTGCAGTCCCTCAACGCGGAGTCCGTGGCGGCGATGAACCGCGACGGGTTCGACGTGGTGGTCATCGACGAGTTCCACCACGCCGAGGCCTCCAGCTACCGGCGCATCCTCGACCACTTCGAGCCCCAGGAACTGCTCGGGCTCACCGCCACCCCGGAGCGCGCGGACGGGGTCGACGTCCGCAGCTTCTTCGGCAATCGCGCCGCCTACGAACTGCGCCTGTGGGACGCGCTCAGTGCGGACCTGCTCAGCCCCTTCCATTACTTCGGCATCGCCGACACGACGGATCTCAGCGCGGTCGATTTCCGCCGCGGGCGCTATGACATCGGCCAGCTCTCGGGCATCTTCACCGGCAACGACGCCCGCGCCCGCGTCGTCGTGCAGGAGCTGAGGCGCAAGCTGGCCGATCCGGGGGCCATGCGGGCGCTGGGGTTCTGCGTCGACGTGGCCCATGCCCGCTACATGTCCGAGGTGTTCAACTCCGCCGGCCTCCCAGCAATGGCGGTGCACGGGGACACTCCGGGTGAAGAGCGGGCGGCGGCGGTGTCGCGGCTGACGCGCCGCGAGCTGGTGGTGCTGTTCACCGCGGACCTCTTCAACGAGGGCGTCGACATCCCGGACGTCGACACCGTGCTCTTCCTTCGGCCCACCGAGAGCGCCACCGTCTTCCTCCAGCAGTTGGGCCGTGGCCTGCGGCGCACCGCAGACAAGCCAGTGCTGACGGTGCTCGACTTCGTGGGCCACCACCGCAAGGACTTCAACCTGGCGCAGCGGTACCGCGCCATCACGGGCGGCTCACGCCGCGAGCTGCAGACGCAAGTGGAGCGGGGGTTCCCCTATCTTCCGGCCGGGTCGCAGATCGTGCTCGACGACGTGACTCAGGCCCAGGTGCTGAGCAACATCAAGGCGCAGATCGCCACGAGGTGGAAGCACTTCCTGGCTGAGATGCGCGCCGTCGGCGACGTGGACCTCGCAACCTTTCTCGCCGAGAGCGGTGCAGAACTCAGCGACCTCCTCGGCAAGGGGTCATTCACGCGCCTACGCCGCGAGGCCGGCCTCCCCACATTGGCCGGTGGCCCCTTCGAGGAGGCGTTGCTCAAGCGGCTCAAGGCTCTGGCCCACGTCGACGACCGCAGCCGGCACGACGCGTACCTTCAGCTCCTCTCCGACGGCGCACCGGGCTACGACTCACTCTCGCCGGCCGACCGTCGGTGGGCCGACATGCTCTTCTTCTCGCTGTGGCCGGACGGGGGTGGCTTCGCGAGTGTCGCGGATGGTTTTGTCGCGCTCCGGGGAGAGCCGGCGTTTCGCGAGGAGGCACGGCAGACGCTCGGGTGGGCGCTCGACCGGGCTGAGCACGTCGCCAGACCCCTAGCCGGGCGCCTTCGCGGTACGCCCTTGAGGTCTCACGCCCACTACTCGCGGGAGGAGCTCATGGCGGCGCTCGGGCACGCCACGCTGACCCGTTCGCCCCGACACATGCGCGAGGGCGTGTTCTACAACCGTGAGCTCGACGTCGACACGCTGCTGGTGACGCTCATGAAGTCGGAAGCGCACTTCTCGCCCACGACGATGTACCGGGACTACGCGATCAACGCGTCGCTGTTCCACTGGGAGTCGCAGTCGGGCACCTCGGTGTCGTCGCCCACGGGTCAGCGCTACGTGACCCAGCGGTCGAACGGTTCAGAGGTGCTGCTGTACGTGCGGGGGAGCAAGGTGTGGGAGTTCGGGGGAGGCGCCCCGTACCTGTTGCTGGGAGATGCCGACTACGTCGAGCACCGGGGAGAGCGGCCGATTGCCGTGACCTGGAAGCTGAGGCGGGAGATGCCGCCGCAGGTCTTGCGGGAGTCGCGGGCGGTGAGCTGATCCTGGCGGTGGTGGTCTGACGAGCGCCTGTCTCGCTGGCTGAGGTGCGAGGAGCGCCAGCGGGGAGGGGCCGAGGCAAGACGCCAGCGGCGCCGGCAGGCCGAGCACGTTCAGGGTGGGGAAGCGCCAAGGACCTTGCAGGCCCTCATTCCGGTGACATGCGCTGCGGTCGGGGCAGAATGGCCGACGTGACGAAGCGAGAACTGGTGGGCATGGTCCTGGCGGCCGGCGAGGGCCGTCGGCTTCGCCCACTCACCGACCTGCGGCCCAAACCGCTGTGCCCGGTGGCCAACCGCCCCCTCCTGGACTGGGCACTCGACCGCATCCGCCCCTACGTCTCCCGCACCGCGGTGAACGCGCACCACCTGGCCGATCAGATCGACTCCCACCTCCGGGGCAGCGGCGTCACGGTGTCGCATGAACCTGCCCTGCTCGGCAGCGCCGGCGCGCTGGGACACCTGTCCGGATGGATCGGGGAGGCAGACGTGCTCCTGCACAACGCCGATAGTTGGCTGACCGACGACCTGTCGGAGCTCATGGCCGGCTGGTCCGGCGAGTTCCCGCGGCTCCTCGTCACGGAGGCCGGCGACGGGCCCGCGGACTTCGGTCACTGGCGCTACGTCGGCGTCAGCCTGCTGCCGCATCGCTTCGTCGAGGGCCTGCCGAATCGGTTCGCGGGGCTGTATCCCCTGGTGTGGGGACCGGCCCACGAGCGCGGCGAACTCGAGTTCGTCCGATTGCGCGGTGACGTCGTCGACTGCGGGACGCCGGCCGATTACGTGCGGGCGAACCTGGTGGCCAACGGGGGCCGGAGTGTCGTGGGCGACGGGGCCGTGGTCGAAGGCGTTCTGATCGACAGTGTGGTCTGGCCCGGCTGCACGGTCGGGGCCGACGAGGTGTTGCGTCAGGCCAGCCGCGCCGACGGTGGGCTCACGGTCGACTGCCGAGAGGCGAAGTTGGGCGCGCGTCCGTCAGGGTGACGCGGAAGAGCCCGGCCTTCACGAAGGACCGCACCATCTTGACGAGTATCTAGGGAGAGTGACCTTGTCAGGTTGCGTTTCTTAGGCTTCGAGGCCGCTGCGCGGCACCTCAGCCAGCGGGGAGGGGTCGTCGAGGCTGTTCCGCGGCACCTCAGCCAGCGGGGAGGGGTCGTTCCGAGGCTGTTCCGCGGCGCTACGGCCAGCGGGGAGGGGTCGCTTCCAGAGCCTCCGCCGGTCAGCTCAACGGGGTCCAGTGGGCGGAAACAGGAGAGGCCGGGGGAACTCCGCGGCTCCGTGCGGCCGCCGACCCGAATCTCACTCACAAGAACCACTGAGGGCCCGCCGATACGTCGACGGGCCCTCAGGTGATCGGGGTGTGGATCAGTCGGTCAGCTCGAGGCCGGCCGCGTCGCGGTGCCACTGCTCGCCGGGCTTGGAGATGAGGATGAAGATGCCCTCGACCAGGCCCCAGATGGCGGAGACCCAGGAGAGGAAGCCGACGGACAGCACCGTGATGAGGAGCTGGATGACGGCCTTCTTGGTGAAGCCGAGGTAGAAGTTGTGGATGCCCAGGCCGCCGAGGAGGATGCCGAGGATGCCGGCGACGATCTTGGACTTCTGACCCACCTGGCCGCCGGCGGCGAACTGCGGCTGGCCCTGGTAGGGGGCGCCGTAGGGCTGCTGCTGGCCGTACTGGGGCTCGGGGGTGGGCTGGCCGTACTGCGGCTGGTCGCCGGCAGGCTGGCCGTAGGGCTGCTGCGGATCCTGAGGGGGCTGCGTCATGGAACGGTCCTTTGTAGGTGTGACTGGCGCCCGAGGGGCGTCGCGCACAAGATAGCGCAGTCGTGGGTCAGCTTGGTGACTGCGCTCGCGGGCCTCCGCAGGCCCTGGACCTGAAGAGGAGTTTGGCGGTTAGCGTGCGTCACCGCACTCCGAGGCGCCGCCCGCGCACTCGGGGGGCGACATCTCGCATGGGCACGGTGCTCGCCGATGGGGGGAGGGTCCTGGCGGGTACGGCGCGCGGGCTTGGAGCGCCGCGAGACGAAAGGGCGTGCCGGCTCCGGCAGGTTCGGGGTGTGTGGTCACTTCACCCGCGGCTTGAATCCGCTCGTGGCTTGGGCCCAGACCGGGCCTGCCGCTCCGCGCTTCCGCACCAATCGATGTGGAGCCCAGGCGACTATCGCGTGAGGGGTACACCAGAGTTAGCATCCGCTCAGGTGACAGATCTGCCAGCGGCTGACCGTGACCAACGTCAGACGCGAAGAACACCGCCCGAAAGGAGGCTGCAATGTCCAAGAGGTTGTTGTGCCGGATCGGACGGCATAGGTTCCTCACCCGTCACAACATCGAGGACGGGAAGCCAACCCACCAGGAGTGCGCGCGCTGCGGGAAGCGACGGTACTACGGGTTCGAGGAGGGAGATCAGGCGCGGCAAGTCTTCTTGAGCGGAGGCTGGTAGCAGATGATCGGCAGGACGGGACTGGTGTTCGTGCCCCGTCCTCAAGTGGCCATGGGCTCAGCAACGGAGTGAGATCACCAGCGGTCGTGCACGTGCTCCCGGATGTACTCGTTGTAGATGGCTTCGCAAGCGGCCAGTTGGTCGTCGGTCAGCGGCGGCAGTGATCCGGCCGCGGCGTTCGCCTTCGCCTGCTCGGGACGGCTCGCGCCCGGGATGACGACGGAGACGCCCGGCTGGTCGACGACCCAGCGCAGCGCGAACTGGGCCGGGGTCACGCCGTCGGGCACGATCGCCGCGAACTCGCGCGCCGCCGCGACACCCACGTCGTACGGCACGCCGCTGAACGTCTCGCCCTGGTCGAACGCCTCACCCTGTCGGTTGTACGTGCGGTGGTCCTCGACGGCGAACGTCGTCGACTCCGTGAAGCGCCCCGTCAGGAGGCCGCTGGCCAGCGGCACGCGCGCGATGATGCCGACGCCCGCCTCGAGCGCGGCCGGCAGCACCTTCTCCAGGGGCTTGCGGCGGAACACGTTGAGGATGATCTGGACGCTCGCCACCCCGGGGCGGGCCATCGCGGTGAGAGCCTCGTCGACCGTCTCCACGGACACGCCGTAGTGGCGGATGCGGCCCTCCTGGACCATCTCGTCGAGCGCGTCGTAGACAGAATCGTCGGAGTAGACGGGCGTGGGCGGGCAGTGCAGCTGGATGAGGTCGATGGTGTCGACGCCCAGCAGCGTGCGCGAACGGTCGTTCCAGGCGCGGAGGTTCTCGCGCGTGAACTGCTCGGGGGCGTGCGGGGAGGCGCGCCGGCCGAGCTTGGTGGCCACCATGATGTCGTCGCGGCGCTCCTTGAGGAAGCGGCCGACGAGCTCCTCGCTGTGACCGTCGCCGTAGACGTCGGCGGTGTCGAAGAACGTGACGCCCTCGTCGGCCGCGGTGTGGAGGACCGCCATGGCGGCGTCGTCGCTCACCGACCCCCAATCCCCGCCGAACTGCCAGCAACCCTGGCCGATCACACCGACCTCGCGGCCCGTCCTACCCAATGTTGACTTCTGCATGCCTCCACCTTGGCACAGCCGGTCGACGGCGGTGGCATGGTCGGCCCTGTACGCGCTGGTTGAGGTGCGAGGAGCGCAGCGACGAGCCTCGAAACCTGTGAGACGTTGCTTGTCAGGTTGCGTTTCTGAGGCTTCGAGGCCGCTTCGCGGCACCTCAGCCAGCGGGGGAGGGCCGCTTCGCGGCACCTCAGCCAGCGGGGTAGGGACGGCTCATCCAGCGGGGGTGGTGGCCTCCCCTCCAACTCCCGCGCCGACGAGGTCGCGGGCCGCGGCCGCCATGTGGCGGGCCGCCCGGATGCCGAAGACCGCGGCCGGCCCGATCGTCGAGCCGGGGCCGGGGTACGTGCGGCCCATCACCGAGGCGGAGTTGTTGCCCGCCGCGTAGAGGCCCTCGATCACCGAGCCGTCCTCGCGCAGCGCCCGGGCGAACTCGTCGGTGAGCACGCCTCCCTTGGTGCCCAGGTCCCCGATCACCACGCGGTACGCCGTGAACGGACCCTTCTCCAGCGGGCCGAGGTTGGGGTTGGGCACCACCGACGGGTCGCCGTAGTAGCGGTCGTAGGCCGACCTGCCGCGACCGTAGTCGTCGTCGATCCCCGCCCGCGCGAACCCGTTGAACCGGTCGACGGTGGCCCGCAGCCGCGCGGGCTCCATCCGGAGCTCACGCGCCAGTTCCTCGATCGTGCCCTTCTTCGCCATCGACCCCTCAGCGGCCAGCTTCTTGTTTGTCCGCGGGTCCATCGCGTAGGTGCGCATGTAGCGCCGCGCGTGCCGGGCGTCGCCGATGATCCAGTAGGAGCCGTCCTTGTCGTGCTCGAGCATGTGGTGCCCGAGGTCCACGTAGGACTCGGCCTCGTTGGCGAACCTGTCTCCCTTGGCGTCCACCATGATCGAGTAGGGCAGCGCCCGCTCCCCGACGATGAACGACGGGTCCCCGCCGTCGGCGCCGATGACGGAGGCACCCCACCACGCGTCGTCCATGAGCTCAAGCGCTGCCCCCGCCTGCTGGCCGAGCGCGATCGCGCCGCCCACGTTGCCGGGGTTGCCCGACGTGTCGCCCTCGATGCCGTGGTACTGCATCCGCATGGCCTTGTTGCGGTCGAAGCCGCCGCCTGCCAGCATCACGCCGCGCCGCGCGCCGACAGTCTGTTGCCGCCCGTCGCGGGTGATCCGGACGCCGACGACGCGGCCGTCGTCGATGATCAGCTCCTCGACGGGGGAGTCTAGCCACAGCTTGGCCCCGCCCCTCTGCACCACGCCGTCGAACATCGCGGTGGCGAACGCGGCCCCGATCCCCACGCCCCTCCGGCCGGTGCCGACGAAGCTGAGCGCCCGGAACACCAGCCGCGCGCCCCGCTTGAACCCGCCCCACGTGGACCACGCGCGCTGGATGAGCCACACGTCGTCGGTCTTGATGGGCAGCGGCGCCGTGAGCCGGAGCGTCGAGTACCACTCGCCCAGCACCTTCGAGTCCAGCGGCTTGACCTCGACGGCGCGCCCGATCCGCCCGCCGGGCAGCTCGGGGTAGTAGTCGGGATACTCGCCGGCGCGCACGAACTCGACGCCGTAGCGCTCGGCGGTGGTCACGAAGTCCGCCACCGAATCGACGAAGGCCTCCTTGCGCTCGCGGGACGTGGCGCGGCCCTCGTTGCCGACGCAGGCCTCCATGTAGGCGAGCGCCGACTCGCGTGAATCCGCCACCCGCTCGCGCTGCATGAGCGGGTTGTTCGGCAGCCAGAGCCCGCCGCCGGACATGGCGGTGCTGCCGCCCCACTTGCCGGTGCTCTCCAGCATCACGACGTCCAGGTTCTCGTCGACGGCGCCCAGCGCGGTGGCCATCGCGGCCCCGCCTGAGCCGACCACCACGACGTCGAACGAATGGTCAAACTTCTGAGACACGGTTCCTCCTCGGCGACCGGACAACAATGTCCGGTTCTATGCTGTCCAGCATGCCCGGCCATCACCGCAGGATCAATAGGGGGCCCGCAGCGGCCGCCGAGAATCGCGCGGCGCTGCTCGCGGCGGCGCGCGAGCTGTTCGCCGAGCGCGGCTACGACGTGCCCATGCACACCATCGCCAAGCACGCCGGCGTCGGGCAGGGGGTGCTCTACCGGCACTTCCCGAAGCGCCTGGACCTGGCGCTGGCCGTGTTCGAGGAGAACTTCGTCCGCCTCGAGGAGGTGGGCGCCGTCGTCACGCCGGGCTCGTTCTGGGCGCTGTGGGAGGTGCTGGTGGACGAGGTGGTGGAGTCGGCGGCCTTCGTCGAGATGGCGGTGGAGGCCAGACGGGAGCTGCCGGACTTCGGCGGGAACGAGCGGCTTCTGGCTCTGTTCGCGCCGCACGTGGCGGCCGCGGTCGCGGCGGAGGAGGTGCGGCCGGACCTGGAGGGTGCGGACGTGCTGACGGGCGTGCGGATGGTCTACGGCCTGGTGGTCACCAGTGGAGGGCGGAGCACGCTGATGGCGACGCTGGCGCAGGTGTCGCGTCGGTGGTTCGGCCCCTCCCCGGGCTGAGACGGTCCGGGACTCTCATGCGCAGGCAACAGATGGCCAAGCCGCGCCGGGCGGGTGCCGCAGCCCTAGGCTGAGCACATCGGAGAGAGGCGGCAGACATGCCCGGCGTCAGACATCACATCGCCCTGGTGGCCCACGACAACAAGAAGGCCGAACTGCTGGCCTGGGCCAACTACAACCGCGGCACCCTCAGCCACCACGACCTCTTCGCCACCGGCACCACCGGCACGATGCTCGAGTACGAGCTCGGGCTCCCGGTCACCCGGCTGCTGTCGGGCCCCGTCGGCGGCGACCAGCAGATCGGCGCGATGATCGCCGAGGGCCGCATCGACGCCCTCATCTTCTTCTGGGACCCGCTCGAGCCGCAGCCGCACGACCCCGACGTCAAGGCGCTCCTGCGCATCGGCGCCGTGTGGAACGTGCCGATGGCCTGCAACACCGCGACGGCGGACATGATGATCTCGTCGCCCCTGCTGGAGAACGAGTGGGCGAACCGCCCGGACATCTCCCCGCGCGCCTGGGAGCCCGACGAGGACGAGGACTAGACCGGCTGAGTCGCTACCCCGTCTGGGGCGTGAACTTCAACTTGTCGGTGTTGGTGGCGCAGGTGCCGCCGTCGACGCAGCCCTGGGTGGTCATCGTCAACGTGTATGGCCCGGGGTCCGCACCCGCGACCGTGTAGGAGCCGGAGCCGCTCATGGTCACTCCGGAGCCGCCGCCCTCGTAGGTGACAAGGCCGAACTTGCCGGTGTCGTCGCCCGGCTGGAAGCTGAAGATCAGGCGGAACCCGTCACCGGCACCATTGACCTCGAACGGGGCCGTCATTGACTCGACGGTCGCGTTGACGGTGACCCCCGAGCCGCCCGTCACGCGGTAGGTGGTCTTCGTGCACGCCGGCACCAGCTGCTCGGCCGCGCGGAGGCGTTCGTTGATCGATCCGGTGAGGGTCTCGGAGACGTAGTTCGTGGCCGGGCTGGTGATGAACCCCAGCCACGGGGCGGTCGTGAGCAGCCCTGCGCCTGCGTCGGTCGCCATCTGCACGAACATCACCGCGGCGCTG
Organism: Tessaracoccus yangjingae; assembly: GCF_054483935.1. The sequence continues at coordinate 600,803 of NZ_CM137014.1, read as the reverse complement.
CCCGTGATCTCGTCGGCCGCCTCGTCGAGCTGGCGAAGCAGTTCCTTCTGGGCAGCCGGGTCCTCCGCGAACGCCTTCTTCGTGAGCTCGTTGGTGGGGTTGGCGGCGCACTTCCGGGCCGCCGCGACCCTGGCGAGGGCCGTCGACACCAGGGCGTTGGTCTTGAGTGCGTCGGTCACCTTCTTGCCGGACTTGTACGCCTCCCACGACGTGCCGGCCAGGGTCTTGTCCAGGCGTGTGAGCTCCCCCATCGAGTCCACGGCCGTCTCCTGGGCCTGCGAGATGACGCCGTCGGCCACGACGGAGATGGTCGACGGGCCCTCCTCCATCGGAGCCCGGAGCAGTGCCCCGAGCACCGCGGCACGGTCCTCGTCCGACGGCGCCGCGCCCGGCAACCCGGCGGTGACCTGGGCGCGCAGATCGGCGGGCAGCGTCGCGGCGTCGACGGTGTACTCGAGCGTGTACCGGAGGTCGCCGTCGGTGAGGTCCACGGTCATCGTGGGCTCGGCGGGTGCGGCGCCGGCGTGGAGGTGGTAGGCCGTGGTCGCGACCGCGCCGGTGGGGTAGGTCTGCCGCACCACGAAGGTGTGCGGGTCCGGGGCCTCAAGTGTCGCGGCGGCGTGCTGGGCGAAGGCGGCGGTGCCGGCATCGAAGCCTGCGGCCGTGAGTGTCGCGGCCACGGCCTCCCCGTTGAGCTGGGGTTGTGCGACGCTGCTGGCCGGCCCCGTCGGTGCCGCGACGGGGGAGGACGGCGAGGCTGCTGCCGGCGTGCCGGTCGGTGTGGCGTCGGCGCCGCACCCGCTCACGGCGAGGCTGAGAGCCGCTGTGACAACGATGATCGATCGGACCATGGGGAGTTCCTCGTCTCGCGGCGGATAGCTGAGTGTCCACCGGCCCGCCGCGCCGGTCAAGGGCCTCCGAGCCGATGTGGAAAGCTGGGGGCGTGACGCCCCTCGAGTTGCCCTTCCCGGACATCAATCCGGTCGCCATCGACATCTTCGGATTGAAGATCCACTGGTACGCCATCATGTACCTCCTCGCGTTCGCGATGGGGTACGGCCTCATGGTGCTGCGCCTGAAGCACGAGCCCTACCGCTCGATCACCGTCCCGAAGCCGTGGACCCGGACGGACATCGAGGACATCCTGCTGGCCGCCATCGTCGGCGTGATGCTCGGCGGACGGCTGGGCTACACCATGTTCTACAACCCGGCCTTCTACCTCGCGAACCCGCTGGAGATCGTCAAGATCTGGGACGGGGGCATGAGCTTTCACGGCGGGGCCATCGGTGTGGCGCTCGGGCTCGCGTGGTTCGCGTGGCGGGAGAAGCGGCCTTACCTCCAGGTGGCGGACTTCCTGGTACCCGCCGCGCCCATCGGCCTGGCCGCCGGGCGCTTCGGCAACTTCATCAACGGCGAGCTCTGGGGGCGTGAGGCGCCCGCGGACCTGCCCTGGGCCATGCGGTTCCCCACCGGCGGCGACGTGCTGCGCCACCCGTCGCAGCTTTACCAGATGCTGCTCGAAGGCCTCCTGCTCTTCATCCTGCTCTGGCTCTACGCCCGCAAGCCCCGCTTCCGGGGCCAGATCACCGGCGCCTTCATCGGCGGCTACGGATTCTTCCGGTTCATCGCCGAGTTCTGGCGCGAACCCGACGCGCAGCTCGGCTTCCTCTCGCTGGGCCTCAGCATGGGGCAGTGGCTGTCGCTGCCCATGATGATCATCGGCCTCATGCTCTGGACCTGGTCCCGCATGCGCGGCATCACAGACGTGAACGACGGGGCTGTGGACAAGTCGGAGGATAACCCGGCGGAGCCGGCCGAGGCGTGAGCGTGCGCCGGCAGCCGCGACACCCTGGGGATAACCCGGTGGACAACGTGTGGCCGGCCGTCCCGCTGGTGCTCTACGACGCTGACTGCGGCTTCTGCACCGCCTCCGTGCGCGCGGCGCAGGGGCGGTGGCTGCGGGCCCGGATCGAGGCCACGCCCTTCCAATCGGCAGACCTGGTTGTCCACAGGCTGACTGTGGACAAGTGTGCCGCGGCGCTGCACTGCGTGGAGCCCGACGGCCGGGTGACGGTGGGCGCCGGCGCGGTGGCGACGGTGCTGCTGGCCTCGCGGAATCCCTGGCCCCTCGTCGGGCGGCTGCTCCGCCTGCCGGGCGTGCGAAGGGTCGCTGGGTTTGCCTATGCCGTGGTCGCCCGGAACCGTCATCGACTCCCGGGCGCGACCGCCGCCTGCGAGATGCCGGACTAACCCAGGACTAACCCGCGCTCAGCAGCCAGGACTCGGGATCCTTCACCACGGGGCCCATGGCCGCCAGCCCGGCGCCCATGGTGGGACGCAGGGGGGCGTCGGTCAGGGCCGTGATCTCCAGGGGAGCCCTGCGCGCCCAGACCACGCGACCCTGCAGCTGCCGGTGCAGCGGCTCCCGCAGCCAGGGCTCGAGGCGGGCGAAGTGTCCGCTGAGCCGCACCGTGGACACGTCCGCAAGGTTGATGGCAGCGCCCAACGCGATGCCCAGCGCGCCCGCGGCCCGCCGCATCACGGCCTGGGCGCGCTCGTCGCCATGGCTGAGCGCGTGGATGAACGCGTCCATCGTGGGCTGCCGCGACCCCGCCAGCAGCGCGTGCGACCCCACCACCGTCTCCAGGCAGCCCACCGACCCGCACGGGCACGGCGCGCCCCTCGGGTCGACGCAGACGTGGCCGATCTCGCTGGCCCACCCGTGCTCGCCCAGGTGCAGGATGCCCTTGACGACGATGGCGCCGCCCACCCCGGCGTCGCCGCACAGCATGATGAAGGAGCGTCCGTGGGCGTCGCGCAGCAGCGTGACGGCGCCGCAGTCCGCGTCGTTGGCGATGTTGAGCGGAACGGGAGCGCCGTCGTGCTCGAGGGTCCAGTGGTCCGCGGGACGCTCACCCTCCCAGCCGAGCGGGGTCGAACGGATGATCAGGCCGGCGTGCCGGTCCACCAGCGCCGGCAGCGCGACGTAGGCGCCGACGAGGCGCGCGCCCGTGGGGAGCTCCTCCAGGACGCTGCGTGACAGCGCGGCCAGCTCCGCCATCGTCCCCGCGATGCCCAGGTGCTTGACGTCCACCGACGCCTGGCGGGTCGCGGTCACCTTGCTGGTCAGGTCCACCAGCCCGGCCACCAGGGTGCCGACGCCCACGTGGAGGCCCAGCCCGAAGGTGGCCCCTGGCTTGATGGACAGCGGCACCGCAGGGCGCCCGCGCCCCGCGCTGGCCGCCTCGCCCTCGCTCACCAGCCCGCCCGTGATCAGGTCGTCCGTGAGCCGCGACACCGTCGAGCGGGTCATGCCGAGCTGGTGCGCGATCCCCGCGCGGGACACGTGCCCGCTCTGCTCCACCACCCTGCGGAACACCAGAGCGAGGTTCTGCGAGCGCATGTGCGCCTGCGTCATCCCCGACGCGTGCTCAGGTTCGGATTCCGACATCTACCCCTCCTCCCGTGACCGGCGAGCCCCGCGGGCGGGGACGTCCGGTGACGCCCGCCAGTCTGCTCCACCTGGGGCCCGCGCGCTGGAGTTGTTCAGGAAAGATCCGCGACGGCGGCCCGGTAATCGGCCAGCAGTCGGCCCAGGTCAGCCCTGCATCGGGTGATCAGGCAGCGGTCGCCGTCGGTCTCGATGCCCTCCCGCTGCCACTGCTTGCGGGCCAGGGGAAGCAGGTGCCCGGGCATCCGGCCCGCCGCGTTGGTCACCCGCCACCACGAGACCTCCCCGCCCCAGTGGCTCATGATGGTGCCCACCCGGCGAGGTGAGGTGCCGACGAGGGCCGCGATGTCGCCGTAGGCCACCACCTTCCCCGGCGGGACCTGCTCGACGGCGCGCAGCACGCGCTCCACCACCTCGTCACTCAACTGTCGACACCGAGCAGGCCCGGGAGGACGTCGTCCAGCTGGCCGCGGACCACCTGGTGCGCGTCGGAGTCGTAGGCGGTGGGCTCCGCGTTGACGATGACGCCGAAGGCGCCGTGCTCCAGAGCTAACGGGAAGAGCCCAGCCACGGGGTAGACGCCCAGGGTGGTGCCCACCGCGACGATCGCGTCGCAGTCCTCGGCCGCGGCCACCGCAGCCCCCAGCACCTCCGCGTCGAGCACCTCCTCGAACAGCACGACGGTGGCGCGGGTGATGCCGCCGCAGTGCGGGCAGCGGGGGTCCTCGTCGCCGGCCGCGACCCGCTCCAGCATCTCCTCCATCGGCCCCGAGCGCCCACACATCTCGCAGCGCCAGGTGCGGGCCGAGCCGTGGATCTCGTGCACCAGCCCGGGGCTGCTGCCCGCCAGCTGGTGGAGGCCGTCGGTGTTCTGCGTGACGACGGCCCGCAGCCGCCCCGCCCGCTCCAGCTCGACGATGGCGCGGTGCGCGCGGGTGGGTTGCGCCGCCCACATCGCGGGATGGGCACGACGGCGCCAGGCCGCCTTGCGGACGTCGTCGTCGCGGAGATACCAGGAGAGGGTCGAGACCAGCTCCGCGTAGGGGTCGCGGGTCCAGAGGCCCTCGGGCCCGCGGAAGTCCGGGATGCCCGCGGCTGTGGACAACCCGGCTCCGCTGAGGATGAGGATCCTGCTGGCCTCGTCGAGGCTGGCGACGGTCACTGGCCGGTTACCAGGCGTAGGCCTCGGGCGCGGGTCCGCCGGGGCCGGGGAAGATCTCGTCGAGGCGCTTGAGGGCGGACTCGTCGAGCGTGATCTCCAGCGCGCGGAGGGCGCCCTCGAGCTGCTCCATGGTGCGGGGGCCGATGATCGGTCCGGTCACCCCGTCCTGGTGGAGCAGCCAGGCCAGGGCCACGTCGCCGGGCTGGTGGCCGAGCTCGTCGCAGAACGCCTCCCACTGCTCCAGCTGGGCGCGCTTCTCCTCGACCCGCTTGAGCATGCCGGCATCTGCGCGGCGCCCCTCCTCGATCTTGCGGAGCACCCCACCCAGCAGGCCGCCGCCGAGCGGTGACCACGGGATGACGCCGAGGCCGTAGTGGCGGGCCGCCGGAAGCACCTCGAGCTCGATGGTGCGGGCGCCCAGGTGGTAGAGCGACTGCTCGCTGACCAGGCCGAGGGAGTGTCGCGCCCGGGCGGCCTCGCTGGCGGCCGCGATGTGCCAGCCGGCGAAGTTCGACGAGCCCACGTAGACCACCTCGCCGGCCGTCACGAGGCGGTCCATGGACTGCCACACCTCGTCCCAGGAGGTGGCGCGGTCCACGTGGTGCATCTGGTAGAGGTCGATGTGGCCGGTCTGCAGGCGGCGCAGCGACGCGATGGCGGATCGGCGGACGTTGACGGCGGACAGCTTCGAGAAGTTGGGCACGTCCTCGTCGAGGGTGGAGCCGTAACACTTGGTGGCCAGCACCACCTCGTCGCGGCGGCCGGTCTTGGCGAACCAGCGGCCGACGATCTCCTCCGTGCGGCCGCGGTGGCCGTGGCCGCCGTAGCCGTTGGCGGTGTCGAAGAAGTTGATGCCCGCGTCCAGGGCGCGGTCCATGATGGCGTGCGAGTCCTCTTCCGAGGTGTGCGGGCCGAAGTTCATGGTGCCCAGCACGATGCGCGAGACGAGGAGGCCGGAACGGCCGAGGTGGGTGTACTGCATGTGTCCTCCAGTTGACTGCCTCTCCACCCTATCCACGGGGCTGACTGCTGGGTGGGAGTTCGCCCAGGCCCCGCTGCTCGCTCGGTGAGGGCACTTCGCATGGGTTGGCCCGCTCGGTGAGGCCACTTCGCATAGGTTGGCCCGCTCGGTGAGGGCACTTCGCATAGGTTGGCCCGCTCGGTGAGGCCACTTCGCATAGGTTGGCCGTCTTCGCATACTCAATAGGGTGTGCGAAGACGCCGCAGGTATGCGAAGTCGCACAGCGGGCGGGCTGGGGTATGCGAAGTCGCACAGCGGGCCCGCTGGGGTATGCGAGGTCGCGCTTGGGCGCTCCAAGGTATGCGAAGTGCCGCGACGGCAAGGTTAGGCGAGCCTCAGCTCATAACCGACCCCCGGGATTCGAATTTGCAAGACCGGTGTTAGCTTATTCCCATGACCCTCGTGGAACGCTTCGTGAGCCGTCGGTGCACCACAGCCCAGCAGCTGGGAGCCGGGACGACGCGCACCCTCGACGCGCTGGGGGTCGGCGAGGTGGCCACCATCGCCGCCTTCGATGCCGACGACGTCGTCGCGCGGCGCCTCTTCGACCTGGGTTTCATGCCGGGTGAGCCCGTCACCAGGCTCCGGAAGGCGCCGCTCGGCGACCCGTTGATGTTCCGCGTCGGGGGGATCGAGATCGTGCTGCGCCGCACCGAGGCGCGCCGCGTCCACGTGAGCGCATGACCCACCACCACGGCGGCGCCCCGGCGCCCACGCTGCCCGACGCCGCCCGCGTGGCTCTGGTGGGCAGCCCCAACGCGGGCAAGACCACGCTCTTCAACGGGCTCACCGGGCTCCGCGCCAAGACGGGCAACTACCCGGGCGTGACGGTGTCGCGGTATGAGGGGCGCGTCGAGACCCCGGTCGGCCCCGTCGTCGTGGAGGATCTGCCGGGCACCTACTCGTTGGACCCGATCAGCCCGGACGAGGAGATCGTCGCCCAGGTGCTCGACGAGGCCGACGAGCTGGCCGGGCTGGTGGTCGTGGTGGACGCCACGAACCTCCGGAGGGGCCTGGGCCTCGTCTCGCAGGTCCAGCAGGCGGGGCTGCCCACCGTCGTGGTGCTGACCTTCGTCGACGAGCTACTCCGACGCGGTGGTCGAGTGGATCCGGAGCGGCTCGCGCGCGCGTTGGGCGTGCAGGTGCTGCCCGTGGTGGCGGGGGAGCGACGGGGGGTTGAGGCCCTGCGCCAGGTGCTGGCCGCGCCATCGGCCTGGCCGGCGCCCCCGGTGCTCCCGCCCACCGAGCCGGACGAGGTGATCGGCTGGACCCAGTCCATCCTGCACGCCGCCCACTTCGCGCCCCCGGACCCCGACTCGCGCACCGGCCGCCTCGACGGCGTGCTGCTCCACCCTGTCTGGGGGACCCTGGTCTTCTTCGGCACGATGTTCGCGTTCTTCCAGACCATCTTCGTGGTCGCGGCCCCGCTACAGGGTCTGATCGAGCAGGCGTTCGCCTGGCTGGGCGACCTGACCCGCTCGTCGATCCCCGTGCCCTGGCTGGGACGATTCGTGGCCGACGCGCTGCTGGCCGGCGTGGGCGGGGTGCTGGTGTTCCTTCCCCAGATCGCGCTGCTGTTCGTGCTCATCTCGCTGCTGGAGGGCTCCGGCTACCTCTCGCGCGCCGCCTACCTCATGGACCGTGTGATGGCGTCGGCGGGCCTCGAGGGGCGGGCGTTCGTGGCACTGCTCAGCTCGATGGCGTGCGCCATCCCGGGCATCATGGCCACCCGCACGCTGCCCTCGGCCAAGGACAGGCTGGCCACGATGATGGCCGCCCCCCTGATGACCTGCTCGGCCAGGCTCCCGGTCTACGTGTTGCTCATCGGCATGGTGGTGCCCCCCGACGTCCGGTGGGGCCCCGTCGGCGCGCAGGGCCTGATCATGTTCGGGCTCTACCTGCTGGGGGCCGCCTCGGCGATGACCTCGGCCTGGTTCTGGAAGCGGATCGTGGGGCGCTCGGGGATCGGGCTGCCGTTCTACATGGAGATGCCGTCCTACCGGCTGCCGCGCCTGCGCACGGTGCTGATCTCCGTGTGGGACGCCTGCAAGGCGTTCCTGCGCAAGGTCACCTCCGTCATCCTGCTCACCACCGTCCTGCTGTGGGCGCTGCTCAACCTGCCGCTGCGAGGAGACGCGGAGCTGCTCGAGGCTGGGGTCGACCCGGCTGATGCTGTCGCGGTCACCGCGTACACGTTGGACCACTCGGCCGCGGCCGCGGTGGGCCGTGCGATCGGGCCCGTCTTCGAGCCCCTCGGCTTCGACTGGCGCGTCAACGTGGGCGTCATCTCCTCCCTGGCGGCCCGCGAGGTGTTCGTCTCGACGATGGGTCAGGTGGCCTCCGCCTCGGACCCGGAGGACCCGGCGGCGGCCCTGGAGGCCATGACCCACAGCGACGGTCCCCGCGCCGGGGAGAAGGTGTTCACCCCGCCCACCATCGCTGCGCTGCTGGTGTTCTTCGTCTACGCCATGCAGTGCATGTCCACCCTCGCCGTCATGCGCCGCGAAACCGGCACCTGGCGGTGGCCGCTCATCGCGTTCGTCCACCTGGGGGTGGTCGCGTGGCTGATGGCCTTCCTCGCCCACACGATCGTCGGAGTACTGGCATGAAGCGCACCCTGCACCCCCAGGCCGTCCCCGGTCAGCCGTCGGCAGTGCGGTGGGTGGTCGACGTCGACCTGCCCGTCGGCCGGGTGGTCGCGGCGCCCGGCACCGTCGGGCCGCTGATCGAGTACGGGGTGCTGACCAAGGTGTTCGTCGAGCGCGGCGGCGTCTGGACCTGGCTCGCCCCGGACCGGACCTGGACCGAGCACGGCCCGCGCGTCCGCGACGCGCTCGCGGCCGCCGTCGACCTGCCCGGCTGGGAGGTCGAGGAGGGCTCCGACGAGCTGCTCGGGCTCATCGCCCGTGAGATCCTCGACGGCGAGCTGGCCGGCTACGTCTCCTCGCACGGCGGGATCATCACCGTGACGGCCGCGGAGGGGGACCGGCTCACGCTGGACTTCGGCGGCGCCTGCGAGGATTGCCCCGCGGCCACGTCGACGCTGCACGAGCGCATTGAGGTCGCGGTCCGGGCGCGCTACCCCAGGCTTGCGGGCATCGAGCGCGTCGGAGGGGCCCACCACAAGCCCCGCGGCTGGCTTGGCCTGCCGGTCCCGGGTCGCGGCCGCTGATCTCTGCTGGATTCGGAGTCGCGGCAGCTGCTCCCCAGCCCTTGCAGGCCTGGCCTGTCCACCCCCCTGCTGGGGCCCCCATGGTGTGCACGACACGCCGTCTCGACCGGGCCTCAGGCCCCAGGAGCGCCACGGGCCGCGGCTGAGCCGGACATTCGTGCCCGACGGCGCTGCTCACTGGGCCTGGCAGGCCGGGCTTGCCCACCCCCCTGCTGGGGCCCCCATGGTGTGCACGACACGCCGTCTCGACCGGGCCTCAGGCTCCAGGAGCGCCGTGAGCCGCGGCTGAGCCGGACATTCGTGCCCGACGGCGCTGCTCACTGGGCCTGGCAGGCCGGGCTTGCCCACCCCCCTGCTGGGCCCCCCCATGGTGCACGACACGCCGTCTCGACCGGGCCTCGGGCACCAGGAGCGCCGTGAGCCGCGGCTGAGCCGGGCATTCGTGCCCGACGGCGACTCAGTCGACGGCGACGCCGCTGTGCTTCGGCGGACCCGACGGGACCCGTGCCGGGCCGACGGTGAGGGCAGCGATCCCCGTCGTGATCGGCACCGACAGGATCAGGCCGATCGCCGAGGCGAACGTGCGCACCCCTTCGCCTGCGAAGATCTCCAGCCCGAAGAGGTCCAGGGGCTCACGGGTGGTGAAGTAGAGCAGCAGCAGGATGGTCAGGGCGCCGCCCGCATAGGCGAAGACGATGGTGTAGATCGTGGAGGCGATGTGGTCGCGGCCGATGCGCATGCCCGCGGCGAACACCTGCCCCCGCGTCCACTCGGGGGCCGCCGCCCGCAGCTCCCAGACGGCGGAGGCCTGCGTGATGGTGACGTCGTTGAGCACGCCCAGGCCGCCGATGATGATGCCCACCATGAGCAGCTCCTGGAAGTTGATCCCGGGGGCGAGCTGCGCGAGGTCGTACTCGTTCTCCTCCGCGAACCCCGACAGCCGGGCCGCCGCGACGGCGATCGACCCGAGGGACGTGGTGACCGCCAGCCCGAGCAGGGTCCCCGCGAGCGCGGCAGAGGTCCGCAGCGACACCCCGTGCGCCACGTAGAGCACGATGAACATGATCACGGTGGAGCCGGACAGCGCCACAGCCATCCCCGGCTTCCCGACGATGATGGCCGGCAGCATGAATCCCAGGAGGATGCCGCCCGCGATGACCAGCCCCAGCAGGGCGAACAGGCCCTTCCAGCGCGCCACTGCCAGCACGGCGACGGTGAACAGCGCGGCCAGGACGAAGAGGACGGGCAGCCGGTTGATCCCGCTGAACGCGTAGTGGATGCCGTCCGAGGTGGGCACCCGCGCCACCTCGATCACGTCCCCGGCCCGCAGCCCGTTGTGCACGTTCGGCCCCGTCAACTCGACGGAGGCCTGCTCGCCCGCGTCCGGTCCCGTCGTCAGCGTGACGGCGGCGGTGAGGCAGGCCGCCGTGCCCGACGGCGTCTCCACGTCAGACTCGCAGCCCTGCGTGATGCCGTCGATGGTGGCCTGCTCATACGTCACCCCCGGGGCGTCGGCGATCTTGTTGAGCGCGGCCGACACCTCCTCGCTGGTGGGCCAGAGCCAGATCAGCCCGGCGACGGCGAGGACCCCGAAGACCGCCAGCAGCCCGATGAGCAGGGCGCGGGCGCGCTGCCCCACCTCGACGACGCCGTGACTGCCGTGCCCGTGCCCGTGACCCATGGGCACAACTTACCGGCCCACCCGCCTCTGGAGGGGTCGGCTGCCGGGCGTACCCTGGTGGGTATCATGCTCAAGCGCGACACCCCGACCTCCCCTCGGGGGCGCCCCGACGCCCGGTGCCCCCTGCGCCCCGGCGAGCCGTGCACCCTGTGTCAGGCCAGCGTCACCGGCCCGCAGGACTGCGGTCTGGTCTACCTCGTGATGGACGATCCCGAGTACCGCGAGGCCCTGGCCGAGTCCAAGCGCCGCTGAGGCCGCCGTCGCGGGCCTCATGGAGGACGCTGGGTACGCTCGTCGCATGCAAGCCGCGCAGCCCACGTGTTACCGCCACCCCGATCAGCCGACGGGGATCTCGTGCCAGCGCTGCGACCGGCCCATCTGCCCCTCCTGCATGATCCCCGGAGCCGTCGGCTTCCAGTGCCCCGAGTGCGTGGCCGCCGGGCACCGCGAGACCCGGCAGCTCGTGCTCCCCTACGGCGGCACGCGGGTGGCGAACCCCCGGGCCACCTCGATCGCGCTCATCGCCGTCAACGTGGCGGTGTTCGCCGGGGTCCTGCTGACGGGTGGCTCGTTCGGCACCCTGTTCAACCTCCTCGCGCTCACTCCCCAGGGCACCTGCCCGGTGGGTGACCAGATCCTGCTCACCGACGCCGCGGGCTGCCTGGCGGAGGGCTACACCTGGCAGGCGGGGGTGGCCACCGGTGCGCCGTGGCAGGTGATCACCTCCGGCTTCACCCACTCGTCGCCGCTGCACATCCTGTTCAACATGCTCGTCCTGTGGCTCCTCGGACCCACCATCGAGCAGGTGCTGGGGCGGGCCCGCTACCTGGCCGTCTTCTTCGTGGCGCTGCTGGGCGGGTCTGCGGCGGTGATGCTGTTGTCCCCGCCGTTCCTGTCCACCATCGGCGCCTCGGGCGCCATCTACGGCCTGATGGGGGCGCTGCTGCTGCTGGCCGTCAAGCACAAGGGCGACGTCAAGGGGATCCTGTTCTGGCTCGGCATCAACGTGGTGCTGTCCTTCACCTGGTCGGGGATCTCCTGGGAGGGGCACCTCGGCGGGCTGCTCGGCGGGGCGGCCGCCGCGGCCGTCATCATGTACCTGCCCAAGGAGCGCCGGGCGGTGTGGCAGTGGCCGTTGGTGGGCCTGCTGGCGGCCGTGTTCGTCGGGATCATCGTGGCCAGGGCGCTGCAGCTCGCCTGAGGCCCGCCACAACCTGAGGAATTGCCAAAAGTTTATTAGATTTCTCTCAGGATCTGATTTACCCTCGTAGTGTCGTGTCGGCCCTGCGAGGGAGACGTCCTGTGAGAAAACTGTTCGGCGCCGTCGTGGCCGCGTTGTTGGCCGGCGTGGCCGCCGTTGTGCCCGCGCCCACCGCCCAGGCGGCCACCCTGCCCTCCTTCCCCCTGGCATTGCCCGTCGGGTGGGGGCTGACGGTTCAGGCCGGCGGCACGCACACGTTCTCGTCGGGGGTGCGCAGTTCCGTGGACCTCGGCGCCTCCGGCGGCGGCTCCATCGCGGTGGTGGCCTCCGCTGACGGCACCGTGGTGGACATCGGCGGCACCGGCTCATTCACCCGGTGCCACGTCACCGTTCAGCACGCCGACGGCTGGCAGACGAAGTACTACCACCTCAAGAGCATGCCCAGCGGCCTTCAGGAGGGGCAGTCGGTCGTGGCCGGCGCGCAGCTGGGCATGACCGCGATGCCGGGCTCCGAGACCTGTGGCAGCGGCACCTTCCGCCATGTCCACTTCGTGCTGATGCGCAACGGCGTCGAGATGCCCATCGACGGTCTGTCCCTCGGCGGCTACACGGTCCGCGGCTCCGGGAACGCCTTCTGCGGATACTGGACCCGCAACTCCGACGGCGCGGTGGTGGCAGACGCGCGGAGCTCGTGCCGGGCGGTGCCGTCGGTGGCCAACAACCTGATCAACCCCGCATCGCTGGCCAGCGCCGACGGGGCCTCCCGTTCGGAGAGCCGCCCGGTGATCGCGCCCGCCGACACCATCGATCCGGTGTCGCTGTACGTCACGGAGGGGCAGCACACCGTGTCCGGGCGCGCCTGGCGGACCTCCTGCGAGCCCTACTCCCAGACCGAGCGCTGCCGCACCGAGATCTGGGCGACGACGGTGAGGAACGTGGGCGGCTCGCTGAGGATGGCCGAGGGCTGGGTCTTCAACAACCTCACGTACGTGGCCTCGCCGCGCGACCTGTGGGCGGGCAACCCGCTCGGCAACACCACCGCGGAATGGGTGGCCGAGGACGGACGGAAGTGGCGCACCGAGTGCGACACAGCCACCTCTGGCGGCAACGGCTGCCGCTCCTACGCCGTGTCCACGTTCTACGCCGCCACACCCAAGGCGGGCGGCGGCTACACCTTCACGAAGAAGACGGACTGGGTGTTCAACAACATCGTCCACTTCTCGTGACGGGGGCCTCATCGGCCGGTGGTAGGTTGCGGCCATGTCCGACGATGACGCCCGCAGCACGCTGCATCCCGCCCTGCGGGTGGCCCGCTACGGCAAGCACGACGACGGCGACAGGTTCCTCGGCTTCCTGCTGAGCCTCATGATCGACGCCCGCCAGCACCGGTTGACGCCCAGCCTCACCCGGATGCGCCGTACGATCGAGGCCTTCTACTCCGGCCGTGACGTCAAGGCGGCGCGGGAGGCGGTGGGGCAGGAGACGATCGACGCCCAGCTGCGCGACGCGGCGGCCGTCTACTTCCAGACCTGCCTGACGGACCCGCAGTACTCGTCGGTGGTGTGGGGCATGAACCGGCTGCAGCCGGAGCAGTTGCGGGCCAAGGCCGCCAAGGACGCGGCCGGCACCCTCGAGGCGGTGGTGGGCAGCCGCGCCACTGGTCCAGCGGAGGCGCTACCCGGCCTCTTCGTCGACGGGTTCATCGAGGTGTTCGGCGACCCGGGCCGTGAGGCCCTGCGCGACGCCGCCGCGAAGAAGCCCTCGCTGGCGGGGCTGGGCCTGGTTTAAGCGTCCGCCAGGGCGTGCTGGGTCGACGGTGCGTGGAGCGCCGCCTGGATCCGGCGGGCGAGATCCGGCGCGAGGTCACGGCCCTCGGCCCTGGCCGAGCGGGTCAGCGCCACGGCCACCCCGGCGGCCTCCGTGGAGCGGCCGGCCAGCGCGAGCGCCAGGATCTCGCGAGCCGCCAGCGCATCGGAGGCCGGGGCCGCGAGGCGTCCGCGCCGGACGGCCCAGAGCGCGGCCTGCGCCTCCTGCCGGTCCAGGGCACGGTCCGCCAGCACGCAGGCGGCGTCGACGATCATCGCCACCATGTCTGTGCGCAGCTCGTGGGCCCACGCCCACTGGAACTCGAACGAGCCCAGCGGCTCCCCCCGGACCAGCCGCAGGGCCGCGACGAGCGCCGCGTCCGAGGACACGTTGACGCCGCCGCTCAGCATGGTGCGGAAGCTCTCCCAGTCCGAGGTCACCCGCGGGTCCAGCGCGACCCGCCCCGAGTACGCGTCCGGCAGGTACTGCTCGCCGTCCGGAGCCGCGCCCAGCCAGCTGCGCAGCCGGCTGACGTTCGACCGGCGCGTGGTCTCGGCGATCATCAGGGCCCGCGTCATGGCCGTGGGCGTCTTGCCGGGGTGCTCGAGCAGCCACGCGCAGTACTCCATGCACTGGCCGACCGCCCGGCCGGGTACGGCGCCCCGGGTTCCGATGAGGTCGACGTCTCCCAGGAGCAGCAGCAGGGGGTGTTCGGGGGAGGTGGGACGTCCGTTCATGAAGGGGTCCTCGGGCGTAACGGGGGAGTGGGGGAGCGGCGTCACGTTGGAGGCCAGGTCGTCGGTGCGCCACCAGGGGGCCGGCTCCGTCTCAGCGCTGCCGGCCGCCTGGAACAGGTCCAGCACCGCGCGCTTGGCGGGTTGCGTGAGCAGCTGAGGCACGAACGCCTGCTCGTGCCAGGTGCCCGACCGGTCGTCGACGACGACAGTCGAGCCGGCATCTGGTGCGGCCGCCGCTTCTGCCACGACGCTCACCCCAACCTCGCCGAGGGCCAGGGCGTCGGTGACGGTGTCGAGGTGGAGCGGCGTGAGGGGTGCGACGAACACCACGACGACGGGGTGCCAGGCCGCGGCCAGGTCCGGGTCCTCGCGCAGCTGGCCCAACGTCCTGCCCGCCATCGCGAGGCGGCGCTGGCTGCACAGCCGCTGCAGGTGGCTCAGCCCCTCGTCGGCGCCCGGCAGGGCAGTAATCCGCGGGTCGTCCAGGGACTCGGCCCACTCGTGGCCGCCCACCAGCACGAGGTGCGTCTCGTCCGACCAGGGGGTGCAGGTGAGCCCGGTGATAAGGGCTGCGATGGCCGGCCCGGAGGCCGGGCCCGAGAACAGCACCGACCGCTCGCGCTCCAGGTCCGCGGTGACCGGCTCGCCGTCGGCCGCCCACCCCAGCATCACCGTGGTGGGGGACAGCCCCGGCTCGGCGTCCTCGGCCGTGCGGGCGAGCGCCGCCCAGAACCGGGCCAGGTGCGGGGCGACGGGGACCGTGCGGCGCCCCATCGCGCGGGTAAGCAGCTGGAGCCGCCTCCGTGAGGCCACCCCGGCGAGGATGCTCCCGGCCAGCACCGCGCCGATGGGGCCGAGCAGGCCGGCCACGCCGTCGTCCGACTCGTCGATGGAGGAGGCCACCTCGGTGGCCTGGATCGCCGGCTCCGACGGTGTGGGGGTGGCGTTGATGAGCGGGAGGGCCACGGGCGGTGCCGTGATGACCGGCACCGTGAGCTGCTCAGCCGGCGCCTCCGCAACGTCCGGCGCGTCCATGACCGACGCGTCCACCACCGACGCGTCCATGACCGACTCGTCGACGGCCGACTCGTCCGCCACGGCGGCAGGCTCCACGGGCACCGCCGCGGCGACGGGCTCCGCGGCAGCGGGTGCGGCCTGCGGGGCGGGGTTGGCGCCGGGGACCGTCAAGACCCAGCCGGTGTCGATCTGGTCCGGATCAGTGACCTGATCCCGGTTGAGCTCGTGGATCTCCGGCCAGCGCTCAGGGTCACCCAGTTCGGTGCCCGCGATGGACCAGAGCGTGTCTCCCGGCTCCACCACCACCGATCCGACGGCGGGCACCTCGGGGAGGGCCAGGCGCGCCCCGGCCTGGAGCCGCGACGACTCCGAGAGCCCCGGGTTCAGGCTCACCAGCTCGCGCCAGCGGCCGCCCTCGCCCAGCTCCCGCTCGGCGACCCCCCACAGCTCGTCTCCCTCCTGCACCACGTAGACGCGTGCCGGGGCGGCGGGCTGCTCGACCGACGCGACGGGCGTGACGGGGGCGGACAGGGCCACGCCGTCGGCACCGTCCGGCGGGCCGGCCGGCGCGGCACCGACATCAGCGACGGCGGCCGTGGGCGCCGCGACAGCCGCGAGCACGAGCGCCCCCACCAGGGGACGCAGCCAGGCAGTGCCAGGGAGCGCCACAACGACGCGCTGCCGCGTCAGCACCGCCACGGCCTCGAGCACGACGGTGACCGCCAGGACGGCCCAGGCGAGCCAGGCGGCGGCGCTCAGCGCGCCCACCAGCACGCTGCTGTCCATCGCCACGGTGAGCGACGTGACCCAGTCCGCGGTGAGGAGCGCGCCCGGCCTGCCCACGAGGAGCAGCAGCCAGGGGATCCCGAGGAGGAGGAACGCGAGCGCGAGGACGGCGCCGAGCGCCCGAAGCGCCCTCACCGTCCCACCGCCGTCGTGCAGCACTGCCGCGACATGTCAGCTCGGCAGCCGGTCGGTCACGTAGGCGGTGATGGCGGTGATCACGACCAGCGCGATGGCGGCGGCGCCCGCCAGAAGGATGGCGTTCTCGGTGCTCTGGCTGAGCCCGCGCTCGTCGCGGACGCGGGGGGCCTGCTGCAGCGAGACGATGAGGCCTACGAGGTGGTGGATGGGTGACATGGGAACCTCCTGGGTGAAGTCTGGTTGAGGGTTGGGTCAGTTCTGGGGTTATCCACAGAGGGGCAGAAAAGTGTGGAAACTCGTCCACAGTTTGGGTTTGTCTCTTGACATCAGGTGGCCAGCAGCTTCAGGAGCGGGGGCACCAGCAGCGCCAGCCCCAGGAGCAGGGCCGGGATGGTCATCCACAACGACATCGCCTCGCTGGCCTCCTGGGCGGCCGTCCGCTGCGCGCCCAGATGGGCATCGCGCAGCTCCCGCACGCGCGCCTGGAGCACGTCCGCCAGCCCGGCGCCCTGCTCCTCCAGCTGCATGACGTCGGCGAAGTCGGCCAACTCGGGCACGTTCCACTCGCGGGCCACCTCGCGCAGCTCGTGCCAGGGTTGCGTCTGCTCCATCCTGGCCCGCTCCAGACCCGACGAGATGCGCCGGAACAGCGGCGCGTCGGAGACGGCCGCGGCGTTGGCCGCCGCCTGGGCGGCCGAGGAGTTCGCGAGGCGCTCCAGCACCACGAGGTCGAAGAACGTGTGGATGCCGTCGGTGGCCGCGCGGCGCTCCTGCTCGGCCCCGCCGCGGAGCCTCAGGTCCGCCACGAAGTACCCGAGCACCGCGCCCAGCAGTGCGATGCCCAGCGGCGCGACGCCCGGGGAGCCCCCGAACGCCACCTGCGCGGCCGCCCAGACCGCGGGCAGGGCGAGCCCCGCCGTCGTCCAGACCAGCTTCTCGACGAAGAAGTCCCCGACGCTGCGCCCCTGCATGAGGAGGAGCTGTTGCTGCCGGGCGGTCAGCGGTAGCCGCAGCCGACGGTGGATCCGCTCGCCCAGCGCCTCCGCGCCGGTGGCCGGGTCCGCGAGAGGTGCCGTCGGCTGGCGGTGGTCCAGCAGGGCGAGGGCGTCGCCGAGGCGGACCGGCGGCGTGCTGAAGCCCCGCACGATCATGACCGCCCCGAGCCCGGCCACCATCCCGCAGCCGATGGCCAGCGCGATCACGGCGCGCTCCGCAGGAACCGCGGGGCCATGGGCGGCACGGTCATGCGACGCAGCATCACCAGGCAACCGAGGTAGGCGGTGGCCAGGCCGAGCGCGATCAGCTGGCCCAACGGGGTGGCGTAGGGGGCGAAGAACTGGGGGTTGAGCAGCATCGCGCCGACGAGGACGCCCAGCGTGATGAAGGTCACCTGCTTGACGACGGCGCGGGGCTTGGCCCGCTCGGCCGCGATTTCGCGGAGGGCCGAGAGCCTGGCCTGGATGCTGTCTGAGATGGCGCCCAGCGTGGCCCGCGCGCCGGCGCCGCCCTTGGCCGAGGCGATGATGAGCGCGGCCACCACCGCGTCGGCGTCCGCCGAGGCCAGCTCGTCGGCCATGGCGAAGAGCGCGTCGCGGGTCTGCCAGCGCTGGTCCAGCCGGGTGCAGAGCCTGGTCACCGGCTCGCGGAGCACCGGGGGAACCTGGGTGCGGGTGGTGAAGATCGCGTCACGGATGGAGCGCCCCGAGGACAGCGAGGTGGCGATCAGCCGCACCCACCGGTCCAGCCCGGCCAGCACCTCCACCTCGCGGTTCGGCGGTGCGCTCAGCAGGAGCGGGATGGTGATGGCGGTGGCGGGCAGGAGCACGAGGGCCAGCAGGGAGCCGGTGGCGACGCCGGCGACCACGCCGCCCAGCGCGGCGGCCGCGAACCAGCCCTTCCGCACCGGCGAGAGCGCTGTCCACCACCTGACCACCTTTGTCCACACACCTGTGGACAAAGGTGTGGGTAACCGCTCCGAGCGCTGCAGCCCGAGCGCGACCAGGAGGATCCCCAGCCCCGCCGCCGAGCCGGCCAGCGCGGCCAGCATCACGCCCACGGCGATGCCCCCTCGAACTGGGCCAGCTCCGCCGCCATCGCGGCCTCCGGCTGGAACAGCTCGGGCTGGGTGGCGGTGCCCGCCCGGTAGACGAGGTGCGTGGTGGGGCGCCCCGCCTCCACCGTGCCCGTCAGCTGCCGGACCTCCGAGACGAACCGCGACCTGGTGCCCCCGCGCCACGCGTCGTCCTGGAGCGTGACGTGGACGATGAAGTTGAGGTGATGCGCGATCTGGTGCATGGCATCCTCGACGCTGAGCACCCGCCCCTGCGCCACGCGGGCGGCCAGCCGGTCGATCGTCGAGGCGGCCGAGTGCGAGTGCGTGGTGGCGAGGCATCCTGCGCCGGACTGCATCGCCTCGAACATGGCCCCCGCCTCGGAGCCGCGGACCTCGCCGACGACGATCCGGGTCAGGTTCTGCCGCAGCGCCTCCGGGATGAGGTCCGCGACGGTGTACGACCCCACGCTGGAGCCCCCGGACGTCTCGCCCATCCCCACCCGCGCCTGCAGCGCCAGGATGTTGCGGCGATGGCCCAGCAGGTGGGTCAGCAGCTCGTAGTCGGTCTCCAGCGTGCCGAACCGCTCGTGGGGGTGGATCGCGGCGATGAGCGCCCGCAGCAACGTGGTCTTGCCGGCGCCCTGATCCCCTGAGATGACGATCGACTTGCGTGCCAGCACCGCCGCCTGCAGGAGCCGGGCCACGTGCGGGGGGAGCATGGCGTCGTCGGCGAGCTCGTCGAGGGTCACATCCGTGAGGAGGTGCTGCCGGATCACCACGGACGGCCGGAAGGACAGGCCGAATCCGATGGCGTGGAGCCGGAACCGGTTGCCGAGCGCCAGCGTCATCGTGGGGTGCAGGTCGTCGAAGGGCCGCGGCGGGGTGGCAGTCTCGCCGAGGAACCGGATGGCGTCCACCAGCTCCTCGTCGGTGTCCGCGACGGCGGGGTGCGACTCGCGGTGGCCGTCGCCGTACTGCACCGTGACGGTGTCGCAGCCGTGGATCTCGATGTTCTCCGCGTCCCCGATCTCGAACAGCGGCTGCAGCCGCCCGTAGCCGAAGATCGCGTTCTCCACCGCGTCCGCGTAGCGCAGCTCGAGCGCCAACGGCCAGAGCGCCTCCCCCGCCTCGCCCAGGCTCTGGGCTCGCGCGTGCACGACGCTGCGGATCATGGCCCTGCCGCGGACGCGCCGGTCCTCCTCGGGCATCGGCTGCCCCCGGCCCGCCAGCCATTCGGCCGACGCGCGCGTGATCAGCTCCACCGCCTCGCGCCGCAGGCCCACCACGATCTGCCAGTCCACCTCGTCGCTGACGGGCGGCGCCTGCACGGGGGCGCTCGCGGCCCTGCGCGCCGACGCCGGGTCCGGGGCCGGCGTGGGCTCAACCTCGGAGGGGACGAGCCCGAGGCGCCCGAGCGCGCCTGACAAGGGCGGCAGCTGTCCGACGCTCATCGCGCACCCGCCCCCACCGCGACCGACGCGGCCGCACGGCTGCGGGTCACGCGCTCGGAGAGGGCCTTGGCGTCCGCCCGGAAGCGGCCCATGAAGGAGCCCTCGTGGAACCGGCGGGGCTCGACGGCGCCGTCGCTCAGCACCTCGGCCGCCCGAGGATCCCACGGCGGCTCGAGCCAGCACGGCACGCCGAACTGGGCCGCGATCTCACCCGCTGCGTACGGCCGCCCGGGCCCCACCACGGCGAGCGCCGCCATGGTGGGAGACGGCATGGAGCGCAGCTGGTCCTCCAGCGTGGTGAGGTGGATCCGGGCCGCCGCCAGCGACCGTAGCGACGAGCGCACGCACACCACGACGGCGTCCGCGGCGGCCAGCAGGCCGAGCGGCAGGCCGGTGGACGAGATGCGGCCACCGTCGACGAGGACGTCGATCCCGCGCTCGTCCAGCGAGGCCAGCGCCTCGCCGAGGGTTCCCCACACGTGCTCGAAGAGGCGGGAGGCGCCCGCCGTCGAGAAGCCGGGGAGGAACCGGCGCTCCCGATCCCCCTCCTGGGTGAGCGGGAGGGTGTGGCGCCACAGCTCCGGAGCCAGGGGCGTGCCCTCGCGGTGCAGCTGGGCAAGCGACATCAGGCCACGGCCGCCGTTGTCCATGCCCCGCAGGTACCCGGCCTGGATCGCCTGCCCGGGGTCGCGGTCACAGTCCGCCACCAGTGAGTGTCGCGGCCAGGCGAGCGCCAGGCCGAGCGCGGTGGTGGTGGCGCCCGGGGAGCCGGTGGCGGAGGCGAGGAGGATGACGGCCATCACGCGCCCCTGACCACGACCACGGCGACGAGGTCCGCAGCGGAGAGCCGCGCCACCTCGTCGGCCCGCGCGTCGGACACGCGGACGTCGAGCGAGTAGCTGGAGCCGTCGTCGAGCAGCACGGGCGAGCTGGCCACGACGGCGTCCGCCGACACCTCGCGGCCCTCGACCAGCCCGACCAGCCGGACGGTGGTGCCGGGCGGCATGTCAGCCGTGGGCAGCTTGCCCAGCGGGAGCCGCAGCCCGATCAGGGCGTTCCCGGCGGGCAGGGGATCCTCGCCCACGTGCCTGGCGAGCGGAAAGGCGCCCTGCGGGAGGTCGGTGAGCGAGCGCTGTCCCACCAGCCCGGGCAGGTCCGCGGCGCCCAACGCCTCGACGGTGAGACTCTCGGGAATCTCGAGGACGGCCAGGTCCTCCCGCTCGATGGCGTCACCGCGCCTCACGTCCGCCGCCATCACCACGACCGCCCGGTGGTCCGCGTTCATGGAGTAGAGGGCGGCGGCGCCCAGGCCGCCGACGGCGACGAGCAGCGCCCCGAGCGCGATCAGCTTGGGGCTGCGGCGCGCGCGTAGCTGGACCGCGGCCGGTCTCGGTGCGGCCGGCGGGGCGGTCTCTGGCGTGCTGGGCCTCTTCTGGTCGTGCATGTGGCCTCCCTTCCGGCGGTCAATCTAGGAGGGGGAGGGGGTCAGATCAGCGGCCTCGAGGGCTCTGTGGACAAGTTGTGCCCCTTGATACGTTTTATCCACAGTGTCGTCCCCAGAAGTGCCCCGAGGGTTCACTAAAGTTGACTCGCTGAGAAACCTGAGAGATTCTTGGATTCGTCGATGTCCGGAACTCGGGAGTGGTAGTGCGCAGATGGATCGCTGGCCTGATGGCCACGCTGGCCATTGGCGCCGTTTCCGCCGCCGCAACCTCCGCCGAGGCGCTGCCCATCGCGCCGGCCCCGGTGGTGTCCGTCACCGGCATCCCCACCCCCTGCGTCTCGACCAAGCCCTACCCGGCCGATGCGTCGATCGAGCAGCTCAAGGAGCAGCTGGCGGCCACCTTCGGCTTCAAGCTGGCCGGCTCCCAGTGGACGGAGCAGCGGCGCCCCTCCATCAAGATCCTGTGGGAGACCCTGGACGCGGTGGGGTGCACCACCTATCTCGCCGACCTGCAGGCCAACGTGAGCGGCACGCTCGGCATCAACGCGTCGAACATCTCCGGCTACGCCTGGGGTGACTGGAGCCTGACGAAGACCAACTACGTCACACTGGACTTCGCCAAGTTCCAGCGCGCGCTGGACAGCGGGGACGAGGGCCGCCTCGTCCGTCTCGTCATCCACGAGCTCGGCCACGTGCGGAACTCGGATCGCTACGAGGACCCCGAGTACTGGACGGTGTTCACGAAGCTGTTCGCCCGCGAGGGGCGGTTCAGCGAGTACGCCGGACGCAGCGTCACGGAGACGTTCGCCGACGTCGTCGGTTACTACGTGGGCCGCTGCGCCCTGGACAACCCGTACGACTCGGGCGAGCACGCGGCCTATTACGAGTACGCCAAGACCTACATCTTCGGCGGCAAGGAGTTCGGCCCGGCGCCCGGCGTCGCACCCACGTGCACCCTGCCCTCCGACACCGCCGAGGAGCCCGCGCCCGGCGCCGAGGCGGCCGCGTGGATGGAAGGCCTGGGAGGCGCGTAGTCCGCCCCTGCCCCGAGTCACATCGGAGTAGCATCGCAGGCGACCCCCAGCCACACGCTTCATGGAGGAAGCCCATGCCCGACGTCGCTGCCTACGCCATCGATTCGCCCACCGGTCGCTACCGGAAGACCACCATCACCCGCCGCGAGCCCGGCCCCACCGAGGTGTTCTTCGACATCGCCTACACCGGCATCTGCCACTCGGACATCCACACCGCGCGTGAGGAGTGGGGCCGCATCCACTACCCCTTCGTCGGCGGGCACGAGATCGCAGGCGTGGTGAGCAAGGTGGGCTCCGAGGTCACAAAGTTCAAGGTCGGAGACCGCGTCGGCGTCGGCTGTTTCGTCGACTCCTGCCGCGAGTGCGACATGTGCCGACAGGGCGAGGAGCAGTTCTGCACCGGGCGCCCGGGGACGGTCTGGACCTACAACGGCACCGGCCGCGACGGCCTCCCCACCGCGGGCGGCTACTCGACGGGCATCACAGTCGAGCAGGACTACCTCATGCGGGTCCCGGACGACATGTCCCTCGAGCACGCCGCGCCCCTGATGTGCGCGGGCATCACCCTCTACTCGCCCCTCAAGCGCTGGGGCGCCGCGCCCGGCAAGCGGGTGGGCATCGTCGGCATGGGCGGCCTGGGGCACATGGGCGTGCAGATCGCGGCGGCCATGGGCGCGGAGACCATCGTGTTGAGCCGGACGTTGGCCAAGCGCGACGACGGGCTGGCGCTCGGCGCATCGAGCTACGTGTCGACGGCGGACAAGGACGACATGCGCTCGCTCCGCGGCACCTTCGATCTCATCGTCACCACCGTGTCCGACGGCGTGGACCTGGACTCGCTGCTCAAGCTGCTCAAGGCCCACGGGGTGCTGGTCAACGTCGGGCTCCCGGAGCACGCGTCGAAGGTGCATCTCGGCATCCTCACGGGCCAGGCCCGGGTGCTCGCCGGGTCCAACATCGGCGGCATCCGCGAGACGCAGGAGATGCTGGACTTCTGCGCCGAGCACGGGTTGGCGCCGATGATCGAGATGATCGACGCGGACCGGATCGACGAGGCCTACGACAATGTGGTGGCGTCGCGCGTGCGGTACCGCTACGTGATCGACATCTCCACCATCTGACGCGGACGCACCGGGGTGGGCGCGACGGGGGCGGGGAGGGTAGCACCGGCCACCCCGTCGCGCATGGGTGCCCCCGCGGGGGAGCGGAATCGGCCCCTGAGACCATGGGGGTGCAGGAACAGCGTCCACTGAACCTGCGGCCGGCCGGTCGGCCCGGAGCTTTCCCGGCATCCGGGCCGACTCCCGACCCGCCGCCCTTCCTGTTGCCCTCCGGTTGCCACCACCGGACGCCCCGCGGACCCGCCGTCCATCCGGTCGGCATAGGATCGTCCCTGGGAGGTCACGCGTGGCGGCGAACGGATACGGTCGGACGGCCTGGGTTGTCTGGGGGTTCGGCGTATTCGGGTACGCGCTGGCGGTCATGCACCGCGCCGCGCTCGGCGTGGCCGGGCTCGAGGCAGCCGAGCACTTCGGCACCACCCCCGGCATCATCTCCACCTTCGTGGTCCTCCAGCTCGCCACGTACGCGCTGGCCCAGGTGCCCGTCGGGCTGCTGCTGGACCGCTACGGCTCACGGATCATGCTCACCGGCGGCACGCTGGTCATCGCGGCGGGGCAGGCGCTGCTGGCCACCACCGACGACCTCTCCACCGCCTACGTCGCCCGGGTGCTGCTGGGCATCGGCGACGCCTGCATGTTCAACTCGGTGCTGAGGCTCCTGCCCCGATGGTTCGCGCCCAGTCGCGTGCCGGTGCTGAGCCAGATCACCGGCATGGTGGGCGCCGTGGGTCAGATCGCGGCCGTGGGCGCCGTCCTGCCGCTGATCAAGCTCCTGGGTTGGCAGACGGGCCTGCTCATCACGGTGGGGTTCAGCGTCTTCGCGGCGGTGCTCGTGACGGCGTGGGTGCGCGACGCGCCGCCGGGGCAGGCGCCCGCCGTCGTGGTGGACCCCATCCGGGAGATCCCCCGGCGGATCAAGGGCGTCTCGATGCACCCCGCCACCCAGCTCGGCTTCTGGGTGCACTTCACCTCGGGCTTCTCCAGCATCACCTTCGTGTTCATGTGGGGCATCCCGTACCTCGTCGTCGGCCAGGGGCTCTCGCAGGCCGAGGCCGGCGGCCTGTTCGCCCTGCTGTCGGTGGCGTCGATGGTGGCCGGCCCGGTCGTCGGGTCGCTGACCGCCCGGCACCCGCTGCGCCGCAGCACGCTGGTGTTGAGTTTCATCTGGGCCGTGATCGCGTGCTGGGCCGCCGTGCTGCTGTGGCCAGGCCGCGCCCCCATGCCGCTGCTCCTTCTCCTCGTCCTGGCGCTCGCGGTCTCCGGCCCCGGCACCGGGGTGGGCTTCGACTTCCCCCGCACCAACCTCCCGGCCACCCGCCTGGGCGCCGCCAACGGCATCGTCATCGCGGGCGGGTTCGTGGGCGGCACGGTCCTCATCCTCATCATGGGCGTCTTCCTCGACTGGCTCTCCGGCGGCGGCGACTACACGCCGGAGCAGCTGCGCCTGGCGTGGCTGCTGCAGATCCCCTTCTTCGTGGCGGGGATCCTCGGCATCTACCTCAGCCGACGGCGCCTGCGCAGCCTGATGGCGTCGGAGGGGGTGGTGGTGCCGTCCTGGCGGGAGGTGGTTCGACGGATCCGCCGTCGTCGGGGAGAGGGACCGGCCGACGGCCAGGCCTAAAAGAGGCCCTCTGGTTCCGGGGGCGGTGCGTAGGCGGGGTCCACGTCGTTGAACAGCTTGCTCACCGAGCGGCCGTTGTGGATGCGGTCGATCGCGTCGGCGAACAACGCGGCGACACTCAACACGGTCAGTCCCGGGAAGTCCGCGGGCGGCGGGACGGTGTTGGTGGAGACCACCTCCACGATCCGCGACACGCTCTGCAGCTTCTCCACCGCCTTGCCGGCGAACAGGCCGTGGGTGCAGGCGACGGAGACGTCCCCGCAGCCGAAGTCCCCCAGCCGCGACACGATCTCGACGATCGAGCCGCCGGTTGCGATCTCGTCGTCCAGCACGATGGCGCGCTTGCCCGACACGTCGCCGACGATGGCGTCGATCACCACGCGGTCGTCCGCCAGGCGCTGCTTCGAGCCGGCGGCCACGGGCAGGTTGAGGAGCCGGGCCAGGAGCGTCGCCTGCTTGGCGTTGCCGAGGTCTGGGGAGACGACGACGGTGTTGCTCAGGTCACGGTCGCGGTAGTGGTCCGCGATCACGCCGAGGGCCGTCAGGTGGTCCACCGGCACCGAGAAGAAGCCGTGCACCTGGGGGGCGTGGAGGCTCATGGTGAGCACGCGGTCCACGCCCGCCGTCGACAGCATGTCTGCCACCAGACGGCCGCCGATGGAGATGCGGGAGGCGTCCTTCTTGTCCGACCGGGCGTACGCGTAGTGGGGGATGACGGCGGTGATCTGCCCGGCCGACGCGCCCCTGGCCGCGTCGATCATGAGCAGCAGCTCCATGAGGTGGTCCTGCGTGGGCGGCACCAGCGGCTGCACGATGTAGACGTCCCGCTGGCGGCAGTTGGCCAACAACTGCGCCTGCAGGCAGTCGTTGCTGAAGCGCGAGATCTTCACGCCTGAGCGACGCAGCCCCAGGTGGGAACAGATCTCGTCGGCCAGCGCGGTGTGAGCGGACCCGGAGAACACGACAACGCCCTTCACAGGCTGCCCCTTCCGTTTGCCCACAGCCTAACGGGCGACGGCGGGCCCGGCCCCTGCATACGAGAAGACGGCGCCCGGGGTGAGCCCCGGACGCCGTCTGCTGTGCGAAGGATCAGGCCTTGGCGGCCGCGGCCCGACGCTTGTTCCAGATGTCGAACGCCACCGCGAGCAGCAGCACCAGACCCTTGACGATCTGCTGGATGGACGTCTGCACGCCCATCAGCTGCATGCCGTTGCTCATGACGGCCATGACCAGGCCGCCGATCATGGCGCCGATCACGGTGCCCACGCCGCCGGTGACGGCAGCGCCACCGATGAAGCAGGCCGCGATCGCGTCGAGCTCGAACATGTTGCCCGCGCCAGGCTGGGCGCCGTTGGTGCGCGAGGAGAACACCACGCCGGCGACGCCGGTGAGGAGGCCCATGTGCACGTAGACCCAGAAGATGGTCCGCTTCACCTTGACGCCGGACAGCAGTGCGGCGTTGATGTTGCCGCCGATGGCGTACACGTGGCGGCCGTAGATCGAGTTCTTGGCCAGGAACGAGTACACGAGGATCAGCACCGCCAGGATGATCAGCACGATCGGGAAGCCGCGCGCGGTGGCGAGCTTCCAGGCGAAGAACATCACGACGGCGGCCACGGCGACGAGCTTGACGATGAAGAGCGGCATGCCCTCCACCTCCTGCTCGTAGCGGATGCGGGCGCTGCGGCTGCGCCACTGGGTCCAGGCGAACCCGGCGATGGCGAAGACGCCGATCAGCAGTGTGAACAGGTCGTACCCGTTACCGCCTAACAGCCCGTTGAGGAAGCCGTTGGCGATCTGCTGGTACTCGGGGGTCATCGGGGACAGGGACACCGACCCGAGCACGAGGAACGTCATGCCACGGAACAGCAGCATGCCCGAGAGGGTCACGATGAAGCCCGGGATGCCCACGTAAGCCACCCAGAATCCGTGCCAGGCGCCGATGACCAGGCCGACGAGGAGGCCGGCGATGACGCCTACGTACCAGGGCATGCCGTTCTTGATGATCAGCGTGGCCGAGACCGCGCCCACCAGCGCCACCACGGATCCCACCGACAGGTCGATGTGGCCCACGACGATGACGAACAGCATGCCGATGGCCAGGATCAGGATGTAGGAGTACTGGAGGATCAGGTTGCTGACGTTGATGGGATTGAGCAGCGTCCCGCCGGTCAGCACCGTGAAGAGCAGCACGATGGCCACGAAGGCGATCATGATGCCGCTCTGGCGCAGGTTCTTGGAGAACAGGTCCTTGACGGTGGACATCAGGCGGCCTCCCTTTCTTTGGTCATGAGCTTCATGAGGCTCTCCTGAGTTGCCTCTCCCCGGGGGAGTTGCCCGGTGATGCGGCCGAAGGCCAGCGTGAAGATGCGGTCGCAGATGCCGAGGAGCTCAGGGAGCTCCGAGGAGATCACCACCACCGCCTTCCCCGAATCGGCCAGCGCGTTGATGATGGTGTATATCTCGTACTTCGCGCCGACATCGATGCCTCGGGTGGGCTCGTCGAGGATGAGCACCTCTGGAGAGGTCATCATCCACTTCGAGAGGACCACCTTCTGCTGGTTGCCGCCGGAGAGCTGACCCACCACGTTCATGACGGTGGGGGTCTTGATCCGCATCTCCTTGCGGTACCGCTCGGCGTTCTTGATCTCCTCGTTGGAGTTGACCACGCCGTTGCTGGCGATCTTGTCCAGCGAGGCGGCCGAGATGTTGCGGCGGATGTCGTCGATCAGGTTGAGGCCGTAGCGCTTGCGGTCCTCCGTGGCGTAGGCCAGCCCGGCGTCGATGGCCGCGGCCACCGAGTGGAGTTGGACTTCCTTGCCGTGGAGGAACAGCTTCCCGCCGATCTTGCGGCCGTAGGCTCCACCGAACAGGCTCATCGCCAGCTCGGTGCGGCCCGCGCCCATGAGGCCGGCGATGCCGACGATCTCACCCGCGCGCACGTCGAACGAGGCGCCGTCGGAGACCTTGCGGCCGGCGACGGTGGGGTGCAGGACCGTCCAGTCCTCCACCCGCATGATCTCCTCGCCGATGTTGGGCGTGTGATCGGGGAAGAGGTTGTCCAGCTCGCGGCCCACCATGCCCTTGATGATGCGTTCCTGCGTCATGTCGGGGCCCTTGTCCAGGGTCTCGATGGTCATGCCGTCGCGGATCACGGTGGTGGCGTCTGCGATGGCTGTGATCTCGTTGAGCTTGTGGGAGATCATGATCGACGTGATCCCCTGCTCCTTGAGATGACGCAGGAGGTCCAGCAGGTGGGCCGAGTCCGTGTCGTTGAGGGCGGCGGTGGGCTCGTCGAGGATCAGCAGCTTGACCTGCTTGGACAGCGCCTTGGCGATCTCCACGAGCTGCTGCTTGCCGACGCCGATCTGGTTGATGGGGGTGACGGGGTTCTCATCCAGACCCACGCGCGCGAGCAGCTTCGCCGCCTCCGCGTTGGTCTTGTGCCAGTTGATCCGGCCACCCTCCACCTGCTCGTTGCCGAGGAAGATGTTCTCCGCGATCGACAGCAGGGGCACAAGGGCGAGCTCCTGGTGGATGATCACGATGCCCGCGTGTTCCGAGTCGTTGATGGAGGAGAACTTGCACTCCTTGCCCTCAAAAATGATGTCACCCTCATAGGTGCCGTGCGGGTACACACCCGAGAGCACCTTCATGAGGGTGGATTTGCCGGCCCCGTTCTCGCCACAGATGGCGTGAATCTCGCCGCGCTTGACCTCGAGGGTCACGTCCGAGAGCGCCTTGACGCCAGGGAACGTCTTGGTGATGTTGCGCATCTCGAGGATGGTCTGGGTGTCGCTCATGCGTCGCCTTTCCGAAGAGTCAATGGCGACGGTGGCCCGGCCCCTGAGGAGCCGGGCCACCGCGGGTGCCTGGATCAGGCAACGCCTGCGTCGATCTGCTCCTGTGTCCAGTAGCCGGTGTCGACGAGAGCTTCCGTGATGTTGTCGCTGGTCACGGTGACCACATCGAGGAGGTAGGACGGGACGACCTTCACGCCGTTGTCGTAGTCGGTCGTGTTGTTCGCCTCAGGCTCCTCGCCGGCCAGCAGCGCCTGCGCGGCGGCAACGGCCTGCTCGGCCAGCAGTCGGGTGTCCTTGAAGATCGTCGAGTACTGGATGCCGTCCTGGATCAGCTTGACGGAGGCGATCTCCGCGTCCTGGCCGGTGACGATCGGGAAGGTGTCGGCGACGGTGCCGGAGTAGCCGTTGTTCTGCAGGGCGGTGATGATGCCGCGGGAGAGACCGTCGTATGCCGACAGCACGCCATCAACCTTCTTGTCCTGGTAGTTGGCGGTGAGCAGGTCCTCCATGCGCTTCTGCGCGGTCTCCTGCTGCCAACGAAGCGTGGCGGCCTGCTCGATGTCGGTCTGGCCGGAGACCACGACGAAGGTGCCGTCGTCGATCTTGGGCTGGATCACGCTCATGGCGCCGTTGAAGAAGAAGAAGGCGTTGTTGTCGTCCAGCGAGCCGGCGAACAGCTCGACGTTGAACGGGCCTTCGCCGCGGGCCGCGAGGCCGTCGATGAGGGACTGGCCCTGGGCGACGCCGACCTTGAAGTTGTCGAAGGAGACGTAGAAGTCGACGTTGGCGCTGTCGCGGATGAGGCGGTCGTAGGAGATGATCTTGATGCCCTGCGCGGCGGCCGTCTCGAGCTGGGGAGCCAGGGCGGTGCCGTCGATCGCGGCGATGATCAGGACGTCGGCGCCCTGGGTGATCATCTGGTCGATCTGCTGGGACTGGGTGGGGATGTCGTCGTTGGCGAACTGGAGATCGACGTCGAAGCCGGCCTCTTCGAGCTGGGACTTGACGGCTTCGCCGTCGGCGATCCAGCGCTCGGAGGTCTGGGTGGGCATCGACACGCCGACGGAGCCGCCGGCCTCGCCCGCGGGGGCGCTCGCGGATGCGCTGGCGTCACCCGAGGCTGCCGGCGTGGTGGCGGTTCCCGCGCCGCCGCCACCGCATGCGGTGAGGGCGAAGGCCATGAGCAGGCCCGCGCTCGCGGTTACGAACTTGGTCATCTTCATTCGTTCCTCCTGAGAACGTTCACTTTGGGCGGTCCGATGCCGCCTTACGGGTGCAGAGATGTGGATCTGGGCGGAGGGTTGAGCGCACGTTCCACGTCCAACCGAAGACTCCCGGGTGGAAGACAGGACGGCGTTGTCTCTCCGTTGCGCTTGAGTCTGTCGCCACGGTGGCAACGCTGTCAACCGATTCCGCCCCCTGACACGGTTGCGAAATGGTAACGATCTGATAGCGCTCCCACCATCGACTTTCGGTGGCCGGGGCTGGGCCCGGTCACCACAACGACGGTGTGTAGTATTCGGGCGGTGAGTCCCCACCCCGGCACCGTCCCGCATGAGGCCCGCAAGGGCGTGGTCCGCACGCTCCACCACGACGCGGGGGAGCGCCCGCACGTGCTGGTGTGGGAGGTCACGCGGGCCTGCCAGCTGGCCTGCCGGCACTGCCGCGCCGACGCGTTCACCAAGGCGGACCCCCGTCAGCTCACCACCGAGCAGGGCAAGGCCCTCCTCGACGACTTCGCCGCGTACGGCACGCCCAAGCCCATCGTCATCCTCTCCGGCGGGGACGCGTTCGAGCGCGACGACCTCGAGGAGCTCATCGCCTACGGCACCTCGATCGGGCTGCCGATCGCACTGTCGCCGTCCGTCACCCCGCTGCTCACCGACGAGCGGCTGGCGTCGGTGCGCGAGGCGGGGGTGAAGGCGTTCTCGCTGTCCCTCGACGGTGCAACCGCCGCAACCCACGACTCGTTCCGCGGCATCGACGGCACCTTCGAGGACACGATGGCCGCGGCCGAGCTGGTGGTCAAGCACGGCTTCCGGTTCCAGGTGAACACCACCATCTGCCGCAACAACCTGCGTGAGCTGCCGCAGCTGCTGCAGCGCACCATGCAGATGGGCGCGGGCATGTGGTACGTGCTGTTCCTGGTGCCGATGGGTCGCGGCTCGAACCTGGAGCCGCTCGATCCGGAGGAGATGGAGGACGTGCTGCACTGGCTGCACGACGTCTCTGACCGGATCGCGGTGAAGGTGACGGAGGCGCCGAACTACCGCCGCGTCGCCATCCAACGCGACGACGCGCGGGCAGCCGGGGAGCCGCTGCCGGTGCGCGGGGAACTGCACGCGTGGCTCACCCAGGAGACGGACCGCCTGCTGGGCGAGGTGCTGGAGCGCCGCCCGCCGCGTCCGCCGATCGGCGTCAACAGCGGCCGCGGCTTCGCGTTCGTGGACCACATCGGCGACGTCTACCCGTCGGGCTTCCTGCCCCACCGCTGCGGCTCGGTGAAGGAGCAGTCCTTCCGGGAGATCTACGCCGAGGCGCCGATGATGAAGGCGCTTCGTGACCCGTCGTCGTACTCCGGCAAGTGCGGGGTGTGCGAGTTCAACTGGATCTGCGGAGGGTCGCGGGCTCGGGCCCACGCGATGCTGGGCGACCCGCTGGCCTCGGACCCGACGTGCGTCTACCAGCCCGCGGGGTGGGCCGGGCACGAAACGCCGTCGGAACCCGTGCCCGTGCCCGTATAGGTTCTCGAGGGTCGGTCGCGACGGCGTGTCGTGCCACCCCCACCGCCGCCGCCGGTGGGTCGGTCCCGGGCCCTGGCGGGCGGGCACGAAACGCCGTCGGAACCCGTGCCCGTGTCCGTATGGGTCGTCGAGGGTCGGTCGCGACGGCGTGTCGTGCCACCACCACCGCCGCCACTGGGTCGGTCCCGGGCCCCGACGAGCGGGCACGAAACGCCGTCTGACTTCGTGCCCGTGTCCGTATAGGTCGTCGAGGGTCGATCGCGACGGCGTGTCGTGCAGGGCCCCGAGGCGGGGTGTGTGGGGGTGCGGGACCGCGAAAGAAGGGTCCCAGGGCCGGGGCCGTGAGCTCGGCAATCGCGGTGCGCTGCGCGGGCAACAAGCGGCAACTCCTTGGTCGCGGGACGTCGGGCTGGCGTACTTATCGCACCGCACTGACGGCTCGGCCCCCCGAGTCCTGAACAGCAGGGCGGACGTCCCACACCGGTCCCCCGGCCCAGCCGACGCAGGACCCCTGTTCGAAGGAACGACAATGAAGTCACGCATTCTCCCGGCGACGGCGCTCGTCGTCGCCGCCGCCCTGGCGCTGGCGGGCTGCTCGTCCGGCGGCTCCGCCGCCACGCCCGACGCGGGCACGCAGTCCACGGCCGCCGGCTCCTCCGCTCGGGGTGAGCTGCTGACGCTGGGCATCCTGCAGGAGCCCGCATCCTGGGACCCGGCCCAGGCGCACGTCGGCCACCGCCTCCAGCCGTTCCAGGCAGCCTACGACACGCTCATCCTCCGCGCCCCCGACGGCTCCTACGAGCCGATGCTCGCCACCGAGTGGGGCTACACCGACGAGACCAACCTGGTCTTCTCCCTCGACCTCCGCACCGACGTGACCTTCTCCGACGGCGCCGCCTTCGACGCCGCCGCCGTCGTGGCCAACATCGAGCACTTCAAGGCCGACAACGGCCCGCAGGCCGGCCAGGCCGCCGCCGTCGCCTCGGCCGCCGCCGTCGACGAGGACACCGTCGAGATCACGCTCGCCAAGCCCGACCCGGCGCTCGAGTACTACCTGAGCCAGGCCCTCGGCCTCATGGGCAGCCCCGAGTCGCTCGGCACCGACGAGATGGACCGGATCCCCGTGGGCACCGGCCCCTACGTGATGGACCCGGCCCAGGCCGTCGTCGGCTCGCAGTACGTGTTCACCGCACGCGAGGACTACTGGAACCCCGAGCTGCAGAAGTGGAACCAGATCACCCTCAAGCTCCTGGCCGACGTCACCTCCCGCGTCAACGGCCTCGTCTCCGGCGAGGTCGACGCCACCCTGCTCGACGCCACCACCTACCAGCAGGCCGAGGGCGCCGGGTTCGAGCTCCTCGAGTACGCCACCGACTGGCAGGGCCTCCTGCTGTTCGACCGGGCCGGCGAACTCAACCCCGCGCTCGGTGACGTCCGCGTGCGCCAGGCCATCAACTACGCCTTCGACCGCGACGCCCTCCTGCAGGAGCTCGGCGGCGGCTTCGGCGACACCACCAGCCAGGCGTTCGGCCCGGACAGCACCGCCTTCGTGCCGGAGCTCGAGGACTACTACACCTACGACCCCGAGAAGGCCCGCGAGCGCCTCGCCGACGCCGGCTACGCCGACGGCCTCACCATCGAGCTGCCCGTCGCCACCCCCGGCGCAGAGACCATCATGACGTTCGCCACCCAGCAGCTCGCCGACATCGGCATCACCGTCGAGCAGACCTCGGTGCCGGTCGCCGACTACCAGGGCCTGCTCGGCCAGGGGAAGTTCGCCGGCGCGTGGTTCAGCCTCTTCCAGGGCCCGTCGTGGGTGGCCTACAGCCAGCTGCTCTCCACCGACGCCCTGTACAACCCGTTCGACTCCACCGATCCGGCGATCGACGCCGCCGTCGAGGAGCTCCGTCTCGGGGGCGATGACGCCACCGAGGCCGCGCAGGAGATCAACCGGTTCGTGACCGAGAACGCCTGGTTCGCCCCCTGGTTCCGCCCGTCGCAGCTCTACTTCCTCAACGCGCAGAAGGTGACCGCCGAGCCGCAGTCGCAGATGGCCGTGCCGTCCATCTACAACTACTCGCCGGTCTCCTGACCCGGTGACCTCCCCGGGGGCGGCTGCGGCCGCCCCCGGGCCATCCCCCACCCCTGTCTGCAACGGAGCTGACCATGCTTTCCATGATCCTGCGGCGCATCGCTTCCGGGGTCGCCGTGCTACTCGTCGTGTCCGTCCTCACGTTCACGATGCTGTACACGTCGTCCGGCAACATCGCGCGCAACATCCTCGGCGACCAGGCCACTGAAGAGGCCATCGCCGCCAAGGAGGCCCAGCTGGGCCTCGACCAGCCGCTCATCACCCGCCTCCTCGCGTGGCTCGGCGACGCCGCCCAGGGCGAGTTCGGAAAGTCGTGGTTCACCAACGAGCCGGTCTTCCAGGCCATCGGCAGCCGCCTCCCCGTCACCCTCGCGATGATCGGCGTCTCGATCGTCCTCATCGCCCTCGTCGCCACGGCGCTCGGCATGCTGGCCGCCACCCGCCGCGGCTGGGCCGACCGGTTCGTCCAGCTCGGGGCCGTCGTGGGCAACGCCGTCCCCGGCTTCATCATCGGCGTCCTGCTGGTGTGGATCTTCGCCATCCAGCTGGGCTGGCTGCCCGCCATCTCTCAGATCGCGCCCGGCGTCGGGCCCGCAGTGTGGATCGCGTCGCTGACCCTGCCGGTCATCGCCCTCGTTATCAACGGCGTGGCCAGCGCCGCCCAGCAGATCCGCAGCGCCTTCATCAAGCAGCTGGAGATGGACTACGTCCGCACCCTCCGCAGCCGCGGCATCAGCGAGCGGGAGATCCTGTTCAAGCACGTCCTGCGTTCGGCCGCCCCGGCCGGGCTGACCGTCCTCAGCCTCCAGTTCATCAGCCTCCTCGGCGGCGTGGTGATCATCGAGTCCATCTTCGCGATCCCCGGCCTCGGCCGCCTGGCCGTGACCGCCACCACCATGAGCGACCTTCCGCTGGTCATGGGCGTGGTCGTCTACAGCGTCGTGATCGTCATCCTCGTCAACCTCGTTGTGGACATCCTCAACGGCTGGCTCAACCCGAAGGTGCGTGTCGCATGAGTGAGCTCACACCCCCCGTCCCGGTGGGCCAGGCGGGCATCGTCGTGCGCGCCTCCGCCTTCCGCCGGCTGCTCAAGAACCCGATGGGCCTTGCGGCCATCATCTACCTGGCGTTGATCACCCTCGTCGCGATCTTCGCGCCGCTCCTCGCCCCCCACGACCCGAACGTCGCAAGCCTCACCGACGTGCTGCTCGGCCCAGGCGGGGAGTTCCCGCTCGGCACCGACAGCGCCGGCCGCGACATCGCCTCCCGCCTGATTTTCGGCTCCCGCGTCACCCTGTTGTCTGCGGCCCTGGCGGCCAGCGTCGCCATCGCCGTCGGCCTGCCGTCCGGCCTGATCGCCGGCTACTTCGGCGGGAAGTTCGACGGCGTGGCCAGCTGGTCCACCAACATCCTGCTGGCTCTGCCCGGCATGATCGTGCTGCTGGCCGTGCGCGCCGCCCTCGGCCCGTCGGTGTGGATCTCCATGGTGGTCTTCGGCCTGCTGCTCAGCCCCGGCTACTTCCGCCTGACCCGCACCGCCGTGCAGTCGGTGCGCAACGAGCTGTACGTGGACGCCGCCCGCGTCTCCGGCCTCTCGGACTCCCGCATCATCGCCCGCCACATCTTCTCCGTGGTGCGCGCCCCGA
This sequence comes from Tessaracoccus yangjingae, assembly GCF_054483935.1. Next base: position 565,622 of record NZ_CM137014.1, on the reverse strand, counting down.
TCATCATTCAGACCGCGATGGTGGCCGGCGTGGCCATCTCCATCCAGTCGGCGCTGGAGTTCCTCGGCCTGGGCGACCCCGTCGTCCCCACCTGGGGCGTCATGGTCAGCGACGGCTTCCGCTCCATCTACCGCCAGCCGCTCAACCTGCTGTGGCCCACGCTCGCCATCGCCCTGACCATTGCGGCGTTCGTGCTGCTCGGCAACGCCGTCCGTGACTCCCTCGAGGACCTCGAGAAGACCAAGGCCGTGCGGGCCAAGCCCGTCCCCGACGCCCACGTTGCCGAGGCGCACGCCGCCGGCATCGCGGACGCCTCGCACCACCTGCTCACGGTGACCAGCCTCGGCGTGGGCTACCCCCAGCCCGACGGCTCCACCAAGACCGTCGTCGACGGCGTGTCCTTCCACGTGGACCGCAACGAGGTGGTCGGCATCGTCGGCGAGTCCGGCTCCGGCAAGTCCCAGACCGCGTTCTCCATCCTCGGCCTGCTGCCTGACAACGCCATGATCACCGCCGGCTCCATCGTGTTCGACGGCGTCTACACCGTCGCCCCGGGCGACGACCACGTCCGGCAGACCAGGATGCGGGCGCTGCGCGGCAAGCGCATCTCCTACATCCCGCAGGAGCCGATGAGCAACCTGGATCCCGCCTTCACGATCGGCTCGCAGCTCTCCACCCCGATGGTCAGGGTGCTGGGCGTGACCAAGGCCGAGGCGAAGCAGCGGGCACTCGAGCTGCTCGCCAGCGTCGGCATCCCGGACCCGCAGCGGACCTACAACGCCTACCCGCACGAGGTTTCCGGCGGCATGGCGCAGCGCGTCCTCATCGCCGGCGCCATCTCCTGCGAGCCGGACCTGATCATCGCCGACGAGCCGACGACCGCCCTCGACGTCACCGTCCAGGCCGAGGTCCTCGACGTGCTCCGCGAGCTCCAGCGCAAGCTGGGCCTGGGCATCATCATGGTGACCCACAACTTCGGCGTGGTGGCCGACATCTGTGACCGGGTGCTCGTCATGCAGAACGGCAGGCTCGTCGAGGACGGCCCCGTGCGGCAGATCCTCGGCTCGCCGCAGCACCCCTACACGCAGATGCTGCTGTCCTCGATGCTCGAGGGCAAGCCTCCGATGACGCCCCTGCTGGGCGCATCCTCCCCGACCGCCGTTGACGCCCCTGTGGAGGTGGCCCGATGAACGCTCCCGCGAAAGACCTGCTCACCGTCGACGACCTGGTGGTGGAGTACCCCGGCAAGGGCTGGCTCGCCAAGCCGTTCCGGGTGCTCAAGGGGGTGTCGATCCGGATCGGCGCCGGTGAGACCCTCGGCCTCGTGGGTGAGTCCGGCTCCGGGAAGACGACGCTGGGCCGGGCGGTGCTGGGCCTCGCGCCCGTCACCGAGGGCACGATCGTGTTCCAGGGCCAGGACATCAGCCACGCCACCCGGGCCGACCGGCGCAAGCTGAGCCAGGACCTCCAGGTGGTGTTCCAGGATCCGTACAGCTCGCTGAACCCATCGCTGACGGTGGGCGACATCCTTTCGGAGCCGCTGGGCATCCAGGGCGTCACCGGGGCGGACGCGCGGAAGCGCGTGCAGGAGCTGCTCGACCGCGTCCACATGCCTCTCGACGCGATGGGGCGGCTGCCCCGCGAGTTCTCGGGGGGCCAGCGTCAGCGGATCGCGATCGCGCGGGCGCTGGCGCTCCGCCCGAAGCTCATCGTGTGCGACGAGCCGGTGAGCGCGCTCGACCTCTCGACGCAGGCCCGGGTGCTCGACCTGCTGCTGGAGATCCAGCAGCTGACCGGGGTGTCCTACCTCTTCGTGTCGCACGACCTGGACGTGGTGCGCCACGTCAGCCACCGGGTCGCGGTGATGTACAAGGGTGAGCTGGTGGAGCAGGGCGAGGCGGAGCAGGTCACCACGCGGCCCGAGCACCCGTACACGCAGAAGCTCCTGCTCGCCTCCCCGGTTCCGGACCCCGACCGCCAGTCCGTCCGCCGTGAGGAGCGACGGCGCCACGCGCGCGAGACGGCCGCCGCCTGAGCCGCCCCACAGCCGGCTGAGGTGCCGCGTAGCGGCCCGCACCGCTGGCTGAGGTGCTGCGAAGCGGCCCGCACGGCTGGCTGAGGTGCCGCGCAGCGGCCCGCACCGCTGGCTGACTTGCAGGAACGCTCCTTGGTTCACCACGAGGGCCGCCCGCGGCCCCGGACACTGAGGTACCGCGGAGCGGCCCGCACCGCTGGCTGAGGTGCCGTGCAGCGGCCCGCACCGCTGGCTGAGGTGCCGTGCAGCGGCCCGCACCGCTGGCTGAGGTGCCGTGCAGCGGCCCGCACCGCTGGCTGAGGTGCCGTGCAGCGGCCCACATCGCTGGCTGAGGTGTCGCGCGGCGGCCCACATCGCTGGCTGAGGTGCCGCGTAGCGGCCTCGAAGCCTAAGAAACGCAAGCTGACAAGGAACGTTTCTGTGGCTTCGCGGCTCGTCGCTTCGCCCCTCGCGCCTCAGGCAGCAGATGGGCTGCCCGGCCGAATGACCGGGCAGCCCATTCCGGCGTTCCCGCCTGCCTTGTCGCCTGAGGCGGCCCGACCTTCCCGCTGGTTGAGCCGGGCCGCAAGGAGCGAAGCGACGCGCGCCCGCGTCGAAACCAACGCGGGCTCACCAGCGACTTGGGGGAGGGTCTTCGAACCGGGCGCGAGGGGCTTCGACGCCCTATGCGGTCCACCCCAGTAGAGCCTCGCCGAGCGTAACGCCCCCGAGGAGGAGGCCCAGCGCCACGACGGGCACCAGCAGGACCCACAGCGGGCGCCGACGCATGAGGGCGATAGCCACGCCGAGAAGCACCACCCAGAGCAGCAGGAACCCGACGAGCCAAGGAGCCGGCGTCACAAGGCCTGCCGCGAGGTAGAGGTAGCCGACCGCGACATGAGCCACGAGCCCCACCACCCCTAGCGTGCGCTTCCAGACCGGTATCCCGGCAGGCGCAACAGCCTCTGTGCTCATCCATCCAAAGTACCCCCGGACCCGGCCGGGAGGTAGTGGCCACCGACGGGGCGCGCACCGGTCCGGGCGACCTTGCGCTCCTACTTAGGGATGTGGAGGCCCACCGCGCCGTCGGCGGCGGTTAGGCGGCGGATCTGGTGTCGTAGTCGGCACCACATCCGCCAGTGAGTTGGGGGGGCATTCGCCGCCGCTCAGGCTCGTAAGGGAGGGGCCTGAGTCGTGTCGCGCACAACGAGGTGGGGTTGCACCACGACCTCCCTGGGTGGGTTTCCGTGGAGCTGCTCGATGGCCAGCTCGACTGCCCTGTCGGCCTGGATATGGGTGTCCTGGGAGACGGTGGTGAGTTGGACGTGGGTCCTGCGGGACAGGCGGGAATCGTCATAGCCCATGATCGAGAGGTCCTGGGGGACTCGAAGCCCGGAGTGCACGGCGGATTCGAGCGCACCCGCCGCGCAGCGGTCGTTGAACGCGAGGACGGCGGTGGGTGGGATCGGCCTCGACAGCAGCTCCCGCAGCCCCTGGGCGCCGTCCTCCTCTGTGGGGCCGCCGGGTACCACGTCGACGAACTGGCCCAGGCCGAGGCGCTGCATGGACTTCCGGTAGCTCGCGCGACGGTCCGTGCTTCCGGGGGCGCTTCCGCCGTCGATGTGTGCGATGCGCTCATGGCCCAGCTCGGCCAGGTGGTTGACGGCCAGCCGCATGCCTGCCCGGTCGTCGCCACGGATGACGCCGATGGTCGGCGCCTTGAGCCGGCGGGCGACCGATACCACCGGGACCGTCTGGGCGATTGCCAGGAGGTGCTCGGCGTCCGGCTGGAGGCTGAGCACGATCAGGGCCTCGCAGCGCTCACGGATGAGCGACTCCACCGCGGTGACCTCGTCCCTGGTGGGCGAGACCGCGGAGAGTGCGATGTCGTAGCCGCGATCCGCGGCCGCCAGGTAGATCTGTTCCACGACGTCGCCGTGGAACGGGTGCTGCAGTTCGAAGGCGATGCCGATCAGTTTCGAGGACTTCTGCCGGAGCTTGCGGGCCCGCTCGTCGGGGACGTATCCCATCTCGCGGGCGATTCGCTTGACGCGGGCGCGGGTGGCGTCACTGGCGCCCGGCGCGTCTCGCATGACGATGGAGACCAGGGGCCGCGACACCCCGGCCACCCTCGCCACGTCGCCCATGGTTGGCCGGTGACCGGCGAAGGATCCGGTGGAGTCGTTGGCGGCGCTCAGGTCTGTGTCACTCACGACGCCCCGATCTCCCTTCCGGCGGACTGAGCAGCGTCGGTGCTGCTGGGACAGTCTATCGGCACCCGGTTTCGGGATGCCCGAAACATGTTCTGACAAAACGCTTGACTCGGCCCGACTGTTGTGTCAATCTAGCACGTGTAAGTAGCACGTGCGAGTCAAAGGAGATTGCACCCATGAACGCTGTAGACAAGACGCCAGGAGAAGCCGTGTGGCCCGTGAGGGTGGCACTTATCGGGGCCGGGCGCATCGGCGCCAGCCACGCCGAACTCCTCGCCCACCGGGTGCCCGGTGTCGAGCTCGCCGCCATCTACGACCCGGTCCCGGGGGCCGCCGACCGGCTGGCCACTGCGTTGCGGGTTCCCGTCGCCACCAGCGACATCGATGACATCTGGAACGACTCAGGCATCCACGCTGTCGTCATCGCCGCGCCGGCGCGTTCGCACACGGACCTCGTCGTCGCCGCTGCACGGGCGGGCAAGCACGTCTTCGTGGAGAAGCCGATGGCCGTGACGCTCGAGGACGCGGACCGGGCGATCGACGCCGCCGAGCAGGCCGGGGTCGTTCTCCAGGTGGGCTTCAACCGCCGCTTCGCCCCCGGCTTCGCCGCCGCTCGGGCCGCCGTGGACGCCGGCAGGATCGGCACACCGCAGCTGCTGCGCTCCCTCACCCGCGATCCGGGCCCCTTCGCGGGAGAGCCGAAGCGGATCCCCCAGTGGACGATCTTCTTCGAGACCCTGATCCACGACTTCGACACCCTCTGCTGGCTCAACCCCGGCGCCACGCCGGTGCGGGTCACCGCCCTGGCCGATGCGCTGGTCCGGCCGGATGCCAAGGAACTCGGCCACCTGGACACCGCCGTTGTCACCATCGAGTTCGACAACGGTGCGATCGCTGTGGCCGAGGCCAACTTCTCCGCGCTCTACGGCTACGACGTGCGGGGCGAAGTGTTCGGCTCCGCCGGCATGTGCACGGCCGGAGACGTCCGCACCACCAACATGACCACCTACACCGCCGAGGGGATCTCCGTCGACACCTCGAGGCTCGACTCCGACCTGCTGCGTGAGGCGTACCTCGGCGAGTTCGAGGCGTTCGCCGAGGCAGCGCGCAGCGGCGGGCCTTCGCCCGTGCCGGGGGCCGCGGCGCGCCTGGCGCTGTCCATCGCGCTGGCCTCCATCAAGAGCGTGGAAGAGAAGCGCGCCGTGCTCGTCGAGGAGGTCGAGCGATGAGCTACCGCCTCGCCGCCAGCGCCGAGATGATCTACCTCGATCTGCCGTTCCTCGAGCGCGTCAGGCGAATCCACGAGCGCGGTCTGCTCGTCGAGATCTGGGACTGGTCGAACAAGGACATCGACGCCCTCGCCGGAAGCGGAGCCAGCATCGTCTCGATGACGGGCTATCTGACCGGAACCCTGACCGACGACGACGGCATCGAGCACTTCCTCTCAACCGCCGAGCGGTCCATCGAGGTGGCCAAGCGCCTGGGCTGCCCCAGCCTCAACGTGCACGGCACCGGCCTCGGCGAGGGCGGTCTCCCGGTCAAGCCGGTCCAGGTGGTCACTCCCACCATGTGGCTCCGTGCAGCGGACACGCTGCGCAGGCTCGCGGATCTCGGTGCGCGCCACGACAAGGTGTTCACCCTCGAGAACCTCAACCTTCCCGTCGACCATCCCGGCACCCCCTTCGCCCTCGCCGCAGATACCCGCGCCCTCGTCGCCGCGGTCGACTCCCCGCACCTCCGGATGAACCTCGACCTCTATCACGCCCAGATCGGCGAGGGTAACCTCGTCGAGCTCGTGCGGGAGTGCCAGCCGTGGATCGGCGAGATCCAGGTGGCCGACGTGCCAGGACGTTGTGAGCCGGGGACCGGCGAGATCCGTTACGAGGCCGTCGCGTCGGCCCTCAAGGACATCCGGTACGGGGGCGTCGTCGCCATGGAGGCGTTCGCCCGGAGCGACTCCGACGACGCACTCGACGCATTCCAGGCCGCATTCGCATGAGCGCCTCCGACGTGCCCATGCCATTCAGCGCAGCTGCGCGCGCCACTCACCAGAAGGAGACATGACATGACCGACCTGCTCAGAGTGGGTGTGATCGGAACCGGCGTCATGGGCCAGGACCACGCTCGGAACCTCGCCCGAGGCGTCCGGGGCGCGCTGCTGGTGGCCCTTGCGGATGTCGACGAGCCGGCCACCCGGGCGCTGGCCGACGAACTCGGCGTCCCGCACGTGTTCACCGACGGACACGCGCTGATCGAATCCCGAGAGGTGGACGCCGTCATCGTCGCCACCCCGGACCGCTTCCATGCGGGCTACGTGCTGGCGTGCATGGAGGCGGGGCTGCCTGTGCTCTGCGAGAAGCCGCTGGCGCCGACCCTCGACGAGGCGCGTCAGGTGGTGCAGCGCAGCCGCGGACTCGACAACCCGCTGGTCACGGTCGGCTTCATGCGCCGATTCGATCCCGGCTACCGGGCGATGCGCCAACTGCTCGACGACGGCGCTTACGGTGACGTCCTCATGACGCACTCGGTGCACCGCAATGTCGAGGCCTATCCCGGGGACGGCAGCACCGCGACCGTGACCAACTCGGCAGTACACGAGATCGACGTGCTGCCATGGGTGTGCCGCAGCCCCATCGTCGAGGTGCAGTGGGCGGCGGGAAAGCCCACATCGCTGCTGAGCACGCGGCACGACCCTCAGCTCATCCTGATGCGCGACGCCAACGACGTGCTGCACACGGTGGAGCTGATGGTCCACGCGCAGTACGGCTACGACGTCCGCTGCGAACTCGTGTGCGAACGCGGCTCGATCGAGCTGCCTGGGGTCCCGGCCCTCGTGGAGCAGACGCCCCTGGTGGTCAACTCCGCCCTCGCGCGGACCTCGGCCTACCCCGCGGATTGGCGCCCCCGCTTCGCCGCGGCCTACAGGGGGGAGCTGTCCGCCTGGGTCGACGCCACGCTCGACGGGCGGATCCCCGACGACGCCTCGACGATGGAGGAGGCGCTCCAGACCACCCTCGTGGCGGACGCGCTGGTCACCTCGATGCAGAGCGGCGGCTGGGTCCGCGTGGGCTCTGTGGACAAGGGGGAGTGACATGTTGATCGGACTTGTGACGGACTCGTTGTCGTCGTTGTCGTTCGACGAGATGCTGGACACTGCTGCGCAGCTGGGCATCGAGCAGGTGGAGTTCGCCACCGGCGGCTGGTCGGAGGCGCCGCACATCGACATCGACCTCCTGCTCTCCGACGCGGCCGAACGGGACCGCTTCGTCGGCGCCGTCAAGGACCGCGGACTCACCATCTCGGCGCTCAACGCCAACGGCAACCAGCTGCATCCCGTGATCGGGTCCCAGGTCGACGGCGTGGTCCGCAAGACCGTTGAACTCGCCGGCCTGCTCGGGGTCGACACCGTGGTGCTCATGTCTGGGCTGCCCGGTGGCGGGCCGCAGGATCTCCACCCCAACTGGGTGACGACCTCCTGGCCGCCGGAGACCCAGACGATCCTCGACTACCAGTGGAACCAGGTCGCCATTCCGTACTGGCGTGACCTGGCCGAGCACGGTCGGCGCGCGGGCATCAGGTTCGCCGTCGAGATGCACGGCGCGCAGCTGGTGTACAACGCCGCGACCCTCCTTCGGCTCAGGGAGGCGGTCGGCGACATCGTCGGCGCGAACCTCGACCCGTCGCATCCGATGTGGATGGGCGCAGACCCGCGGTCAGTGGCACGCGCCCTCACCGGGGCGATCCACAACATGCACGCCAAGGACGCGCGATTCCAGCCCCACGCCGTGGAGGTCAACGGTGTCCTCGGCACCCAGCCGCCGGAGCGGGCGGCCGAGCGGCCGTGGAACTTCGTGACCCTCGGGCTCGGCTACCCCGGCGGTGCGCAGTTCTGGGGCCAGTTCCTGTGCGACCTCCGGGCCGCGGGCTACGACGGCGCTCTGTCCATCGAGCATGAGGACGTGCAGATGGACGCCGTCGAGGGTCTGGCGCAGACCGTGGCCCTGCTGAAGGGCGTGATGCTCGTCAAGCCGCCGAGTTGGCGTCCCGCCGCCATCTGACCGCCCCGCAGGGGCTCCACAGCCGGGCAAGGACGCCACGGCACAGCAGAACAGGCCGCTCCACCGTCCCAGGCGGTGGAGCCGCCGAACCACGGCCCGCAGCATTCCGCGGGGCATCCAAACAGCAAGGAGGCTGATGATGACGAACCTGATGACAGAGGTGAGGGCGGTGCCGCCCACCGGGGCGGGCGAGATCCTGCTCGAGGCGCGGGGAGTCGGCAAGGTGTTTCCCGGTGTGCGCGCCCTGCACAACGTCGATTTCACCCTGCGCGGCGGGGAGGTCCACGCCCTCGTCGGCGAGAACGGCGCCGGCAAGTCGACGCTCATGAAGATCTTCGCGGGCCTGTATCAGCCGGACTCCGGCGAGATCCGGCTGCGCGGGGAGAAGGTGGTCCTGCCCACGCCGTTGTCCGCGCACCATTCGGGCATCAGCGTCATCCATCAGGAGTTCTTCCTGATGAACCACCTCACCGTGGCGCAGAACATCTTCATCGGCCGCGAGCCGAAGCTGCCCGGCGGGATGATCAACGACGACCGTGCCCTGAACCGTCGGGCCACGGAACTACTGGAGCGGCTGGGCGTCGCCATCGACCCGAAGGTTCCGGTCGGGCTGCTCACCGTGGCCCAGCAGCAGATGGTGGAGATCGCGAAGGCGCTGTCCTTCAACTCCTCCATCCTGATCATGGACGAGCCCACCGCGGCCCTCACCGACGCCGAAGTGGAGACCCTCTTCCGCATCATCGACAACTTCGTCACCCCGTCGACGGCGGTCGTCTACATCTCCCACCGGATGGAGGAGATCCGCCGGCTCGCCACGCAGGTCACGGTGCTCCGCGACGGTGAACTCGTCGGCACCAGGCCGGCGGCGGAACTCTCCATCCACGAGATCATCCAGCTGATGGTGGGCCGCACGATCACCACGGACATCCGCCCCGGCCCGCGCACGCGCACCGCCCCCATCCTGGAGGTGGAGCACCTGTCCACGGCCGAGCTGCTCAAGGACGTCAGCTTCACCCTCGAGAAGGGCGAGATCCTCGGCTTCGCGGGGCTGATGGGTGCCGGCCGGACCGAGACGGCCCGCGCGCTCATCGGCGCCGACCGCAAGACGGCTGGAACGGTGAAGATCGACGGTCGGGTGGCCCGGATCGGCCACCCCGGCGACGCAGTGCGTCTCGGCATCGGCTACCTCTCGGAGGACCGCAAGCGGTACGGGCTGATCCTCCAGCAGAGCGTCGCGGCCAACACCGTCCTGGCCTCGATCGGAAAGTTCACCCGGTTCGGCCTGCTGCAGGACGGAGCCATGCGCAAGGCCGGGGAGAAGTGGGCCGCCGCCCTGTCGACCAAGACCCCCACCGTCCGCCAACTGGTGCGCAACCTCTCCGGCGGCAACCAACAGAAGGTGGTCCTCGCCAAGTGGCTGCTCCGGGACTGCGACGTCCTCATCTTCGACGAGCCCACCCGGGGGATCGACGTGGGCGCCAAGCAGGAGATCTATGAGCTGCTCGACCGGCTCACCAAGCAGGAGGGCAAGTCGATCATCATGATCTCCTCCGAAATGGAGGAGGTCCTGCGCATGTCAGACCGCGTCGTCGTCATGTGCGACGGACGCATCACCGGCGTCCTCACCAACGCCGAGGCCACCCAGGAGAAGATCATGGAGCTGGCCACGCGATTCAACCCGACCCAACACCAGATTGAGGCGTGAGCCATGAGCATCGACACCACCGTCCCCACCGCGACCGCCACCCCGCCGGCAAAGAAGTGGTCGGTCCCAGACAGATACAAGGTCTTCATCCAGCAGGGCATGGTGTTGCTCGTCGTGGTGGGGCTGGGCGTGTTCTTCACGATCATGCAGCCCAACTTCGCCACGTGGCAGAACATCTCCTCCCTGCTCCTCGCCTCCGTAGTCACCGGCGTCCAGGCGATCGGCCTGTGCTTCGTCATCGCCACCGGCGGCATCGACCTCACCCCGGGCCTGGGCATGGCGGCAACGTCCGTCATCACGGCTCTCCTCATCGCTGAGAGCGGTCTGCAGCTACCCATGTGGGTGGGCATCCTCGGTGGCCTCGCTGCCGGCGCCCTTCTGGGGCTCATCAACGGCTCGCTGGTGGCCTACCTGAAGATGCAGCCCATGATCGCCACGCTGGCCATGATGATGGTCTGCGCCGGCGCGGCCCTCGTCCTGGCGGACGGCAAGACCGTCTCGCTGCGTTCCGTGGAGGGATACGACCAGATCGCCATGGGCCAGACCATCCCCGGCATCCCCAACGGTGTCGCGATCCTGATCCTCCTGGCAATCGCCGCGGGCGTCGTCATGAACAAGACGGTCGTGGGCAGGTATGCGCTGTCCATCGGCTCCAACAAGGAGGCCACGCGCATCTCGGGCGTCAACACGAAGCGCTTTGAGGTGCTGGCCTACGTGATCTGTGGCGTCTTCACCGGCATCTCCGGCGTGCTGATGTCGTCGCGGCTCTCCGCGGCCCAGCCCACTCTGGGACAGGGCTACGAGATGTACGCGATCGCGGCGGCCGTCATCGGCGGCACCTCGCTGCGTGGTGGCCGCGCCTCGATCTTCGGCGCTGTGATCGGCGCCGTCACCATCCAGACCATCTTCAACGGGCTCACCGTCATGGGCGTCCCGGACCAGTGGCAGAAGGTGGTCCTCGGCGTCGTCGTCCTCATCGCCGTGATCGTCGACATCATGCGCCGCGGCGGCAAGGAAGAGTGACCCGCCCCCCGATTCCCGGTCGGACACCCGTTCCGACCCGATAACCCCGGTCCCCCCGGACTCAACCAGAAGGAGAACTTCAATGAAGAAGCTGTTCGCGTACTGCGCGGCTACCGCACTCATGGCGACCGCCATGTCCGGATGCGCCGCCTCAACCACATCCACTGAAACCGCCGGCGCGGCCGGCACCGACGACGCCCAGATCCGCATCTCCATCGTCGGCAAGGGCATCTCGGACTTCGGGACACTCATCAAGAACGGGGCACTGGCCGCAGGCGAGGAGTTCGGCGCCGAGGTGACGTGGAACGCCCCGGACACCGAGAGCGAGGGCGACCGGCAGCTCAACATGCTTCAGACCGCCGTCAACGACCAGGTCGACGGCATCGGATTCGCCCCCCAGGACGGTGCGCAGGATGGCGCACCGGCCATCCTCGACCAGGCCGAGGAGGCCGGCATCCCCATCGCCGTCTACGACACGCCCCTGGCCTCGTCCGATCTGCCGATCGTGACCATCGCCTCGGACAACACCGCGATCGGGGCCCTGGCAGCGGAGGAGACCGCGGCACTCATCGGCAACAAGGGCACGGTGGCGCTCATCGTCAACGGCGTCGTGGGCACCGCGGCCCTCCGGCGCGACGGCTTCGTCGAGTGGATGGAGGCCAACGCCCCCGACATCGAGATCGTCGACATCCAGAACGGCGAGGCCGATCCGGCCAAGGCGCGCGACAAGGCGCAGGGCATCCTCCAGGCGAATCCCGACCTCGACGCCCTCATCGGCACCGGTGAATACCCCACCATTGCGATCGCCGATCAGGTGGCCGCCATGGGCATGGACACCAAGGTGGTGGGCGTGGACTCGAATCCCGACGTCCTCACCCTCATCGCCGAAGGGAAGATCGACGGCGTGGTGACGCAGAACCCGTACAACATGGGCTACCAGACGGTGAAGTCGCTCATCGAGGCCATCAACGGGACCGAGCCGTCGTCTGACCAGATCGTGTCGCCGTCGGCATGGGTCACCGCGGAGAACATGGACGACCCGGAGATCAAGCAGATCACCGGCTGAGCACAATCCATCCCCGCGTGAGGCCCGGTCGGAAGCAGTTCCGGCTGGGCCTCACGCCCTTCGAGAGGGCCATCCATCGTGAGTGTCGCGTCGACATCCTCCCACCAGGTGCTTCGCATCCAGCCGGTCGAGGTTCCGGTCTCACTGGACCGCGACAGCCACATCCCCCTCTATCAGCAGCTCTACGACCAGCTGGCTGCCGCCATCGTCGACGGCACGCTGAGGCCCGGGGAACGGGTCGAAGCCGAGCTGTCCATGGCCGAACGCCTCGGCCTGTCCCGGCTCACCGTGCGCCGTACCCTCGCCGAGCTGGTCAACCACGGTCTGCTCATCAGGGGTCGTGGGCTGGGCACCGTCGTCGCGCGTCGTCAGAAGGAGCGCCCGGGCGGCCTGACCAGCCTCCACAGCGACCTCGCGGCCGCTGGGCACACGCCCACCACCACGCTGCTGAGATTGTCCTACCCGGTCACGGACTCCGACGTCGCCCGGCGCCTGGGGGTGGGGAGCCGGACTCCGCTGCTCTACCTGGAGCGGCTCCGGCTGGCCGACGGCGTTCCGCTCGCCATACTGCGCAACTGGCTGCCGCCGTCGAGCTCGTCGATGAGGTTCGCGGACCTCGAGAACCAGGGCCTGTACGCGTCACTGCGACAGCACGGGGTCGACCCGCTGGTGGCCACCCAGAGGATCGGGGGCCGGCACCCTACTCCCGCTGAGCGTGACCTGCTGAATATCGGCGCACTGGACCCGGTGCTGACGCTGACGCGGACGAGCGTCGACAGGGTCGGGCGCGGCGTCGAGTGCGGCGAACATACCTTCCGTGCCGACCGCCATGGGTTCGACCTGACGGTCTGGGCCGAGCACGCTGACGGAGGCGGCCCTGGCGTTCGCCCTCTCTGAGGCATTGGAGCCAAGTTCGGCGGGGTCGTTCTCGCCTACCACGGGGCGTCGGCATGGGTTGGGTGCGGATCTGGTGTCGTAGTAGGCACCACATCCGCCGGTTTGCCCGGCGGTGGCGTTCGTCGTCGTGCGGAACCTCAGGCCGGCGGGGCGACGCTCAGGGTGGCGGCCATGGTGTGCGAGGCTCCCGGGGCGATGGTCACGCGAGCGTCGGCGACGTTGCAGGTCTCGACGCAGAGCATCCCGGTCCACTCGTCGTCGCCGAAGTCCGGCATCGCGGCGGCCTTCGCCGGGCCGGGGTTCCACACGACGGCGTTGGCGGAGTCCTGCGCCCGGACCGTGATCGAGCGGGCGCCGGCGGGGTCGTCGACCCGGATCACGCCCGGTTGGGCGAGGAGGCGGTCGGTCTCGCCGCGGAGCGTCAGCGCGTCACCCGCCGGGGGGAGCTGCTCGCCGGTGAGGCGGTCGAGCGAGGAGACGCCCTCCAAGCCCCGGATAGATGCGCGCCTGACGTCGCCGACGGCGAGGTAGGTGTGGAACGACTCCTCGACGACGAGCGGCGCCGGACCCCGGTTGGCCACCTCGAGCGCGAGGCCGAGCTCGGCGCCCACGTTCACCGTGTAGCGGAGCAGGGCGGGCGCCTTGATGTCGGCGGCGGGGACGGTCGCCGTGTCGAGCGTGAACGCCAGCTGCACCACGCCGTCGTGCTCCTCGGCCGACTCCAGCTCCCACACCGCGGTGCGGGCGAACCCGTGGAGCGGCGCGGTGCCGTCGGTCGGGTGCGGCCCGAACCAGGGATAGCAGACCGGCACGCCGCCGCGGATCGGCGCGCCGGGCGCGAAGGCGCTGCGCCCGCTGACCCAGAGCACGTCGTCCTGCCCGGCCGGCACCCAGGAGGTGACGTGCGCGCCCTGGAGGTAGACCACCGCGGACGCGGCCGACGTGGTGACGACCACCCGGGCCAGCCCCCCCGGCCCATCCTCGAGGCGCACCGACCCCGGCAGGGTGGGCGTCGCCGCCCCGCCGGGGTGGTTGTCCTGCCGGGGCAGGTCGACGGTCTGGGCGGTGGGGTTCATGGTGTCCTCAGGTGGGGTTGGTGAAGGTCGGCGGGAGGCTCAGAGCAGGTGGCCGTAGCCGAGCTGGACGAGGTTGGCCCGCGACATCGCGAGCGACTCGAACGGGTCGCGGCCATAGGTCTCGTCCTGCTCGACGAGCAGGTGCTCGGCGCCGCTGGCCAGGGCCTGTTCGATGATCGGCTCCCACTCGAGGTTGCCTTCGCCCACCTCGGCGAACTGCACCACGCCGTAGAACCCCGACATGAAGCCGGCGAAGTCGCCGGCGGCGATGGCGTCGCGGGCGGAGTCCGGGAGCAGGCCGATCCGGTAGTCCTTGAGGTGGACCAGCCGCACGCGTCCGGCGTACTTGGCCAGCACGGAGACCGGGTTGAGGCCGCCACGCTGGACCCAGTGGACGTCCACCTCCAGGCCGACGCTGGGCGCCAGGTCGGCGATCACGTCGAGCATGTAGCGGCCGTCCAGGCGGGCGAACTCGACGTGGTGGTTGTGGTAATACAGCGCGAGGCCGTCGTCGGCCAGCCGCTTGGCGTACTCCTCCATCTTCTGGGCGAAGTCGACGATGCTGTCGCGGTGGCCCATCGCGTCGATCGGCAGCATGCCGACGCGCAGCAGGCCGGTGCCCAGGGTGCGGCAGTCCGCGACGATCTTGTCGTAGGTGGTGCTGAGCGAGTCGCCGCCGCCGGGAGGCGGGGTGAGGCCGGCGGACAGCGCCACCACCTGGACGCCCAGCTCGTCGTGCGCGCGCTTCATCTCGGAGACGTTCTCGGGCGTCATCGCCACCTGGGACATCTCGATGTCGCGGTAGCCGACCTCGGCCATCCGACGAAGGGTCTCGAAGGTGCCGTGCTCGACGAAGGAGTTCTTGATGGTGCTTGCCTGCACACCGATGCGTGCCATGGGGGTTCCTTTCAGGGGGTGGTCACAGCCGGACGACGCTGCCGGTGCGGGCGGATTCGTAGATGGCGAGCACGAGCTCGAGGCTCTGCCGCCCGCCCACGCCGTCGACCAGAGGGTCGCGGCCCTCGGCGACTGCGTCGACGAAGTCGAGCAGTTGTAGACGGTGGGCCTCGCCCCAGACGTCGGCTGGATCGGCGGGCAGGTCGGACGCCTCGTCCACCGCCCGGGTCGCGGCGCGGGTGCCGCCGCTGGCCACCTGCTGGGCGTGGGCCGTGGTGGTCTCGCCGCCGAGGGCGGTGCCGTCCTGCAGCGCCAGGGAGGCGAGGCGGTCGCCGTTGATCACGGCGCCACCGCCGGTTCCGTGGAGGGAGAGGGAGGCGGGGAAGCCGGGGTAGGCGCTGGTGGAGGCCATGACGGTGGCGATCGCGCCGTTGGCGAACGTCACCGTCGCGCACACCACGTCCTCCACCTCGATGCGTTCGTGGGTGGCGGTGCGGGCCTGCGCGTACACCGACTCGACGGGGCCGCACATCCAACGCAGCAGGTCGACGGTGTGGACGCCCTGGTTGATGAGGGCGCCGCCGCCGTCGAGGGCCCAGGTGCCGCGCCACTCGCCGGAGTCGTAGTACTCCTGCGTGCGGAACCACGGGACCCGGCACTCGGCCAGCACCAGGGCGCCGAGCCTGCCGTCGCTGACGGCCTCGTGCACCACCTGGGCGGCGCGGTCGAACCGGTGCTGCGACACGACGGCGAGCGTCCGCCCCGAGGAGCGTTGCGCGGCGATCAGCCGGTCGGCCGCCTCGAGGGTGACCTCCATCGGCTTCTCGATGATCACGTGCTTGCCGGCGAGCAGCGCCGGGACGCCGACCTCGGCGTGGCGGCCGCTGGGCACGCAGACGCTCACCGCGTCGATCCTCGGGTCCGCCAGGACGTCGTCGTAGCTCATGGCCGTCAGGCCGAACTCGGCGGCCAGCGCCTCGGCCCGCTCGGGGACGATGTCGCTGCACGCCACCAGCTCCACGCGCCCGGCGAGCTGCTGCAGCGCCCGCACGTGCGTGGGGGCGATGGACCCGCAGCCCACGACGGCGAACCGGAGGGCGCTCATCGGTACTCGATGCCTTCGCCGTCGAGGATCGCGGCGAACGCGCGGGTGGCGCGGGTGAAGTTCTCCGGACCGGAGAAGCCGCCGAGGTGGTGCGCGGAGGAGAGGTGCGGCTCCATCGAGAAGAACCCGTCGAACCCGTCGGCCGCCAGCGCGCGGATGGTGTCGGGCACGCGCCCGTCTCCGGCCCCGGCCACCACCACCTCGCCGGACCCGAGCTTGGCGTCCTTGATCTGGATGTAGTCGGTGTAGGGGCGCAGCAGCTCGTAGGCCTCGGGGAAGGGGACCACGCCCACCTGCACGTAGTTCGCCGCGTCCCACGCGAGCCGGAGCGCGGGGGAGTTCACCGCGGTGACCAGGTCGAACACCCGCTCGGGGACGTCGCCGAAGATGCCCTTCTCGTTCTCGTGCAGCATCACGACGCCGCCGGCCTCGGCGCGCTGCGCGAGGGCCGCCATCCGGCGGACCACCTCGTCGCGGTGGTCCTCGGGGCGCTGGTCGGGGTTGAGGAAGAAGGAGAACACGCGGATGAACGGCGCCTTCAGCTGCTGCGCCACCCACACCGCCCGGTCCATGCGAGCCAGGTGGGCGTCGAAGTCGTCGGTGATGTTGACCTTGCCGATCGGTGACCCGATGGACGAGGCCTGGATGCCGTGGGCCCAGAGGATGTCGCGGGCGCGGGCCACCTGGTCGTCGTCGAGGTCGAGCACGTTGACGCCCCAGGCGCTGCGGAACTCGATGTAGCGGATGCCCAGCTGATCCAGCAGGGCGCATTGGGTCTCGAGGTCGTCGTCGATCTCATCGGCGAATCCGGACAGGGTCCACATGGGTGAGCTCCGATCAAAGTCTGTGGTGCACCACTGCACCAGCGTGGCGCCGTCCCTGTCGTCGGGTCCCGCCGTTCGGGTTGGCGCTGTCCCTTGACGCTACGCAGGCCGCTCTGGCGCGCAAAGGAGTTGCCACATGTTGCCGCCCCCCACCTGTCTCGAAGGCAACAGGGGGCAACACAGTGCGAGCAGGGCGGTTCGCTGCTCTACTCGTAGCTCCGGGTCATCCGGGCAGCCCACCGACGAAGGCGGGCGCGGACGCTCACGACGCTCAAGGAGACACACATGACGAACCAGGTGAGGCTCGGGATCATCGGGCTGGGACAGCAGGGCGGGATGTACGCCTCCCTCATCAACGACGGACGCGTGCCGCACATGACCATCGGCGCGATCTGCGACATCGACCCGGCCAAGCGCGAGCTGGCCCGCGCCACCTACCCCGGCGTGCCGGTCTACGAGGACCTCGACGCGGTGCTGGCCAGCGGCGACGTGGACGCCGTCGTCACCACCACCCCCCACTACCTCCACCCGGAGATGGGGATCGCCGCGCTGAAGGCCGGCCTCCACGTGCTGGTGGACAAGCCCGCAGGCGTCTACACCAAGCAGGCCCAGGAGCTCGTCGACTACGCCGCCTCCAAGCCGGAGCTCACCTTCGCGATCATGTTCAACCAGCGGATGAACCCGCTGTACCGCGCCCTCAAGGAGATCGTCGACGGCGGGCAGATCGGCAACATCCGCCGTTCCACCTGGACCATCACCACCTGGTGGCGGCCCCAGGGCTACTACGACTCCAGCGCCTGGCGCGCCACCTGGGGCGGCGAGGGCGGCGGGGTGCTCGTCAACCAGGCCCCCCACCAGCTCGACCTGTGGCAGTGGATCTGCGGCGTGCCGAAGGCCGTGTTCTCCAAGCTCGGCTACGGCGTCAACCGCGACATCGCCGTCGAGAACGAGGTCAACGCGATGGTGGACTACGGCGACGGCGTGACCGGCTCGTTCGTCACCTGCACCTACGACATCGCCGGCACCGACCGGCTCGAGATCCTCGGCGACGCCGGCAAGATCGTGGTGGAGGACAGCAAGCGGGCCATCGTCACCCGGCTGCGCAAGCCCGAGCAGGAGCTGAGCGCCGGCATGGACATGAACGACGTGATGCGCCTGTTCACCGGCCAGGTGGACCTCAACACGCTCTACTCGCAGGAGACGCTGGAGTTCGAGTCCGCGTTCGGCAGCCAGCACGCCGACGTGCTGGAGAACTTCGCCCTCAACATCGTCGACGGCACGCCCCTGGTCGCGCCCGGCGCCGACGGCATGCACGGCGTCCGGCTGGCCAACGCCATCCACCTGTCCGCATGGAAGGGCGAGGAGGTGCCGTTGGCGTTCGACGGCGACGAGTACCTCGCGCTGCTCAACGACCGCATCCGCGAGGAGGGCAAGTTCCCCGAGCGCACCGCGTGACGATCTGGACCCGCACGTTCGTCCTGGCGACGGTGGTCAACTTCCTGGTGTCTCTGGTGTTCTTCATGCTGATGGTCACTATGGCCACCTACGCGGCGGAATCCTTCGCGGCGTCGGACGCCACCGCCGGGCTGGCGGCCAGCATCTTCATCATCGGGGCCTTCGTCGTGCGGCCCTTCGCCGGCCGGTTCCTCGACGCGGTGGGGAGGCGGCGGATGCTCCTTGTGGGCCTCGGCGTGTTCACCGTCGCCTCGTTCCTGTACGTGCCGGCGGACAACCTGGGCCTGCTGCTGGCCGTGCGGATGCTGCACGGCGCCGGCATGGGGGCCTCGCACACGGCAATCTCCGCGTCGATCATGACGGTGCTGCCGCCGGCGCGCCGGTCCGAGGGCATGGGCTACTTCACGCTCAGCGGGACGGTGGCCACCGCCATCGGGCCGGTGATCTCCCTGACTGTGCTGCGGCTCGGGTCCATCACGTGGCTGTTCGGGTTGGGCGCCGTGCTGTCGACGGCGGCCCTGCTGCTGGCGCTGGGTCTCAGGTTCCCCGGGCCGGTGCGCCACGTCGAGGTGGCCGGTCACGCGGGCGACCGCGCGCACGGCCGGATGGGCGGCTTCATGGAGCGCTCGGTGCTGCCGATCGCGTCGATGATGCTGCTGCTGGGAATCGCGTTCACCGGCGTGCTCACCTACGTGTCCACCCACGCCGCCGCCCTGGACCTGACGGCGGCGCTGAGCGGCTTCTTCCTCGTCTACTCCGGGGTCATCGCGGTGTCGCGGCTGTTCGTGGGGCGGCTGCACGATGTCCGGGGCGACAACGTGATCGTCTACCCGGCGCTGGTGTCCATGGCCGCGGGGATGGTGGTCCTGGCCCTGGCCTCGTCCGGGATCGCGCTCCTGGTGGCCGGCGGGCTGCTCGGCCTGGGCATGGGCACGCTCCAGTCCTCGGCGCACGTGATCGCAGTGTCGGTCGCGCCGCTGCACCGGGTGGGGCTCGCCACGTCGACGCTGTTCATCATGATGGACCTGGGCGTGGGCCTGGGTCCGCTGGCGCTGGGGCCAGTGATCGCGCAGTGGGGGCTGCCGACGATGTATCTGGGCTTGTCGGCGTTGGTCGTGGCGGCGGGCGTCGTCTACCACCTTGGCCACGGTCGCGGCCCGCGGGTGAGCCGCCCCGCTCAGACGGTTGAGGCCTGACGGGGCTGCTTGACGAACAGGGCCACGATGAAGCCGGCCAGCAGCACCAGCACGACCCCGAGGATGCCCCAGTGCTGGCTCGACGTCTCCGCGTCGCCCGTCACCGCGACACCAACCGCGATCATCAGGCCGAACATCAGCGGCGCCAGGAAGCTGACGGCGCGCCCCGTGGTGGCGTAGAGGCCGAACATCTCCCCGCTCATGCCCTCCGGGATGAGCCGTGCCAGGAAGGAACGGCTGGCCGACTGGGCCGGGCCCACGAACAGGGTCATGCCCAGGCCGAAGATCCAGAAGACGGTCTTGCCGCCGTCGTGGAAGTAGAAGATCCCCAGCCCGAGAGCAACCAGCATGCCGAGGGAGAACAGGATGACCCGCTTCGGGCCGAGGCGGTCGTCGAGCAGGCCGAACAGCATCGTCGCCAGGCCGGCCACCACGTTGGCCACCACGCCGAAGATCACCACCTCACCGAAGGTGAAACCGAACGTGCCGGCGGCCAGCACGCCGCCGAACGTGAACACCCCGGCCAGGCCGTCGCGGAAGAGGGCGGAGGCCACGAGGAAGAACAGCGTGTTGGGGTTCTCCCTCCCGACGCGCCCGATGGAGCGGAACAGCTCGCGGTAGGAGCCGACGATCCCCAGCGACGGCGGCACGTGCTCGGGCCTGCGGTCCTTGAGCGCGATGAAGATGGGGATGGTGAACAGCAGCGTCCAGGCGCCGCAGATCAGCATGGAGAGGCGCACGTCGTCGGGCGTGAAGTCCGAGCCGAGCACCCCGATGATCACCAGCAGGATCGTGATGCCCCCGAGGTAGCCGAGCCCCCAGCCCAGGCCGCTCACCCGGCCCACGTCCGACGGGGTGCTGACCTGGTCGAGCGCCGAGTAGTAGTTGACGTTGGCGATCTCCGAGACCACGTTGCCCGCGCCCAGCAGCACCGCGCCCAGCAGGAAGTACTCGGGCGCCGGGGCGACGAAGTACATCGCGGCGCAGATCGCGGCGAGCAGCCACGTCTGCCAGCGCAGGTGGAACATCCGCTTGCCCGTTCGGTCCGCGCCCTGCCCGAGCACCGGGGCCAGCAGCGCGATGAGCAGGCCCGCGGTCCCCGTTGCCCACGCCAGCTTGATGGTGACCTCGTCCTTGTCGCCGAACGCCGAGCTGGTGAGGTAGACGGAGAACACGAACGTGGTGATCACCGTCGCGAAGGGCTGCGTGCCCCAGTCCCAGAACGCCCAGGCCACCACCTTCTTCCGCGGCGCCTTGGTGGAGGACAGCGCGCCGGGGAGCGGGGCGTCGTCGACGGCGGGGGGCTGCTCGATCGTCACGCGAGCAATGTATGCCGAACGGGGTCGACGGTGAGCGTCATCCCGGGAAACGTGGGCTCGCAGGGCCGGGCCTCGGCGGGCGATGTTTGACATGCGTCCTGAGTGGGTAAGAGGGCAACGAACACCTGACACCACCACCTGACACCAAGGAGCCACTCATGCGTATCGGTTCATCCGTCTTCCTCATCGCCCTCGGCGCCATCCTCACGTTCGCCGTGGAGGCCGACGTGCCCTACATCAGCCTGGACCTCGTGGGATACATCCTCATGATCGCCGGCGTCATCGGCCTGGTCTGGGCGCTGCTCGCGTCCAACCGCAGCCGCACCACCGAGACCCGCGTGGTCAACGACCCCGCCACCGGCGAGACGGTCCGACGCTCGGAGTCCTCGGAAGGCATCTGACTTCTCATCCCCCCGCAGTTCCGCACCCGGCCCACGCCGGGTGCGGAACTGTTTTGTGGGGTGTCCACAAGCCGCCTGGACGCTTTTTAGGAGGTTCTCTCCAGCGTTGTATGGTGGGGGCGCAGGCCAGTGAGTAGGCATCAGCGGCGCCCATGGCGGTCGCCGGGACCAAAAGAAAGGCAACGCATGACCGACAGCGGATTCCTCAGGCACGGGGATCTCGAACTTGAACTGCCGATCGTGGAGGCCACGCAGGGCAACAACGGTTTCGACATCAGCAAGGTCCTGGCGCAGACCGGCGTCACCACCCTGGACCCCGGCTTCGTGAACACCGCGTCGTGCACGTCGTCGATCACCTTCATCGACGGCGACGAGGGCGTGCTCCAGTACCGCGGCTACCCCATCGAGCAGCTCGCCGAGAAGGCCACATTCATCGAGGTGTCCTACCTCCTCATCTACGGGCACCTCCCCTCGCAGGAGGAGCTCGACGAGTTCCGCCTCAAGATCTCGCGCCGCATGATGCTCGACGAGCGCATGCGCGAGCTCTACCGCTGCTTCCCGCGCGGCGCCCACCCCATGCAGGTGCTGGCCGCGGGCATCATGGCGCTGGGCTCCTTCCACCGCGACACCCTCTCGGTGCACGACACGAACCAGGTGGAGGAGGCCTCCCTGAGGCTGCTGGGCTCCATGCCCACCTTGGCGGCCTACGCGTACAAGAGCTCCGTCGGTGAGCCGTTCCTCTACCCGCAGACCGGGCTCGGCTACGTCGAGAACTACCTGCGCCTGTCGTTCGGCACCCCGCAGGAGGAGTACCACATCGACCCGGACATCGTCCGAGCGTTCGAGACCCTGTTCATCCTGCACGCCGATCACGAGCAGAACGCCTCCACCTCGACGGTGCGGCTCGTCGGCTCGGCGGATGCCAACATCTACGCCTCGGTCAGCTCCGGCGTCAACGCGCTGTCCGGCCCCCTGCACGGCGGCGCCAACCAGGCGGTGCTGGAGATGCTCTCGCGCATCCAGGACGAGGGCCTGGACATCAAGGAGTTCGTCAAGCAGGTCAAGGACAAGAAGTCCGGCGTCAAGCTGATGGGCTTCGGGCACCGCGTCTACAAGAACTACGACCCGCGGGCCAAGATCATCAAGGGCCACGCCGACGCGCTGCTGCGCATCTCCGGCCGCAACAACCAGCTGCTGGACATGGCACTGGAGCTCGAGGCCGCCGCTCTGAGCGACGACTACTTCATCGAGCGGAAGCTCTACCCCAACGTGGACTTCTACACCGGCCTCATCTACGAGGCCATGGGCTTCCCGGCCGCGCACTTCACGGCGCTGTTCGCCCTCGGCCGGCTCCCCGGCTGGATCGCGCAGTGGCGCGAGCAGCACGCGGATCCCAACCGCAAGATCGGGCGCCCGCGCCAGATCTACATCGGCGAGACCAAGCGAGACTACGTGCCGATCAGCGAGCGCTGACCCCACGAGCACACCGGGCCCATCCCTGACGGGGTGGGCCCGTTTGCTGCCCCGGCGTGAGTTGCCCATCCCCTGGGGTCGGCTTCCCGGCATGGCTGCACGGTCACATCCCTGCGTGGGCGCCGGACGTGCCCAATCCAGGGGGGCCACCTGGCCGGTGGGCCCGGCCGGGGCGCCCGGGACTATCCTGTGCGCCATGGCGACGACGATGCGTGACGTGGCGGCACTCGCCGGCGTATCGATCAAGACCGTGTCCCGCGTCGTCAACGGTGAGCCCCACACCCGGCCCGAGATCGTGCGCCGCGTCACCGCCGCCGTCGCCGAGCTGGGCTGGACGCCCAACCCCAGCGCCCGCAACCTCCGCACCGGCCGCACGGGCACTGTCGCGATCGCCGTCGAGGGGCTGCGCCGGCCGTACCTCGCCTCGCTTGTCGAGGTGCTCGTCGACGAGGTGGCCAGGCGGGGCCTCGACGCCGCCGTCGAGCCCACCGGCGGCGACCCCGCCCGCCTCCGCGCCGTGCTGTCCGCCGTCGGCCGCACGCACGACGGCGTGGTGGTCGTCGGCGACGTGCCCGCGGGGGTGGGCGAGGGCGCCGGGCAGCCACCGCCGGTGGTGGTGCTCCAGGGCACCCGCTCCGACGTGCCGCTGGACCGGGTCGACGAGGACGTGGCGGTGGCCGCGGCACTGGTGTCGCGGCATCTGGTGGTGATGGGGCGGTCGCGGCCGGTGGTCCTGGGCGCCGACCGCGGGCAGGGCCTCGAGCGCGGCGCGGCCGCCCCTCGACCCTCCCAGGCGTTGCGGGCGGCGTTGGCCGCCGTCGACATCGACGTCGAGCACCTGCCGTTCGTGTCCTGCGACCCGGCCCTCGACCGCGCGGCAGGGGTGGTCGCGGGCCGCGAGGCGCTGTCGCGGTTCCCCGATGCCGACGCCTACCTCTGCGCCAACGACGAAGTGGCGCTCGGCGCGCTGGTGGCGCTGGCGTCGGAGGGCGTCGAGTGCCCCGGGCGCGTCGCCGTGCTGGGCAGTGGCAACCTCGTCGACGGGCGGTTCTCGTCGCCGTCGCTCACCACGGTGGACCCCCACCCCAGGGCGATGGCCAGGGCCGCCCTCGACCTCCTGGTGGACCGGATCGAGGGTCGCGGGCAGGGCGCGCCGAGGGCCGTCACCATCCCGGTGGACCTGATCCGGCGCGAGTCGACGATGGGGAGGGCGAGGCCATGACCCCCCGACCCACGCTGCAGGACGTCGGTCAGGTGGCCGGGGTCTCGGCCAAGACCGTCTCGAACGTGCTCCTCGGTCGCCCCAACGTGTCCGAGGCGACGCGCGCGCGGGTCTGGACCGCGGTGCGGGCCACCGGGTACGTCGCCAACGCGGCCGGGCGCGGGCTGGCGTCGGGCCGCACCGGCCGGATCGCCCTGGTGGTGCCCAACCTGCACCAGCCGTACTTCGCCGAGATGGCGGAGCGGCTGATGGCGGAACTCACCCCGCACGGCCTCACCTCCACGCTGATCATCGCCCGCACGGGCCAGGACGAGCGGCGCGTCGTCGTCGGCGAGGCCGCCCCGGGCGTCGACGGCGTCATCATCCTGCCCCACGAGCTGAGCTGGGAGATGGCCCCGGGTGTCACCCCGCCCCGGCCCGTGGTGCAGCTCGGGGGCGCGCGGACCACCGGGATCGACTGGGTGGCGATGGGGGAGCGGGTGGGCATGGGCCTGGTCACGGCCCACCTCCTCGCGCGCGGGCACCGTCGTTTCGTGGTGCTGTGGAACGGGGAGATCTCGGCCGACGACCCGGGGGAGCGCTTCGGCGGCATCCTCGACGCCCTGGCGGCCGCAGGCCTCGGCCGCGACGACGTGACGATCATCACCGGCTCGGACTGGGACCGCCGCGAGTCCGGATACGAGGCCATGGCCGGCCTGCTGCGGGCCGGGCAGGCGTTCGACGCCGTCATCGGAGTCAACGACGCCCTGGCTGTGGGCGCCATGCGGGCGCTGCGCGACGCGGGGCTGCGGGTGCCCGAGGATGTCGCGGTGACGGGCTTCGACGACACCGAGGAGGGCGCGTTCATGCTCCCGGCGCTCACGTCGGTGTCGCCCGAGGCCGCCGCAATGGCGGGCCACGCCGTGCGCCTGCTGGTGGAACGGCTCGACGGCTACCAGGGCCCGCCGCGGGAGGTGTACACCGGCGCGCAGCTGGTGGCCCGCGCCTCGACCGGCCGTCGTCCCGCGGAACCTGGCAGCTGAGCGCCACCCCGACCCTGCACCGCGTGCGAGTGGGTACGAACGTCAGGAGTGTCGCGGCCCACGTCTGGAGGGCCCGCCCACGCGTATCATCCGCTGTAGATCCACAGGAGGGGTGTCGCGATGATCCTGTTCCTTCCCAACGCACTCTTCCTGTCCGAGGTCTCCCGCGCCGTCGAGATCGCACGGGCCCTGCAGGCGCGTGGCATCCCCGTGGCGTTCGGCACCCGCGGCGGCAGCTATGCCCACCTGATCGAGGCCGCGAGCTTCCCCGTCACGCGGCTCGAGCCGTCCCTCACGCCGCAGATGGAGCGGTCCTTCCTTGCGGCCATCCTGGCGATGGGGCCGCGCACAGGTCGTGACTTCTACACAGACGAGGAGTTGCGCACTGCGGTCGACTCCGAGGTCGCCCTCATCGAGAGCGTCGCCCCGGCCCTCGTCGTCACGGGATTCACCCTCTCCGCGTACCTCTCCACGAGGGTCGCGGTGGTGCCCCTGGCGACCGATCACGGCGGCTCGTTCGTCCCCCCTGTCCTGTCGCGCATGCTCTGCCCCGCCCCGGTCAACCCACCCGACCCCGGAATCGCACGGCTGCCGCACCGCGTGCAGCGGTGGCTGGCGAACCGGGCTCCCGCCCTCATCCGCCGGCCCGTCGCGCAGCTGAACCGGCACGCCGCCGAGCGGGGCGTCGACCCCCTGCCGAGCATGATGGGGCTGATGTGCGGCGACCTGACACTCGTCACCGATCTTCCCGAAGTGCTGGGGCTCACCGAGCGGGACCTGGAGCGCTGGGAGCCGACGTGGCCCTTCCGGCTCCGGCAAGGCACCACCTTCCGATTCACCGGCCCCCTGTTCGCGCACCTGGATCTGCCGGTACCGGCCGCCGTCGATGAGTTCCTCGACGGCGGCGACCCGGTCGTCTACGTGGCCCCCACCTCTGTGGGCGAGGACCTCCTGCGCTCGATCGTCACCCGGACGCGCGAGTCGGGCCACCGGGTGCTCGTCGCCGGCACGGTCCACGACCTGAGCGACCTCAACGACGACCGCACCGTCGTCGCGGGCATCCTGCCCAACCACACGATCATGCCCCGGGTCTCGGCGGCCGTGATCATGGGTGGACAGGGCAGCGTCCAGACCGCCATCGCCTCAGGCACGCCGTTCGTCGGCCTCCCGTATCACGGCGAGCAGGAGCTCAACGTCGCGGTGGCCGAGCGGCTGGGCATGGCGGTGAGGATGTCACCCGCCAGGGCGTCCACCCCCGCGCTCACCCAGGCCGTCGCCCTCCTGGTCGGCGAACCGCGCTACGCCGAGGCGGCTCGTGTCGCGGCGGGACTGTACGCGGGCGTCGACGGGGCCGAGCGCGCAGCGGATGCGATCCTTGAGCGGCTGGCCTCCGCCGACCGCCGTCGCCCGTGACCTGAGCCGAGCCGCCGGGAGGGTGGACCGGCCACGTCGCGAAGTTGCAGGACGTTCAACGCCGTCGGTGTGACCGTCGTCTGCGGCGGATCAAGGCCTGACGGGCAGCGCGATACATCGTCAGGACCCCGTCGTAGACCAGCCAGAGCCCCAGAGCGGCGATCGTCATGTACAGCAGGTACGGGATGAGGGCCCCTGGGACGAAGTTGACCATCGAGTTCTCGAAGACCTCCTCGAGGGGGTTGGACTCCGCGAGGATCCATGCGAGCCACAGCGCGCCCGCCGCAGCGGGTAGCTCAAGGATGCTGAGCAGTACCCGTCCGACGCCGATGTGTGCGGTCCGGTGTGCCGGGAGGGTTCTGGCCATGGCTGACGTCACTTCCGATGCGCGACGCCGCAACCGGCCGAACGGATGACCACGAACCGCTCGCCATGCCCTACGGGTTGGAGCGTCCTGGGACGATCACAGGGCTACCTCCATGGTCCCACCGCCGACGGGCGACGGTGACCGCCACGGCGGACCGCCGCGCGAAGCGCGCGATGCCGCTTCGATCGCGGTCAAAGGCTCGTCCGGTCTGTGACGTCAGGATTTGAGCTCGGCGTCAGGCGGACTCTCGGACGATGAGGCTGATGAAGCCGGCGGAGTCCGTGGGAGGGGGAGCCTCGCCCTTCAGGCCCGCCGCGACCCTCTCGCAGATGACGCGGCCGATCTGCTCAGGGTTCGGTGCGACGGTGGTGAGCGACGGCGACGACAGCGCGCCCCACGGCAGGTTGTCCACCCCGATCAGAGCCATGTCGTCGGGAACAGCGAGTCCCTGGACGCGTGCCGCGTGGATCAGGCCGATGGCCAACTCGTCGTTGAAGCTGCAGATGCCGGTCACGCCCGTGTTGCGCCAGCTGCTCAGTGCCTCGGCGGTCTCGGTGGGATCGAACGACACCGTGCGGACCTCGGGTTCGTCGAGTCCCATCTCGGCGCAGGCCCGCCGCACGCCCTCGAGCCGGGCGGTGGCGAACCCCTCGAGCCGGGTGTCGGCCGGCCAGGCGTATGCGATCCGCCGGTGGCCCTGTGAGGCGAGATGCTGGGCCTGCAGGCGCCCGGTCTGGACGCCGGGGAAGAGCACCAGTCCACGTTCGAGTTCGGTGTTGGCCAGCTCCAGGAGGTACCCGATCTGGGAGGCGCGCAGGCTCGCGTCCTCGCTGTCCCCCAAGCTGCCGATGCGGATGACGGCCGCGGGGGCGATGGCGTTCCAGAGGTTCTTCACCGGCCGCCCCTTGCTGCAGCGGTGCAGGAAGAGTTCGAGGCCGTGAGGCGCGAGGCCGTCGCTGACGCTGTCCATGACCAGGGGCAGCACCGGGCCGAGCGGCCAGTCCGGGATGAGCATGACCACCAGGTCGCTGCGCCCCCGGCTCAGGACACGCGCAGACGCGAGCGGCGTGTACTTGAGGGCCTCCGCCGCCTCGCGCACCCTCTGCTTCGTCGCCTCGGGGATGGACTGGTGGGGATGGTTGTTGAGCACGTAGCTCACGGTGGCCCGTGAAACGCCGGCTCTGCGCGCGACGTCGTCCGCGGTCACTCTCCCGGCCATGGGTCCTCCTCGGGTGTTGCCAACAGGACCCACTGTGTCGTACGCTACTGAAGCGCGCAACTGAAGCGCGTAAGTACGCGAGACAGAAGTCCTACGAAGGAGTAGAGAAATGGCTGGATCAGCCACGGCCACCGCGAAGGCCCCCAACCCCTGGTGGGTGGGCCTCGTCTGCGGGATGGCCTCGTACATCGACGCGGCGGCCATCGTCGGCACCGGTATCGCGCTCGTCATCTACCAGCACGCGATCGGGCTCGACGCGGGACAGATCGGCTGGCTCTCCGGCGCGCTCACGTTCTTCATCGCGATCGGGGCGCTCCTCGGCGGCAAGCTGGGCGACACGTTCGGACGCCGCTCGGTCTTCGTCGTCACGATGGCCGTGATCGTCGTCGGCGCGACGCTGGCCACCTTCGCCACCGGCTTCCCGCTGCTCCTCGCCGGCGTGGCGCTGGTGGGGTTCGGCACGGGCGCTGATCTCCCGGTGTCGCTGGCGACGATCGCGGAGTCGAGCGACGACCACAACCGCGGCAAGATCATCGGCTTCTCCAATATGTTGTGGCTGGTGGGCATCATCTCCGCGGTGGGAATCTCCACGTTCTTCGGTGGGCTCGGGCGCCTCGGCGGCCAGCTGCTCTTCGGCCAGGTCGCCGTCGTGGCCCTGCTGGTGCTCATCGCGCGCTTCACCATCCCCGAGACGCCCTCCTGGCTGAAGGCGCAGGCGGAAGGCCCCGGCGCCGGCGGCGCGTCCCGCGTCAAGGTCTCCGTCCGCGAACTCGTCAGCGGCCCCTACGCCAAGCCGTTCTTCGGCCTGCTGGGCTTCTACGGGCTGACCAACCTCGCGGCCAACACGCAGGGTCAGTTCACCACGTACCTGTGGGTGAACGTGGTGGGCATCGACGTCCAGCTCGCGTCGCTCATCGGCCTGCTCTCGTTCCCGCTGTTCATCGTCTTCGGTCTGTGGTTCATGCGGATCGTGGACGGCAAGTACCGGTTCCTGTTCTTCAGCATCGGCGCCGTCGCCTACGCGGCCTCCTACTTCATCCCCGCCCTGCTCGGGTTCTCCTTCACGACGATGCTCGTCTACACCCTCCTCAACGGGATGGGCGGCGCCTTCGCGTTCGAAGGCATCATGAAGGTCTGGACCCAGGAGTCCTTCCCGACGCTGCTGCGCACGACGGCGCAGGGCACCATTCTCGCGGTGGCCCGGTTCGGCGCCGCACTCCTGGCCTCCGTGACGCCGCTGCTGATCAACAGCGGACCCCAGGCGCTCTTCGCCGGACTCGGCGCGGTGGTCACCGTCGGCGTGCTGATCGCGTGGTTCGTGTTCCACAACGCCCCCCGCAACCAGTTCCTCGACGAGCGGGAGGCGCCCGTCGGCAGCGTCGTGGCGCCAGTGGCGGCCGGGGTCTGAGATGAGTCACACCGATCCGGTGGCCGCGCTCGACGCGGCGCAGGCGATCGGCGCCACGCCTGACACTGGCCGAGCGCCGATCCTCTCCCGAGCGTTCAGCCTCGAGCCCGGCCACGGCGAACCGATCCGCGCCACCCTGCGGGCGAGCGCCCACGGCATCTACGAGGCCACCCTCAACGGCCATCGCGTCAGTGAAGCGCTCTTCACCCCAGGCTGGACCGCCTACGAATGGCGCCTCCAGGTCAACAGCGTCGACGTGACCGCTCTCCTGGCCGACGAGAACCACCTCGAGTTCCTCCTCGGCAACGGCTGGTGGCGCGGGGGGCTGGGCTTCGCCGGCGCCGACGCCAACTACGGCCACCGGCTGGCCCTGCTGGCCGGCCTCACCGTCGAGTACGCCGACGGCCACGTTCAGCGCATAGATACCGGCCCCGGGTGGACTGCCACCGCCTCCCGCGTGGTGGCCAACAGCATCTACAACGGCCAGACAGTCGACTTCGGCCTCACGCGAGAACCCCTCGCACTGGATCTGGTCGACTTCGACCGCACCGTGCTCGTCCCCGCCACCGGTCCCGCCGTCACCCGGCAGGAGGCGATCCGCCCCGTGCGGATCTGGACATCGCCCTCCGGCGGGACGCTGATCGACTTCGGCCAGAACATCGTGGGCTGGATCAGGTTCAGCGTCACGGGGGAGCGGGGCGACCGCATCCGGCTGCGCCACGCCGAGGTGCTCGTCGACGGCGAACTCGCCACCGAACCCCTTCGCGAAGCGGCCGCCACGGATGTCGCCATCCTGTCCGGGGGCCGGGACGCCTTCGAGCCCACGCTGACCTTCCACGGCTTCCGCTACGCGGAGGTCACGGGCTGGCCGGGCGAGCTCACCGCCGACCACCTCGAGGCCGTGGTCGTGCACTCGGACATGCCGCGGACGGGGTGGTTCGAGTGCTCGGACCCGCTGCTCAACCGGCTGGTCGACAACGCGGTCTGGGGCCAGCGCGGCAACTTCCTCGAGGTGCCCACCGACTGTCCCCAGCGCGACGAGCGCCTCGGATGGACCGGAGACATCGCGGCCTTCGCGCCGAGCGCGTGCTTCGCCTTCGACGTCGCTGACTTCCTCGACAGGTGGCTGCTCGACCTCGAGGCCGAGACGCGCGCCGCCGGCGGCGTGGTACCGCTGGTGGTCCCCGACGTGCTCAAGCACGGCCAGCTGCCCGCGGACCTGGAGGTGGACTTCACCGGCCCCTTCGCCATCTGGGGAGACGCGGCGGTCTGGGTGCCTCAGGCCCTGTGGCACGCCTACGGCGACCGCCAGCGCCTGGAGGCGCACTACCCCGCCATGGTCATGCACATTGACGGGATCATCCCCAAGCTCTCGCCCAGCGGATTGTGGGACACCGGCTCGCAGCTCGGGGACTGGCTTGACCCCGACGCCCCGCCCGAGAACCCTGCCGCGGCCAAGGCCGATCCCGGCGTGGTGGCGACCGCCTGCCTGTACCGGTCGGCGTCCTTCGTGGCGGAGGCGGCGGAGATCCTCGACCGGCCCGACGATGCCGCCCGCTACCGCGAGGTGGCCGACGGCGTCCGGTCGGCGTTCACCACCCACTACGTCTCGGACGACGGGCGGATCACCTCCGACTGCGCGACCGTCTACGCGCTGGCCATCTGCTTCGGCCTCCTCGACCCGGGACGTGCCCGTGCCGCGGGTGACCGCCTGGCCGAGATCGTCCGGAGCAGCGGACATCGGATCTCCACCGGCTTCGCCGGCACGCCCTATGTCACGTGGGCGCTCAGTCGGACCGGCCACGTCGACGACGCCTACCGGCTCGTGCTGCAGACCGAGTGCCCGTCCTGGCTCTACTCGGTCACGATGGGCGCCACCACCGTCTGGGAGCGCTGGGACTCGATGCGCCCCGACGGAAGCCTCAACACCGGCATGATGACCAGCTTCAACCACTACGCCCTCGGCGCCGTCGTGGACTGGCTGTACCAGGTGGTCGCCGGCATCCAGCCCGCCGCCCCGGGGTACTCCGCAGTCCGCCTCGCCCCCACACCCGGGCCGGGGCTGGACCACGCCCATGCCGCACTCGACACCCGCCATGGGCGCGTCGAGTGCGGGTGGCGCCGCGACGACGGGGTGATCACCGCCACCGTCTCGGTCCCCGACGGCGTCGAGGCCCACCTCGTGCACCCAGGAGGGCGGGTCGAGCCCGTCCCCGCAGGCCGGCACAGCTACACCCTCGACGCGGGAGGCGACCATGTCTGAGGCGGCGGCCCCGGCCTTCCATCCCCTCTACCGGGAGCGGCTGCACCTGCTCGACGGCGTCCCGGCGCCGGGGGTCACCGACACGCCCGAGACGCTCGAGCGCCGCAGGGCCTTCGAAGCGCCCTTCGGGGATCCGTTGCTCCCCGTCGTCGACACCGAGGAGATCCATGTGCCGGGGCCGAACGGCCCCGTCCTGGTGCGGGTCTACCGGGCCCATCGGCCCCGGACCGCTCCCGCGCCCGGGCTGGTCTGGATGCACGGGGGAGCCTTCATGTTCAACGATCTGGAGGTCCCCGAGGCAGACCACTTCGCCCGGCACATCGCCCACCGCACCGGGACCGTCGTCATCTCGGTCGACTACCGGCTGTGCGACGACACCACGCACCTGCCCGTGCCCCACGACGACTGCTACGCCGTCTACACGTGGGCGCGGCAGAACGCTGAGCTGCTCGCCATCGACCCGGCACGGCTCGCCGTCGGCGGCGGCAGCGCAGGCGGCAACCTGGCCGCCTCGGTCGCGCTGCACGCCGGGGACACCGGCCAGCCCCCGTGGCAGATGCTGCTCGCCTACCCGGTGCTGCACGCCGTCCACCCGCCGGCGAGCGCGGAACTGAGTGCGGCGCTCGCCCTCACCCCGGAGGCGATGCGGTTCACCCCGGACAGCAGCCTGGACATCAACCGCTACGTCCTGGGCCGCCCGGTGGAGGCAGCCACGCCGTACGACTTCCCGGCGCTGGCCGCGGACTTCACCAGGTTCCCGCCCGCCTACATCGAGAACTCGGAGTTCGACGAGCTCCGCGCGTCCGGGGAGGCGTTCGCGGCCTCCTTGAGGGCGGCCGGAGTGCCGGTGGAGATGGTCACCGCCCGGGGCGTGCCGCACGGGCACCTCAACGCCGTCGGCTCCCCGATGCTCGAGGACGCCTACCGGCGCTTCGCCGCGCGTCTCCAGAAAGGACCCACCGGTGACTGGCACTGAAACCGCCCCCGGGAACCTGCCCGCCGGCTACACGAGCCGGCACAACTGACCCACGCGAGCCCCACGGGGCTTCCATAACGATCCGGTGACGAGCGTTGACGCGTCGCCAGGGGAGACATACCATCAACAAAAGCCAGTCATTGAACTGTTTCGGTTCGACGGCTCTTACAAGGAGGTAAGGAATGACAAGGAACACGAGAATCCGAGGGGCGCTCATGGCGGGCTCCCTCGCCCTCGCGCTGGGCCTCGGCGCCTGCTCATCGCCAGGCGGCACGGGAGAGCCCGGAGCCACGGAGTCGGCCGGGTCCGCCGCCGAGCCCGTCGAGCTGACGCTGCTCACCGGCACCGTCGAACTGAACGTGCAGATCGCCGAGGCGGTGGCCGCCGGCTTCAACGCGGCGAACCCGGACATCATCGTCGAGGTTGACGCCTCCATGCCGGGCGGATCCGAGGGTGACAACCTGCTGAAGACCCGCCTCGCCACGGGTGACGACCTGGACATGTTCTGGTACAACTCCGGTTCGCTGCTGCAGGCGCTGAATCCAGATCAGCAGTTGCTCAACATCGCGGACGAGGAGTTCATCGGGAAGGTGGACGAGGGCTTCCTCAGCACCGTGTCGACGGACAACGGCGTCTACGGCGTCCCGATCGACACCGCCGGGGGCGGCGGCATCCTCTACTCGGTGCCCATCTACGAGGAGCTGGGCCTGTCGGTGCCCCAGACCTGGGACGAGTTCGTCGAGAACACCCGCGCCATCAAGGACGCCGGATACGACAGCGCCCTGATCCAGTCGTTCGCGGACACCTGGACCTCTCAGCTGATCGTGCTCTCGGACTTCTACAACATCTACGCCAGCGACCCGGAGTGGGCCGACAAGTACACCGCCAACGAGGCCAACTACTCGAACACGCCCGAGGCTCTGCGCAGCTTCGAGAAGATGCAGTCGCTGGCGGACGAGGGCCTGCTCAACAAGGACTTCGCCTCCCTGACCTTCGAGCGCGCGATCGAGCGGATGGCCTCCGGGGAGGGCGCGCAGTACCCCATGTTCACGGGCATGGTGGAGAGCATGATGGCGCTCTACCCCGAGGCCAAGGACAACATCGGCTTCTTCGCCACCCCCGGCGACGACGCCGCCACCAACGGCGTCACCGTCTGGATGCCGCCCGCCATCTACGCTCCCGCGAACACCGAGCACCCCGAGGCCGTGAAGCGGTTCATGGAGTACGTCGCGACGCCTGAGGCGTGCG
Organism: Tessaracoccus yangjingae; assembly: GCF_054483935.1. Next base: position 531,762 of record NZ_CM137014.1, on the reverse strand, counting down.
AGGTCCGCCTCGAAGCCGTGGGTGTCTCCGGCCCCTTCCTGGTTGAAGGGTGCGAGGTGCCCGCCGACGTCCCGAGGGCGGTCCAGGACATGCTGCCGTACTTCGAGGAGGAGGGCCGCACCGCGCCCGCGCTCGAGTTCCTGTCGCCCATCAAGGGCCCGTCGCTCGAGCAGATCACCGTCGAGGTGGGCTCGGGCATCCGCCCCGCCGTGGAGGCCGCCGCACTCTACGACGAGGACGTCAAGAAGCAGGCCCAGCAACTGGGGCTCGAAGGCTGGTGAAAGCCGCGGGGAGCAGGGTGCGTGACGCGATCCTGCTCCCCATCCCGGGGCGGCCGTCCGACAGCGGCGGCCGCCCCCCACCCAACTCGCACGAGGTAGAAACCGCCATGTCGACGTCATTAGCCGCCCACCCGCCGGCGCCATCCACCCATCCCCCAGAGTCCGCGCCCAAGCGACGGCGCGCCAGGAGCCAGTACCCGATGTGGTTCTACGCCCCGGCCGGCGTGATCTACCTGACGCTGTTCCTGGTGCCCACGCTCGCGTCGTTCTACTTCGCCCTCACCCGGTGGACGATCTTCGACTCCGAGTTCATCGGCCTGGAGAACTTCCGGACCTTCTTCTCGGAGCCGTTCCTGTTCGACAGCCTCGTCAACACCATCATCTTCGCCGTGCTCACGTCCGGCGCGAAGGTGGTTCTGGGCCTGCTCATCGCCGTCTTCCTGAGCAGCCAGATCATCGCGCGCGGCTACCTGCGCTCCGTGGTCTTCTTCCCCGTCCTCATCTCCGCAGTGGGCATCGGTGCCACCTTCGCCGTCCTCCTGGACCCGTTCGAGGGCGTGGTCAACCGGGCCCTGGCCGTCATCGGGATCCAGGGGCCCGGCTGGTTGACGAACCCCGACCTGGCCCTCTACTCGGTGGCCCTGGTGGACATCTGGCGCGGCGTCGGGTTGGCGACGCTCATCTACATCGCGGGCATCGTCGCCATCCCGCAGGAGTACTTCGAGGCCGCCAAGGTCGACGGGGCCACCGCCACGCAGCGGTTCTTCAACGTCACCCTGCCGCTCATGTGGCCGGCGACCACGACGGTGATCATCCTGTCGCTCATCGGCGGGCTCAGGTCGTTCGACCTCATCTGGACGATGACCGGCGGCGGGCCCGGGTTCAGCTCCGACGTGTTGGCCTCCGTGGTCTACAAGCAGTACCAGGCCGGGTTCTACGGGCTGTCGACGGCGGGCAACGTCGTCCTGTTCCTGCTCGTGGCGGCGATCATCATCCCCCTCTTCATCCTGCTCAACCGTAAGGAGGTGGACCAGTGAGCAGCGCACCCTCAGAAGGCCGCGTCAACCGCACCTACGCCTGGGTCGGTGGACTCCTCGGCATCGTCGTGACCACCCTGGTCTTCGTCGTGCCCTTCGTCTTCATCTTCCTCACGGCCTCGAAGACGCGACGCGAAGCCGCCGGCCTGCGCTTCACCCTGCCCACCGAGTGGGTCTTCATCGAGAACCTCGTGGAGGTGGTCCAGGCCCGCGACTACGTCCTGGTGACGGCCTTCATCAACTCGACCATCCTCACCGTCGGTTCCGTCACACTGCTCGTGGTCTTCTCCGCCATGGTGGGATACGTCCTCCAGCGGCGCAGGAGCAGATGGAACGGACTCATCAGTTTCCTGGTGTTGACGGGACTCATCGTGCCGCCCGCGGTGGTGCCCACGATCTGGGTGATGCAGGGGCTGCATCTGTTCCAGACGATGCACGGCCTCATCCTCATCGAGGTGGCGTTCGGCATGGCGTTCTGCATCCTGATGTTCCGGGCGTTCGTCGCCACCATTCCGCGGGAACTCGACGAGGCGGCCACGATGGACGGCGCCGGGCCGCTCAGGCTGTTCTTCCAGGTGATCTTCCCCCTGCTCCGCTCGGTGATCATCACCGTGGTGGTCGTGCAGTCCGTGTTCGTGTTCAACGACTTCCAGGCACCCCTCTACTTCTTCCCTGGGAGCGGCAACGAGACGGTCCAGGTCACCCTGTACAACTTCCAGGGTCAGTACTCCACGGCCTGGAACCTGCTCTTCATGAACATCCTCCTCATCACCATCCCCATGCTCGTGATGTACATCTTCTTCAACAAGCAGATCGTGGCCGGCATGACATCGGGTGCAGTGAAGGGGTGATCGGCGCCATACTCGGCGGAGACGGTGTCGGATCGATCGGGTGAAGGGGTTCGTGACATGCAGGCTCGTGGCTCCTATGCCAAAGGCGTGGCCAAGCGCGAGGAGATCCTGACCGCCGCCCTCGACTCATTCGTGGAGAAGGGCTACGACCGCACCTCGGTGCGGGAGATCGCCCGCTCCGTCGGCCTCAGCCAGGCGGGGCTCCTCCACTACTTCTCCAGCAAGGAGGAGCTGTTCCTGCAGGTCCTGAGCCGTCGCGACAAGGATTCGGTCACCGAGGACGCCGTCGAGGGCAGCCACACGGTGGAACGCCTGATGCAGGCAGTGGTCAGGAACACCCGTCAGGCGGGCCTGGTGGCGTTGTTCGTGGCCATGTCGGGGGAGAGCGTGCACAGCTCCGGAGAGGCGAGGCAGTTCTTCGAGGAGCGCTACCGGTGGCTGCTCGAGGACATCCGGGTCGACGTGGCGCGGATGCAGGAGGCCGGTGCCGTGACCGCCGCAATGCCGGCCGAGGCGATCGCGTCCTTACTGGTCGCGGCGGTCGACGGCCTGCAGATCCAATGGCTGCTGAACCCCGACGGGGTCGACATGGTGGCCCGCCTCCATGACCTCCTCGGCCTCCTCGGCGCCCCTGGTCGATAGACCCGGCCGAAGCACTCACGCCGCCATCCCGGTCTCCCCGGGGTGGCGGCGTGTTTCTGCGTCCAGCCCGGTGCGCGGCGGCGGTCCTGGGTGGGCGTTATCGAACCGTGACATGAGTCCTTCTTGTCCACCTCTTGACAACGCTGAATCAGACGATGCATGATCCTCCCAAGAGTTTTCATCGTTGAAAGGGTCACAGGTGACCACCTCGTCCTCGACGCCCCCCGTCGCCCCCGCCGTTCCGCTGGCCGCGTCCCCGCGCGTGCCGCTGGGGATCGCCGCGGTCCGCCTCGACCCCTCCTCCCGGCTCGGCGCCTGGCAGCGTCGCAATGCCGCCGCGACCATCCCGCACTGCGTCGCCCAGCTCGAGGAGGCCGGCAACCTGGACAACTTCCGCCGGGTGATCGGGGAGTCCACCGCCGAGTGGCGCGGCTTCTGGTTCGCCGACTCGGACCTCTACAAGACCATCGAGGCGGTGGCCTGGGAGATCGCCCGCACCGGCACCACCGAGTTCGACGGCTGGCTCGACGACGTGATCGCCCTCGTGGCCCGCGTCCAGGAGCCCGACGGCTACGTGATGACCTGGATCCAGGGCGTGCACCCGGAGAAGAAGTTCGCGGAGCTGGACTGGACGCACGAGATGTACGTGCTCGGCCACATGGTGCAGGCCGCCGTCGCGCTGGCCCGCGCAGGCCGCCGCGACCTCCTCGCCCTCACCACCCGCTTCGTCGACCTCGTCGACACCACCTTCGGACCCGCCGCCGACACCGTGGGCTACTGCGGCCACCCCGAGCTCGAGACCGCCCTGGTGGAGCTGTACCGCCTCACCGGCGAGCGCCGCTACCTCGATCTGGCCCGCCACCAGGTGGACCACCGCGGCTCCGGCCTGCTCAAGGTGGGCTCGCTCGGCGCCCGCTACTTCCAGGACCACGCCACCGTGCGGGAGTCGACGAGCGCCGTCGGACATGCCGTCCGCCAGCTCTACCTCAACGCAGGCGTCACCGACCTGGTCCTGGAGGGCGGCGACGACGCCCTCCTCCACGCGATGCGCGCCCAGTGGGACAGCGCCCACGACCGGAAGATGTACATCACCGGCGCCTTCGGGTCGCGGCACCGCGACGAGGCCTTCGGCGACGACTACGAGCTCCCGTCGGACCGCGCCTACGCCGAGACCTGCGCCACCATCGCGGACCTGCACTGGAACTGGCGGATGTACCTCGCCGAGGGCGGCGCCCGTTACGCCGAGACCATCGAGCGCGAGCTGCACAACGCGCTGGCCGCCTCCCTCGACGAGACCGGCACCCGCTTCTTCTACTCCAACCCGCTGCAGCTGCGCCCGGACCGCTACTCCGAGGAGAACGCCCCCCGCGAGCGCACCCCCTGGTACGCCTGCGCCTGCTGCCCGCCCAACATCGCCCGCGTGTTCGCGCAGCTGAGCGGCTACGTGGCCTCCGTCGACGACGGCGCCCTCGCCGTCCACCTCTACACCGGCGCCGAGATCGACGTGCCCGCGTCCCTGGGCGGCGGCACCGTGACGGTGCGCACCAGCTACCCCGACGACGGCCGCGTCGAGATCGCCGGCCCGGCCGGGCTCGCCGTCGCGCTCCGCATCCCCACCTGGGCCGACGATGCCACCGTCGACGGCACCCCGGCCACCCCCGGCGCCGACGGCTACGCCAGGCTCACCCTCGCCGAGGCCCCGACGGTCCTCGAGCTCCCCATGACCCCGCGCTGGACGCAGGCCAACCACCGCGTCGACGCCGTCCGCGGCTGCGTCGCTCTGGAGCGCGGGCCCCAGGTGTACTGCGTCGAGCAGGTGGACCTCCCCGCGGAGATCCGCCTGGACGACGTCGTCGTCGACCCCACCACGCCGCCCCGCGAGTCCGACGACGGGCTCGAGATCGCGGTGACGCCACGGCGGGAGGTGGGCCCGCTCTACGGCGCGCCCTCCACCGCCCCCACCGGGGAGCCCGTCACCGTGCGGGCCATCCCCTTCCACACCTGGGGCAACCGCGCCTCAGGTGCCATGCGCGTCTGGCTCCCCAGCGCGTGACCTCAACGAAGAGAGGACACACCGAGATGAAGATCAGGAAGATAGTCGCGGCCACGGCCGCGCTCGCGACGAGCGCCGTGCTGCTCGCCGGCTGCGGGGGTGAGCAGCAGGCCCCCGAGACCCTGCGCATCCTCGCAGTCAAGCACCCGCTCACCAAGCCCATGGCCGACATGGAGTGGGTCAACCAGATCGAGGAGGCCACCGGCGCCACCATCGAGTGGGAGGAGGTCTCCGCCGACTGGCCGGAGAAGAAGGCCACCATGCTGGCCGCCGGCGACGTGCCGGACCTCATCATCGGCGGCAACGCGATCACCGACACCGACCTGGCCACCTACAGCTCCCTGTTCCTGGACCTTTCCGAGCACATGGACGCCATGCCCAACGTCTCGGCGATGTTCGAGGAGAACTCCCGCCTCGAGGCGCTGGCCACCCTGCCCTCGGGTGAGGTCTACAGCCTCCCGTCGTACAAGCGCTTCTGGCCGCTGGCGATCACCCGCATGTACATCAACCAGCAGTGGCTGGACAACCTCGGCCTCGAGGTCCCCACCACCTGGGACGAGCTCTTCACCGTCCTGTCCGCCTTCAAGACCGAGGACGCCAACGGCAACGGCGACCCGAACGACGAGATCCCGTGGGACTGGGCACCCGTCGGCACCGGCGGCTTCGGCTACTTCCAGCCCTCCGCGCTCCTGGGCTCCACCGGCCTGCCGATCAACAACGGCGGCGGCCAGGGCTACTTCGTCGAGGGCGGCGAGGTCAGCAACTTCATGGTCGACGAGCGCTACCGCGACCTCGTGGCCTTCATGCACAAGGCGTGGGCCGCCGGCCTGATCAGCGAGCAGGCGTTCACGCAGGACTACTCCGCCTACCAGTCCGTGGGTCGCGGCAACGGCGACGACGCCGCCGTCGGCTTCTCGTGGGGCTGGACCGCCTCCGACCGCTTCGGCGCCCAGCTGGCCCCGCAGTACACGTCGATGGCGCAGATGGAGGCCGAGGCCGGCCAGGACGCGCCCGTGACGTGGAGCTACGACGACGAGAACTACACGGGCAACCACATCATCGTCTCGGCCGAGTCCAACAACCAGGAGCTCGCGCTCGCCGTGGTCAACGAGTTCTACGACCAGACCCGCTCCGTCGAGGTGCTGTTCGGCGACGTCGGCGACTACGTCGAGCAGACCGGCGACAACGCCTACCGCGTCCTTCCGCCGGCGGACGGCACCACCGACCCGTCGTCGTGGAAGTGGACCAACACGCTGGCCGACGCAGGCCCGTTCTGGATCCGTGAGTCCATCGAGCTCGAGCTGCCCACGGACGTGGCCGAGGCCGTCGAGCAGGCGGTGCCGCTGCAGCCCGCCCTCGACAACGTGGACCCCGAGGCTGACGTCTACCCGTTCAAGTTCGTCAAGATGACCGCCGAGGACCTCAACACGCTGAACCTCAACAACACCAACGTGCTGGCCCAGACCATGGCGAAGTTCGCCGAGTGGGTCACGCAGGGCGGCGTCGAGGAGCAGTGGGACGACTACGTCACCCAGATGGACGGCCTCGGGATGCCCGAGAACATCGAGATCTACCAGCGCTACTACGACGAGTTCGTCGCCAACCAGTGATCGGCCGACCCGGGGCGCGGACGCCAGCCGCCCGCGCCCCGGGTCCCACCCCCTAAGGACCGCATCATGACGACTCTGACACGCGAGGCCGCCCCGGCCGTCGCCCCCGAGGGCCGGCCGAAGCAGCCGCTGCCGGCCCGCCTCTCGCGGCACTTCTCCCGCCAGTGGCAGCTGTGGGTGATGCTGCTGCCCGCCGTCGCCTTCGTCGGCCTGTTCTCCTACGTGCCGATGTACGGCATCCAGCTCGCGTTCCGCGAGTTCGACTTCCAAGCCGGCCTCACCGGCGGCGACTGGGTGGGGTTCAAGTACTTCGTCCAGTTCTTCGAGAGCCCCCTGTTCTGGCAGCTGATGCGCAACACCTTCGTGATCAGCTTCACCACGCTGGTGTTCGGCTTCATCGCCCCCATCGTGCTCGCGCTCGTGGTCAACCAGATCTTCGGGCCGGGCCGCAAGCGGTTCATGCAGACCGCCACCTACCTGCCGCACTTCATCTCCGTGGTGGTGCTCGTCGGCATGCTGCAGGTGTTCCTCAACCCCACGTCGGGCGTCATCGCCAAGCTGTTCTACCTGTTGGGCTTCGAAGGCAACTTCCTCGGCGACGTCGCCGCGTTCGTGCCCGTCTACGTCATCTCCGAGGTGTGGCAGCACGCCGGCTGGAACTCGATCATCTACCTGGCGGCCCTGTCGTCGGTGGACCCGCAGCTCTACGAGGCCGCGCGCGTCGACGGCGCCAACCGCTGGCGCCTCATCCGCCACGTCGACATCCCGGCGCTGGTGCCGACGATGATCGTCCTGCTCATCCTCACCATGGGCGGCATCCTGGCCACGGGCTTCGAGAAGATCTTCCTGATGCAGAACACGCTGAACCTGCCGGTCTCCGAGGTGATCGCCACCTACGTGTACAAGATCGGCATCATCGGCAACCAGTTCAGCTACGGCACCGCCATCGGCCTGTTCAACACCGTGATCAACTTCGCGTTCCTGCTCGGCGCCAACTGGCTGGCCAAGCGCTACTCCAACACGAGCCTCTGGTGAGGAGCACCATGTCCACGAGATTCGCCAGGCTCCGGAACCAGTCCCCGAGCGACAAGATCTTCACCCTCACCCTCGCCGTGGTGTGCGTCGCGATCCTCGTCGCGATCATCTACCCGGTCTACTTCGTGCTCATCGCGTCCATCAGCGAGCCGCGGCTCGTGTCCACCGGCCAGGTCATCCTGTTCCCCGAGGGCATCAACTTCTTCGGCTATGCGCAGGTGCTCGACGACGACCGGATCTGGACCGGCTACCGCAACACCATCATCTACGCGGTGGTGGGCACCGCCCTCAACCTGCTGGTCACGCTGCCGGCCGCCTACGCGCTGTCGCGGCCGGAGTTCCGGCCCCGCCGGTTCCTCATGCTGTTCTTCGCGTTCACCATGTTCTTCAACGGCGGCCTCATCCCCACCTACCTGCTCTACCGGGACCTGGGGCTCATCGACAACTGGCTGGTGTTCATCCTCCCCGGCGCCATCAACGTCTACAACCTCATCATCGCCCGCGCGTTCTTCGAGAACTCGCTGCCCAACGAGCTGTACGAGGCGGCCATGCTCGACGGCCTCAACCACTTCCAGTACTTCCTGCGGGTGGCGCTGCCGCTCAGCAAGGCGATCATCTCGGTGATCGGCCTCTACTACCTGGTGGCCCGCTGGAACGACTTCTTCACCGGCCTGGTGTTCGTGCGCACCTACGACAAGCAGCCGCTGATGATCGTGCTGCGCGACATCCTGCTGCAGAACCAGGCGTTCGCCGGCGGCGCGGGCACGGCGGGGGGCACCGGCGGCGCCTACGGCCAGGACTACGCGGACCAGATCAAGTACGCCGTCATCGTCGTGGCCACCCTGCCGGTGATCATCGTCTACCCCTTCATCCAGAAGTACTTCGAGAAGGGCGTGATGATCGGCTCGGTGAAGGGCTGATGCGCCGCGTCGTCGGCTGGCACACCGGCCTGGGGGAGCACGCGCTCCGGCTGTTCCTGCTCCACCTGCTGTGGCTCGCGGGCGCCGTCGCCGGGGGCGTGGTCCTCGGGGTGTTCCCCGCCACCTCCGCCGCGATGGGCGTCCTCCGCCGCGACGCCATGGACCGCCGCGCCGAGCACCTGGGGGGCGACGCGGCGGTCCGCGAGCCGCTGCACCGCGAGTTCGCCGCGCTGTGGCGCCGCGAGTTCCGCTCCGCCAACGTGCTCGGCTGGATCCTCGCGGCCGCGTGGGCGCTGCTGGTCTACGAGTACTGGCTGCTCGGCAACAACCGCCTCGGCCTGCCGGGAGGCGCCGCCGCAGGCGCGATCCTCGCGCTCATGCTGGTGCTGTTCGTGATGACCAGCAACCTGTGGGCGCTGCAGGCGCACTTCGCGGAGGGCCCGCTGGCGCTGCTGCGGCGCAGCCTCGTGCTCACGCTCGGCCGGCCCGTCTCGGCGCTGCTGCTCGCGGTGGGCGTGCTGGCCGTCGCGGCCGGCTACGTCATGCTGCCCGGGCTCGGGGCCGTCTTCGGGGTCACGCTCGCGGCCTTCCTCACCACCCAGTTCCTGTGGGGCACCGGCATCCTCGCCGCCGCCCCGGTCACACCCTCGGAGGCATGATGTTCGACGCCGGAGCCCGCTCGCTGCTGTGGCGGGGCGGGGGAGAGACCCTGCTGGTCGAGGCATGGGGCGACGGCGCCGTGCGGGTGCGCTCCGCCGTCGGCGAGGTGGCCGACGCGGACTGGGCGCTGCTGGCGCCGTCGCCCGGTGTCGCGGCAGAGGTGACGGTCGACGGCGACACCGCGACACTCACCACCGGCGGGATCACCGTCGTGGCCCGGCAGTCCGGCGGGCTGGACTGGCAGGCGGGCCAGGCCCGGTTCGACTGCCGGCTCGAGTTCCGCGACGCCACCGGGCGGCTGCTGTTCCGCGAGATCGGCCCAGGCGGCGCGCTCAAGCTGGACGCCCGCCGCTTCGAGCCCCTGCCCGGCGGCGGCTACCGCGCCACCCTCACCCTCGAGGCCCCAGCCGACGAGCGGCTCTGGGGCATGGGGCAGTACCAGGACGGCGTCGGCGACCTCAAGGGCTCCACCCTCGAGCTGGCGCACCGCAACTCCCAGGCCAGCGTGCCGTTCGTGCTCTCCAGCGCCGGCTACGGGTTCCTCTGGCACTGCCCGGCCATCGGGCGCGCCACCTTCGCGGCCAACCGCACCGAGTGGGTGGCCGAGTCCGCCACGCAGCTCGACTACTGGGTGGTGGCGGGGGACACCCCCGCCGAGATCCACCGTCGCTACGCCGACGCCACCGGGCACGCGCCGATGATGCCCGAGCTGGGGCTGGGCTTCTGGCAGTGCAAGCTGCGCTACGCCACGCAGGACGAGCTGCTCGAGGTGGCCCGCGAGCACAAGCGTCGCGGCCTGCCGCTCGACGTGATCGTCGCGGACTTCTTCCACTGGCCCAAGATGGGCGACTACCGCTTCGACGAGGAGTTCTGGCCCGACCCCGCCGCCATGACCGCCGAGCTGCGCGAGCTCGGGGTGGAGCTGATGGTGTCGGTCTGGCCCCAGGTCTCCCTCGACTCGGAGAACTTCGACGAGCTGGCCGAGCGCGGGCTGCTGGCCCGCAGCAACGCCGGCATCGACGTCCAGATGTGGTTCCAGGGCCCCAGCCGGTTCCTCGACGTGACCAACCCCCGCGGGCGCGAGTGGCTCTGGGAGACCTGCCGCCGCAACTACGCCGACCGGGGCGTGCGCCTCTACTGGCTCGACGAGGCCGAGCCGGAGTGGGGGCTGTACCAGCCATCGGCCTACCGCTTCCACGCCGGGCAGGCGCTCGCCGTCGGCAACATCTACCCGCAGGCCTTCTCGCGGGCGTTTGCGGAGGGGCAGGCCGCCGACGGCGTCGACGGCGTGGTCAACCTCGTCCGCTGCGCCTGGGCCGGCTCCCAGCGCTTCGGGGCCCTGGTGTGGTCCGGCGACATCGCCTCCACGTGGGAGTCGCTGCGCGCCCAGATCACCGCCGGCATCCACATCGGTGTCGCGGGCATCCCCTGGTTCACCACCGACATCGGCGGCTTCTACGGCGGCCACGTCGACGACCCGGCCTTCCACGAGCTGCTCGTGCGCTGGTTCCAGTTCGGCACGTTCCTGCCCGTCATGCGCCTGCACGGCGACCGCGCGCCCGGGGTGCCGGTGACGGGGGCCGACGGAGTGTCGCGGCAGCCGTCGGGCGCGCCCAACGAGGTGTGGAGCTACGGCGAGGAGGTCTACGGGATCCTGCGCGAGCACCTGTTCCTCCGCGAGGCGCTGCGCGACTACACCCGCTCCGCGATGGCTGAGGCGCACCGCGACGGGCAGCCCGTCATGCGCGGGGTGTTCCACGGCTTCCCCGATGACCCGGTCGCGTGGACGGTGACCGACCAGTTCCTCTTCGGGCCGGACCTGCTGGTGGCGCCGGTGGTGGAGCCGGGGGCGAGGTCGCGGCCGGTCTACCTTCCGGCGGGGGCCTCCTGGACCTCACTGGCCACCGGGGAGCGCCTCGACGGCGGCGCCTGGGCGGACGTCGTGGCTCCGCTGCACGTCATCCCGGTGTTCGCCCGGGACGACGCGTGCGGGCACCTGGTCGCGCCCCGGGCCTGAGCGACGCCGGGGGCGGCCCGCGGGGTCAACGCGGGTAGAGTGCCACGTCGAAGGAGTGACCGCTCGTGCGCAGCATCGCCAAGATCATGGCCACAGCCAGAGAGCTGTGGCCGCTCTACCTCACCGTCGTCATCGGGGCCGTCGCCACATCCGCGACAGCGCTGCTGACCCCGTTCGTCATCGCGAGGGCCACCGACACGGTGGTCGAGATCGCCGAGGGTCGCGGCGGCACCGTCGCCGACCTCATGTGGCTGGCGGTGATCCTGCTGATCATCGCACTGGCCAACTCGGCGATCACCAACGTCTCCGGCTACTTCGGCGACGTCATGTCGGTGCGGCTGCGCGCCATCCTCTCGGCCAACTACTACCGCAAGCTGCTGCGCCTCCCGCAGCGCTACTACGACAACGAGCTGACCGGCACCATCATCTCCCGGCTCAACCGCTCCATCACGTCGATCACCGACTTCCTGCAGACCTTCAGCAACGGCTTCTTCCCCACCGTCATCACGCTGCTGGCCGTCCTGGTGATCACCGCGTTCTACTCGCCTTGGCTGAGCGTGCTGCTCATCGTCATCTACCCGACGTTCGTGTGGCTGACCGCGCTGACGTCGAAGAAGTGGCAGGTGTGGGAGAAGCAGAAGAACGACCACTACGACATCTCCGGCGGCCGCTTCTCCGAGGTGATCGGGCAGATGCGCGTGGTGAAGTCGTTCGTCACCGAGCGCCGCGAACTCGACTCCTTCCAGGGCCACTACCGCGACGCGATCTCGCTGGCGCAGACACAGTCGAGGTTCTGGCACACCATGGATCTCTGGCGCCGCGGCGCGCTGGACGTGGTGTTCTTCGGCATCTACGCCATCATCTTCTGGCAGACCGCCACCGGCCAGTACAGCGTCGGCACCATGGTGCTGCTCATCCAGCTCACCACCATGGCCCGCATGCCCGTCACGTCGATGAGCTACTGGGTGGACATGACCCAGCGCGCGGTGGCCGGCAGCCTCGAGTACTTCAAGGTGATGGACGAGCCCGACGAGCCGAACAACCCGCTCGAGGCGGCGCCGTCGGCCGAGGTGCAGTGGGTGGACGCGGACCCGGTGGTGGAGTTCGACGGCGTGAGCTTCGGCTACGGCGACGGCGAGGACCTCGTCCTGCGCGACATCCACCTGGCCATCAACCAGGGCGAGCGGATCGCGTTCGTGGGCGAGTCGGGCGGCGGGAAGACCACGCTGGTCAACCTCATCATGAAGCTGTACCCGGTGACGTCGGGGACGCTGCGCGTGCACGGTCAGTCCGTCGACGAGGTGCCGACGGTGGAGCTCCGCCGCGAGATCGGCGTCGTGTTCCAGGACGCCAACCTGTTCTCCGGCACCATCCGGGAGAACATGGCCTACGGGCAGGACGGGGTCACCGACGAGCAGCTTGCGGTCGCGGCACGCCGAGCCAACGCCATGACGTTCATCTCCCACCTCAAGGACGGGTTCGACACCGAGATCGGCGAGCGGGGCATCAAGCTGTCCGGCGGGCAGAAGCAGCGCCTGTCCGTGGCGCGGGCCCTGCTCAAGGACGCTCCCATCCTCATCCTCGACGAGGCCACCAGCTCGCTCGACACCAAGTCGGAGCGCGCGGTGCAGGCGGGGCTCGAGGAGCTGATGGAGGGCAGGACCACGCTGATCATCGCGCACCGGCTGTCGACCATCTCGACGGTGGACCGGATCGTCACGCTGCGCGAGGGCCGCATCGACGAGATCGGCACCCCGGCGGAGCTCGCCACCACCGGCGGCATCTACGCCGAACTGCTGGCACTCCAGGGCTCCACCCGCAAGGCCGACAAGGCCCGCCTCCTGCGCTACGACATCACCCAGTAGGCCCGACGGCCCGACTCTCCAGTGCGTCCAGGTCAGCCAGGGCGATCCGCCTACCCTGCAGCAGCCGGATGGTGCCCTCGTCGGACATGTCGCGCAGCCGTCGGCTGAGGGTCTCGGGCGTCGTGCCGAGGAAGCTGGCGACGTCCTTCTTCGCCATGGGCAGCTCCACGACGAGGCCGTCGGTGTCGCGGCGGGTGGGCAGATCGAGGAGGTAGGCCGCGAGGCGGGCTCCCACGTCGGCGCCGCTCATCGCCGCCAGCATCCGCTCGGCGGCGGCCAGCCGCTCCGACTGCACCTGCAGCATCTTCACCGCGATCCCCGGGTACTTGGCCACCAGCCTGGCCAGGTCCGAGTGGTCGAAGGTGCACAGCTCGGCGTCGGTGTCGGCGTACACGTAGTGCTCCGGACGCCGGCCCAGGACGAAGGACGCCTCGCCCACCACGTCACCCTGGCCCAGGACCCGCAACACCCGCTCGCGCCCCGTCTCCAGCAGGTGCACGATCCGCACGCTGCCCGAGTGGACGACGAGGAGCCGCCGCGTGCTGCTCCCGGCGCGAACGACCTGATCCCCTGCGTGGACCCTCACCGGCCGCGCGAACCGCGCGACCTCCAGCTGCTGCGCCGCGTCCAGCCCGCGGAAGATGGGCACCAGCGCCACGCACGTGTCGCCTGCCGGTGCCCCCTCGGGGCCGTGTCTGCTCGTCATGGGCACCAGCCTGCCCCATCCCTCCTTCAGCGGGCTTGATCTGCGTCAAGGAACGGATCGCGACCGGACCGTAGCGTCGAGTCATCGGCGGAACCACCGCCGCCCCTGATCGAAGGAGACCACGATGCCCACCCAGGCAACCACCACCCACACCACCCTGCGCGCCGAGGGCTTCAGCTGCCCGTCGTGCGTGGCCAAGATCGAGAAGTCGCTGAGGAAGCTCCCGGGGGTCTCGGCGGCGACGGTGCACTTCGCCTCGTCGCGCATCGAGGTGGACCACGACCCGGGCCTCGCGTCCACCGACGACCTGGTCGGCGCCGTCGGCGCCGCCGGGTACACCGCCCGCCCGTCGGCGTTCTGAGAGGCGCAGACATGCATGCACGCATCCACCGGTGGGCGGTCCCCGCCGGTTCGGGGCTGTTGATCGCGGCGGCCTGGGCGCTCGGCGCCTCGTCGCCGGCCCTGGGCGACTGGTTCATGCTGGCGGCCGCGATCGTCGCCGGGGCCCCTGTCGTCGTGAAGGCCTACCGCTCCCTGCGGCTCGGCGTGATCGGCATCGACCTGCTGGTGGCGGTGGCCGCGATCGGCGCCGTCGCGATCCGCAACTACTGGGAGGCGGCGGCCGTCACGTTCCTCTTCGCCGTCGGCCACGCGCTGGAGGACGCGACACTGGCCAGGACCCGCTCGGCGCTGGCCGAGCTCGTGGCCCTGGCCCCCGTCACCGCAACCGTCATCCGCGGCGGCGAGCAGCTGGAGGTTCCCGCCACGGAGGTCGCCACCGGGGAACTCGTGGTGGTCAAGAACGGGGGGCGCATCCCGGTGGACGGGCTTGTCTCCGGCGGCCGGGCGGCCGTCGACGAGTCGGCGATCACTGGCGAGTCCATCCCCGTCGAGAAGGGCTCCGACGAGGCGGTCTTCGCCGGCACGATCGTGGCCGACGGCTTCCTCACGGTGAGCGCGACGGGCGTGGGCGCCGACACCACGCTCGCCCGCATCATCCACCGCGTCGAGGAGGCGCAGGACGCCAAGGCCCACAGCCAGCAGTTCATGGAGCGCTTCTCCCGGTGGTACACGCCGGGGATCATCGCGCTCGCCGTGGTGGTGGGGCTCGCGACACGCGACCTCGAACTGGCCCTGACCCTCCTGGTCATCGGCTGCCCCGGGGCCCTGGTCATCTCGGTTCCCGTGGCCCTCGTGGCCGGCATCGGCCGGGCGGCCCGTGACGGCATCCTGATCAAGGGTGGCGAGTTCCTGGAGACCGCTGCCCGCGTCGACGTCGTCGCGTTCGACAAGACCGGCACCATCACCGCCGGCACGCCCGAGCTCACCGACGTCGTCGCCCGCGGCGACTGGGACACCTCCGAGGTGGTCGGCTGGGCGGCCCGAGCCGAGGCCGGGTCGGAGCACCCCCTCGCCCGGCCCGTGCTCGCCGAGGCCGCACGCCTGGGGCTGCCCGTCCAGGCGGTGCCCGACGGGGTGCGCCCGGTCCCCGGGCACGGGGTGATCGCGATGGTCGAGGGCCGCGAGGTGGCCGTGGGCAACCTCGCCCTCATCTCCCGCGTGACTGACGCCGGGTCCGTGACCTGGGGCGAGAGTGTCGCGGCGAGGCTCGCCGACAAGGGGCTCACCCCCCTGCTCGTCGCCCTCGACGGGGACGTCATCGGCGCGCTGGCCGTGGCCGACGTCGTCCGGCCCGAGGCGGATGCCCTTGTCGAGCAGCTTCACCGCGCGGGCGTCGGCAGGGTGCTGATGCTGACCGGCGACAACGAGCGCGTGGCGGCGGCGATCGCCGGCCGGGTCGGCATCAGCGACGCCAAGGCGGGCCTCCTGCCGGAGCAGAAGCTCGAGGTGGTCCGCGCACTCCAGGCGGAGGGTCACGTCGTCGCGATGGTGGGCGACGGCGTCAACGATGCACCGGCCCTGGCGCTGGCCGACGTCGGGATCGCGATGGGGGCCGCGGGCTCACCGGTGGCCGTGGAGACCGCCGACATCGCGCTGATGACCAGCCGGCTCGACCGGATCCCCGAGGCCATCTCGCTGGCGAAGCGCACGGCACGGGTGATGCGGCAGAACATCGCGATCGCGTTGGTCACCGTCTCCCTCCTGCTGGCCGGGGTGCTGTCCGGCGGGGTGACGATGTCGCTCGGGATGCTGGTGCACGAGGCATCGGTGCTCATCGTGATCGTCAACGGGATGAGGCTGCTGCGTCGTCCTCAGCGGGCGAGGTAGCGGATGTCTCCGACGGTGGTGCCGTGGCCGCCGGTCCAGCGCGGCTCGTCGTCCGAGAGCAGCGCGAGCATTCCCGTGAGCTCGCCGGTGGCGAGGTGATGGAGCCGCTCGAGGGCGGCCTTCGACGACGGACGCGTCGGGAGGGCGGCCTCGACGGCGGCGGCCCCCTCGTCGGTGGTCACCCCGTTGGCCAGGATCCCGGCCCAGAACAGTCTCGAGCGGGTGATCTCCCAGAGGTCGTCGTCGGTCACGAGCTTGAGCCTAACCCGGGTCCGCGGGACCCGGACGGGGGCACTTCGCATAGCGCGGCTGTCTTTGCACACCCAATACGGTGTGCGAAGACGCCGACGGTGTGCGAGGACGCCTCGCACAGGCCGGAAGGTGTGCGAAGTGGCCTCGCACAGGCCGGAAGGTGTGCGAAGTAGCCTCGCCTAGGCCTAGGCCTATGCGACGAGCGGGCCCCGTCAGCGCCCGTACGCCTCGATCACCTCGACGATCGACGGGCGCAGCTGCGCCGTCGAGATCACCCGATCCACCGAGCCCACCTCGACGGCGCGGTGGATGTTGTGCACCCCGTCGAACTCGGAGGCGATCTCGGAGATCTTCTCGGCCCTGACCGCCGCCCGGATGTCCGCCAGCGCCACCTGAAGCTCGGCCCGGTCCTCCGGCACCGCGTCACGCAGCCGCGACTCCAGCTCCACCACCCGCGCATCCGCCGCCGTCCGCTTCGCCACGTCCCCGGCGAACACCACGGCCGCCGCGGGGGCGCCGCCGATCACCGAGGCGTACGACCCTTCGAGCGCCAGCACCGTCATGTTCTCGTTCAGCCTCTTGGAGAACACCACGAACGCGCCGCCGTGGTACCGCGAGATCACGACGAACGCGATGGGGCCGTCGAAGTTCACGATCGCGCGGCCGATCTCGGCGCCGTACTCCAGCTGCAGGTTGCGCATGGACTCGGGCGAGCCGTCGAAGCCCGACAGGTTCGCCAGCACCACCAGCGGCCGGTTGCCCGAGGCCGCGTTGATGGCGCGCGCCACCTTCTTCGACGAGCGCGGGAACAGCGTGCCGCCGGTGAACGTGTCCGGGCCGTCGGCAGGCGGGAAGCCCGCGCGAGGCACCGGCGTCGACTCGATGCCCACGACGCTCACCGAGTGCCCGCCGATCCGGGCGTCGATGACCACGGCGGTCTCGGCCTCGGCCATGCCGGCCCACCGCTCCACCCTCGGGTGGTCCTGATCGCACACCGCCGCGATGACGGTGCGGATGTCGAACGGCTTCTTCCGATCCGGGTTGTGCTCCGGCGAGAAGATCTGCCCGACGGTGGCGAAGTCCGCCCCGATGTTGTGCGGGTAGTCCGACACGTCGCGGTCCACGGCGTCGCCGGTCACCGCGCGTCGCGGCCCGGACTCGCCCGGCGCCACGTACGTGTGGTCGTAGTGCGACATCAGGATGCCCATCGCGCCGCCCAGGTCCTTGGCCCAGTACTGCGCCTGGCCGTTGGGCCCCATGACGCGGTCGTAGCCGCCGATGCCGAAGTTGTCCTCCGCCGACACGCCGCCGGAGAAGTCCAGCGACTGCTTGCCGGTGAGCACCATCGCCGAGTCCGGTGTCATGACCAGGATGCCCTTGGTGTGCATGAGCATGGTGGCCTCGGCGTTCCAGTACGGCTGCGCGCCAACGTTGATCCCCGCGACGACGACGTTGATCTCGCCCCCCGCCTGCGTGAACTCGACGATCCGGCGCAGCGCCGCACCCACCCAGTCCATGTTCTCGGTGCCCGACTCCATCGAGATCCGCGCGCCCGAGCTGAGCGTGAACCACTCCACCGGTACGCCCATCTCCTCGGCGAGGTCGACGGCGGCCATGATCCGCGAGCACTCCGGCTCCGCCACGGCGCCCAGGCCCTTCGTCGGATCGCCGGACAGCACGATGCGGGTCACGCCCTCCGGGTGCAGCGCCGTCGGCGTGGTCACCCGGGCGACGATGATGCCGGCCTTGTTGCGGCCCGGCGCCCGGTCCACCTCGACGAGGCGGCCGTCGGCGTCCAGGTCCAGCTCGGTCAGCGACCCGCCTGGACCGGCGAGGGTCGCGGACAGCTCGTAGGGGTAGACCAGCCCGCGACGACGTGCACGGAGCACCTTGCCCGCGTAGTCGTCGAGCGGCTTGAGCGGCTCGGTGGGCGGAGCGGTCACCGTGGTGGTGACGCCCGCGCCCGGCTGCGCGTGGAACCGCACCGCGAGCGGAATCGTGCGGTCCGGGCGGACGAACCGGCCCTGGCAGAGCACCTCCTCGATGCCTGCGCCGTCGGACAGCGGCGTGATCCGGTCCTGCAGCGGCTTGATGTCGTCGATGTCGAGGTCGATCTCCGGCCAGACATGCACCCACACGTGGTTCATGTCCAGCTTCGAGCCGGCCTTGCCGCGCGCGGAGCGGGTGCGGCGGATGGCCTCCAGGCAGTTCGCCACGGCGCGCTCCGCGTGCGGCAGCCCGATGAGCATGCCCTCGGGGTCGCGGACCACGGCCAGCTGGCGCACCTGCGCCATCGCCACGAGCCGCCGGTCCTCCGGGTTGGTCTTGGCCACGCACTCGAAGAGCAGCACGTCGGCGGGGGCGGGCAGGCGGGTGGTGTCGAAGTCGCGCAGCCGCCACAGATCCAGGCGGCGGCCCACCATCGGCGGGAGCCCGCGGATCTTCTCGTCCTCGGCGAGCGCGCCGTCGGTGAACCGGAACGTGCGGTACTCGACGTCGCCGTCGGCGGTGCAGACCGCGACCGCCACCCGGGTCACCGCGTCGTCCCACGCCCACGACCGCAGCCGCTCCAGCAGCTCCTCACCCAGCGCGTCGCCGTCGGGGCGCTGCGGCCACAGCACGTACAACTCGACGACGGCGTCGTGACCGGGGGTGCGCCCGGCCACCTGCGACGACACCAGGGACTCCAACGGGCCCCCGGCGGCGAGCTCCTCGGCCAGCCCCACGGTGGTGACGAAGCGGCGGGGCCGCTCGCCCAGCACGTAGTCGCCGAGCACGACGGAGCGGCCACCCACCGTCAGCCGCTGGACGTCGGTGAGGCCGTAGTCGGTGTAGTACTTGCGCAGCAGCACCTCGAGCATGGGCTCGTGCGCGGGCACGCCGCGGCCCAGCCGCACCGCGAGGAAGTTCGCCGTCCACTCGGGGATCGCGGCCAGGCGCGCGATGCGTTCGTCGTAGTCAGGGGCGTCCGGGGCGGCCGCGAGGGCCTCCACCTCGTCGCCCACGCCCGCGACGATCGCCGCGCGTTCCGCGTCGACCTGCGGCTGGTCGAACCATCGGAAGCGCACGGACCTGGCCTGGTCGCCGATCGCCGGGAAGCGCAGCTGCGTGGCCCGCACGAGGCGCTCCAGCTGGGCGCGGGCGCTGACCGCCAGGTCCGCGTCGGGAGCCGGTTCAGAGATCCAGCGGTCCAGGATGCCGAGCACCAGTGGCACGTCGGAGGCGACGCGCTTCTGCGCCAGGAAGATCCTGAACACCGCGGCCTCGAGCTCCGGGGTGCGGTCCAGCGAGTCCACGCCGTAGTGGCGCAGCGCGGCCGCGAGCCGGTCGACGAAGTGGCCGGGCAGGCCCGCGCGGTCCACATCCAGGGTGGTGAGGTAGCGGTGCAGGTGCTCACGGTCCGAGTGGACGCGCAGCTCAGTGTTGGCCTGCTCGCCGAAGGGCCGGTTGCGGCTGAGCTCGGCGAGGTCGGCGAACAGGGTGAGCAGCTCGGTCTCGGCGGCCACCACGTCGACGCCCGCGGCGCGGGCCTCCTCGCGGGCCTCGAGGTAACGCGGCAGCGTCCTGGCCGACGGGTCGACGTCGAAGCCCATCAGGGTCGCGGAGAGGTCGGCCAGAAGGCGGGCGGCGCGGGCCGCCGGGTCCGCCACCGGGGGGCAGACGGGGATGTCGACCGGCGCGGAGTCAACGGCCACCGCCGCGCCCCCGCCGTTGCCAAGCGGCTCCAGGCGCACCAGCGGCGCCATGGACTCCACCTGGGACCCGGTCATCACCAGCATCTCCTTCACGCGGGCGGCGAAGGGCGCGTAGACGGCGGTCTCCATCTTCATGGACTCGAGCACCACCACCGGGGCGCCGGCCTCCACCTCGTCGCCCACCTTCACCGGCGTCGCCACCACGAGTGCCGGGGCGGGGGAGCGCAGCACGCCGCCCTCGTCGCGCGAGACGCGGTGGGTCACGCCGTCGACCTCGATCAGGTGGATGGGCCCGTGTGTGGCGGTGATGATCCGGTGCCGTTCGCCGCCGACGGTGACGCGCCCGTGCACGTCGTCGAGGCGGTGCAGCTCCGCCTCGGTGGCCTGGCCGTCGACGACGACGCGGTACCGCCCCGGCGCGATCGCGAACGCGGTGACGCTGTGCACCGCGCCGCGCAGCTTGAGGTCCACCTGGGCCCCGGAGGTGTGCTGGGTCTGCGGCCGGCCGCCGTGGGCGGTGGTGAGCAGGCGGTCGGTCTCGATCGCCGTGGCCTCCTCGTAGGCCTCGATCGCGGCCACCACCAGCGCGACGCCTGCGTGCTCGTCGGCGATGAGGCCGCCGTCGGCGCGCGTGCGGTCGATCCAGCCGGTGTCGGCCCACGGGATGTCCGCGTCCTGGGGCCCCGCGGCACGGCGCGCGCCCGCCTGCTTCGGCTGGCGGCCGGTCACCTCGGGCTGCTTGAGCAGCTCGAGCACGAAGCTCTTGTTCGTGGCGCCGCCCTCGATGACGACGGTGGTCTCGGCCATGGCGCGGCGCAGGCGGCCCAGCGCCTCGTCGCGCGTGCGGCCGTAGGCGATGATCTTGGCGATCATCGAGTCGAAGTCCGCGGGGATGGAGTCGCCCTCGGCGACGCCGGTGTCGACGCGGATGCCGGGGCCCGCGGGAAGGTCGAGGCGGGTGATCAGGCCGGGGGCCGGGGCGAAGTCGCGGTCAGGGTCCTCGGCGTTCAGGCGCGCCTCGACGGCGTGGCCGAACTCGGTGGGCCGCTCGTCCAACGTGCCGCCGGCGGCCACGTGGATCTGGGCTTTGACAAGGTCGAACTCGTTGGTGACCTCGGTGATGGGGTGCTCTACCTGCAGGCGGGTGTTGACCTCCAGGAACGCGAACATCTTGTCGCCGGGGTGGTAGAGGAACTCCACCGTGCCGGCGCCGCGGTAGTCGACGGCGAGCGCGAGCCGCTCGGCGGCCGCCTTCAGCTCGTCGGTCTGCTCGGTGGTGAGCAGCGGCGAGGCCGACTCCTCGATGATCTTCTGGTTGCGGCGCTGGACGGTGCAGTCGCGCACGCCGATGGCCCACGCGGTGCCCTGGCCGTCGGCGATGACCTGCACCTCGACGTGCCGGGCCCCGGTGACGAGCGATTCGAGGAACACCACGCCGGAGCCGAAGGCGCGCTGGGCCTCGTCGCGGGTGCGCTGGTACGCGTCCGTCAGCTCCTCGGGGGTGGTGACCTTGCGGATGCCGCGGCCCCCGCCGCCCGCCGTCGCCTTGAGCATGAGCGGGTAGCCGATCCGCTCGGCGGCCGCGAGGGCCTCGTCGAGCGTGTCGACGCCGCCGCGCGACCACGGGGCGACGGGGACGCCCACCTCCTCTGCGATGAGCTTGGAGCCGATCTTGTCGCCCAGCTTGCGCATCGCGTCGCCCGAGGGGCCGATGAACGTGATGCCGAGGCCCTCGACGAGGTCCGCGAAGGACGCGTCCTCGGCGACGAAGCCCCAGCCCACCCAGACCGCGTCGGCGCGCGCGTCGGTGAGGACGCGGGCGAGCAGCTCGTGGTTGAGGTAGGGGCGCTCGGCTGCCGGGCCCAGCGGGTAGGCCTCGTCGGCCTCGCGGGCGAACATGGCGGAGCGCTCGGCGTCTGTGTAGAGCGCGATCGTCGTGATCGGGTCGCGGTCGGGGTGCTCCGCGTTCAGGTCCCGCACAGCGTGGATGAGCCGCATGGCGGCCTCACCACGGTTCACGATGGCGATGCGCTTGAACACTCTGACTCCTCAGGGGTCGACGGCAGC
The DNA here is from genome assembly GCF_054483935.1 of Tessaracoccus yangjingae. The sequence continues at coordinate 509,842 of NZ_CM137014.1, read as the reverse complement.
CCGTGAGGGGCTGCAAGTCAATGTGGCATGCCTGTGGGCGGCTGCGCGAGTCGGCGCGTCGGTGCGTGCCCGATTGGCGCTAGTGAAGGGGTTGCGGCTCAATATCGCGCGGCAAACGTTGTGAGGTTTCCACAAGCCTGACTCCCGGATGAACGGTGGGCCTGGCCTCGCGCCCGGCGTGGGGAGTTGAGCCTGACACGGCTCTCGGTGACGGGGTTTGAGCCTGACACGGCTCTCGGTGACGGGGTTTGAGCCTGACACGGCTCTCGGTGACGTGGCTTGAGCCTGAAATGGGGGTCAACGCCCGGTTTGCGTGATTCGATCGTTTCAAGGTCTTTGAGGTTCGAATCAGGCTCAACGGGGTTCAGCGAGAGCCGTGTCAGGCTCAACGGTCGGTCGCACGGCAGACGACGCCCAGACGCTGGGGAGCGTCTGGGCGTCGGTGTCAGGTGGACGGTTCAGCGGCCGACGGGTCAGTCGTCGTCCCACTTGTCGTCATCGTGGTCGTGGCGATCGTCCGAGTCGTCCCAGCGGTCGTCGTCGTCATCGTCGTCGTGGCGGTCGTCGGAGTCGTCGTGGCGGTCGTCGGAGTCGTCGTAGCGATCATCCGAGTCGTCGTCGCGACCGTCATCGTCCCGGTCGTCCCAGCGATCGTCCAGGTCGTCGTACCGGTCGTCCAGGTCGTCGTCGTACCGGTCGTCCCAGTCGTCGTCATAACGGGAGGTGCGGTCGTCGCCGGGCTCGACGCGGTCGTCGCGATCACGCAGGCCGCCCTTGTCGTCGGTGGTCGCCGACGGCGACGCGGAAGCCGACGAGGGGCTGAGGGTCGAGGACGACGGGCTCGAGCTCGAGGAGGGGCTCGCGGATCCGGCCGGGACCAGGATCGGCAGGGTGTCGTCGTCGCTCGGCGACAGCGAGGACGAGACGGTGGCGGCGGGCCGGGCGAGCTCGGGCTGGTTGACGGCGGAGGCGAACAGTCCTCCTCCGACGGCGGTGACGCCGAGCGCTGCGGCTGCGAACCAGGTGAGTGGTGAGAGTGCCATGATCTGCTCCTTCGTGGGTGGCTGTGGACACCATCAGACAGCCGGAACATGAGGGCTGCCAGTACAGGAGCGTGAGACCTCTCTCATCCAGGGCGCCGGCGCTGCGGGAGCGGGCAGACTGGGGCCATGACCGCCACCGACCCCCAGCGCACGGCCCGGGTCACCATCCGGGCCCGCATCATGTGGGCGATGGTGCTGCTCGCGGGCCTGTCGCTGCTCACCTCCGGTGCCATCGTGGCGATCGTGCAGGACCGGGCCATCTCGGCCAACCTCGACGCGCAGCTGGAGCGCACCCGCGACGAGTTGCGGGTGCTGGCCTCCCGCGGGGTGGACCCGACGACGGGGGCGGCCTTCGCCGGGCCCTCCGAGCTCCTGCGCACCTACCTCGAGCGCACCGTCGTGGGGCCGGGTGAGGGCGAGGTGGCGTTCGTCGGGTCCCAGGTGCGGTGGGTGGCCTCCGAGGACGTGCCGCTGCGGCCGGAAGACGACGCCGAGCTGATGGCCATGGCCACGCCCTGGGCCACCGGCGACGAGATCATCCTGGAGCGGGTCCGCACGGCGGCCGGCAACTACCACCTGCTGCTCGTGCCCGTGAAGTTCCCCACCGAGACCGGGGCCCTCCTGCACGTGGTGGACCGCGATCTCGCCGAGGCCGAGCTCAGCCGCACCATGACGGTCTACTGGGCCGTCGCCCTGGCCACGCTGGCTCTGGTGGTGTTCGTGGCCTGGCTGGTGGTCGGCCGGCTGCTGCGGCCCATCGAGGAGCTGCGCGAGGCCGCCGAGTCCATCGACCAGCGCGATCTCACCACCCGCGTCCCCCTCCGCGGCAACGACGACCTCACCGCCCTGTCCGCGACCCTCAACCTCATGCTGGACCGGGTCCAGCACTCCGTCGAGGGCCAGCGGCAGCTCCTCGACGACGTGGGTCACGAGCTGCGCACCCCCATCACCGTGGTCCGCGGGCACATGGAGCTCGTCGACGTGCACGACCCCACGGACGTCCGCCAGACCCGGGACCTGGTGCTGGAGGAGGTGGACCGGATGGGGGTGCTCGTCAACGACCTCCTCATGCTCGCCAGGGCGGGCGAGGTCGACTTCGTCCAGCCGCGGTGGGTGGACCTCGCGCCGCTCACGGACCAGACGCTGGAGAAGGCGAGGGCCCTCGGAGACCGGGTGTGGCGGCTGGAGCGGGTCGCGTCCGCCGACGCGTGGCTGGATCCGGCGCGGATCACCCAGGCGTGGCTCCAGCTGGCGGCCAACGCGGTGAAGTACTCGTCGCCGAGGTCGGCCATCTCCCTGGGGTCGCGGCTGCACCGCGGCGAGGTGCAGCTGTGGGTCCGCGACGAGGGGATCGGGATCGCGCCGGATCAGCTGGACTCCGTGCGTCGGCGGTTCGGGCGCACCCGCGAGGCCGAGGACCACGCGCCGGGCGCCGGGCTGGGCCTCAGCATCGTCGAGTCGATCGTGGCGGCGCACGGCGGGCGCCTGGACATCGAGTCCGAGCCCGGCGTCGGGTCCACGTTCACCATCAATCTGCCGCTCGGGCCGGAGCGCGCCGTCGAGGAGGTAGACGTCACATGAGCACCATCCTGATCATCGAGGACGAGACGCGGATCGCCGCGTTCATTGCGAAGGGGCTGAAGTCCGCGGGGTTCACGTCCCATGCGACGGCGAGCGGCGCGGAGGGCGCCTCGCTGGCCATCCACGGCGGGTTCGACCTCGTGGTCCTCGACGTGGGCCTGCCGGACATCGACGGGTTCGAGGTGCTGGAACGCATCCGGGGCCAGGGCGTGGCGGTGCCGGTGATCCTGCTCACGGCCCGCTCGTCGGTGGCGGACCGCGTGGCCGGCCTCGAGGGCGGCGCCGACGACTACATGCCCAAGCCGTTCTCCTTCGAGGAGCTGCTGGCGCGGATCCGGCTGCGCCTGCGCACCGACACGGGGACCTCCGGCGGAGACCCGACGCAGCTCAGCCACAACGGGCTGACCCTGGACCTCAGGACGCGCCGCGCGACGGTGGGGGAGCGGTCGGTGGACCTCTCGGCGCGGGAGTTCGCCCTTGCCGAGACGTTCCTGCGCAACCCCGGACAGGTGCTGAGCCGCGAGCAGCTGCTGAGCAACGTGTGGGGATTCGACTTCGACCCGGGCTCCAACGTCGTCGACGTGTACGTGCGCTACCTGCGCGGGAAGCTGGGCAGGGAGCGGTTCGAGACAGTGCGGGGGATGGGCTACCGGCTGGTGTGACCCGCCCCCGGCCTGCGGCGGCCAGCCGCGCGGCCTCGGCTGCGTTCGACCCTGACGCCCCGGCCGGTCAGCCGTCAGTCGTCGTCGTCCTTGTCGTCGTCGTCCTTGCCCGAGCCGGAGCGGTCGTCATCCTTGTCGTCATCATCGTCGTCGTACGCGCTGGGCTTGGGCGCCGACGCGGTGCCGGGGGCCTGGGTGGCCTCAGGGTTCGGGGGGCTCTGCGTGACTGAGGGGGCGACCGAGGGGGCCACCGACGGCGTCGCCACCGGTGTGGGTGAACCGGCGGCCGGCACCACCAGGGCCGGCTCCCGCTCGGGGGCGCTCGTGGGGCGGGACATGACCGCCACCGCCCACACGCCCGCGGCGGCCACCGCCACGATCAGCACCAGCCCGGCCAGCGTTCGTCTCATCCCAGACCTCCTCGACGGCACCAGTCAACCGCGCCCCGATGAGGGCAGCACGACGCCCGGATGAGAAAACTCTCATCCGGGCGTCGTGGAGTCAGATCCCTTCGCGCTTCGGGATGCTCAGCGCGATGGGCTTGTTCACCTCGGCGAAGAAGTCGTTGCCCTTGTCGTCGACGATGATGAAGGCCGGGAAGTCCACCACGTCGATCTTCCAGATGGCCTCCATCCCCAGCTCGGGGTACTCGACCACCTCGACGTGCTTGATGCAGTCCTGCGCCAGCCGGGCGGCGGGGCCGCCGATGGAACCGAGGTAGAACCCGCCGTGCTTGTGGCACGCGTCGGTGACGGACTTCGAGCGGTTGCCCTTCGCGAGCATGATCATCGAGCCCCCCGCGCCCTGGAACTGGTCCACGTAGGAGTCCATGCGCCCAGCCGTCGTGGGGCCGAACGACCCCGACGCCATGCCCTCGGGCGTCTTCGCCGGGCCGGCGTAGTAGACGGGGTGGTCCTTGAGGTACTGCGGCATGGGCTCGCCGGCGTCGAGGCGCTCCTTGATCTTGGCGTGCGCGATGTCGCGGCCCACGATGAGGGGCCCGTTCAGCATGACGCGCGTCTTGACGGGGTGCTTGCGCAGCTCGTCAAGGATCTCGGGCATGGGGCGGTTGAGGTCGATGCGCACCGCCGCGCCCTGGCCGGTGCCGGTGATGCCGTCGGTCTGCGCGTCGAGCTCCTCGTCGACGTGCTCGGGCATGAAGCGGGCCGGGTCGAACTCGAGCTGCTCGATGAACACGCCCTCCGGGGTGATCTTGCCGAGGCACTGGCGGTCAGCGGAGCAGCTGACCGCGATCGCCACCGGCAGCGACGCGCCGTGCCGGGGGAGGCGGATGACGCGGACGTCGTGGCAGAAGTACTTGCCGCCGAACTGCGCGCCGATGCCGAGCTTGCGGGTGAGCTCCAGCACCTCGTTCTCCAGCTCGACGTCTCGGAAGCCGTTGGCCGCCATCGAGCCCTCGGTGGGGAGCGTGTCGAGGTACTTCGCGGAGGCGTACTTGGCCGTCTTCATCGCGAACTCGGCCGAGGTGCCGCCCACGACGATGGCCAGGTGGTACGGCGGGCAGGCCGCGGTGCCCAGCGAGCGGAGCTTCTCCTCCAGGAACTTCATCATCGACGCGGGGTTCAGCACCGCCTTCGTCTCCTGGTACAGGTAGCTCTTGTTCGCCGAGCCGCCGCCCTTGGCCATGAAGAGGAACTTGTAGGATTTCTCGTGGCCCTCGGCGGTGTCTGCGTACAGCTCGATCTGCGCGGGCAGGTTGGAGCCGGTGTTGCGCTCGTCCCACATGGTCAGCGGCGCGTTCTGCGAGTAGCGCAGGTTGAGCTTGGTGTAGGCGTTGAACACGCCCATCGACAGCGGGCGCTCGTCGGTGCCCTCGCTCAGGACCTGCTGGCCGCGCTTGCCCATGATGATCGCGGTGCCGGTGTCCTGGCACATCGGCAGCACCCCGCCGGCGGCGATGTTGGCGTTCTTCATGAGGTCCAGCGCCACGAACTTGTCGTTGGGGGAGGCCTCCTCGTCGTCGAGGATGTTGCGCAGCTGCTGCAGGTGCGCGGGGCGCAGGTAGTGGGCGATGTCGTGCATCGCGGTCTCGGCCAGGAGCGTCAGCGCCTCCGGCGCCACCTTGAGGAACCGCCGGCCCTCGGGGCCCTCCACGACCTCCACGCCCTCTGTGGTGAGCAGGCGGTAGGGCGTCTCGTCGTGCCCGATCGGCAGCATGTCAACGTAGCGAAATTCCGGCATGGGGACCTCCTTGGGAACCGTCGGTGCCAGTTTCTCAGACGGGTGCCGGGGAGGATGGGCGGGGGTCGCGGTTTGGCTCCTGGCAGGCCCGCGGGCGGAGTAGCGTCGTGCCATGGGCATGTTCAGGATCGACGGGAAGCGCGCCCTGGTCACGGGGGCGAGCAGGGGCATCGGGTTCGCCACGGCGAAGGCGTTGCGCGAGATGGGGGCAGACGTCACCATCGCGGCCCGCAACGCGGCCGAGCTGAAGGCGGCAGCGGCACGGATCGGCGCCTCCTGGGTGCCGGCGGACGTGAGCCACGTGGATGATGTGCTGCGCCTGATCGACCGGTCAGGCGACGTGGACATCCTGGTCAGCAACGCCGGCGGACCGCCGCCGGGGCTGCCCAGCCAGGTCACGGAGGACGCCTGGGGCGCGGGGTTCGAGACCACGTTCATGTCGACGGTGCGGCTGGTCGACGGCGTGCTGGCCGGCATGCGGTCCAGGGGGTGGGGGAGGATCGTCGCGATCACCAGCCTGACGGTGCGGCGCCCGGCCCTCACGCTTCCGGTGAGCAACGCCATGCGCGCCGCGGTGACCAACCACCTGCGGACGCTGGCGATGGAGGTCGCGGCCGACGGGGTCACCTGCAACACCGTCGCGCCCGGGTACACGGCCACGGAACGTCTGAAGCGGCTCCACACGGACGCGGCCGACGCGCAGCGCCTCAAGTCCACCATCCCTGCGCGCAGGTTCGGGGAGCCTGAGGAGGTCGCGGCGGCGGTCGCGTTCCTCTCCACGAACGAGGCGGCCTACATCACCGGCCAGGAGATCCTGGTCGACGGGGGCTTCACGATCTGAGCCGGGTATCGTCGTCTAGCCTTGAGGGGTGGCAGAGGAACTCAGCGAGCGCCAGAAGGCGGCCAAGATCCGGCACGAGCTCACCGAGGGGCACGCCCGCGCGGAGGCCGCCCGGGCGAAGGTGCTCATCGACGAGTTCATCGTCGCCGCGCGCGCCCAAGGGCTGGAACCCAGGCCGCTGCAGGCGAAGACGCTGAGCGGGCACCCGGTGAAGACGGACAAGGTGGGCTGGTACCTGCGCACCAACCACTCCGTCGGCATCGACACCGAGGGCAACTACTACTCGCTGACCGTCCCCGGTGGCTGGATGGAGCGGCTGCGCGGCGTCAAGCTCGAGCCCACGCTTGCGCCCCTGGTGATCGGCCGCGGGGGTCGCGACGGCGAGACGGGTGACTTGAAGGAGTTCCTCGCCTGGGCGCTCGAGGGCCGCATCCCCCAGGACTGACCGCTCTCCCGACGGCTGGTTGAGCCGCGCCGAGCCGCCCCTTCCGCTGGTTGAGCCGCGCCGAGCCGCCTGCGGCTCAGCGCGTGTCGAAACCGTCGTGCGCCTGTCCAGGGACCCGGGTACCGCTGTTGGGTGCCGGGAGCCCTGAGTCGAGGCCCGTGCGGCCCGTGTTCGCCGTCTGCTTGTCGGCCGCGTGCTTGGTTGCGGTCGGGTGGTTGAGGCCGCCCGGGCCTCGTCTCACGTCTCCCTGCACTCGTTGTCATGTGGCGTGGTCGGGTCCGGGCGGGTGCCGGCAGGGCGGCCCTGGCTCGAGCCTGCTTCAGGCGGGTTCTTCTGGGTGCCCCTCGGGTTGGGCATCCCTGCGCCCAGCCGCCCTGCCGTCCCCCACCCTCGCACTCACCTAACGCCCGCTCGCCTCCAGACTGGCCCCCTTGCGCTGCTTGAGCCGGGCCCCTTTCCGCTGGTTGAGCCGCGCCGAGCCGCTTGCGGCTCCGCGCGTGTCGAAGCCAACGTTGGCTTCGTGTGGACCCGACCCCGACGCCGCGTCGGTCAAGTCCCGCTGGCGGTGCAGGGAGCCCTGACACGAGGCCCGTGCGGCCCTTGTCCGCCGTCTGCTTGTCGGCCGTGTGCTTGGCTGTGGTCGGGTAGTTGAGGCCGCCCGGGCCTCGTCTCACGTCTCCCTGCACTCGTCTGCCTGTGGTGTGGTCGGGTCCGGGCGGGTGCCGTCAGGGCGGCCCTGGCTCGAGCCTGCTTCAGGCGGGTTCTTCTGGGTGCCCATCGGGTTGGGCATCCCTGCGCCCAGCCGCCCTGCCGTCCCCCACCCTCCTGCGCATCCGACGTCTGGTTCGTCGAACAGTGTTTTCCTACGCGGAGCCGCCCTGCCGACCCCCACCCTCCTGCGCATCCCACGTCTGGTTTGTCGAGCAGTGTCATCCTGGCCCGCTACGTCGAGCAGTGTCTTCCTGGCCCGCTGCATGGCATCATGGTCGGGACGTATTCCCGCACGAGGAGCACTCCAGTGACAGATCTGATCGGCACCGCGCCCCTGCGCTGAGGCCCGTCGAGCTGTCCGCTCCGGTCTCAGCGCCCCCAAGCTGATCGATCGGAGTGCCTCTTGTTTTCTGTCACGTTCAACCACGTCCACCTCGCCTGGCCGGACGGCGCCGCCTGCCTCGACGACGTCACCGTCGCGTTTCCGCCGGGGGTCACCGGGGTCGTCGGCGACAACGGCTCGGGCAAGTCCACCCTGCTGAAGCTCATCACCCGCGAGCTCGTCCCGACGGCGGGCGCCGTCACCGTCGAGGGTCGCCTCGGTCACCTGCCGCAGGACCTGATCCTGCGCACCGACGACACCGTTGCCGACCTCCTCGGCATCAGGGCGCAGGTCGACGCGATCGGCGCCATCGCCGCCGGCGACCCCGATCCTGCCCACTTCGACGCGGTGGGCGACGACTGGGACATCGAGGCCCGCGCCGCCGAGGAGTTGGGCGCCGTCGGTCTGGACCTGGGGCTCGACCGCCCCGTCGGCACCCTGTCCGGGGGCGAGGCGATGCTCGTGGCACTGGTGGGGCTGAGCGTGCGCCGCCTCGACGTGGTGCTTCTCGACGAGCCCACCAACAACCTCGACCGCGACACCCGTGCCCGCGTCTACGACCTCCTCGAGCGCTGGCGCCGCACCGCCGTGGTGGTCAGCCACGACGTGGAACTCCTGCGCCGGGTCGGGGCCATCGTCGAGGTCCGAGACGGCGGGGTCGAGCTGTTCGGCGGCAACTGGGAGGTGTACCGCGATGCGGTGGGTGTGGCGCAGGAGGCGGCCCAGCGCGCTCTCCGAACGGCCGAGCAGCGGCTGCGCATCGAGCGCCGGCAGAAGGTGGAGGCGGAGAAGCGCCTTGCCAGGCGGGAGCACGCGGGCAAACCGGCCGCCGCCCGCGGCGTGAGCAAGGCGGCCCGGGACTTCTACGCGAACCGCTCCGAGAAGGCCGTCGCGAAGGCCAGGGGGGAGTTCGACGAGAAGATCGCGGCCGCGCGGTCCGCCGTCGACGACGCCGAGGCGCGCCTCCGCGACGACGACCGCGTGCGCATCGACCTGCCGGACCCGGGTGTCGGGGCGGGGCGGCGGCTGGCGGAGCTGCGCGGGTCCGACGGCGCGGTGCACGTGATCCAGGGGCCGGAGCGGGTCGCGCTGACCGGTCCCAACGGTGTGGGCAAGACGGTGCTCATCGGGTCCATGGTGGCCACGGCGGACAGGCCCGGGCACGGCCCGACGGGGTCGATCACCGCGCGCGTCGGGTATCTGCCCCAGCGCCTCGACCACCTCGACGACCGCATGGCCGTCCTGGACTGTGTCCGCGAGGCCGCGCCCACCGTCGACCCGGGGACCATCCGCAACCGCCTCGCCAGGTTCGGGCTCCGCCGCGACACCGTGCTCCGCCCGCTCGGCACCCTCTCCGGAGGCGAGCGGTTCCGGGCCGCGCTGGCCGCGCTCCTCCTGGCCGAACCGCCCGCCCAGTTGCTGATCCTCGACGAGCCCACCAACAACCTCGATCTAGCCACCGTCGGGGTCCTCGTCGACGCCCTGACGCAGTACCGCGGAGGGCTGCTCGTGGTCTCCCACGACGACGACTTCCTGGCCCGGCTCGCCGTCGACAGGCGGCTCGAGCTGCGTCCGGACGGCTCCATCGCGGAGGCGGTCGAACCTGTGGACACCGGGGACGGTGGAAAACCGGGGGTCTACCATCAGTGACCATGGCCATGTTCTCGCTCACCCGCACCACCACGCCCACCTCGGACGCCGCCCGCCTGGCCGCGCTCGCGGACCCCGGTTTCGGCCGCTACTACGTGGATCACATGGCCGTCATCGACTTCCAGGCCGGCGACGGCTGGCAGGAGCCGCGGATCGTGCCCATGACGGAGTGGGCCCTGCACCCGGCGGCCGCGGTCCTGCACTACGGGCAGGAGATCTTCGAGGGCCTCAAGGCCTACCGCCGCGATGACGACTCCATCTGGCTGTTCAGGCCCGAGCGCAACGCCGCCCGCTTCGTGCAGTCCGCCAAGCGGATGGGCATGGCGGTGCTGCCCGAGGAGCTGTTCCTCGATTCGGTCACCGAGCTCGTCAAGCTGGAGCGCGACTGGGTGCCGGTGGGCGAGAACGAGCAGAGCCTCTACCTGCGCCCGTTCATGATCGCCTCCGAGCCCTACCTCGGCGTCCGCGAGGCCAACAGCTACCGCTTCGCCGTCATCGCCACCCCGGCAGGCCCGTACTACTCGGAGCCGGTCAAGCTCTGGATCACGCCCAACTACACGCGCGCGGCCCCCGGCGGCACCGGCACCGCGAAGTGCGGCGGCAACTACGCCGCGAGCCTCGTCGCCACGCAGGAGGCCTACGCCAACGGCTGCAGCCAGGTGCTGTGGACCGACGGGGCCGAGCACAAGTGGGTGGAGGAGTGCGGCACGATGAACGTCATGTTCGTCACCGCCGACGACGAGCTGGTCACCCCGGCCCTCGGCTCCATCCTGGCCGGCGTGACACGCGAGTCCATCCTGGCGCTGGCCTCCGAGCACGGGCTCACCCCCGTCGAGCGTGCCATCTCCGTCGACGAGGTGCTCGACGGCGTCGAGTCCGGCCAGATCCCCGAGGTGTTCGCGTGCGGGACGGCCGCCGTCGTCACGCCGATCACCGGCTTCAACTCGCCCCAGCGCGGCGTGCAGACGGTGGCCGACGGCCGGCCCGGCCCGAAGACGCGCGCCATCCGCCAGCACCTGGTCGACATCCAGTTCGGGCGCGCGGAGGACAAGTTCGGCTGGACCCGCAAGGTCTGCTGAGGCGCCCATGAGCACCCTGCAGCCGCACGGCAAGGTGGCCCCGATCCTCGCCCTCATCGGGTCGCTGCTCCTGTTGGCGGGGATCCTCTGGGGTGTCACCGCAGGCCAGGGGCTGACGCGGGTGGTGCCCGAGGCGGCCGGGGTGATCCGGGTGGACGGCGACACCGTCGTCCCCGTCACCGACGGCGAGATCCAGGTGGTCTACGCGCCGGCCGGCGTGGTGCCCACCTGTGACGTATACGGTCCCACCGACGCGGTGCCGAACCTGGCGCTCGAGGGCTTCTTCACGTTCCCGCTCAACGACGTCACGTACGAGTCGATCGGCAAGATGGGCGGCCCCGGTGAGCTGTCGGGCGACTACATCATCGTGTGCCAGGAGGGCGACGGCGTCGTCGTCGCCCCGCCCCTGGACGTGCGCAACGACGTCGGCGCGGTGCGCGCGCTCATCGGGGCGATCATTCTCGGCGGCACCGGGGCGGTGCTCATGGTGACCGGCGGGGTCATGTGGCTGATGGCGCGCCGCGCGGCCTCAGCGCAGTATCAGGCCGCCTGACGGGAATAGTTTCGTTTTCAACTTGTTTGGGTTACCGTAGAGGTAAGCAATCGGAGTTGGGAGCAGAGAATGCAGTTCGGCATCTTCACCATCGGGGACGTCACCACGGACCCCACGACCGGCCGCACGCCGACGGAGCAGGAGCGGATCCGGGCGACGGTGGAGTTGGCGAGAAAGGCCGAGGAGGTGGGCCTCGACGTCTTCGCGACGGGGGAGCACCACAACCCGCCCTTCGTCGCGCCCGGCAACCCGCCCGTCCTCATGGCCTACCTGGCCGCGGCCACCGAGCGGCTGATCCTCTCGACGGCCACCACCCTGATCACCACCAACGACCCGGTGCGCCTGGCCGAGGACTACGCCTACGTGCAACACCTGTCCGGCGGCCGCGTCGACCTCATGATGGGTCGCGGCAACACCGGGCCGGTGTATCCGTGGTTCGGTAAGGACATCCGCGACGGCATCGCTTTGGCGGTGGAGAACTACTCGCTGCTCCACCAGCTGTGGCGCGAGGATATGGTGACGTGGGAGGGGAAGTTCCGCACGCCGCTCCACGGCTTCACGTCTGCGCCCCGCCCGCTCGACGGCGTCCCACCGTTCGTGTGGCACGGCTCGATCCGCTCCCCCGAGATCGCGGAGCAGGCCGCCTACTACGGCGACGGCTTCTTCCACAACAACATCTTCTGGCCCCCGAGCCACACGCGGCGCATGGTGGACCTGTACCGGCGTCGCTTCGAGCACTACGGCCACGGCCGCGCGGACCAGGCCATCGTCGGGCTCGGCGGGCAGGTGTTCATGCGGAAGAACTCGCAGGACGCCGTCCGCGAGTTCCGGCCCTACTTCGACAACGCGCCGGTCTACGGCGGCGGCCCGTCGCTCGAGGAGTTCACCCGGGAGACTCCGCTGACCGTGGGGTCGCCCCAGCAGGTGATCGAGCGGGTGCTCGGGTTCCGGGAGTACGCGGGCGACTACCAGCGTCAGCTGTTCCTCATGGACCACGCGGGCCTGCCGCAGAAGACCGTGCTGGAGCAGCTCGATCTGCTCGGCGAGGAGGTGGTGCCGGTGCTTCGGAAGGAGTTCGCGGCGCTGAAGCCGGCCCACGTGCCTGACGCGCCCACCCATGCGTCGCTCAAGGCGGCGCGGGGCTTCGTCGATGCGCCGGAGCGGATCGAGCCCTCCGTCGACCGCTGGACCGGCACCCGCGCCGAGGACGGCAACCGCCTCTGAGTGCCTGGCGGGTGGAGGGGTTTGAGCACATGGCACGGGTCAAACCGCGAAACGGGCCATGGTGAAGGTTCAAACCCTCGTGGCCCCTGCCTTGTGCTCAAACCCCCTCCCCCTCCCGCCCAGCACACACAGCCCAGCAGGATCCGTGAAAGGAACACACATGTCCCGCATCGTCGTCATCTCCGGTGGCCTCGGCACGCCGTCGTCCACCAGAGTCCTGGCCGACGACATCCTCGTCCACCTCCGCGACGACCTCGCCGCCCGCGGCGACACGCTCGAGGAGACGGTGGTCGCGCTCCGCGAGCTTGCCCACCCCATCGTCGACGCCATGCTCACCGGATTCCCGACGGGCGACCTGGCGCGCGCCGTCGATGCCGTCGAGGAGGCCGACGCCCTTGTGGTGGTGTCTCCGACGTTCTCCGCCTCCATCAGCGGGCTGGTCAAGAGCTTCTTCGACATCCTCGAGCCGGGCATGCTCACCGGCAAGCCCGTCCTGCTCGCCGCGACGGGCGGCACCGAGCGACACTCGCTCATGCTCGAGTTCGCCATGCGCCCGCTGTTCAGCTACCTGGGAGCGGACCCCGTCCGAACCGCCATCTTCGCCGCCACCTCGGACTTCGGAGTGGGCTCCACCGGCCTGCGGTCGCGGGTGTCGCGGGGGGCGTCCGAGCTGGCCGACGCCGTCGCGGGTCGGCGCTCGACGTCGCGGGAGCCGGCGGGCTTCCTGGCCTTCGAGCAGCTGCTCGCCGGCTGAGGCTCCGCAACGACGACGGCCCCGCGATCTGCGTGATCGCGGGGCCGTCGTCGTTGGCGTCGATGACTAGGCGGCGTCGTCGAGGCCGTCGAACAGGCAGCTTGCCCGCCCAACGCCCTCGGGGAACGGCTCACCGGCACCCAGCAGATAGGCCTCGCCGGACCCCGGGAGCTCCTGCATGATGCTGTAGAACTGCCAGAAGGGGTGCTCGATGTTCACCTGGCTGCGGTGGGCCCCGAGGGCCCGGCGGCACACGTCGAGCCAAGGGCCCGTCTCGATCAGCGCGACGATCTGCGCCGGGTCCGGGCCGAAGCTGTCGGCGTCGCGATCCTCCTCGGTCCAGAGCTCCAGGCCCCGTTCCTTGGCGATCGCGTACGCCTCGACCCAGCGCTCCGTGTTGTGCGTGCTCCACAGGACCCGCCGGATCCGCCAGGGCGCGCCCAGGTCCGGGCGGTGCGACGGAGACGCAGCGAGCGTGCTGGCGTACATGAGGACGCGGTGGGCCTGGATGTGATCCGGGTGGCCGTAGTTGCCGTGGGGGTCGTACGAGACGGCGACCTGCGGCCGGCGGCTGCGGATCACCTCCACGAGGTGGTTGGCCGCCTCGAGCAGATCCGCCCGCCAGAAGGCGTTGTCGGGCATGTCACCGGGGACGGCCGCGCGGCCGTCGGGCCCGGTGGTCATGCCCGAATCGTGGTAGCGCCCCGCGCCCCCCAGGTACACGTGGTCCGTGACCCCCACCTCGCGGAGGGCCTGCTCGATCTCCGAGCGACGATGTTCGCCCAGCTCCGCCGGGGTGAAGTGCTGCCACTCGGGCAGCATGATCTCGCCCAGCTCGCCGAGCGTGCACGTGACCAGGGTGACCTGGCCGCCCTCGTCGAGGTACCGCGCCATGGTGGCGACGGACTGGCTGGACTCGTCGTCGGGATGGGCGTGCACAAGGAGGAGGCGGTGGTTCACGGCGGCCATTCTACGTCGCGACGCAAGGTAATTCAATGTTCAATTATTGACGCCGGTCCGGGCGGGGGTCACCGTGGCCTGCTGCGGTTACTGTTCCTCCAGGGGACCCCCGGCCCTGGCAGTGCACTGGTGAGCGGGCTGGAGGAACGACCACCGCACCGGACCTGGGTGGATAGGCCGACCCGCACCGCTCCAGGTTCGGAGGCGCGGGCAGCGTCAGGGGAGGGGGTCGCCCATCAGGTCGCGGGCCCGCTCCATCAGCCGGACGGTGGCCAGCGTCGCGTCGAGGGGCCGGATGGGGGACTCGGTCAACCCGGCGCCGATGCAGCGCGCCACCTCGAGGGCCTCGTGGTAGAGCCCCACGTGTGCGACGCGGTCCTCCTCCCATCGGAGCACCTCGCCGTCGCGGAACCGCACCTCTACCGGACCCGGGTGGTAGAACGGGCCGTCGAGGACGAGCGTGGCATCCGAGCCCGCGATCATCGCCGTCGTGGGCGTGTCGGCCACCATCGACGCGTGCACCACCGCCTGCCGGTGCTCGTCGTCGACCAACAGGGCCGCGAACTGCCCGAAGGAACCGCTGGAGTGCCGCTGCCCCGTCGCTCCCACCACGCGGGCCGACGGCAGGACCCAGCCCACGAACATCAGGGGATAGGTGCCGAGGTCGTTCATCGCGCCGCCGCCCTGCGCCGGGTCCATGGCTCGGTGGTGATCGACCAGGTACTCGCCCATGTCAGCCGCCACGGACTGGATGTCGCCGAGCATCCCGCTGTCCAGGATCTGCCGCACCACGTCGTAGCGCGGCAGCGCGAGCGTCCAGACGGCCTCCATGCAGAACAGCCCCCGCGCCCGTGCAAACTCGACGAGCGCCTCCGTGTCCGCCACCCGCGGCGTCATCGGCTTCTCGACCAGCACGGGCTTGCCGGCCTCAAGTGCCAGCGTGGCGTGCGCCAAGTGGTCGAGGTGGCCCGTCGCCACGTAGATCACGTCGACCTCTGCTCCCACGAGTTCCTCGTAGGTGCCGAACGCCTGCTCGATGCCGAACTCGCCCGCGAACTCCCGCGACCGCTCGACGTTGCGCGATCCCACCGCCACCACGCGCTGGCCTGTCCGGGCCAGCACGGTGGTGACGAACTGGTGCGCGATCCAGCCGGTGCCGAGGATGCCCCAGCGCAGGCTCGGCACGTCGCCGACGGGTCGCGGCTCCGGCAGCGACCTCACCGGTCGACTTCGACGAAGAGCCCGCCTCCGTGCATCGACTCCACGACCGCCTCGCCCACGAGGGTGGCGCGCTCCGCGTCCTCCAGGGTGGCCAGCGTCGACGGCCTGCCCTCCTTCACCGCGTCCACCCACTCCTGCAACTCGAGGCGGTAGGCGTCGGCGAACCGGGGCCGCCAGTCAGCCGCGATCGGCGACGAGGTGGCCTGGTTCGCGTTGACCAGCAGTTTTGCCGGTTCGGTGATCGTCAGCACACCTGTCTCGCAGACGGCGTCGCAGCGGATGTCGTAGCCGTAGCGGGCGTTGAGGAACACCTCGACGGTGCTGAGCGAGCCGTCGGCGGTGCGCACCAGAAGGAGGAACGGGTCCGCCAGGTCCGTGGCCGTCGAGCTGGGGTGCCCGGCGTGCCAGCTGACCTCGGTGACGGGCGCGTCCAGCAGCCAGGGGATGAGGTCCAGGTCGTGGATGGCGGAGTTGAAGATCACGGACTCGTTGGTGGCGCCTGGGCCGGAACTCACCCCGCGACCCACCGAGTGGATCATCAGGGGACGCCCGTGCTTCCGCGAGCGGATGGCGGCCTTCATGGCCACGTAGCCCGGATCGAAGCGGCGCATGAAGCCGACGGTGGCGAGGGGCGTCCCGCCGCCCACGGCCGAGCGGTGGGCGGCGATCACCTCTGCGCACGTGGCGGAGTCGTAGGCGAGCGGCTTCTCGACCAGCACGTGCTTGCCCGCGTCCAGGCAGGCCTTCACCTGATCCGCGTGCAGGAAGTCGGGTGAGGCGATGACGACGGCCTGCACGTCGTCGGCGGTGATCAGCTGCTCCGGGTCTGCGTGGACGCGGGCCCCGGGGATGCCGGAGATGGCCGCCTCGGCGCGACCTTTGTCCGGATCAGCGATGGCGACGACATCGGCGCCGGCGATGAAACGATGGATGTTCTGAGCGTGATCGGCGCCCATGATGCCTGCGCCGATGACCCCGATGGAGAGACTCATTTGTCCTGACCTTTCTTGGGTGAGATCAGCCTACGCGATGCGAGGGTGTCGCGGAAGGGGGTGCGCCGGGCGGCCCTCCGGCTGCTGGCTGAGCCGCCTGCGTTCGGCTCGGACGCCTGCGCTATAGCGCGGGCGCCCAGACTGACCGCGGGCGCCCAGACTGACCGCGGGCGCCCAGACTGACCGCGGGCGCCCAGACTGACCGCGGGCGCCCAGACTGACCGCGGGCGCCCAGACTGACCGCAGGCGACTCAGCAGGCGTCGGGAGGTAGCGCAGGCGTCGGGAGGTACCGCAGGCGTCGGCGGGTGCGGCCCCTTCGGCCGACCAACGGCGGGGCGCGATAGCCTGTCGGCCGTGCACGAGATCGACCCCACCCGCGTCCGCGCCCTCAGGCGCACCGTCCTCGTCGTCGCCCTGCTGAACCTCGGCTACTTCTTCGTGGAGAACGCGGTGGCGCTCGCGATCGGGTCGGTCTCGCTGTTGGCCGACTCCGTGGACTTCCTCGAGGACACCGCGGTCAACCTGCTGATCTTCGTGGCGCTCGGCTGGCCGCTCGCCCACCGCTCCGTCGCGGGCAAGGTGATGGCGGGCATCATCCTCGTCCCCGCGGCGGCCGCGCTCTGGCAGGCCATCGCCAAGTTCCAGAACCCGGACGCTCCGGACCCGCTCTCGCTGATCCTCACTGCCGGCGGCGCCGTGGTCATCAACGCGATCTGCGCCGTCCTGCTGCTGCGCCAGCGCGACCACGGCGGGTCGCTCACCCGGGCAGCGTGGCTGGCCGCGCGCAACGACGTCATCATCAACCTGGGCATCATCGCCATGGGTGTGCTCACGCTGACCCTGGTCCCGAACGGGTGGCCCGACCTGATCCTGGGCCTCGGGATCGTCGCGCTCAACCTGCGCGCGGCCAGGGAGGTTTGGGAGGTCGCGGAGGAGGAGAACCTTGCCGCCAAGGCGCTGGCGGGCGAGGTCGACGACGACTGACCCGCAGCCGCGAATGGCTCAGCTGTCGGGACGCGCGAACTGCGCCGTTTCGCCGCCAGATGCGGCTCGATCCTCAGCCGGTGCCGCGGGGGCGGTCGGGGCCGCGACACGACCCGACGGGTCCACCCGGAAGACCCAGTGACCGGCACCCTCGCCCAGCACGACCACGTCGGCCCCTGGGTATGCCGCCAGTTCCTCCGCCAGCGCCGCGACGTCCCACGAGTCGGCCGCGGAGTCCAGGCGCCCCCACACCTCCACCCGGGCGCCGGTGGCGCGGGCGAGATCGCGGTCGACCTCTGGCCCGACCGCGCCGATCAGCAGCACGGTCCGCGGCCCCCGCGCCCGCGTCGTCACGCCGGTGGCCCGGTCCATGCGGAACACGGAGCCGTGATAGGCGGACACGGCGGCAGCGCTCACCAGCGTGCCCAGCCCGTAGCGCATCGACCGGACGGTGGCGGCGCTCACCGACCCCGCGACGACGTCCTGCAACAGGATCACCGCCACCGCGATGAGGGCCACCACCGCCGCCACCCCGGCAAGCCCGAACAGGGTCACCAGGTACACGCGCCGGGTGGGCGAGCTGAGCTCCACATCGGGGGATGCGGCGGCGGCCCGGCGGATGCGAGCCCAGAAGATCCACCACACGGGCACCCCGACGGCGAGCAGCGTGACGGCGGACCAGAGCGTGTTGAGCACCGTCATCCCCGCGTCCACGCCCGGCGTCAGAGACTCGATGAGCGCCACGAGCACGGTGCCCACGCCGATTGCGGCCGCCCCCAGCCCGATGCCCGCCACCAGGTACTCGTAGACGCGCCGCGGCTCGGTGCGTCCCTCACCTTCGCCGAGGATGGTCCGGTGATACCACCACACCAGCAGGCCGACGAACACGGCGGCGATCTCCACCGGGGCCGAGTCGAAGTGGTTGGAGGCTGATGCCTCCTGGCGGTCCCCGAGGAACCACACCAACACGCTCCACAGCAATTGGCTGCCCGCCACGAGCGTCATGATCAGCCCGCCGCCCACGCCCAGCGGCAGGACCACCGCGAGCCACAGCGGGCGGCGCGGCAGCGATACCGCGGACGTGGCCCAGTAACGCACCCAGATCAGGGCCCCGCCCAGGAGAAGTCCACCGCCCTCGCCGAGCGTGGTCAGAGGGTTGCCGATCATGTCCGTCCGGAGCAGCAGGTCGAGCGCGGAGCCGAGGGTGAGGACGAGTCCCGTCACGCCCAGCGCCAGCCCCACCACCGATCCCAGGAGGAGGTGCGGGGTGTTGCGCTCCGCGTCCAGGGTGCGGGTGGCCAGCCACCAATGGAAGGCCCACATGCCCGCGAAGGCGACGAGACGCGCCAGCGCCTCGTGTTCCAGTTCGCCCTGGAGCGCCGCCGAGCCGATCTCCGGGAGCGCCGTCGCGGCTACGACGGCCCCCACCAGCGCGGCCAGCGTCACGTAGAGGGCGTAGAGGCCGGACTCGCGCTCGGCGGGATCCGCCCGGTGGGCGCGCCTCGTCCACCACGCGATCAGTGCGGCGAGCGGGCCGCCGACGAACACGAACGCCAGGCCCCGGGCAAGCCGAGCGTCCGGATCCTCCCACTCGGGGACCTCGGCCCCCAGGAGCAGCGCCAGGAGCTCCGAGACCCCGATCGCCACGACGATGACCAGTGCGAACAGCACCGCGTATTGGAAGAACCGCCGCACGCCGTGGGCGTCGATGCCCGGGCCGCGCCGTCGGGCTGCCGCGACGACGAGCACGATCACCACCACGGGCAGGGCCAGGGAGAGCAGCGCGCCGAACACCTCGAACATCACGACCTCACTTGCACGAGTAGATGGGCCACGGATGGCCGGTGGCCATCCAGCCGTCGCCGTCGGCCTTCAGCTCGATCACCTCGCGGTGATCGTAGGAACTGAACAGCCCCCCGCTGGACTCGGTGACGTTGAGCACGACCGTGGCCCTGTCGCCGTCGACCTTCGTGTCCACCACGGACATGCTCATCCTGGTCGGCCGGTAGACCTCCGGCAGGGGCACCGTGCAGCCCAATGCCGGGTCGAGGTAGGAGACGGCCTCCTCGTCGTCGCCGTCGATGACGGCGAGCGCGAGCAACTGTGCCGTGCCGTCCGGGGTGCCGGGGTCCATCTCGGGCGGCTCCCGGTTGGTGGCCATGACCCCGGCGACGATCGCGAGCAGGACCACCAGCCCGGCCACCACGGCGAGCACCACATTCGGGCGCGTGTTCATACCCTCAGAGTCCTCCTGTCTGCGCCCCATGGGAAGGGGTCTCGCAAGCGCGTTGCCGTGCGTGTCGGGGTGGCGTGCCAGAATCGACGCCATGACACGCGTGATCGCGCTGGACCGGCGCTCCTGGTCCAAGGCCACCTGGCCTCTCGGCACCCACCCCCACGCCGAGGGCGTCACCTTCGCGATCTACGCGCCGGCTGCCACCAGGGTCCAGCTGGAGATCTATCCCGACGCGATGGGTGCCTCAGCCGATCGCACCTACCTGCTCGTCAAGGGCAGGGACGGCATCTGGCGGGCGCTGCTGCAGGGTCTGCAGTTCGGCGCCCTCATCGGGTTCCGTGCCTGGGGCCGCAACTGGCCGTACGTGAAGGGCTGGAAGCCCGGGTCGGACCTCGGGTTCATCTCGGACCTGGATCAGCACGGCAACCGGTTCAACCCCAACAAGGTGCTCTTCGACCCGTATGCCCGCGAGGTCACCCACAACGTCTTCACCGATCAGCTGCACGAGTACGGCGTCAACGACGGCGTGTTCGGCACCGGCGGGGACCTGGTCGACGGCGTCCCCCGTCGCACCATCGACACCGGGCCCTACGCCCCGAAGGGCGTGCTCATCGCCGACTACACCCCGGTCACGCCCAAGCCGCGGATCCCGGGTGAGAAGACCGTCATCTACGAGGTGCAGGTGGAGCAGCTCACCGGGCACCCCTCGGTGGCGCGGCTGTCCCAGCTGCTGAGCCGAGAGCCGGGTTTCGAGGGCGTCGTCGACATCCCTGAGGAGTTCCAGGGGACGTACAAGGGTGCCGGGATGATGGCGCCCTACCTCAAGGCTCTGGGGGTCACCACCGTCGAGTTGCTGCCGGTGCACGAGACGAACGCGTCGGAGTCGGCGCGCCACGGCGCCGTGAACGCCTGGGGCTACATGACGCTGTCGTTCTTCGCCCCCAACCGCCAATACGCGGCGGACAAGGCCTGGTGCGGCCCCACCCGCGAGTTCAAGGAGATGGTCTCGGCGTTCCACGACGCGGGCCTCGAGGTCTATCTCGACGTGGTGTACAACCACACCGCCGAAGGCGGCAACTGGAACGGCGACGTCAACACCACCGGCTTCACCAGCCTCGGCGGGTTCGCGTGCGCGGAGTACTACCAGATGACCTCCGACAAGGTGCTCGTCGACGGTGCCACCGGCACCTCGAACCAGGTCAACTATTCCTCCCAGGCCGCCAGGAACCTGGTGCTCGACTCCCTGCGGTACTGGACGCAGGACATGCAGGTGGACGGTTTCCGGTTCGATCTGGCCACCGTCCTGGGGCGGCTCCCGGGCGAGGCTCATCCCGACGACTGGGCCAGGCAGAAGCGGTTCTTCTCGGACCACCCGCTGCTGGTGGACATCGCGTCCATGGCGAAGGCCGAACACATCGAGGTCATCGCCGAGGCGTGGGACCTGTGGGGCTACGAGGTGGGCAACTTCCCGCGCGGTTGGGGCGAGTGGAACGGCCGCTACCGCGACGCCGTGCGCCGGTTCACCAAGGGAGACGCCAACATGGTGGCGTTCACGGACATGTTCAACGGGGACTACCACCACTTCCATGACAGCGGCGGCGCCCAGAAGACCATCAACTTCGTCACCGCCCACGACGGCTTCAACATGGCGGACCTGGTGTCCTACCAGGAGAAGCAGAACGATCAGCCGCCGCCGTTCGGCCCGTCCGACGGCGGTTCGGACGACAACCTCTCCTGGGATTCGGGGGGCTCGCAGGCGCTCAGGCGCCAGCGGCTGCGCAACCTGTGGAGCATCCTGTTCTTCTCCCGCGGCGTGCCCATGATCGTGGCCGGAGACGAGTTCGGCCGCACCCAGAACGGCAACAACAACCCGTGGGCGCTGGACTCGGTGGCCATGCGCAACAACTACGCCATGATCCCCACCAACGCGCCCCAGCGGGTGCCGGTGGCCGACGGGGTGGACGAGGGCTACCACGACAACCTCGGCCAGTACGAGACGGCGCCCCACGTCAACGGCCAGTTCCGCTTCGCCACGTTCCTCGCCAACCTGCGCCAGCGCCATGAAGCACTGCAGCAGAGGCGCTGGGGGGACATGGTGGCAGACGACAAGGACGTGTCGTACCTCTTCCACACCCCGTCGGGAGAGGGGTTCCCCATGGAGGGGGACCGGGCGGTCTCCATCCAGATCGATTCCCCGGGCGACGACTTCTGGGTCATGATCAACATGGCCGACCAGGAGATCGAGTTCAAGGTCCCGCCTCCTCTGGAGGGCTGTGTGTGGCGCCGCCTGGTGGACACCTCCACCTTCGCGGAGCCGGCGTGCAACTTCTGGAACGAGGGCGAGGGCATGATCGTCTCCGACAGCGCGACGGTGGCGGCCTGGTCCGTCATCGTCTGGCAGGAACAGGCGAAGCCCGACGGCTCCCGCGCCATCCCCGTGTGGAAGGACTGAGCCCATGAGCGAACCGAACGGCGCCGGGACGAGGCGCGCCGCCGTCGTGTTCAACCCCACGAAGGTGGACCGTGCGGAACTTGAGCTGGCGGTCGCCGACGCGGAGCGGTCCTCCGGCTGGGGGTCCTCGCTGTGGCTGGAGACCTCCGCCGATGACCCCGGGGCGGGCATGGCGCGGCAGGCGGTCGAGGAGGGCTGCGCCCTCGTGCTGGCCGTCGGCGGCGACGGCACCATCCGCGCGGTCGCCGAGGGGCTGAGGGGGAGCGCGGTGCCGTTGGGCCTCTGTCCCCGTGGCACCGGGAACCTGCTGGCCAGGAACCTGCGTCTCCCGTTGGGCAACCTCCAAGGCTCAGTGACGGCGGCGTTCCAGGGGGTCCCGCGCCCCGTGGACGTGGGGGTCCTGGACTGGGTGCGGCCCGGTGGCGAACACGAGGAGCGCGTCTTCGTCGTCATGGCAGGCATGGGCCTGGACGCCCAGATCATGTCCAGCACCGACGAGGAACTGAAGAAGCGGGTCGGCATGCTGGCCTACGTGAAGGTTGGCGTGGAGAAGTTGCGTCGCAATCACCGGATGCGCCTGCAGTTCCGCCTCGACGACCAACCCCCGCAGCGCGCCAGGGTGCACACCGTGCTCGTGGGTAACTGCGGGTCGATCGGCGGCAACGTGACGCTGATGCCCGATGCCGCCGTCGATGACGGGGTCCTCGATGTGTTGGCGATGGAGCCGCAGGGCATGTTGGGCTGGGTGCGGGTGGCCTGGGGAGTCGTGGTGGACAACGGCATCCTGCGCGGCCGCCGGAACCGCGAGGGCGGCGAGGGCGAGCTGAGGTACCAGCGGTGCCGGAGCCTCGAGGTGTGGCTCCGGGAGCCCGAGTCGATCCAGCTCGACGGTGACTACTTCGGCAAGGTGGTGTCGCTCTCTGTGCACGTGGAGCCCAAGGCGCTCCGGGTGATGATGCCCCCCGGGTGGGAGCCCGCCGCCTGACGCGCGGCCCCTGGCGTCCGCTGTCCCGCGAGGGGGACGGTTTGAGCCGGACACGGCTCTCGCGGGGACGGTTTGAGCCTGGCTTCGGACTCGTCGCGCGTTGGATCGATCAAACTGGCCGCATCGGCGGTTGAGGCCGAAGTCCGGCTCAAGCGTCCGCCGCAAGGGCCGTGTCCGGCTCAAGCTTCCACCGCGAGAGCCGTGTCCGGCTCAACGCGTCCCTGGCGATCCGGACCCAGCGCGCGGCCAGGCCGGCTCGCCATAATGGCGGCATGGAACTGCTCCCCATGACGTTCGCCTCCGGGTGGGCATCCGGCATCAACGCCTACGCGACGGTGTTCATCCTCGGGCTGCTCGGCCGCTACGCCGGGACCGGCGGCGTGCCCGAGGGGTTCATGCGCACGGACGTGCTCATCGTCATGGGAGTCCTCGCCCTGCTGGAGCTGATCGCGGACAAGATCCCCGTCGTCGACTCCATCTGGGACGTCCCCTCGACTGTGATCCGCCCCATCGCCGGCGCCGTCATCGGGGCGCTGATCGCCGGCGCGAACGGCGACATCCTCACCATCTCCCTCGCCGCCGTCGGCGGGGTGACGGCGCTGCTCAGCCACCTCTCCAAGGCCGGCATCCGGCTGGCGGTGAACACCTCGCCGGAGCCGGTGTCCAATGTCGCGGCGTCGGCGGCGGGCGACGTCGGCGTCGTCGGGGTGACGACGCTGGCCGTGCTCTTCCCCGTGGCGGCCGCGGTCGTCGCGGGAGTCCTGCTGATCGCGATGATGTGGCTGGCGTGGGTGTTGATGTCGCGGATCAGGCGGGGCTGGGAGTGGCTGAAGGCCAGGTGGACCACCGCCGACTCCCCTCCCGGAGGTCGGCCTGCCCGGCGCGCGTGAGCGCCGCGCAGCCGTAGAGCTTCGCCTGCCGCGTCGTGCTGCAGGCAAACCTCATCGTGGCCCGGACGAGATCCGGCGACGGCACCCGCTACAGTCACTGTTGTCCCCACGGGAGCCCAGGCAAGGGCTGAGATCGGGCTGATGCCGCCCGGACCGTCGAACCTGCCCGGGTTATGCCGGCGAAGGAAGAGAGGCTCGCTCGTGAGTGAGATCCATCCGAAACACCGTGTCGTCCACCTGCTCGACGACGACATCAGCGTCCCCGTCACCGCGGTGTCGCTGGATCCGTCACCCGATGGGACCGACAACCCCGACGTGCACGTCTACCGCACCTGCGGTCCCGACACCGATCCGACGACAGGCATCCCTCCCCTGAGGACGGACTGGATCCTCGCCCGCGACGACGTCGAACCCTGGCAGGGGCGGCGCGCGCGGCAACTCATCGACGACGGACGCGCCGCGCTGCGCCGAGGCGGGTCGGCCGAGGAGTGGCGCGGCCCGGAGCGCACCGTGCTGCGGGCGCGGCAGGGCAGGACGGTCACGCAGATGCACTACGCCCGCCAGGGGCTGGTGACTCCCGAGATGCGCTATGTGGCGCTGCGCGAGGGCTGCGACGTGGAGCTCGTCCGCAGCGAGGTGGCGGCCGGCCGGGCCATCATCCCGGCCAACGTGAACCACCCGGAGAGCGAACCCATGATCATCGGGCGGCGCTTCCTCACGAAGGTCAACGCGAACATCGGGAACTCGGCCGTCACCAGTTCGATCACCGAGGAGGTGGACAAGGCGCGCTGGGCCACCAGGTGGGGGGCCGACACCGTGATGGATCTGTCCACAGGCGACGACATCCACACGACCCGCGAGTGGGTGATCCGCAATGCCCCGGTGCCGCTGGGCACCGTGCCGCTGTACCAGGCGCTGGAGAAGGTCGACGGGCGCGCCGAGCTGCTCACCTGGGAGATCTTCCGCGACACGGTGATCGAGCAGGCCGAGCAGGGCGTGGACTACATGACCATCCACGCCGGCGTGCTCCTGCGCTACGTGCCGCTGACCGCCAACCGGGTCACGGGCATCGTCTCGCGCGGGGGATCGATCATGGCGGCCTGGTGCCTGGCGCACCACGAGGAGTCGTTCCTCTACACGCACTTCGACGAGCTGTGCGAGATCTTCGCCCGGTACGACGTGGCGTTCAGCCTCGGCGACGGGCTGCGTCCGGGCGCCACCGCCGACGCCAACGACGAGGCGCAGCTGAGCGAGCTGCGGACCCTGGCGGAGCTGACCCAGCGCGCCTGGGCCCACGACGTGCAGGTGATGGTGGAGGGCCCCGGGCACGTGCCGCTGAACCTGGTGGAGGAGAACGTCCGGCTGCAGCAGGACTGGTGCCACGGCGCCCCGTTCTACACCCTCGGCCCGCTGGTGACCGACATCGCTCCTGGCTACGACCACATCACCTCCGCCATCGGGGCCGCCGTCATCGCGATGCACGGCACGGCGATGCTGTGCTACGTCACCCCGAAGGAACACCTGGGCCTGCCGAACCGCGACGACGTCAAGACGGGCGTGGTCACGTACAAGATCGCCGCGCATGCCGCCGACGTCGCGAAGGGGCACCCGGGGGCCAGGATCCGGGACGACGCCCTGTCGAAGGCCCGGTTCGAGTTCCGCTGGCACGACCAGTTCGCGCTGTCGCTCGACCCGGACACCGCGATCGCGTACCACGACGAGACGCTGCCGGCGGAGCCGGCGAAGACCGCCCACTTCTGCTCGATGTGCGGGCCGAAGTTCTGCTCGATGCGGATCAGCCAGGACATCAGGGCCGCCCATGGTCTGAAGGAGAAGTCAGTGGAGTTCCGTGCCAGCGGCGGCCAGGTCTACCTGGACGTCACCGCGGCCGGGAAGCGGTGAGGGGCCGGTGGCCCTCCCCGGCGGTCCGTCGTCGCCCGGTGCCTTCCCCGACTACCGGCTGTACCTGGTCACCTCGGGCGCCGGCCCCGCCACCGTCGCAGCCGCGTCGGCCGCCGCGGCCGCGGGTGCGGGCGTCGTACAGGTCCGGGCGAAACAACTGTCCGCGCGGGACCTGCTGGACCTGGTGCTGCGGGTGGCCGACGGTGTGGCCTCGGCGAACCCGGCGACGCGCGTGCTCGTCGACGACCGGGCCGACGTCGCCCATGCCGCCATGCGACGCGGGGCGCACGTCCATGGCGTCCACCTCGGGCAGGACGACCTGCCGGTGCGCTCCGCCCGCGACCTCCTCGGGCCCGGCGCGCTGATCGGGCTGACGACAGGCACCCTGGACCTGGTGCGCGCCGCGAACGACGTGGCCGACGTCGTCGACTACCTCGGGGCCGGCCCGTACCGGCTCACCCCGACCAAGGACTCGGGCCGTCCACCCCTGGGCCTCGACGGCTACCCGCCGCTGGTGACAGCCAGCGAACTGCCGGTCGTGGCCATCGGCGACATCGGGCCGGGCGACGTCGCGGCCCTGCGCCGGACCGGGGTCGCGGGGGTCGCGGTGGTGCGGTGCGTCATGGACGCCGAGGACCCGGGCGCCCGGGCAGCGGCCCTCCTGGACGCCTGGGCCGATGGCGGCGTCGGCTAGCAGGGCCCGCCGGCGCGGACGAGGGGCGTCCGCGCCGGGTCAGGTCCGGATGTGGTCGCGGTAGACGGGCTGCAGGCCGCGATCCACGAGGACGCGATGGATCTCCGCCAGGCTGCGCGTGTCGGAGATCTCGAACTGCTCGTCGCCCTTCTCCTCGGCCGCGTGTCCGCCGACGCCGACGCTGACGCCCGCCGACATGCGGGTGGCGACCAGCCCGGCGACGTTGTCGCGGAACCCCGCCCGCTCCCGCGTCGAGATGGTGATCCCGGCGTACGGCAGGAGCAGGCGGTAGGCGAGCATGACCTGCAGCAGTTGCCGCTCCGTCACGTTGATCTCCACCCCGTCGTGGTTGATGTAGGGCCGCAACCGGGGCACCGACAAGGTGATCTCGGCGTGCGGATAGCGGCGCTGGATGGAGCGGGCATGCATGCCGACGGCGAAGGCATCTCGGCGGGCATCGCCCAACCCCAGCAGCGCCCCGAACGCGACGCCCCGCATGCCGCCTTTCAGGGCCCGCTCGGGTGCGTCGAACCGGTACGGGAACACCCGTTTGGGGCCGAACAGGTGCACCCGCGAATAGGTGTCGAGGTCGTAGGTCTCCTGGTAGACGGCCACGTAGTCCACGCCGCGGTCGTGCAGGTAGGCGTAGTCCTCGGTGTTGAGCGGCTGCACCTCGATGCCGACGACGGCGAAGTGGCGCGCCGCCTTCTCCGCCGCCTCGCCGATGAACCGCACGCCGGAACGCTGCTCGGACTCGCCGGTCAGCAGCAGCACCTCCTGGAGGCCGGTGGCGGCGATCTCCGCCAGCTCCGCCTCCATCTCCTCCGGCGTCAGCGACGCCCGGTGGATCCGGTTGGAGGCGCTGAACCCGCAGTAGGTGCACTCGTTCTGGCAGTAGTTGGCCAGGTACAGGGGCGTGAACATCGCGATCCCGTTGCCGTGGTGGCGGAGGGTCAGCTCCCGCGCCCTGGCCGCCATGGCCTCCAGGTGCGGGTCGGCGGCCGGCGACAGCAACGCGGCGAAGTCCTCGGTCGTCACCTCGTCCCGGGCGAGCGCGGCCCGCACGTCGGCCTCGCCGTAGTGGCCCGGATGGTATCCGGCGACCGCGGCCATCACCTCCGCCATCACCGGCGACTCCAGCGACTCCATGCCCGGGCGGTACGACATGGGGTCGCGCAGCGCGACGGCCATCAGTCCTCCAGGAATCCGGTGAGCGGGCTGGAGGCCTCCGCCCGGTCGAGGACGCGCCCCGGGCCTGCCAGGTGCCCGGCCCGGCCCGCCTCGACCGCCAGCCGGAACGCGGTCGCCATGCGCCCGACGTCCGCGGCCGTCGCGATGGCCGTGTTGCACATCACGGCGGCGGCACCCAGCTCGATGGCCTCGCACGCCTGAGAGGGGCGGCCGATGCCGGCGTCGACGATGATCGGCAGGTCGATCTCCTCGATCAGGATCCGGATGAACTCGCGCGCCACCAGGCCCTTGTTGCTGCCGATCGGGGCGCCCAGCGGCATCACGGCCGCCGCGCCCGCCGACACCAGGGCCCGGGCGACGACCAGGTCGGGATGCATGTAGGGCAGCACGACGAAGCCGTCGGCGGCGAGGATCTCGGTGGCGCGGACCGTCTCCGCGTTGTCCGGGAACAGGTACTTCGAGTCGTTGATCACCTCGACCTTCACGAAATCTCCGCAGCCCAGTTCCCGGGCCAGCCGCGCGATCCGGACGGCCTCGTCGGCTGTGCGGGCGCCCGAGGTGTTCGGCAGCAGCGTCACCGAACCGGGGATGTGGTCGAGGATGTCCTCGAGCCCCCCGGCGTTGGCGCGGCGCAGGGCGACGGTGACGATCTCGGCGCCGCCGTTGTCGACGACGGCGCGGATCAGCGGCAGCGAGAACTTGCCGGACCCCAGGATCAGCCGGGAACCGAAGCTGCGCCCACCCAGCGACCAATCCCCGACGGCGGTCGGGGCGAGCGTCGCGCTAGACATCGGCGTGTCCCAGCAGCAGCCGCAGCACCGTGTTGGCCTGATGGGCCGCGCACAGCTGCACGCGGGGCGCCATGAGGCCTCGACCCGCCGTCGCCCCGCTCTCCAGATCCCCGGAGAGGTACAGCCGGTCCAGGGCCCTCCTCGTCGTGATGGTGTTGGAGCTGCCGTAGCCGGCCATCCCGGAGCCCGACACCAGTGGCGTGTCGGGCACGTCGGCCAGCAGGCTGCTGACCAGCATCGCCTTCTGGTCGGCGAGGTCGAACGCCTCGCACACCACGTCGAATCCGGTGAGCAGGGTCGGTACGTTGTCAGGGGTGAGCTTCACGGTGACGATGTCCACCGTGGTCAGGGGGCTGATCGCTGTGAGCTGCTCCGCGAGCGCTTCGGTCTTCGGCATGCCGATGTGCCGCAGGAGGTAGTTCTGGCGGTTCAGGTTGCACATCTCGACGATGTCGAAGTCGATGAGGCGCAGGTGCCCCACACCCAGCCGGGTCAGCGCGAATGCGATGTGGGAGCCGAGCCCGCCGAGGCCGGCGATCGCGACGCGGGCCCGGGCGAGCCGCTCGTACACGTCGCAGCCGTGGCGGTCGATGAGCCCCTCGACATAGGCGTCCCGGACGGCGGTGGCGCCCATCTACCCGCCCCCGACGAACGCGACGACCTCGACGATGTCGTCGTGGCCGACGCGCACCGAGTCGTACCTGGCCCGGGGCACGATCTGCCCGCCGAGCTCCACCGCGACCCTGTGCACGTCGAATCCCCGACTGGTCAGCAGGTCGAGCAGGGACTGGCCGGCGGCTCCTGGGATCTCCTCACCGTTCACCCGCACAGCTACACCTCCTTCGCCGGGCGAGCCGGCGTCCGTGGACGGCGCTCGACCCCTGTGGGCGGAGCGCTCGGCCTGCCGACAGGGCATGGCCGATGACGAGGGGTGAGAAATCACACGACGTCCCTTCGCCAGTGCTAACTGGATCAGGTTCAACGGGTGTGATCTCAGCCGACAGTGACCTAGCGTCACGGCGGCACCCCGCGTCCGAGGGTCACGCTAGTGCAACTCGCAGGTGGGGCACAATCCTCCGTGCAAGACTGACGCCCATGGAGTTCACCTCGCTCTACCGGCACGGGTTCGCGCGGGTCGCGGCCTGCACGCTCCCGGTCACCCTGGCCGACCCGTCGGCCAACGCGCACGCGATCGCGGTGGAGGCCAGGGCCTGCCACGACGACGGGGTGGCGGTCGCGGTGTTCCCGGAGCTGTCGCTCTCGGGCTACGCCATCGACGACCTCCTGCTGCAGGACGTACTGCTCGACGCGGTGGACCGCGCCGTCGTCGAACTGGCGGACGCGACGGCGGACCTCCTGCCGCTGCTCGTGGTGGGCGCGCCCCTGCGCGCGGGCAACAGGCTCTACAACTGCGCGGTGGTGATCCACCGCGGGCACGTGCTCGGCGTGGTGCCCAAGGCGTACCTCCCCAACTATCGCGAGTTCTACGAGAAGCGTTGGTTCGCCGACGGTGCGGACCTGGACCTCGGCACGCTCCACCGTCCCGGCTGGCCCGCCGAGTTCGGCGAGGTGCCGTTCGGCACCGATCTGCTGTTCGACGCGCGCGACGTGCCCGGCCTCACGGTGCACGTGGAGGTGTGCGAGGACATGTGGGTGCCGGTGCCTCCGTCGTCTCTGGCGTCGCTGGCCGGTGCGACGGTGCAACTCAACCTCTCCGCCTCCCCCATCACCGTGGGCCGCGCCGAGGACCGGCACCTGCTGGCCCGCTCGTCGAGTGCCCGCAACAACTCCGCCTATCTGTACGCCGCGGCCAGCTTCGGCGAATCCACCACGGACCTGTCCTGGGACGGCATGACGATGGTCTACGAGATGGGCGATCTCCTCGGCCAGACCGAACGCTTCCCGCACGCGGCCCAGCGCACCGTCGTCGACCTGGACCTGGACCGCCTTCGTCAGGAGCGCATCCGTCAGGGCTCGTTCGAGGACAACCGGCGCGCGGTGGGGGTGGGGGAGTACCGGAGCATCGAGTTCGCGGTCCGGCCACCCTCGGGGGATCTGGGGCTGCGCCGCCCGCACGACCGCTTCCCGTTCGTGCCCGACGACCCGGCCCGCTTGAATCACGACTGCTACGAGGCCTACAACATCCAGGTCTCAGGGCTCGAGCGGCGCATGAAGGCCATCGGCGGGGGCGATGCGTCGAAGGCGCCGAAGATCGTGATCGGCGTGAGCGGGGGCCTGGATTCCACGCACGCGTTGATCGTCGCGGCCAAGGCGTGCGACAGGCTGTCGCTGCCGCGCACCCACATCCTGGCGTTCACGCTGCCCGGCTTCGCCACGTCGTCGCACACGAAGAACAACGCCACGCTGCTGGCCGAGGCGTTGGGCGTCACGTTCGAGACGGTGGACATCACGCCCATGGCCACCCAGCTGCTCAAGGACCTCGGCCACCCGGCCGGCGACGGGCAGCCCGTCTACGACGTCACGTTCGAGAACGTGCAGGCAGGCATAAGGACGGACTTTCTCTTCCGCGCCGCCAACCAGCGCGGCGGGATCGTGCTGGGCACCGGAGACCTGTCCGAGCTCGCGCTCGGCTGGTGCACCTACGGGGTGGGTGATCAGATGAGCCACTACGCCGTGAACACCGGGGTGCCGAAGACGCTCATGCAGCACCTCATCCGCTGGGTGATCAACACCGGCCAGTTCGAGGAGACCGGCGTCAACGAGACGCTCGCCTCCATCCTCAACACCGAGATCTCACCCGAGCTGATCCCGGTGGGGGAGGGGCAGAAGCCGCAGTCGACGGAGGACTCCATCGGCCCCTACGCGCTGCACGACTTCACCCTCTTCGGCTTCCTGCGCCGCGGCTACCGGCCCAGCAAGATCGCGTTCATGGCGCACCACGCGTGGCGCGACATCGAAGCCGGCCACTGGCCCTCCGGCTACCCGGAGGCCGACCGGACGGCCTACGACCTGCCCACCATCAAGAAGTGGATGGCGGTGTTCCTGCGCCGCTTCTTCGGCAACCAGTTCAAGCGCTCCGCCATCCCGAACGGGCCCAAGGTGCTCTCCGGCGGCGCGCTCTCGCCGCGAGGTGACTGGCGGATGCCGTCGGACGTCTCGGCGACGGCGTGGCTAGCGGAGCTCAAGGACAACGTCCCCGACTGACAAGGAGATTCGCATGAAGGACCTGACCATCCTGCACAATCCGCGCTGCTCCACCTCGCGCGCCGGCCTGGAGGCCGCGGAGGCGTCGGGGCTGAGCCTGGAGGTGCGCAACTACCTCAAGGAGCCGCTCGACGAGGCCGCCTGGCTGGAGGTGCTGGAGATTCTCGACGCCGACCCCACGGACATGGTGCGCCGCGACAAGGCCTTCGACGAGCTGGGCCTGAGCGACGACGACGTGGCCAGCGCCGACCAGGTGGCGCGGGTGCTGGCGGAGAACCCCGCGCTCGCCCAGCGGCCGGTCCTCATCCGCCGCGGCGGCGCCCGCCCGCGGGCGATCATCGGGCGCCCGAAGACGGCGGTCGCCCCCTTCCTGTCCTCCGCCGGCTGACCCGAAGGCCAACCGTCGGCCGGGGTTGTCGGCGTGGGCCGTCGACGAGCCGGGTGCCCCCCATGTTCACCAGGCTCGCCGACGGCGGCTCAGGGGTACGTCACCCGTGCGGGCGCGG
Source organism: Tessaracoccus yangjingae (assembly GCF_054483935.1). Next base: position 477,745 of record NZ_CM137014.1, on the reverse strand, counting down.
GTCGAAGGGTTGGTCGGTCGCCGCGGCCGCCAGCTCGGGCTCAGCGGGACCTGCGCCGTCGTCCGGTTCGCCGCCGGGGGTGCGGCGGGTCCGCCGCGCGAGGAGCAGGATGAGCGACGACCCCGCTACGTGTGCCGCGACCCCGAAGCCCAGGATGACGAGCAGCGACTCCACCCGCCGGTCCGTGATCTGCCAGCGGCCGAGTTCGTAGGCGCTCGCAGTGGCCGCCGCCTGAGACTCGAGCAGCTGAGCCTGGCCGAGCAGTAGCGAGTCGTTCTGCCGGCCGATGATCTCGAGCATGTCGTTGGTGTACCAACCGTTGACCACCTGCTGCTTCGGGGCGCTGTCGGCTGTGTACTCGCGCAGTTGCTTCAGGGAGGCCGCGCCGTTGAAGTCGCCGACGAAGTCGGGCAGGGCGGCTGTCCGGGTCTGATCGGGCGCCTCCGGAAGGGCCGGGAACGGCTGCCTGACCAGCACGATCAGCGCGACGAGCACAGCGGCCCAGACGATGGCCCGGTAGGCATGCAGAGCGGCCGGTTCAGGGCGTGGGGCCACCGTCGGTGCCGAGTGAGTATCTGGCATGTGGAGTCCTTCGGTCATGAGGTGCCGACGGTCCAGGCGCCGTCGGCCTTGATCAACAGCAGCGACGGTCCGGCCATCACGGGCACGCTGCCCTGGTAGGTGCCGATCTCGTTGATGAGCAGGCTGGGCCAGGTCCCGTCGGTCTGGTGGACGGCGAAGTTCGAGCTGCCGTCGTGGGTGACGGCCGCGACCGCGGCAGCCCCCTCGTACTTGAACACGGCGTCGCCGGTGCCGCTGAGCTGAGCGGTCGCGACGGGGGCATTGGTGATGGGATCGATCTGGACCGTCCAGGCGCCGTCGGCGGTGATCTGCAGCATCGCGCTCTCGGCGCCCATGAGGCCGTAGGAGACGACGCCCGAGTAGCTGCCGATCTCGTTGACGAGCAGGTCGCTCATCTGGTTGGAGGCGTCCAGGGTCTGGAGCACGAAGTTGGCGCTGCCCTGGTGCGTGGCCGTGACGAGCGCGGCCTCGGCCTCCGCCGGGAGCTGGATGACGGAGTCTCCGGTGCCGCTCTCGGAGATGGTGGCGAAGGTGCCGAAGCGTTCGGTGTACGGGTCGACGACGGGCTCGGTGATCTCCTCCGTCGGCGTGGCCGCGGCAGTGCTCGCCGGAGCGCTGGAGGCGCTCGGAGGGGCTGAGGCCGAAGCGGCCCGCTCAGTCGTCGCGGCGGACGCGGAGGTGGAGGCGGGGGCGGCCGCCGGGGCCGCCGTGTCGGCCGGTTCCGACAGGGCGCCGCCGATGCCGGCGAGCAGGACGAGGCCCGCGGGGATGAGCACGCGCTTCTTGCGGTACCACGGCCGGACGGGCGCCGGGGCGGGGCCGGTGGGTGGCTGCCACTGGGGGGTGGTGGTCATGGTTTCTCCTTCGGGTCGACGATGGTTCCACGGTCCCAGGGCTAGACGTTCTAGTCATGCGATGAGCCGATAAGGAGGGTTATCAGGAAGAGGCGCTCAAGATCGGCCGATCCCGCTAGGGTGGGCGACGAGGGGAGGGCGCAATGCTCATCACGGCTGCCGACGTGGCGATGATCGCCCGCGTCCGCCGCCCCGTCGTCACCATGTGGCGCAAGCGCTACACCGGCCCCGACGCGTTCCCGCCGGCCCAGGGCGGGCGCTTCGACGCCGATCTCGTCGTGAGTTGGCTCGCCGAGCACGGGCGAGGCAACAACCCCCAGCCCGAACGCGCGCTTCCGCTGCTCGGAATGCTGCTCGAGGCGCGCACGGATGTGGCGCGGGCCATGGAGCTGTCCGCCGTGCTCGCCTTCCGCGCCGCCTACGGCGAGGCCCTCGTCGAGGACCTCACCAGGGCAGGAGCACCAGACCGGGGAGTCCTGGAGGAGCTGGACAGCCTGCGTTGCTTCGGTCGCGAGGTCCGGGATCTGGGTGGCCGCCTCACGGAGACCGCAGCGGCCGTCGACGCCTTCCTGGACGAGCGCTTCGGCGCGGCCGACGCCATGGCCTGGCTGACCGACGACTGCCTCGTGCGGCACCTCCCGGCCGTCGCCTCTCTGTCGCTCTCGCGGCTGGCCGCCGGCCTCGTGGCCAGGGCCGCCGTCGCCCTGGCGGAGCTCTCCCCGCGCCCCGACCTCCTCGATGCCGCCGGTACCGGCTTCTCCTGGCTGCAGCAGCTCCCCCCGGAGTGGCCCGCCCCGGTGGGGATCGCGGTCGACGACTCGGCGGTCGGGCGCCACTCCCGCCGCGTCCTGCAGGTGGGGGAGTGGGATGCCCAAGCGGTGTCCGACGAGCGGGGATGGGCCCTCGCCGTCGACGCCGCGATCGACGCCGAGCCCGCAGAGCTGTTCGGCCGGGCCGCGCTGGGCGACGACGGCCAGGTCCGCCTGGTGCTCGGCCCCGCCAGGCTCCTCACCGATCCGGCCGGAGACGCGGCCGCCCGCGACGAACTCCTCCGCGATGGCGTGGTGCGCGCCGTCGTCAAGCTGCCGGCGGGATGCCGCCCCGTCCACCCGCGCGAGGCGCTGGCCCTGTGGCTGGTGGCGGAGCGCGACGAGCTGCCCTTCGAGCAGCACCGCACCTTCGTCGCCGACCTCACAGGCGTGGACCTGACCCCGCAGGTGGTCGCGGACCTCGTCGTCGACCTCACGGTGGCCGCGCAGGACCTCCCCGCCCAGCAGCATCGCGCGTGGCGGGTCCTGCGCCCAGCCCTCACCCGGCATCTCCTCGCCCGCGGCGGCTCGCTCGTCGCCACGTCCCAGGCGCCGCTCGGACGGCCCACGATGACACTGACGCCCGAGGAGCTGCAGGCCCGCGCCGCGGCGGTGGGTCTCGGCCCGCTGTGGCTCACGCCCGGCCCTGGACGGGCCGCGTCCGGGACCACGGCGCAGGTTGGCCTCGCCGACGGTTGGCTCAAGCTCCTCCCCGGCTCCAGGCTCGGCCCCGATCAGCTCGGCGACGGCGACCTCACCGTCTGGACCGTCGACGCCGGACGCCTCTCCCGGACCGCGACGGTGGACCGGCTGACCGCCCTCGCCCGTCCCCGCACCTGGCTCACCCAGCCGGGCGACGTGATCCTCGGCCCGGGACCCAGCGCCGTCGTCGACACCCACGGCGGCTCCCTCGTCGCCACCCCTGCCCGGGCCCTGCGCCTCACCGCCGACGCGCCCGTCACCGCGCAGCAGCTTGCCCGCGCCGTCGCCTCCGCGCCGCGCGGCACCAAGCCGCCCCAGTGGCGGCTCACCCCGCTCGATCCCGAGCAGCGCGCCGCATTGTCGGCGGCGGCTGACAGGATTGGGCAGCGTCGGGCCGAGCTCACGGCCCAGCTCGACGCCCTGAACTCGTTCGAGGACGCCCTCCTCGAAGCGTGCGAGACCACCACCCTCACCCTGGAGACCCGCTGACCATGGCCAGAACACCCGCCGCCCCCGCCGCGCCCAGCACCGCCAAGGAGCTCAAAGACCTGCTGTGGAAGTCGGCTGACAAGTTGCGCGGCTCGCTGGATGCCAGCCAGTACAAGGACATCGTGCTGGGGCTGGTGTTCCTCAAGTACGTCGCGGATGCGTTCGAGGAGCGCCGCGAGCAGATCCGCGAGGAACTCATCATCGAGGGCTACGACGAGGCCACCGTCGCCGAGACGCTGGAAGATCGCGACGAGTACACCGGCTCCCAGGTGTTCTGGGTGCCGCAGGAGGCCCGGTGGTTCTACCTCGCGGCGCACGCCAAGGGCACGCCGGAGAAGTCCACCGGCGAACTCGTCGACGACGCCATGCGCCGGCTGATGGAGGAGAACAAGTCGCTGGCCGGGACGCTCCCCATGGTGTTCAACCGGTCCAGCGTCGACATGCGGCGCCTCTCCGAGCTGATCGACCTGCTCAACGGCGCCCGCTTCACCGGTGCCGGCGCCACCAAGGCCCGCGACCTCCTGGGCGAGGTCTACGAGTACTTCCTGGAGAAGTTCGCCCGCGCCGAGGGCAAGCGCGGCGGCGAGTTCTACACCCCCGCCGGCGTGGTGCGCGTGCTCGTCGAGGTGCTGCGCCCAACGTCGGGCCGCGTCTACGACCCCTGCTGCGGGTCGGGGGGCATGTTCGTCCAGGCGGAGAAGTTCCTCGAGTCGCACCACCGCTCGCCCGGCAGCATCTCGGTCTACGGGCAGGAGCTCAACGAGCGCACCTGGCGGATGGCGAAGATGAACCTCGCCATCCACGGCATCCTCGGCAACCTCGGCCCCACCTGGGGCGACACCTTCGCCCGCGACCTCCACCCGGACCTCAAGGCCGACGCGGTCATGGCCAACCCGCCGTTCAACATCAAGGACTGGGCCCGCCGCGAGGACGACGCCCGCTGGGCCTACGGCGTGCCGCCCGCCGGGAACGCCAACTACGCCTGGCTGCAGCACATCCTGAGCAAGCTCGCCCCCGACGGCCAGGCGGGCGTGGTGATGGCCAACGGCTCGATGTCGTCCAACAGCGGCGGCGAGGGCCAGATCCGCGCCGAGATGGTGGAGGCCGATGTGGTGAGCTGCATGGTGGCGCTGCCCACCCAGCTGTTCCGCTCCACCGGCATCCCCGTGTGCGTGTGGTTCCTGGCCAAGAACAAGGGCGCCTCCGGCGAGGCGACGACCGACCGCCGCGGCCAGACGCTGTTCATCGACGCCCGCAACCTCGGCCACATGGTCGACCGTGCGGAGCGCGCCCTGAGCGACGACGACATCGCCAGGATCGCGGGCACCTTCGCCGCCTGGCGCGGCATCGAGGGCGAGTACGACGACGTCCCCGGGTTCTGCCGGTCCGTCCCGACGGCGGAGATCAAGGCCGCCGGCTACGCCCTGACCCCGGGTCGCTACGTCGGCACCGCGGCGGTCGAGGACGACGGCGAACCCCTCGACGAGAAGATCGAGCGGCTGACCAAGGAGCTGTTCGAGGCGATGGACGAGTCTGCCCGCCTCGACGCCGTCGTCCGCGAGCAGCTTGGACGGCTGTCGTGAGAACCACGCTTACAAAGCTGGCCGCCAGAGGCGTTCTCGAGTTCAGCGATGGGTATCGCACTCGCAAGGATGAGCTTGGCCGGAGCGGCTTCCGTATTGTTCGAGCCGGGGATCTTCACTCGGGACGTGTGCACTTTGACGGGCCAGATTTCATCAACCCCAGCATGGTCAAGGGAATCGGGCGGAAGGTCGTCCAGCCGGGTGACGTTGCCCTCACCACCAAGGGGACGGTCGGGCGCGCTGCGCTGGTCGGTGATGTGCCTGAACCCGCTGTCTACAGCCCACAGATCTGCTACTTCAGGGTGCTGGACGCGTGTGTGTTGAACGCCCAGTTCCTGCTCTCCTGGTTCAGGAGCCAGGAGTTCTGGGCCCAAGCCTCTTACCTGATGTCGGCCACTGACATGGCTCCCTATCTGAGCCTCAAAGACATCGGGAATCTAGATGTAGATCTCCCTGACCTCGCCACCCAAACCGCCATCGCCGACGTCCTGGGAGCGCTGGACGACAAGATCGCCGCCAACGAGCGGGTTAGGCGGGCTGTTGGGGCGCTGTCGTCCGTGCTGTTTGCCTCCGCTACCCGCGACTCCCGAACGACTCGACTCGGAGACTGCGCGAAGCTCAATGAACGACCGCTCAAGCCTGGCTCAGGCTCCATCCGGTACCTCGACATTTCGTCTGTCGGCGTAGGCGAGTTTGCTGAACCCATCGAGATTGCATGGTCGGAGGCGCCCAGTCGTGCCCGGCGCGGCGTTCAGGACGGCGACATCATCTGGTCGACTGTTCGCCCCGAGCGCAGGTCCCATGCGTTGATTCTCGATCCCCCTAGTGATCTGGTCTGCTCCACTGGTCTGATCACGATCACGCCGACCAAGGTTGGGTCAGCCTTCCTCTACGAGGCGACGCGCACCCAGGAGTTCGTGGACTTCCTGGTCGCTGGTTCTACGGGCTCCGCGTACCCCGCAACGAACGCGGCCGTCTTCCTAGGGGCGCCCATTCCCCTGCCTGAAGCGAGAGTGCTGGGCGAGTTCGAGGCTCAGATGAGCCCGGCTTGGAGGCGGGCAGCGGTGGCGGCGGAGGAGTCACGCCGCCTCGCCGCGACCCGCGACGCACTCCTCCCCGAGCTCATGTCCGGGCGGCTCCCGATCAGAACCTTGGAGGATTCGGTGCGATGAACACAACACGCCAGAGGTGGGCGATAGGACCTGCGACCATCATCCAGCGCGGGACTACTGCCGTTACCGAACGGGTCGCTGAGTGGGGCGGATTATGACTGCGCCAGAGGCTCTGACCTTCAACTGCCTGACCCGCTACCGGGACGTCACGCTAGAGGACGCTTCTCAACTTGAGCTGGGGCACCTCCTGTACTTCCTCCAGGCGGCGGGCGAGCCGCTGAACCTGCGGTTCGCGAAGGTGCACTACGGTCCCCACGCCGACAACCTGCGCCACGTGCTCGTCGAGCTTGAGGGGCACTACGTCGACGGCTATGGAGACGGCACAGACGCCGTCACCGAATTCCGACCGATCAGGCTCCGTCCCGATGCCGTTGCCCCGGAGCCCACGCCGGAGTCCGCGGAGCGTCTAGACCGCACTATGGAGCTCTGCTCCGGGTTCGCGACGCCCTTCGGCATGGAGCTGCTCGCGAGCACCCACTGGGTTGCCACTCACGATGGGGCTCGGAGCCTTGAGGACTGCACAGCTGCAGTGTGGCGCTGGAACCCGCGGAAGCGTGACCTGTTCACCGCCCACCACATCGAGACGGCGTGGACCGCACTGAGGGACCTGGGATGGCTGAATCAGCCCCGCAACGTGGAGCACACCACGGGGCAGCCGTTGACGACGGGTCTCACCGGATCTCGATGAACCCATCGGACTCAAGCTCAGGCGCGTAGGTCTTAGCCAGCTCCGTGAGCGCCGCCGCCCGCCTCGCGGGAGCCTCCTTGAGGTAGGCCTCGATGGCGGCCCTGGTGACACGGCGGTGGACGCCTGCCGGCCTCTCAAACGGGATCAGGCCCTCGTCAAGGAGGCGTACAAGGCTTGGACGACTGATCCCGAGCAAGTTGGCGGCTTCCTGGGTCGAGAGGAGGGGCTTTGCCCTCGTCACGACGACGTCGTCACCTGCCTCCAAGCCGTCGACGATTTCCACGACCACCTGGAGCGCACGGGGTGACAGACGGTAGCTGCGGCCCTCGAGCAACAGCTCCGCCGACGCGTCAGCGCTTGCTTCATCGAGGAACACGAAGTCCGTCGGGGTGAGAGTTGACATGCACCAAGGATACCGCGAAACGAACAAAACGAAAGCTGACAGGATGGCGCGCTCGTGTCTCGAGCGTTGAGTCCTTCACTGCACGTCACTGAGTGTTCACTCAACAACAGAGATGTGCAGTGAGCACAACGTTGACGACCGACGCCTGCCGATGGGGTCGCAAAGTCGGGGGGCCTTGTGTCGTACAAGGTGGCGGCGACGCCGCAGGGAGATGGCCATGTCCGTCGCCGGGGTGAGAGGCAGGCGTGGTGCACGTGCGACCCTCCACCGGTGAAGGTCTCGTTGGCGGCGTGCAGCGTCAGTTCGACAGTCTGCTGATCAAGAGTGAAAGAGACTGAGAGACACTGAAAGAGCCTCCTCCCCGCTCTCCCTCACTGTTCCCACACTTCCTCACTGTATACAGTGAGGACCGACTGATGTACAGTGATTATGCAGTGAGGGGGAGCCCATGGATGTCGAAGCGACCGTCGCGCGGCTACGCCGCCAAGGGAGCGACGACGCTGCCGCGGAGGCGAAGAGCTCCGTCGGAAAACTGGCCAAGGATGTCTGGAACACCGTCAGCGCCTTCGCCAACACCGATGGTGGTCTGATCCTTCTGGGCCTGAATGAGGCGGAGGGCTTCGCCCCGGCCGCAGGTTTCAAAGCGCAACCGATCATCGACGCGCTGACCGCGGGGATGCCCGTCTCGCCCAACACCGCCTCTCCTCGAGTCGAACCGGTTCCCGACCATGAGATCGAGAGGGTCGAGGTTGCTGGGCGGCAGGTTGTTGCTCTCCGGATCGAGCCCCTGCGCAGCGATCAGCAGGCCCCGTGCTTCGTCGTCGACAAAGGCCTGGAGAACGGATCATTCAGGCGGCGGGATGACCAGAACGAGCACCTGTCCACGTACGCGATCTACCTGCTGCGGCACCGCAATCAGTACGTGCGAACTGACCGCCAACCCGTTCCCCAGGCTCGCGTGGAGGACCTCGACTCCCAGACGGTAGAGCGGCTGCTCAGCAATATCAGCCGCGCCAAGTCGCGGGCAGTGGACGGGACGAGGTCAACCATCGAGGCACTGCGGCGGCTGAACATCCTCGATCCCGACGGCATCCCCACGCTGGCCGGTCTGGTGGCGGTCGGTACCTATCCTCAGCAGTTCTTTCCACAGCTCTTCGTTGACATCACTGTGCACCCTGGAAATGCAAAGTCTGCCCTGAGTGACGGAGTCCGTTTCGTGGATAGACGCGAGGCGGACGGGGCCATTCCGAACATGGTTGCGGAGGCGGTGTCCGCGACCCTCGCCAACCTCAAGACCCGACGGGTGGTGAAAGGGGCCGTCGGCCAGGACGTGCCCGAGATTCCCCCCGAGGTGCTCCGTGAGGCGATCGCCAACGCCCTCGTTCACCGCGACTACAGCCCTCAAGCGGTCGGGCAGCAGGTTGCAGTCGATGTGTATCCCAATCGCGTTGAGATCAGCAGCCCAGGGGGGCTCTGGGGAGGCGTGACCACCGAGAACATCGACAGCGGCCAGTCGCGCTCACGTAACGACGCACTTGCCAAGCTTCTGACGTGGGTGCCGTTGCCTGGTGGTGGGGTGGTGGTCGAGAACCAGGGCTCTGGTGTTCCCTTGATGCTCAACGCCATGCAGACTGCAGGATTGCCCAGGCCGGAGTTCACCGCAGCAGTCGACCGCGTGACCGTGACGCTGTTCCGGCACGGACTACTGGACGAGGACACAGCGCAGTGGCTCAAGGTCCAGGGGGCTTCCGGGCTTCCCCCGCATCAGCAGATGGCGCTGGTGCTCGCTGAGCAGTCTTCAGTGGTGACGGTGGGGGAGCTCAGGCGTCAGGTGGGCATCGACAGTGATGACGCTCGAGCGGACCTTCAACAGCTGGCGGCTCTCGGGCTCCTCGTCGAACTGGGAACTGACAGGTACGCGCGTCCGACGCCAGTTCTGGCGCCCCGTCCCTGGTCTCCGACACAGCTGGACATCCTGGCGGCGATGAGCGCATCAGATGGTCCTATTACTGTGCAGGACCTCAATGAGAAGACAGGCCGGCCAGTCGGGACACTTCGCACGGCGCTCCGTGGCCTCGTGGAGGCCAAGGCCGTGCTTCCGACCGCCCCTCCGAGTAGCCGGTTGCGCGCCTACCGCTTAGGTGACCAGCCGTCACTGTTCACACTGGACCTCAGCGAGCTGCAGTGAGCCAGGTCACGCGGGCAACACGTAGAAGTACATCAAGAGGTAGTGCAGGAACGCCGCCACGGCCACGAGCACATGCCAGATCTCGTGAAAGCCGAATGTCCCGGGCCAGGGGTTCGGGCGCTCGATCACGTAGATCACGAAGCCCGCGCTGTACACCAGGCCGCCCGCCGCCAGCAGGACGAGCGCCATGGGCGGCAGTGAGACGTCCGCACCCATCAGCACGACGCCCATCCAGCCCAGCGTGATGTAGAGGGTGTTGGTGACGTACTTCGGGACCCGTCGCCACACGGAGCGCAGCACGATCCCAAGGATCGCGACCACCCACACCGCGCCGAACACCGCCCATCCGTACACGGTGCGGAAGAGCACCAGCACCAGGGGCGTGACCGTGCCGGCGATGAGGAAGAAGACCGACGCGTAGTCGACCGTCCGCAGAGCTTCATTCAGCCGGGGCCCACGATCGAGCCCATGGTGGAGCGTGCTCGCCGCGAACAGCGTCATGAGCGACAGGCCGTAGATGCTGAAGCCGACGACCTTCCAGGGGTCTCCTAGAGCGACGGCCTGGGAGACGAGCAGGACCGTCCCCAAGACCGAGAAACAGAAGGCCGCCAGGTGCGAGAGGGTGTTGAACCGCTCGTCGGTCACGTGGACGCTGCCGTCCCTGCTTCTGTTGGTGGTGCTCACAAGCCGCCTTCCGCCGTGTGGCCGTGCGTGAGGGAGGTCCCGTCCTGGACGTAGTTTACCGGGGCGGAACTGTCGTACCTGCGCCCTTGCGTCGGCGTCAGAAGTAGGCACTCAGGTCGGCACGCGAGCGGTAGGAGGTCCTCATTGGCCACATGATCGATCTGGACGCCACGGAATGCATCGTGGGGCAGGTTCGCCTGGGAAAGCGAGGTCGGTGTCATCGTTGAGGGCAATGATGTCCCGGCCCGATCCCTGGGAGCCGTATGCTAACCTCCCTTCATTCGGGAGGCAATGATGCCCTCGGCAGATTTGGGGGAATCTTTTATGCGACGCGCAGCAACCACGTTCACGCTCATTCTGGTCGGTACCGCAGCCCTGGTCCTTGCTGGATGCTCTGGTTCGGCAGACCCAACCGTCGAACCCACTACCGTGGCGACGACGACCACCTCGGAGCCCACCGAGGCCGCAGCCACGGAAGAGGCGGACGTGGAGAAGGAAGCCGATGCCCCCGATCTGTCGCTCGCGAGCGCCTGCCTGAGTTTGGCAGAGCCGCTCCAGAAGGCCAATTCGGCGATGCTTGAGATCACGGAGTCAGCCACCAACGACGCGCAGTCGGCTGTGGACTCGTGGCGAGCGCTCTCTGCGGCATTCGAGGATTTCGGCGCGACTGCCGCCAACCCCGAGGTCGCCGCGTTGTCCGCCTCTGTCGGAGATACCGGTCACGCTCTGACAGACGTTCTGGAGAAGGTGTACGTCGAGAAGAACATGGACGCAATGGGGGATTTTGCCCAGGCAAACGACGCGTTCTTCAAGGCTTACCAGGAGCTGCTCGGCTTGTGCGGTAGCACGCAGTAGAGGCGGGTTTTCTTGTCTCCTGCCGCAGCGCGATAGTGGCGCCCGCGGCCGCCGATAACGGGCCTTCTCGCACGCCGCGCCGGATGCGGACGGACATGCGGGCAGACTAGGGCTCATGCTCGAAGACGACCTCGAACTTCTCGCCCACGACTACCTGGGCGAACTCGGGTGGCGTCCGGTCCACGGCTCTGAGCTCAACGCCCGCCGCGCGTCGGCGGCGGACCCGGTGCTCGTCGTCGACTTCCGCGCGGCGCTGGCGCGCCTCAATCCGGCCGTGCCCGCGACACTCCTGGACCAGGCCGTCACAGAGATCCTGGCACCCGCGTCGCAGGACGCCGCCTCGGAGAACCTGCGCCTCCACGAACTCATGGTGCACGGCTACCGCGGGGTCAGCTGGCTGGAGCCCGACGGCACCGAGCGCACCCCCACGCTGCGGCTGATCGACCCGGACCCGTCGGCCAACGACTGGCTGGCCGCCCGCCAGGTGATCGTCCGCGACCGCGACGCCCACCGTCGCTTCGACCTCGTCCTCTACTGCAACGGCCTGCCCGTCGGCATCGTGGAGCTCAAGAACTCCGGCGACCAGTCCGCCACGGTCGCCACCGCCCACGCCCAGCTCGCCACCTACCTGCGCGAGTTCCCGATGGCCTTCCGCGCCTGCGTGGTCACGCTCATCAGCGACGGGGTGGTGGCGAAGTACGGCAACCCGTTCGCTCCGCTCAACCACTACGCCGAATGGAACGTCGACGACGACGGCCTCCCGCTCGCCGACCAGGCGCCCGCGCTCGAATCGCTGCTCGACGGCGTGGCCAACCTAGAGCGCTTCGGCCAGCTCATGCGGAACTTCACCGCCTTCGCCGAGGGGGAGGGCGGCATCCTCAAGCGCACCGCCAAGCCGCACCAGTACTTCGCCGTCACCAAGGCCGTCGGCCGTACAGTCCAGGCCGTCGAGAGCGACGGCAAGGCTGGCGTCGTCTGGCACACGCAGGGCTCCGGCAAGTCGCTGGAGATGGAGTTCTACGCCAACCTCCTCCTCCGCACCACCCGCCTCCGGAACCCCACCGTCGTGGTGGTGACCGACCGCACCGAGCTCGACGGCCAACTCTTCGACGGCTTCGCCGCCTCGAAGCTGTTCCCCGAGAAGCCGGAGCAGGTGTACACCCGCGAGGCCCTCCGCACGGCGCTCACCGAGCGCAACTCCGGCGGGATCCTGTTCACCACGCTGCAGAAGTTCGGCCGCACGCAGCAGGAGCGCGAGGCCGGCCGCGAGCATCCGCTGCTGTCGGAGCGGCGCAACATCGTGGTGATCGTCGACGAGGCACACCGCAGCCACTACGACGACCTCGACGGCTACGCCCGCCACCTCGCCGATGCCCTCCCCAATGCCACCCTCATCGCCTTCACCGGCACCCCGATCAGCTTCACCGACCGCAATACCCGCGAGGTGTTCGGCGACTACATCGACATCTACGACCTCACCCGCGCCGTCGCGGACGGTGCCACCGTGCCGGTGTACTACGAGCCGCGGCTGGTCACCGTCGGGTTCGACGACGGCGTCACCTCGGAGCAGCTCGACGCGGCCGCCGACGAGCTCACCCGCGACCTCGACGAGACCGAGCGCGAACAGGTCGAGCGGTCGGTGGCCGTCATCAACTCCATCTACGGCGCGCCCGAGCGGCTGCGCACCCTGGCCGCGGACATCGTCGAGCACTGGGAGAAGCGCCGAGCGCGGGTGGTCGCGGAGATCGAGGGGCCGGGCAAGGGGATGATCGTGTGCGCGACGCGCGAGATCGCGGCCAACCTCTACCGGCAGATCGTCGAGCTGCGGCCCGACTGGCACTCGGATGCCATCGACGGCGGACGCATCAAGGTGGTCTACTCCGGCACGGCCTCGGACCAGCCGCCGATCAGTGACCACGTGCGCCGCGAGTCCGAGAACAAGGTGATCAAGAAGCGGCTGGCCACCGCGGAGGACGTGCTGGAGCTCGTCATTGTCAAGGACATGATGCTGACCGGGTACGACTCCCCGCCGCTGCACACCCTCTACCTCGACCGTCCGCTCAAGGGCGCCCTGCTCATGCAGACCCTCGCCCGGGTCAACCGGACGTTCCGGGGCAAGTCCGCCGGCCTGCTGGTGGCCTACGCGCCGCTCACCGACAACCTCGCCCACGCGCTTGCCGAGTACACCCTCTCCGACCAGCGCGAACGCCCGATGGGTCGCGACGTGGGCGAGGCCGTCGAGCTGGCGCGGGCGCTCGTGGACCAGCTCCGCGAGCTCGTCCGCCCGGTGAACTGGCGCGCCAAGCTCGGCACGCCCCGCGGCTGGATGGACGCCGCCCGTCTGTTGACCGCCTGGCTGCGGGACCCGCGGAACCCGGGCAACCGCGTCGAAGAGGGGCACGCGACGCTCACCGACCGCTACCGGCACCTCACCACTCAGCTCGGCCGCGCCTGGGCGCTGTCGGCGGGAGCGGAGAATCTGGCCGACATCGCCGACGAAGTCCGGTTCTACGTGGAGGTCCGGGCCTGGGTGGCGAAGCTGGACGCCGCCGAGCGGGAGGCCACCGGGCGGCCGGTGCCGGAGGAGGTGGCGCGGGCGCTGCTCGCCGTCGTCGAGGACTCCACCGACTCGCGCGACGTCATCGACATCTACCAGATGGCGCAGATCACCCCGCCCGACTTCGACCACCTGGCACCGTCGGTGCTGGAGGAGGCGCAGGCGTCGCAGAACCCGCAGCTGGCCATCGAGGCGCTGCGCGCCGCGCTGCTGCTGGAGGCGGCGCGCGTGTCCGGCCGCAACCTGGTGCGGCAGCAGACCTTCGGGGACCGGGTTGCAGACGTCATCAACCGCTACACCAACGGGCAGCTGACCTCCGCCGAGGTGCTGCTTGAACTGTGGCGCACCGCAGAGGAGATCGCGTCCGAGGCTCGACGGGGGGAGCAGTTCGACCCGCCGCTCGGCACCGACGAGCTGGCCGTCTACGACGCCGTCGCGGCGAACGACTCGGCGATGGAGGTGCTGGGCCAGCCCGTGCTGGGGCAGATCGCGCGCGAGCTGGTCGAGCTGCTGAGGCGCGACGCGAAGACGGATTGGACGGTACGCGACGACGTGCGCGCGTCCATCCGCGCCAAGATCAAGCGCCTGCTGCGCAAGTACAAGTACCCGCCGGACCGCTCCGAAGAGGCGGTCAAGCTCGTGGTGCAGCAGATGGAGGTGCTGTCGCGGGTGTAGGCGCGCCGGATGGTTCAGTCGGCGCCGAGCACCGCCGCGACACTCGCGCACTCGCGTCCGAACGCCTCCGCCACCGGCCGCGACACCAGCGCCCCGCCGTGCGTGGACAACCCCCTCGCCAGTGCCTCGTCGCGACGCATGGCCTCCCGCCAGCCGTGGTCCGCGATCGCCTCGACGTAGGCCAGGGTCGCGTTCGTCAGCGCCCACGTCGACGTGTTGGGCACCACCCCGGGGATGTTCGAGACGCAGTAGAACGTGGAGCCCTCCACCTGGAACGTGGGGTTCTCGTGCGTCGTGGGGCGTGAGCTCTGGAAGCAGCCGCCCTGGTCGATGGACACGTCAACCAGCACCGATCCCGGCTTCATGGAGGCCACCAAGTCGTCGGTGACCAGCTTCGGCGCCCGCGCGCCAGGCACGAGCACCGTGCCGATGACGAGGTCCGCCCCCAGCACCTGTTCGCGCACCGCCAGCGTCGACGACGCGATCTGGTGCACCCGGTTGTCCCACCTCCAGAAGCTCATCCGCAGCTTCTGCAGGTCGGTGTCGAGGAGGGTGACGTCGGCGCCCATGCCGAGCGCGATGTTGGCGGCGTTCTGGCCCGCCACGCCCGCCCCGAGCACCACCACCTTCGCGTTGGCCACCCCGCCGATCCCGCCGAGCAGCACGCCCCGGCCGCCCTGGTTCTTCAGCAGCGCGTGCGCGCCCACCTGGGGCGCGAGGCAGCCGGCCACCTCGCTCATCGGGTAGAGCAGCGGCAGCAGCCCCGACGACAGCTGCACCGTCTCATAGGCGATCGACGTCGTTCCGGCGGCCAGCAGCGCATCCACCAGCGGCTCGTCGGCGGCGAGGTGCAGGTAGGTGAACAGCACCAGGCCCTCTCGGAGCCGGTGGTACTCCTCCGCGATGGGTTCCTTCACCTTCAGTACCAGCTCGGCGTCGCCCCACGCGGTGTCGGCGTCCTTGACGATCTCGGCGCCCACCGCGCGGTAGTCGTCGTCGCTGAACGACGAGCCCACCCCCGCGTCGTGCTCCACGAGGACGCGGTGTCCGCGGGCGGTCAGTTCGTGCACCCCGACGGGGGTGATGGCCACCCGGAACTCGCTGTTCTTCGTCTCTCGGGGCACGCCGATGCGCATGGGTCGCTCCTTGCGGGGTCGCGGGCCGCGACGTTGCGGCCGACGCTTCAGGCTAGCGGCCAGCCGGTCCGGCCGTGGATCACTCGGGCGGTCGCAGGGCCTCGAGCTGCCGACACCTCAAGCCTCGCCTGAGGCTTCTCAGTTGGTGCCCTGTTGCGCGTGAGGAAAAGCCCTGGCCAGAGGCGGGGGGTGAACCAAGCTGAGAATTACATCTGAGAAATTCTTGGAATTCTCAGGTATCGGGTGTTACGGTCGGGCCCTCGCGGATCCGTGGAAAGGACCCACCACCATGTTCAAGCGCTTCCTCCTCGCGGCCATGGCCACGCTGATGGGCGCGGTGTCCCTCGGCGCCGTCGCACCCGGCGTCGCGCACGCGGCCACCGATCCCTACACGCAGCCGGGCCAGCACTACGTCAACGGCCGCTACTGGCGCACGGAATGCGAGAACTACTCGGACACCGTCATCCGGTGCCGCACCGAGATCTGGGCCACCAAGGTGGTCAAGGAGAACGGGGCATACCGCCAGCGCAACGGGTGGGTGTTCAACAACCTGACGTACCTGGCCTCGGACCGCGCGCAGTGGGAGGGCAACCCCCTGGGCAACAAGGGCACCTGGACGGACGCCGACGGCCGCGCCTGGCGCACCGACTGCGACAGCGAGGTGACCGGCGGCAACGGCTGCCGCACCTACGCGGAGTCCACCGTCGTCAGCTACCAGAACGGCCGCTACGTGCAGTACGCCACCGAGGTCTTCAACAACCTGGTGCACTTCTCCTCCGACGGCGCCGCCCCGGTGACCGCCATCCCGCCGCGCACCCCGGACATCGAGGGCTTCCCCGTCGAGCCAGACCCCTCGTCGGCCCCCGTCACCACCTGCAAGGCCTCGTACTACTGGCAGGGCAGCAAGACCGCCAACGGCGAGAGCTACAACCCTGACGGCTTGACCGCCGCCCACCGCACGCTGCCCTTCAACACCATGGTCCGCGTGGTCAACCCGGCCAACGGCAAGGAGGTCACGGTCCGGATCAACGACCGCGGGCCCTTCATCGACGGCCGCTGCATGGACCTCTCGCGCGGGGCCATGACCATCCTCGGCGGCACCTCCGCCGGCGTGATCACCATCAACTACCAGGTTCTGCCTGGCTGAGCGGGGATCCCCCCTCCCCGACCGACGGGGCCGCGCCGACCGCGCGGCCCCGTCGGTCTTTCTGCGCGCCCAGGTCTAGGTGGGAGTCGGCACGAATCGCCGTCGGAGTTGGGGGTCGAGGTCGCTGGGGGCGTCGGGGTCGGGTTGCGACGGCGTGTCGTGCTCAGGGGGAGGCGGCCGGGTGGTGGGGGCGCGACGGTGGGGGCGGCGGGGTGCGGGTTGTGCCCGGTCGGGGTGGGCACGAATCGCCGTCGGAGTTGGGGGTCGAGGTTGCTATGGGCGTCGGGGGCGGGTTGCGACGGCGTGTCGTGCTCATGGGGCGGCGGCCGGGTGGTGGGGGCGCGACGGCGTGTCGTGCTCAGGTGGGCGGCGGATCGTCGCTGCGATTCGAGAGATTGAGAGCGCTCTACAAGGGCTATTGCGCTGAGGATACTCTCGGGTTACCATGAGTCGTCGAAACGCTTCGCCAACGGAGGCAGTGTGAATATGAACCAGGAACAAGCGCCCACGCCGGGTGTCCATCCAGGCACCGACGCGCTCGCGCCGGTGTCGCGGCCCGAGGGCAGGGGCCGATGACTGTCGCGGCCCCGGTGCAGCCCCCGAAGCCGGAGGTGGTCGCCTCGGCCAAGCGGAAGCTCCGCCGAGGCGACGCCCCCGCCGGGTCCACCTCGTCGCGGCGCAAGCCCTCGAAGGCGATGTTCCTCAGCATCCTGCCCTTCCTCATCCTCGTCTTCCTGTTCTCGTACTTCCCGCTCTACGGGTGGATCTACTCGCTCTACGACTACCGTCCGGCGCTCGGCCTCTCCGGCAGCGAGTTCGTGGGGCTGCAGTGGTTCCGGCTCCTCGTCGGCTCGCCCACGCAGCTGGCCCAGATCGGCCAGGTCATGGCCAACACGCTGGGCATGAGCTTCATCGGCATCGCGTCCTCGGTGCTCCCGCTCGCGTTCGCCGTGTTCCTCAACGAGATCCGCGCGCCGTGGTTCAGGAACGCCATCCAGACCCTGACCACGCTGCCCAACTTCATCTCGTGGGTGCTGGTCTACATGATCGCGTTCTCGATGTTCTCCACCACCGGCCTGGTCAACTCGCTCATGCTGGACTCCGGCCTCATCACCGTGCCGATGAAGTTCCTGGACACGGACCAGCACATCTGGCTCACCATGGCCGCCTGGGGCATCTGGAAGACCGTCGGCTGGGGCGCCATCATGTACCTCGCTGCCATCGCCGGGATCGACCAGGCGCTCTACGAGTCGGCCAAGGTCGACGGCGCCGGCCGGTTCCAGACCATGTGGTACATCACCGTCCCACAGCTCATGCCCACGTACTTCGTTCTCCTGCTGCTGTCCATCGCGAACCTGCTCAACAACGGCATGGAGCAGTACTACGTGTTCCAGAACGCCTTCAACAAGACCTACATCCAGGTGCTGGACCTCTACGTCTACAACATCGGCATCACGGGCAACAGCCTGTCGATGGCCACGGCGATCAGCATGCTCAAGTCCATCATCTCGGTGGTCCTCCTCCTGTCGGTCAACGCCCTCGCCAAGCGCGTGCGCGGCACGTCCCTCATCTGATCGGAGCAGCAGACATGACCGCACTCGCGCACCAGCCCACCCGCATCGTCGAAGAGAAGGGATCCTTCGTCTTCCACGGGATCAACTACCTGATCTTCGCCCTCCTGGCGCTCATCTGCGCCTACCCCTTCTACTACCTCATCATCAACTCGATCAGCGCCAACGACATCGCCGCCCAGGGCGACGTGCGGTGGTGGCCGGTCGGCCTCCAGTTGCAGAACTACGCGCAGGTGTTCAGCCTGCCCGGCCTGCCGCAGGCGGCGCTCGTCTCGATCGGCCGCACGGTGCTGGGCACCGCCGCGACGGTCCTGGCCTCCGCGTTCCTCGGCTTCATGTTCACCCAGCCGCGGCTGTGGAAGCGGCAGCTCTGGTACCGGCTCGTCGTCATCACCATGTACTTCAACGCGGGCCTCATCCCGGTGTTCATCATCATGAAGACCCTCGGGCTGACCAACAACTTCTGGGTCTACGTCCTGCCGTTCGTGGTCCAGCCGTTCAACATCATCCTGGTCAAGACCTACGTCGAGTCCATGCCGGACTCGCTGCAGGAGGCGGCCGAGGTCGACGGCGCGAACGTGTTCCAGACGTTCTTCCGCATCGTCCTGCCCAACATGACCCCCATCCTCGCCACGGTGGCCATCTTCTCCGCCGTCGCGCAGTGGAACAGCTTCCAGGACACGCTGCTCTACATCACGGACCAGAGCCTCTACACGCTCCAGTTCCTGCTCTACATGTTCATCAACCAGGCGGCCTCCCTGGCGGCCGCGGCTCAGCAGGCGGGCGGCAACCTGGGCTCCATCGCCTCGGCCGCCACCTCTCAGACGGCGACGTCGATCCGCACCACCGTGTCGGTCATCGTCGTGCTGCCGATCATCTTCATCTACCCACTCTTCCAGCGGTTCTTCGTCAAGGGGATCATGCTCGGCGCCGTCAAGGGATGACGGTCCGGCTCCCTCACCTCCAGAAAGGAAACCCAATGCAGTACAGGAAGGCTGTGGCCCTTGTGGTCGCACCATTGATGGGTCTCGCCGGGCTCGCAGCCTGCAGCCCCGAGCAGGCTCCCGCCGACGACTCGTCGCAGGCCGCCAGCGGCACGTTCCCCACCGAGTGGTCCGAGGAGATCACCATCGACGTGTTCGACGGCCTGGCCAACCAGATGGGCGAGCAGCCCGGATGGTTCGCCAAGATCGTCAAGGACAAGTTCAACATGAAGCTCAACATCATCGCCCCCAACGTGGCGGGCGGCGGTGACACGCTCTACAACACCCGCGTCGCGGCGGGCGAGCTGGGTGACCTCATCGTCACCGACAAGGGCGAGAAGCTCGACGAGCTGGTCCAGGGCGGTCTGCTCCTCGACGCCTCCCAGTACTACCCGGCCATGTCGAACGCCGCCGTGTTCGACGCCGCCGTGACCCGCCTCAACGAGGGCAAGGACGGCACGTACGCCTTCCCGACTCAGGTCTCGCAGCTGAAGCCCACGGACTCGAGCGAGGGCATCGACCCCACCTTCGGCCCGTTCGTCCGCTGGGACCTGTACGCGGAGCTCGGCTACCCGGAGATCGGCACGCTGGAGGACCTGCTGCCGGTGCTCAAGAAGATGCAGGACGCCGAGCCCACCGCCCCCAACGGCAAGAAGACCTACGCGCTGTCCATGTTCAAGGACTGGGACGGCAACATGATGAACAACGCCAAGCAGCCCGCCACCTTCTACGGCTTCGACGAGATCGGCTTCGTCTACGCCAAGGCCGACGGCTCCGAGTACCAGAGCGTCATCGACTCCGACTCCGCCTACGTGCGCAACCTGCGCTTCTTCTACGAGGCCAACCAGCTGGGCATCATGGACCCCGAGTCCACCACTCAGAACTACGACACCCTGTTCTCCAAGTACCAGAACGGCCAGGTCCTGTTCTCCTGGTGGCCCTGGCAGGGACAGTCGGCCTACAACACCACCGACAACGTCAACGCCGGCAAGGGCTTCATGATCGCCCCGCTGCAGGATATGCAGGTGTTCTCCTACGGCGCCGAGCCGTTCGGCGGCAAGCAGGTCATGGCCATCGGCTCCAAGGCCGAGGACCCGGAGCGCGTCGCGGCGTTCATCGACTGGCTGTACTCCCCCGAGGGCACCTACTCCAACAACAGCCAGACCATGGGCGCGGCCGGCCCGCAGGGCCTGACCTGGGACGTCAACGCCGAGGGTGCGCCTGAGCTCACCGAGTTCGGCATGAAGGCCCTCGTCGGCGGCGGCGCAACCGTGCCCGACGAGTGGGGCGGCGGCACCTACGAGGACGGCGCGTCCTGGCTCAACACCACGCTCGTGCTGCCCATCGACGTCGACGAGAACACCGGCGCCCCGTTCAGCTACAAGATGTGGGAGACCTTCCAGGCCGCCACGTCGAACCCGCTGATCGAGGACTGGTCCGCGCAGATGGGTGGCGCGGCCACGACGATGGACTACCTGAAGGCGGAGGACAAGATCATGGTCGCCCCCGGCGCGAGCTACACGGCCCCCGCCGACAGCTCGGAGATCGAGACCCTGCGCAACCAGGTGAAGGCGATCATCGTCCAGGAGTCGTGGAAGATGTCGTTCGCGGCCAACGACGCCGAGTTCGAGTCGCTGCTGGCCAACATGCAGGAGACCGCGCGGGGCCTCGGCTACGACCAGGTCCTCGACCGTCGCCGCAGCGCACCTCCACCTCGCCGCCGAGGCCCGTGGCCACCCGCAGGCGCACGCTCAACCGCTCGGGCAGGGGCTCGACGGAGGGCCACGCCACCCGCCCGGCCCCAGCCCGCGCCCGGTAGCCGGAGCCCCGCAGCGCACCCGCCGCGACCGACGGCGCCGCGACGATCCGCCAGCTCGGCTCGGGCCGGTCAACGGTCTCGCGGCCGTTGAGATGCGGGTCGTTGCCCACCGCCACCAGCACCACGTCGGCGCCCGCGGCAGCCCTGGCCACCTCGTCGGGGCCGCTGCTCAGCACCTCGACGTCGAACCGCTCGGCGGTGGCCAGGTCGTCGGACGAGGAGCTGACGAGCCCGCCCCAGGACTCGACGCGCAGCCAGCGCCGGCTCCCGCGGTGCTGCAGGGACCAGCTGCCGTCCTCGTGCGCGTGCCGCACGAAGTGCTCGTGCGTGACCCAGCCGCCCGGGCGCGTGGAGTCGACGCGGACCATGCCCTCGTCGGAGCCTCGCCAGAGCAGGCCGGTGGGGTCGTGGCGGAGCGTGACCACGTCGGATCCCCACTCGACGACGGCGAACGCCGAGGCCTCGGCGTCGTGGCCCTGATCGGCCACAAGCACGCCGTCTTCCGCCCGCGACACCGCCAGCCCGGTGGTCCGCGACCGCAGCACCACCCGGTCTGCGCCGTCGTGCGCGCTGACCTCGTGGGTCTCGGCCGCGGCCGCGGCGAGCGTGACCATGTAGGGCGGGGTGCCGGAGTACCAGTCGTGCTTGACCACCTCCGCCATCGGCCCGACGACGGCCACGCGCGCGCCCGCGGCGAGCGGGAGGACGCCGTCGTTGGCCAGCACGGTGACCTGCGCGGCGGAGGCCCGGCGGGCGAGCTCGCGGTGGGCCGGGGTGTCGAGTTGGTCTGCGGTGATGCCCGCGTACGGGTCCGCCTCCGGGGTGAGCTCCCCGGTCAGCGCCCGCACCAGCAGCACGCGCCGGGCGGCGCGGCGGACGTCGTCCATGGTGAGCAGGCCCTGTGCGAGGGCCGCCTTGATGGCCGCGAGCGTGGAGGAGGAGTCCGCGTCGTGGTCGGTGAAGGAGTCCAGGCCTGCGAGGATCGCGGCCGCGTGGGAATCGGCCTCCGTGGGGTAGGCCCGCTCGGCGCCGGTGAGGTTGGTGGGCGCGTAGGCGTCGGAGACCGCGATCAGGTCCGGATTCGCCGCCCGCACGGCCTCGAACAGCTCCTGCGAGGTGTGCGCCGGGCGGCCGTTGACCAGGTTGTAGGCGGCCATCACGCCGCCCACCACGCCTGCGGCGATGGGCTCGACGAACGGCGGGAGGTCGTACTCGTGCAGCACGCGGGGCGGCAGGCTCGACGACGACGTGCAGCGGTCCTGCTCGTTGTTGTAGGCCAGCAGGTGCTTGAGGGTGGGCACGGTCTTCCAGAACACGTCGTGGTCCCCGCGGAGCCCTGAGGAGTAGGCGATGGCGCACTCGGCGGTGACGTGCGGGTCCTCGGAGTAGCCCTCCTCGTTGCGCCCCCACAAGGGGTGGCGCAGCGGGTTGACCACGGGTGCCCACACGTTGAGCGACATCCCGACGGGGTCAGCCGCGTGCTTGGCGCGCACCTCCGTGGAGGTGGCCTCGCCGATCTCGCGCAGCAGCCCGGCGTCCCACGTGGCCGCCATGCCCACCGGCTGCGGGAAGACCGTGGCGGTGCCGGTCCAGGCGACGCCGTGCAGGGCCTCGGCGCCGGTGTGGAACTCCGCCAGGCCGTGATCCGGCATCGCCGGGTTGACCTGGTGGAGGAGGGCGACCGCCTCGTCGTCGCTGAGGCGCGCAAGTGTCGCGGCCACCAGATCCTCGAGGGTCGCGCGGGTGGGAGTGGTGCTGCTGGTCGTCGAGTCAGAAGCCATGAGGTCGAAGCCTTTCGATGCTTGAGTGGCGGCGGTGCCCGCAGTGATCGTTGCCCCAATGATGCACTATCTACGCTGCGTGCGCGAGACCGGGCGCCCAATCCGCCCCGAGGTGTTGCGGCCTGAGGCGCCGTCGTGATTCACTTGTGTCGAAATGATTCGACGACGAATCGACAGACCAGCTCAGCGAAGGAGTGCAATGCGATCCGGCCCGCAGCGCGCACCGTCACCGGCCGCGCCGACGGTTCACTCCACCCGCGGAGCCACCAGCCGTCGCTCCGGCAGGGAGTGGTCGTTGACCAGTGCCATCAGCATGTCCACGGCCGTGGACCCGATGGTGGTGCCGGGGATGTCGATGACCGTCATCGGCAGCAGCGGCGCCAGCAGCAACGACTTCGGCCCGATGGCCACCACCGCCACCGAGTCGGCCACCTCGGGGCCCCGTCGAGCCAGCGCGGTGATGACGCCCGGCAGCGCGGCCTCGTTGTGCACGATCAGCCCGGTGATGCCGGACTCCACCAACTCGTCGATGAGCGGCGACGCCTCCATGGGGTCGTCGCCGCAGGCCAGGCGCTGCAGCTCGATGTGGTGGGCCTCGGCCTCCCGCTCCGCGCCTCGCGCCAGCCGCACCGCGTACGACGTGCCGCGGGTGTGCACCGCGGGCGACGAACCGATGAGCGCGATGCGGGTGTGCCCGGCCGTGGCCAGCTTCCGCACGGCCATCGAGCCGGCGGACTCGAAGTCGAAGTCGATGCAGCTCAAGGATCCCGGGTCCTCCGGCATGCCGATCAGCACGCTCGGCTGGCGCAGCGCGGCCAGCGTGGGGAGCCGGCTGTCGCGGGACTCGACGTCCATGACGATGAAGCCGTCCACCATCGAGCGCAGCGAGACGCCCTCGATGCCTGAGGCGTCCGGCTCGGTGACCAGGAGGACGTCGTGCTCGAAGTGACGCGCCCTCGTGGCGATGCCGGCGACGAACTGCATGATGACGTCCACGTTGACGCCTGGACGCAGCGGCGTGACCAGGCCCAGCACGTGCGTCTTGGACGACGCCAGGGCGCGAGCCCCGGCGTGGGGGCGGTAGTTGAGCTCGTCGATGGCCTTGAGCACCCGCTCGCGCGTGGAATCGGAGATGGGTCGCCGGCCGCTCAGCACGTAGGAGACGGTGGACTGCGAGACCCCCGCCTTGCGTGCGACTTCCTGGATACCAGCCATCGTGACCCCTTGTCCCAGGGCGGGAGCGGCGGGGTCCGGCCCCTTCGGCCCGACGGGCCGGCGCCGTCTTCATACGGCCCTGTGAAAGCCAAGCCTAGGCCCGCGCAAGCGTTTCGACCAAGCGGGGTAGGCCGTCGGCCCGGCCCCATCGGCACGGCGGGGACCAACCCCGTGCCACCCACCATCTGGCGGCACGCGAAAGTGTCGCGGCAGGACGAGAGGACCCAAGCATGAAGTTCACCGACGGCTACTGGCAGTTGCGCCCCGGAGTCACGGCGCTCAGTCCTCGCAGCATCGCAGAGATCGTCGCCGAGGACGGCCGCCTGGTGGCCCACACGCCCACGCGCGTGATCGAGACCCGCGGCGACACCCTCAACTGCCCGGCGCTCACCATCACCGTCGACTCGCCCGCGGAGGGGGTCATCGGGGTCACCATCGAGCATTGGGACCAGCCCATCACCGGGCCCAGCTTCGCCCTGATCGACGGCGGGCACGAGGTCACGATCGCCGAGAGCGACGACTCCGTCTCGCTCACCAGCGGCACCCTGACCGCCACCCTGGGCAGGGAGGTGCCGTGGGATCTGCGGTTCGTCGGAGCGGGTGGGCCGCTCACCTCCTCGACGGGGAGGTCGCCGTCGGCGCTCACCAACCCCGACGGGCGGCGCTTCGTGAGGGAGCAGCTGGCCATCGCGCCCGGCGAGCACCTGTACGGGCTCGGCGAGCGGTTCGGGCCGCTGATCAAGAACGGCCAGAGCGTGGAGATCTGGAACGCCGACGGCGGCACCTCAAGCGAGCAGGCGTACAAGAACGTGCCCTTCTACCTGAGCGACCGCGGCTACGGCGTCTTCGTCGACACCCCGGACCATGTCTCCTACGAGCTGGCGTCCGAGTTCGCGTCGCGCGCCCAGTTCTCGGTGCCCGGTCACCGGCTGCGCTACCTGATCATCGACGGCCCCACCCCCGCCGACGTGCTGCGCCGCTACACCGCGCTCACCGGCCGCCCCGCCCGGGTGCCCGCCTGGAGCTACGGGCTGTGGCTGTCCACCAGCTTCACCACCGACTACGACGAGGCCACCGTCAACTCGTTCATCGACGGCATGGCCGAGCGGGACCTGCCGCTGTCGGTGTTCCACTTCGACTGCTTCTGGATGCGGGCCTTCCACTGGACGGACCTGGTGTGGGACCCGGCCACTTTCCCGGACCCGGAGGGCATGCTGGCGCGCCTCCACGAGCGCGGGCTGAAGGTCTCGGCGTGGATCAACCCCTACATCGCGCGCCGCTCGGTGCTGTTCGCGGAGGGACGGGATCGCGGCTATCTGGTCAAGCGCCCCGACGGGTCCGTGTGGCAGTGGGACCTGTGGCAGGCAGGCATGGCGCTGGTGGACTTCACCAACCCGGAGGCCACCGCCTGGTTCGTCGGGAAGCTGCGCGGCCTGCTGCGGCAGGGCGTCGACTGCCTCAAGACCGACTTCGGCGAACGGATCCCCACCGATGTGGTGTGGCACGACGGCTCGGACCCCCAGCGGATGCACAACTACTACGCGCACCTCTACAACAAGGCCGTCTTCGACCTGCTGGTTGAGGAGCGGGGCGAGGGCGACGCCGTCGTTTTCGCCCGGTCCGCCACGGCCGGCGGGCAGCAGTTCCCCGTGCACTGGGGCGGGGACTGCGAATCGACCTTCTCCGCGATGAGCGAGTCGCTGCGCGGCGGGCTCAGCCTGGCCGCGTCGGGATTCGGGTTCTGGAGCCACGACATCGGCGGCTTCGAGGGCACCCCGGACCCGGCTGTGTTCAAGCGATGGCTGGCGTTCGGGCTCCTCAGCTCGCACAGCCGGCTGCACGGCTCCAACTCGTACCGCGTGCCTTGGGCGTTCGACGACGAGGCCGTCGACGTGGCGCGCCAGTTCACCCGGCTCAAGATGCGGCTCATGCCCTACATCGGGCAGCTCGGCGAGATCGCCCACCTTGAGGGCGTGCCGGTGATGCGGCCGCTGTTCCTCGAGTTCCCGGACGACCCCGGCGCCGCGATGGTGGACCTGCAGTACATGCTGGGCGACCAGCTGCTCGTCTCGCCGATCTTCACCGACGACGGCACCGTGTCGTACTACGTGCCGTGCGGGCGGTGGACGCGGGTGCTCGACGGCGGCGTCGTCGAGGGTCCGGGGTGGCGGACGGAGAAGCACGGCTTCGACTCGCTGCCGCTGCTCGCGCGCCCCGGCTCGGTGATCCCCTGGGGTGCGGTGCAGGACCGGCCGGACTACGACTGGGCCGAGGGTGTGGAGCTTCGGGCCTACGGCTTCGGGCCCGGGATGTCGCGCACCGTCGAGGTGCCCCGTCCGGACGGTTCGGTGTCGCGGTTCGAGGTGGTCGCGGACGACGACGGCGAGGTCTCGGCCCGCCTCCTCGACGGCTCGGCCCCCGTCTCGTCCTGGACCCTCACCGTCGCCTGAGCTGAGCCGGGAGCCGGCCCGCGCAGGCCCATGCCGCCTGGCTTGCGTCTGGTCGCCTGGCTTGCGTCTGGTCGCCTGGCTTGCGTCTGGTCGCCTGGCTACCGTCCCGACGCCTGGCTTATGTCTGGGAGCCTGCGCTGTAGGACAGGCGCCTCGGGGCCGCCTGCCGTGGGTTCAGACGCCGGCGCTATAGAGCAGGCGCGGTGACTTTGCGCAGGCGCGATGTCGTGGCCTGCCCTACCTCGGTGCGCCTGGCTTCCGTCTGGGGGCCTGGCGTCGGTCTGGGCAGCTGTGGTCGGGTGTGGTGGGGTGTGGTGGGGGCCGGGCCGCCCATGATGCCGGTCGGCGGCGCTTCGCGCTGCCGCGTACCGTCATCAACGCCCACCCAACCTGCCCCGGCCCCCACCACCCCCCGCCCCGCTGATCCGGTCGCGGGTCCTGGTGGGCGGGAAGAGCGTGCACGACACGCCGTCGGGATCGGTGGTCGGGTACGCATAGGGCGACGGGGTCCGATTCGCGCGGCGTTTCGTGCCACGCGTCTGGGCAGTGACGGCGACGGCGGGGACGTGAGGTGTGCGTGAGGGTGGGGGACGGCAGGGCGGCTGGGCGCAGGGATGCCCAGCCCGAGGGGCACCCGGAAGAACCCGCCTGAAGCAGACCCGAGCCAGGGCCGCCCTGCCGGCGCACGCCCGGACCCGACCACGCCACAGGCAGACGAGTGCAGGGAGACGTGAGACGAGGCCCGGGCGGCCTCGACTACCCGACCACCGCCGAGCACGTGGCCGACAGGCAGTAGCAGGACAAGGGCCGCACGGGCCTCGTGTCAGGGCTCACGGCACCGACAGCGTGAGCTCCAATCGCGAGAACCGCGGCCAACTCCATGGACAGGCGTCAGTTGGGTGGTTTCGGCGCGGGCTGGGCCGCTTCGCGGCTTGGCCCGGCTCAACCCAAGTCGACACGCGCTGAGCCGCCTCGTGGCTGAGCGTCAGGGGAGGGAGAGTGCGTCGTCGACGGGGACCGCCAATCCGTCCGCGACCAGCGACGCCGCGCACGCCTCGAGTTGCGCGGCGTCGGGCCAGGCGACGTCGGCCAGCCGGACCACGCCGTGGCCGCGCAGCGCCGCCATGATCCTGCCGCGACACTGCCGGTCCGTGCCCTCCCACGCCTGGACGCGGCGCTCCGGACCGTCCCAGGCCGGGCGTCCCGCCCCCAGCCAGGCGCAGCCGTCGGCGACGGGGCATTCCCCGCAACGGGGCGCCTTCGCCGTGCACACCAACGCGCCCAGTTCCATCGCGGAGACCGACCAGAGCGCCGCGTCGGCGTCCGACAAGGGCACGAACTCCCACGCCCGCCGCCGCTCCGCCGCCGTCTCGTGGCCGGCCGGGAACTCGACGCCCCCGTCGTACCGGGCGAGCACCCGGCGGACGTTGGTGTCCAGCACCAGCGAACGTCGCCCGAAGCCGAACGCGAGGACCGCGGCGGCGGTGTAGCGGCCGATGCCGGGAAGCGCCAGGAGGGCGGCCTCATCGTCGGGCACCTCGCCGCCGTGAACATCGACGACGACGCGGCCGGCCTCCTGCAGCCGCAGCGCCCGCCTGGGGTAGCCGAGCCTCGCCCAGGTCCGGAGCACGTCCGCGGTGGCGGCCTCCGCGAGGTCCGACGGCGTGGGCCAGAGGCCCATCCACTCCACCCACTGCGGCGCGACGCGCGCGGCGGGCGTCTGCTGGCACATCACCTCGCTGACCAGCACGCCCCAGGGGGTCACGCCGGCCGCGCGCCAGGGCAGGTCGCGGGCGTGCGCGGCGTACCAGGCGGCGAGGCGGGGGGCCAGGTCGTCGTCGGTCACCCACCGATCATGCCAAACGCCGCGCACCTGGGGCGCAGGCACGAGGTGGGGCGGGACACCGTCGCCACTGTTCCCCGTCCCGCTGACGCTTCCGCCCCTCCGCCGCCACGCCCCGCCCCCCGCTCCCGCCTCCGGTCCCGCGCGCCGCTTCCGCTCCCGCACTCCCGCCCCCGCCCCATGCGCTCCCGCTCCCGGTCCCGTGCGACCCCAGGGGTGGCTGCCGTCGCCCCCGATCCTGGGCCCGCACGCACGCGTCGAACGGGCCGGGTTTAGGCTGGGCGAATCTGGCCAGGAGTCCCGGGGGGCTCCGGTGAAGGGACCCGACGATGCAATATCCCTGGTGGAGCATGCTCCCGTTCGTCGCGATGCTGGGCGGCATCGCGGTGTTCCCGCTCTTGACGCGGACGAGGCACCTCTGGGAGAAGCCGTCCACCCAGCTGGGCTACGCGCTGGTGCTGGGCCTCCCCGTCGCGTTGGCGGTGTGGGCGCTGGACGACCCGTGGCGCGTCGGCCACGCCGTCTACGAGTACGCCCAGTTCATCGCCCTCCTGCTGGCCCTGTTCGTGGTCTCGGGCGGGCTGTTCCTCAAGGGCGACATCGAGGCCACGCCCCGCAACAACACCACCTTCCTCGCCATCGGTGGGCTCGTGGCCTCGTTCGTCGGCACCACGGGCGCCGCGATGCTGCTCATCCGCCCGCTGCTCAACACCAACGTCGAGCGCAAGCACCGGGTCCACACGGTGCTGTTCGCGATCTTCATCGTCGCCAACTGCGGCGGCCTCCTCACCCCGCTGGGCGACCCGCCGCTGTTCCTCGGCCTGCTGAGGGGCGTGCCGTTCACGTGGACGTTCGGACTGTGGCCCTACTGGCTGTTCGTGAACGCCCTTCTGCTGGTCAGCTACTACGCACTCGACCGACGGATCTACGCCACCGAGGCGCCGGAGGACGTAGCGTTCGACCACACCAACGTCGTTCCGCTAGGCGTGCGCGGCAAGATCAACTTCCTCTGGTTCGCCATCATCATCGCGGCAGTGGCGTTCGCTCCGTCGATGGACCTGCACGCCATCGAGACCGGCCATGCGACGGCGTGGTCCTGGATACCGGTGCGCGAGCTGATCATGATCGCAGTGACCGCCGCCTCGATGGCGACCACCCCCAGGAGCGTGCGCTACGGCGACAACGAGTTCAGCTGGGGGCCCATCGGGGAGGTCGCGGCGCTGTTCATCGGCATCTTCCTCACCATGATCCCGGCCCTGGAGTTCCTCGGTCAGCAGGCGCCCAAGCTTCCGCTCAACGAGATCACGTTCTTCCTGTTCACCGGCGGACTGTCGTCTGTGCTGGACAACGCGCCCACCTACGCCACCTTCTACGAGATGGCCTCGCAGGTGCCCGCGCCGCCGGGTGTGGCCATGATCGGCACGACGCCGCCGGTGCCGGAGACATTCCTGATCTCGATCTCGTTGGGGGCCGTGTTCTGCGGGGCGCTGACCTACATCGGCAACGGGCCGAATTTCATGGTCAAGTCCGTGGCGGACTCCCGGGGCGTGCACATGCCGTCGTTCGGCGTCTACGTCGTGAGGTCCATGCAGTACCTGGCACCCACCCTGCTGGCGATGATGCTGCTGATGATCGCGGACCACTGGGCCGCGTCGGCCGCGGGCGCGGCGATCGTGGCGTGGATCCTCGTCCGGGCGGTCCTGGACATCCGCCGATCGACGTCGGTGAAAGCAGGCAGCTGAGTCGCGCCCCGGCTGGCTGAGGTGCCCACCCCTGCTGGCTGAGGTGTCCACCCCTGCTGGCTGAGGTGCCGCGTAGCGGCCTCGAAGCCTAATAAACGTGGGCTGACAAGGAACGTTTTCTAGGACGCTCCTATGTTTTGTCAACCCCTTTTTCGAGGATTCTGAAGGTCTGGCGGGCGACGTAGCGTTTGAGGCAGCGGCGGATCTCTCGCTTGGTTCGGCCTTCAGCGGTGCGGCGTTCGATGTAGGCCTTGGTGGCTGGGTCGTTGCGTTGTCTGCAGAGGATGATGGTGTGGATGGCCTGGTTGAGGTGGCGGTCGCCGGAGCGGTTAAGGCGGTGTCTGGTCTGTTGTGTGCCGCTGGTGGCCGGGATGGGGGCGGTTCCGGAGAGCATCGCGAATGCGGCCTCGGAGTGGACGCGTCCGGGATGGGACCACACCAGCAGCAGGCTCGCCGCGACGATCGGTCCGACGCCGTTGAGGTCGAGCAGGTCAGGGCGCCACTTCCTGACGATGTCGAGGATCTGCCGTTGCAGGGCCATGGCGTAGAGCCGCAGCGACCGGGCCCGCTGTGCGAGTTCCTTCAGTACCGGCATCAGGATCCCGGTCAGGGGGTCGTCATTGGTGTGGGGTCGTAGTTTCAGGGCCTGGGTGACCATCGGGGCGGTCTTGCGGCCGGTGAACCGTGACCGGAGCTCGTCGGGGGCGGTGAGCACCATCGAGCGGAGTTGGCGTTCGGTGTCGGTGGCCTGCGTGATCGTCAGGTGTCTGCTGGTGACAAGGACCTGGAGCGCGGCACGGTCACCGGTGACCGCCCGCGGGGTGGACAGGGAGTCCCGGCCCAACGCGTCCCGGGCTGCCCGGACCGCGTCGATGGAGTCGGACTTTGCGCCGTTGCGGCGCTTGATCCGCTCTGGTCGGTCGACCTCGACCACCAGTTCGCCGGCCAGGGCGCGGGTCAGGCCGATGCCATGGCTGTTGGTGCCCTCGATCGCCCACCCGCGCCGGCCGGGACGGGTGTGGGCCCAGTCGATGAGCTGCTGATAGCCGGCCGGGTCGGCCGGGGTCTTGATCGTGTCGAGCACCCCGCCGGTGACCGCGTCAACGGCCGCGGCGACGTGGAACTGCTCGTGGGTGTCGACCCCGATCACAAGGTCGACAAGCTCGCGGAGATTCTTCACACTGGACATGCGTCCCCTTCCATGGACGTCAACCATCGGGTTCCGATCCGGGCAGGGACTAGGCACAACTGTGATGGGACACAACCGGCGCTGCTGACGCTGGTTGGTCAAGCTCCTGAATCAGGCCACTGGTTTCTGCTCGGGTCGGGGTCGACGCTCACGCCGGACATGTCCTAACCAAGGCACCCGGAGGGCCAGCTTCGAGGAGAGTCACGACGCGACCGTCGATCCCAACAACACCACCAATGAGGTGGTGACACCAGACTCACAGCTTCGAGGCTCGTCGCTTCGCTCCTCGCACCTCAGCCAGCGGGAGGGGGCTCGTCTCTCTCGCTCCTTGCACCTCAGTGTCCGGGGCCGCGGGCGGCCTTGTGGCGCAAGAAGGAGCGTTCCTACAAATCAGCCAGCGGGAAGGGGCTCGTCGCTCTCGCTCCTCGCGCCTCAGGCAGCCGTGGGGCCGGGCGGAGACTAGCCGGTGTTCTGCAGGCCGGCCGCGGCGCCGTTGACGGTGAGCAGCAGCACCCGCGACCACACCGCTCGCTCCGCGTCGTCGATCGGCGACGCGGCGTCCCGGATGAGGCGCAGGGCGCGCAGCTGCAGGTGGCTGAGCGCGTCGATCGACGGCGCCCTCAGGCTCACCCGGCCCTGGAGCAGCGGCTTGGCCTCCAACAGCTCCGACTGGCCCATCGTCTCCAGCACGAGGCGCCTGGTCAGCTCCAGCTCGGTCAGCACCCGCTCGGTCACCTCGGGCTGCCCGCCCAGCGCCAGGAACGACTCCGCCAGCCGCGGGTTGGCCTTCGCCAGGCTCATCTCCGCGACGTCGATCAGGCTGGCGAACAGAGGCCACTCCCGGTAGGCCGCGCGCAGCCGCTCCGGATCCCCGACGGCGGCCAGGCCGGTGCCGAGCCCGTACCAGCCGGGGATGTTGGCGCGGATCTGGGACCAGGCGAACACCCACGGGATGGCCCGCAGGTCTGCCAGGTCGCGACCCTCGGTGGCCCCGCTGCGCCGCGCCGGCCGCGACCCCAGCCGCAGCTCGCCCAGCTCCTCCATGGGGCTGGACTCGGCCACCACGTCGGCGAACCCGGGGATCCGCACCAGCGACCACCACGCCTCGCGGGAGGCGCTCTCGACGGTGGCCGCGACATCGGCGAACCCGGCCGCCGCGTCGCGGTTGCGGCAGGTGGCGTCCTCGGTGCCGGCCAGCAGCACCGCCGAGGTGAGCCGCTCCAGGTGCGCCTGCGCCAGGGTCTCGTCGGCGTAGCGGGCGAAGATCACCTCGCCCTGCTCGGTGACCTTGAACCGTCCAGCCACCGATCCCGGCGGCTGGGCGAGGATGGCGCGGTGCAGCGGGCCGCCGCCGCGGCCGAGCGAGCCGCCGCGACCGTGGAAGATCGTGAGATGCACGCCGTGCCGGTCCGCCCACTCCACGAGCCCGCTCTGCGCGGTGTAGAGGGTCAGCGTCGCGCTGGCCGGGCCGACGTCCTTGGCCGAGTCCGAGTAGCCCACCATCACCTCGACGTGCCCCGCCGTCTGGCCGAGCCACGCCTGCGTGCTGGGCATCGGCAGCCAGCGCTCGAGGGTGTCGACGGCGCCGTTGAGGTCCGCGCCGGTCTCGAACAGCGGCACCACGTCGAGCCGCAGCGGGCCGTCGCCGACGGCCAGCCGGGCCAGCGCCCGCACCCCTACGAGGTGCTCGGCCGCCTGCGTGAAGCTGACGATGTAGCGGCCGCAGGACCGCGGGCCCCAGCGCTCCTGCAGCCAGGACATCACGCGCAGCGTGTCCAGGACCTCGCGGGTGCGCTCGCTCGTGGCGTGCACGTGGCTCGGCCAGCCGTCGACGGCGAGCCGGTCCAGGAGGGCGAGGCGGGCCTCGTCGTCGGCCGGCGCCTCGTCGAGCTGGCCGAGCAGCTCGTCGATCGCGGCCTTGTGGACGGCGCTGTGCTGGCGGACCTCGAGCTCGGCCAGGTGGAAGCCGAAGGTCTCGGTGAGCCAGATCAGGTGCTGCAGCTCGCCGAAGGCCGCTCGGTCGTCGCCGGAGGCGCGCAGCGAGTCCTGGATGAGGCGCAGGTCCTCCAGCAGCTCGTCGGGGCGGCGGTAGGCCAGCTCGATGCGGCCCTGCCGGGTGGCGGCGAGGCGCTCGGAGACGAAGAGCAGCTTCTGGCGGTGCGGCTCGCTGGGCGACGACGTGCGGATCGCGGCGAACGTGTCGGGCGCGGCGACGGCGTCGCGGGCCAGCGAGTTGGCCAGCTCCGGCGACGGCGGGGTGGCGTCGTCGCTCATCGTCAGGGTGCGCGCGATCCGCTGGGCGCCGGTGGCGAGCGCCCGCAGGGCGTGGTCTGCCTGGATGGCGGCGGTCTGCCGCGTCACCTCGGCTGTGACGAACGGGTTGCCGTCGCGGTCCCCGCCCACCCAGGAGCCGAACCGCAGGAACGCGGGCACGGCGGGCTCGCGGCGGCCCGCGTCGCCGTTGGAGATCACGGATTCGACGGAGCGGTACAGCCGCGGGACGGCGTGGAAGAGGGTCTGGTCGAAGACCTGCATGACGGCGCGCACCTCGTCGGAGGGCTGCGGCAGGGTGGTGCGCAGCGGGGAGGTGCGGCTGAGGATGTCGATCTCCTCGAGCATCCGGCGCAGCGCCGCGCCCCGCTCCTGCTGCCCGGCGGCGGCGTCGTCGTAGAGGTCGAGGTGGTCCCCGATCCGGTCCAGCGCCGATGACACCGCCCTGCGGCGGGCCTCAGTCGGGTGCGCGGTGAGCACGGGGTGGACGCGCAGGTCCCGCACCCGGGAGGCCAGCTCGCCCAGCGCCGCGACCGCGGGCCACATGTCCGGCGTGGCGTCCCCGGACCGTGGGTCGGCGCGGCGCAGCAGGCGGGAGCGGTGCCGCTCCTCGGCCAGGTTGATGAGGTGGAAGTGCACGGTGAGCGTCTGCGCCAGGGCGGCCGCCGTCGTGGCGGACAGGCCCTCGATGATGTGCGACGGCGCCTCCGGGTCCCCGCCGTCGGCTGCGCCCGCCGCGGCCTCCTGCAGCTGGTCCATGAGCGTGGCGAGCTCGCCGCGGCCCGACTCGGTGAGCACCTGCTGGTGCAGCTCGGTCAGCAGTGCGAGGTCCGCGACGAGGAGCGCGTCCGGGGAGGTGTCGACGGGGGGCTGGGCTTCTCGGGTCATGAGAGGGACGCCTTTCACTGGGAACACGCGATGGGCGATTATTCCTCAGTTCCGGCCTGCCGCGACATTCGTGCCCGGGCGCTGGTCACATGGGGGCGTTGGTGAACCGGCTGTAGTGGCCCTGGAAGAGGGCGTCGATCTTGCCCGTCTCGCCGTTGCGGTGCTTGGGGATGTGGAACGCCGCCAGGCCGCGCTCCTCGTCGGTGGGGTTCTGCGAGTACATCTCCGGGCGGTGCAGCATGATGACGATGTCCGCGTCCTGCTCCAGCGAGCCCGACTCGCGCAGGTCCGACAGCTGCGGGATGCCGTCCTTGCGCTGCTCGGTGTTACGCGAGAGCTGCGACAGGGCGATGACCGGGATCTCCAGCTCCTTGGCGAGCAGCTTGATCTGGCGGGAGAACTCCGAGACCTCCAACTGCCGCGACTCCACCTTCTTCCCGGAGCTCATCAGCTGGATGTAGTCGATGGCGAGCAGCTGCAGGTCGTGGCGCTGCTTGAGCCGGCGCGCCTTGGCGCGGATCTCCATCATGGTGAGGTTGGGGGAGTCGTCGATGAACAGGTTCTTCTCGCCC
Source organism: Tessaracoccus yangjingae (assembly GCF_054483935.1). Next base: position 442,897 of record NZ_CM137014.1, on the reverse strand, counting down.
AGGATGGCCGACTTGTCCGTGACCCGCTGCCAGTCGTTCTCGTCCATCTTGCCGCCGCGGATCTTGCCCAGTGGCACCGACGCCTCCGCGGAGAGGATCTTCATCACGATCTCGGTGCGGCTCATCTCGAGCGAGAAGAACGCGGCCGTGAGGTTGTGGTGGATGGCCGCGGAGCGGCACACGTCCAGCGCGAAGGTGGACTTCCCGACGCCGGGGCGGGCCGCGACGATGATCATCTGGCCGGCGTGCAGGCCGTTGGTGATCCGGTCCAGGTCCACGAAACCCGTCGGGACGCCGGAGAGCGCGTCTCCGGAGGAGGCGATGGCCTCCATCTCGTCGAACGTGGGCTCGATGAGCTCGCGCAGCGACTTGTAGTCTTCCGACGCCTTCTTCTCCGTGACCTCGAAGAGGGTCTGCTGGGCCTCGTCGACGATCTTGTCCACCTCGCCCTGGCCCTGGTAGCCGAGCTGGGCGATGCGGATGGACGCGTTGACCAGGCGGCGCAGGACGGCCTTGTCCCGGACGAGCTCTGCGTAGTAGATGGCGTTGGCGGCGATGGAGACCGATGCCAGGAGGTCGTGCAGGTAGACGGCGCCGCCCACCTTCGACAGCTGCCCGGACTTGCCGAGCTCTCCGGCGATGGTGATGGGGTCTGCGGGCTCGCCGCGACCGTAGAGGTTGATGATCGCGTCGAAGATGGTCTCGTGGTTGGGGCGGTAGAAGTCCACCCCGCGCAGCACCTCGACCACGTCCGAGATGGCATCCTTCGACATCATCATGGCCCCGAGCACGCTCTGCTCGGCGGCCAGGTCCTGCGGCGGGGTGCGGTCCAGATCCCGATCGTCGTAGACGGCGGTCTGCGTCATGGTCCCCTCCTCATGGCCCCGGAATCCGGCCACAGGACAGGCTAGGGCACGCCTCCGACAGCTCCCGGCGGCCGGCTGTGGGCAAGCCTGGGGGTGGCCTGTGGACGGCCTGTGGACAACTCTCCGGAGGCAGTCGGGAGGCTGTGGACATGGTTGTGCGCCGAGCGTCACGGGCCGTTATCAAATCGTTATATTTGTCGTCGAGGCGGGCGTGTCGAGTCTGTTTGTCCACACATCGCCGTGACGACGCGTGGGCCGGGCGCATCTGAGGCGTGCCCGTCGGGCAGCGGGGACGGACGCGTCACCCAGGGCCGCGCCATACTCGTGTGGCTAGGCACGACACGTTAATTCTGGCATTTGTTGCGCGGCGATCCGCAGTCTGTGATAGAGGGCCGTCGGGCCACCGTCGCACCCCGACTCGTGGGCCGGTGGAAGGCTTTCCACAGGCCCGCGGCCCTCCCTGTGGACAAGTCTCTCCCGGAGCGGGCTAGCCGACCCCGCCGGTGGGCCCGATGCCCTGTCATGTCATGCTGGGACCAGTTGAATCCGATACCCCCACGGGGTATTGTGGGTCGCGAGAAGGGGGTCCGATGACCGACATCATTGAGGGCAGCTGTCACGCCACGCACGGCTACACCCCGGAGAAGACGGCGTACCTTCGACGGCTCAAGCTGATCGAGGGCCAGACGCGCGGGATCGCGCGCATGGTGGAGGAGGATCAGTACTGCATCGACATCCTCACCCAGGTCACCGCCGTCACCAGCGCCCTCAAGGCGGTCTCGCTCGGCCTTCTCAACGATCACCTCTCCCACTGCGTCGCCGACGCCGCCCGCAAGGGTGGGCCGGAGGCCGAGGAGAAGATCGACGAAGCGATGCAGGCCATCAAGCGGCTCGTCCGCTGACCCACGAGAGGATTCACACCATGATCAGCAAGTACACCGTCTCCGGCATGACCTGCGGCAACTGCGTCAACCACGTCACCGAGGAGGTCTCCGAGGTGGCCGGGGTGGACAACGTCTCCGTCTCCCTGGACGACGGCTCGATGCTCGTCGAGTCCGCGGAGCGCATCCCCTTCGACGCCATCATCGAGGCCGTCCGCGAGGCGGGCAGCTACTCGGTCGTCGAGGCCTGACGCCGGCGGGTCCATCCCGCCCGCCTGAGCGCCGCCGTCGGCGCCCCATCACCTTCACCGTGTCCGCGCGTACCTTCGCGCCCTGAATCCGGAAAGGGCCTGCCATGGCCGGTTCCACCATCCAGCTCGACATCCAGGGCATGACCTGCGCCTCCTGCGCGGCCCGGATCGAGAAGAAGCTCAACAAGGTCGACGGCGTCACCGCCACCGTCAACTACTCCACGGAGCGGGCCACCGTCGAGGCGCCCACGGGCATCACCGCGCAGCGGCTCATGGAAGTGGTGGCTCAGGCGGGTTATGGCGCCACGCTGCCGGTCCCGGAGGCGGAGAAGGCCGACGAGGCGGCCGCGCTCAAGCCGCGGGTGCTGTGGTCCTTCGCGCTCAGCGTGCCGGTGGTGGTGGTCTCCATGGTGCCGGCCCTCCAGTTCCCCGCATGGCAGTGGGTGGCGCTGGTGCTCTCGAGCGTCGTGGTCCTGTGGCTGGGCCGCGGCTTCCACCAGGCCGCGTGGACCAACGCCCGCCACGGCACCACCACCATGGACACGCTGGTCTCGATGGGCACGCTCACCGCCTACGCGTGGTCCCTCTACGCGATGGTCTTCGGCCACGCCGGCATGATCGGGATGACGCACGAGTTCTCGCTCAGCCTCAGCCGGCAGGACGCCCGCGGATTCATCTACTTCGAGGCCGCCGTCACCATCATCTCCTTCCTCCTCCTGGGCCGATGGATCGAGGCCCGCGCCAAGACCGAGTCGGGGGCGGCGCTGCGCGCGCTGCTGGAGGTGGGCGCCAAGCAGGCCACCGTCGTCGTCGACGGCGGCGAACGCCTAGTGGACGTCAAGACCCTTCGCGTGGGGGACCTGATCGTGGTGCGGCCGGGCGAGAAGGTCGCGGCCGACGGCGAGGTGGTGGAGGGGCGCTCCGCCGTCGACGCCTCGATCATGACCGGCGAGTCGCTGCCGGTGGAGGTGGAGCCCGGGGCATCCGTGGTGGGCGGATCGGTCAACACGACGGGGCGGCTGGTGGTGCGCGCCACCGCCGTCGGCGCCCAGTCGCAGCTGGCGAGGATCGCGGCCATGGTGGAGGAGGCGCAGACCGGCAAGGCCGAGGTGCAGCGCCTCGCGGACAAGGTCTCCGGCATCTTCGTGCCGATCGTGCTGGTGATCGCCGCGCTCACGCTCGCCGGCCACCTGCTGGTGGGCAACGGGGTGACGATGTCGCTGTCGGCGGCCATCGCCGTGCTGATCATCGCCTGCCCGTGCGCGCTGGGCCTGGCCACGCCGTCGGCTCTGATGGTGGGCACCGGCCGCGGCGCCCAGCTCGGCACCGTGATCCGCGGGCCGCAGGTGCTGGAGCGCGCCCGCCGGGTGGAGACGGTGGTCTTCGACAAGACCGGCACGCTCACCAGCGGGCAGATGTCCGTGGCCGGTGTCGAGCCGGCCGACGGCGTCACCCGCGAGGAGCTACTGGAGCTCGCCGCCGCCGTCGAGTCCGGCTCGGAGCACCCGATCGCCCAGGCCATCGTCGCCGAGGTGGAGCGGCCGGGGGCTGTGACGGACTTCGTCAACGTGCCCGGGCGCGGGGTGCGCGGCGTGGTGGACGGGCGTGCGGTCTTCGCCGGCTCCGCCGCCTTCATGGCGGACCTCGGGCTGGCCCCGATGGCAGGGGAGGCAGGCCAAGTGGGCAGCGTCGTGGAGGTGGCCGATGAGCAGCGCATCCTCGGCCGGATCATCGTGGGCGACACCGTCAAGGAGTCCGCAGCCGCGGCCATCCGCGAGCTCAAGGCGCTGGGCCTGCATCCGGTGCTGCTGTCCGGGGACAACGAGCGCACCGCCCGCGCGGTGGCCGCCCAGGTGGGCATCGACGACGTGCGGGCGGGGGTGACTCCGGAGGGCAAGGTCGCGGCGATCAAGGAACTGCAGGCCGCGGGCCGGCAGGTGGCCATGGTGGGTGACGGCGTCAACGACGCGGCGGCCATCGCGCAGGCGGACCTGGGGATCGCGATGGGCACCGGGACCGACGCCGCGATCGCGGCGGGCGACATCACGCTCATGCGGCACGACCTCATGGCCGCCGTCGACGCGGTGAGGCTGTCGCGGGCCACGCTGCGCACCATCAAGTCCAACCTGGTGTGGGCGTTCGGCTACAACACCGCCGCCATCCCCCTGGCGGCGCTGGGGATGCTGACCCCCATCATCGCCGGCGCGGCCATGGCCTTCTCGAGCGTCTTCGTGGTCCTGAACAGCCTTCGGTTGAAGGGATTCCGGGGGGTCAAGGCCCGCTGACTGGGGGTGTTGTCATCCCGCGTCAAGAAAGGGTCAAGGACCCCGAAAACCCAGTACCGGGAGCGCGCGCGAGAGGCCCCGGATCGGGTACTGTTAGCGCGACACCCGATGGTGTCACCAAAGACCGCCCGACCGCTGCCGCCCCCCCAAGGGCAGCGGTCGGGCTCTTTTTTGTGCCGTGACGCACCACCGGCGCGGGTAGGTTGGGCCCATGAGCACCCGCATTGAAACCGACTCCATGGGCGAGGTCCCGGTCGACGACGACCGCTACTGGGGCGCGCAGACGCAGCGCAGCCTGCACAACTTCGACATCGGCCGCGACACCTTCGTCTGGGGACGCGCCATGATCCGCGCCCTCGGCGTGCTGAAGAAGGCCGCGGCGCAGGCCAACGCCGAGCTGGGTGAGCTCCCCGCGGACCGGGCAGAGCTCATCGCGCAGGCCGCCGACGACGTGATCGCCGGCCGCCTCGACGACCACTTCCCGCTGGTGGTGTTCCAGACCGGCTCCGGCACCCAGTCCAACATGAACTCCAACGAGGTCATCTCCAACCGCGCCATCGAGCTGGCCGGGGGAGTGCGCGGCTCGAAGACGCCCGTGCACCCCAACGACGACGTCAACCGGGGCCAGTCCTCCAACGACACCTTCCCCACCGCCATGCACATCGCGGTTGTGACGGAGCTGAACGAGCGGCTCTATCCGGCCATCGCCCGGCTCCGCGACGTGCTGGCGGCCAAGGCGGGGCAGTACGACGACGTGATCATGGTGGGCCGCACCCACCTGCAGGACGCCACTCCGGTGCGACTGGGCCAGGTCTTCGGCGGCTGGGTGGCGCAGCTGGACTTCGCCGTCGAGGGCGTGCGCCACGCCGACGGCCGGGCGCGGGACCTGGCGATCGGCGGCACCGCCGTCGGCACAGGGCTGAACGCGCACCCCGACTTCGGGCGCCTGGCCGCCGAAAAGATCACCGCGGAGACCGGGCTGGAGTTCCGGCAGGCCGAGAACCTGTTCGCGGCCCTCAGCGCCCATGACTCGCTCGTGGAGGTCAGCGGGGAGCTGAGGGTGCTGGCCGACGCGCTCATGAAGATCGCCAACGACGTCCGGTGGTACGCCAGCGGCCCGCGCAACGGCATCGGGGAGCTGAACATCCCGGAGAACGAGCCCGGCAGCTCGATCATGCCCGGCAAGGTCAACCCCACCCAGTCGGAGGCGCTCACCATGGTGGTGGCGAGGGTGTTCGGCAACGACGCCGCCGTCGGCTTCGCGGGTAGCCAGGGCAACTTCCAGCTCAACGTGTTCAAGCCGGTGATGGCGCACGCCGTGCTGGAGTCCATCCGGCTGCTGGCCGACGGGGCCCTGTCGTTCACCGAGCACTGCGCCGTCGGGATCGAGCCCAACCTGCCGCGGATCCAGCAGAACCTGGAGACCAACCTGATGCTGGTCACGGCCCTGAACCGGCACATCGGCTACGACAAGGCTGCCAAGATCGCCAAGCAGGCGCACAAGGAGGGCACGTCGCTGCGGGAGTCGGCCCTGGCCAACGGGGTCAGCGGCGAGGACTTCGACGCCTGGGTCATCCCCGGCGACATGACGGGGAAGTAGCAGGCGGGGAGGGGTCGTCGTCGCGTTCCTCGGTCCCTCCCGGTGGCTGGGGTGCCGCCACCCGCTGGCTGAGCTGCCGCCCTTCCCGCTGGCTGAGGTGCCGCCCTCTCCGCTGGCTGAGGTGCCGCGTAGCGGCCTCGAAGCCTAAGAAACGCGAGTTTGACCAGGGACTCTGCTGGTGGTGTCTGTGGTTGGGTGTGGTGGGGGCCGGGCCGCCCATGCTTCCGGCGGTGGCGCTCCGCGCCGGCGCCGTCAGCAACGCCCACCCAACCTGCCCCGGCCCCCACCACCCACCGCCCTGCTGTCCCCATCGGTCTGCTTCCCCTCGTCGCTGCGCTCCTCACACCTCAGCCAGCGAGAGGGAGGGCTCGTCGCGCTTCAGCCAGCGAGAGGGAGGGCTCCTCACACCTCAGTGTCCGGGGCCGCGGGCGGCCCTTGTGGCGCAAGAAGGAGCGTTCCTACAAGTCAGCCAGCGAGAGGGAGGGCTCCTCGCCCTTCAGCCAGCGAGAGGGAGGGCTCCTCGCCCTTCAGCCAGCGAGAGGGAGCGCTCCTCACCCTTCAGCCAGCGAGAGGCAGGGCTCTTCGCACCACAACCAGTGAGACGGGGGTTCCTGCATCTCAACCAGCGGACTCAGCGTGTGGCCGCGACCTCGGCGTACAGGCGCAGCAGCTCGGCCGCCTGGGACTCGATGGACCACTGCGAGGCCAGCTCGACGGAGCGCGCCGAAGCCCGCGTGCGCCAGGCTTCGTCGTCGAGCTTGTCGATCACGCGCATCAGGCCGGCGGCCAGCGACGCGGCGGTGGGTCGGGTGATCTCCCCGTTGACCCCCGGGTCGATCACCAACTGAAGCTCGTGGTCCACGCTCACGATCGGCAGGCCGGCGAGCGCGGCCTCGTGCAGCACCAGCGCCTGGGTGTCGGTCAGGCTGGGGAACGCGAACACGTCCGCCATGGCGTAGTAGGCGCCCAGCGCGTCGCGCTTCTGCTCGCCCGGCAGGATGATCCGTCCCGCCGCGCGGCCCTCGGCGAGGACCTTCTTGATCCGCGAGTAGCGTTCCCAGTCGCCCACGATGCACAGCCGCGCGTCTGGGCGCTGCGCGTGCACCAGCTCGAACGCCTCCGCCAGCAGCGGGATGCCCTTCTCAGGCGCGATCCGGCCGGCGTACAGCACCAGCGGGCCGTCCGGGTGCGGGAACGGGGCGGGCCCCGACGGGAGCGGGTCCACCCCGTTGGGCATCACGCGGATGTTGGCGTCCGGGGAGATCAGGCGGAGCCGGCTGGCGGTCTTCGGCGACGGCGTGGTGATGAGCGTGGACAGCTCCAGCATCTTCTCGCAGATGCTGAGCAGCGACGCGGTGGACCTGCCGCGGTCCTCATAGCGGATCTCCGCCAGCCGGATGTCCTCGGCGCTCACGAACTGCCCCTTGGTGAGCCGTGCGAAGGCCCGCAGCACGCCCGTGAGCAACGGCAGGACCGCGGAGTAGTGGTCCCCGTAGGCCTCGAAGTCCGTGTGCCAGGTCATCATCATGGGGATCCCCAGGCGCCGCGACGCCCAGGTGCCCAGGAGCCCGACGGTGCCGAAGCCGTGCACGTGCAGCACGTCCGGGCGCATCTCGCCGATCCGGTCGATGGTGCGGTCGAAGTGACGGCCGTTCGCCACCCTCGTGGGCATCTTCGGCACCTTCACCGACGGCAGCCGCACCTCGGTCCGCCCCGGGCGGCCGTGATGCGGGTTGGGACCCTTCGCCTCAGGCGCCACCACAATCACTTCGTGGCCCGCGTCCAGGAGATTGCCCTCGATCTGTTGCACCGCGAACATCAACCCGTTGCTGCCAGGCCCGTAGTTGTCCGTGAACTGCGCCACCTTGAGGCGGCGGCCAGGCGCTGCGTCGGGAGAGGTCACCCGGTCACTCTAGCCCCTCCTGCCGCCTCCGTCGCAGGACCCCGGAGGGCGCTGGCGGGGGTTGCTGACGGGTCGTGCCGGCGCTCGGGAGCGACGTATCGACCCGCTGCCGGCTCGGCCGCACCGGATCGGGCGGTCCGGCGCCCCTGCATCTGGTTCTAGGCTTCGGCACATGCACGTCGTGATCGCGCCGGACTCGTTCAAGGGCACCCTGACCGCGGCCGAGGCGGCCGGGCGGATCGCCGCCGGCTGGCTGTCGGTCCGCCCCCGCGACACCGTCGCCCTGCGCCCCATGGCCGACGGCGGCGAGGGCACCCTGGACGCCTTCGCCGCGGTGCCCGGGTCTGAGCGCGTGCCGGTGGAGGTGGTGGACGCCGTCGGACGCCCGAGGGAGTCGTCGTGGCTGCTGCTCCCGGACGGGACGGGCGTGGTGGAGTTGGCCGCCGCATGCGGCATCGTCGGGCTCGATCCGCTGGACGCGCGCGGCGCGCACACCATCGGCTTCGGGATGGCCATCCGGGCGGCGCTGGAGGCGGGAGTGTCGCGGCTGCTGCTGGCGGTGGGCGGCAGCGCGTCCACCGACTGCGGAGCCGGGCTCCTGGTGGCGCTGGGCGCCCGGCTCCTTGACGACGGGGGGCGCGAGGTGACCTCGCCGGGGAACGCGGCGCTGGGGCGGGTGGGGAAGGTGGACCTGTCCGGGATGCTGCGGCCGCCCGCGGGCGGGGCGGTGGTGCTGTCCGACGTGACGAACCCCCTGCTCGGCCCCCTCGGGGCGGCCGCGGTGTTCGGGCCCCAGAAGGGCGGGGCTGGGATCGTCGACGAACTGGAGCTCAACGTGGGCAGGTTCGCGGCGCTGCTGGGTGGGGACCCGGAGGCCGCGGGGGCGGGCGCGGCAGGCGGGGCCGGGTTCGCGTTGCAGCGCTGGGGGGCGACGACGGCGTCGGGCGCCCGGGCCGTCGCCGAGGCGGTAGGGCTCGTGGCCGCCGTCGACGGCGCAGACCTGGTGATCACCGGCGAGGGGCGCTTCGACAGCCAGTCCGCCGCCGGCAAGGTGGTCTCGGTGGTGCGCGAGGTGGCGGGAGACTCGAGGGTCGCGGTGGTGGCGGGACGAATCGAGGCCCCCGTCGACGCCCTGGCCGGGGCGATCTCCTTGTGGGATCTGGCGGGGGAGCGGGCGCTGACGGACTCGGCGAGGGTCGCGGAGGAGGCGGGGAAGGCGTTGGCGTCGCGGCTCGTCTCTCACGGGACCCGATGCTGATCGTCTGGGACGGCTGTGGTGTTCGTGTGTCCGGGTCGGTGCTGGGGGGTGGGGGCCGGTCCCGCCCGTGACTCCTCGGGTTGGGCGCCGACAGCGCGAGCTCCAATCGCGAGAACCTCGGCCCACTCCAGGGACCGGCGCCAGTTGGTTTCGACACGCGCTGAGCCGCAGGCGGCTCGGCGCGGCTCAACCAGCGGAAAGGGAGGCTCGGTGCGCTCAACCAGCTGTCGGAAGGGAGGCTCAGCGCACTCAACCGGCGGATGGGGGCGACCCGCGCTCGGGTCGTGGGCGAGCGATCAGGCGGTGGGGGTGTGCACGACACGCCGTCGGGATTGGGGGTCGGGCGCGTATGGTGCCCCGAGGGTGGTTTCGTGTGGTGTTTCGTGCTGGGGCGACGAGGTCGACGGCGACGGCGGGGACGTGAGGTGTGCGCGAGGGTGGGGGACGGCAGGGCGGCTGGGCGCAGGGATGCCCAGCCCGAGGGGCACGCGGAAGAACCCGCCTGAAGCAGGCTCGAGCCAGGGCCGCCCTGACGGCACCCGCCCGGATTGGACCACGCCACAGGCAGACGAGTGCGGGGAGACGTGGGACGAGGCCCGGGCGGCCTCAACTACCCGACCCGCGACCAGCTCGCGGCCGACAAGCGCACTGTGGACAAGGGCCGCACGGGCCTCGTGTCAGGGCTCCCGGCACCTGCCGACGGCCCCGACCAGAGAACGTCTGGCTGCAGCAGGGTCGCCGCAAGGGTCCCCGCACCGTGTGCCAGGTGGTTGGTTTCGGCGCGGGCTGGGCCGCTTCGCGGCTCGGCCCGGCTCAACCCAAGTCGACACGCGCGAGCCGCAGGCGGCTCGGCGCGGCTCAACCAGCGGGAATGCCTCGTGTCAGGGCTCCCGGCACCACGCAGGGTTACCTCCAGGGCTCCCGGCACCACGCGAAGGGATGCCTCCAGGGCTCCCGGCACCAGGCGAAGGGATGCCTCCAGGGCTCCCTGCACCACGCAGGGATCACCACGGAAGGGCCCTACTGGGAGACCGTGACCCGGATCTCGTGGTAACCCTCGGCGCCGTCGGGGAAGGGGTCGGCCGGGCCGACGGCCTGGGGGCGGCCGGTGGCGTCCGTCACGCGCACGGCCAGGCGGTGCTCGCCCGGGGTCGCGTCCCAGGCGTGGCTCCACTGCCTCCACATGTCGATCCCGGCATCCGGGCCCGCCGTGGCGACGCGCCAGGGGCCCTCGTCGATGCTGACCTCGATCTGGGCGATGCCGATCCCCTGCGCCCACGCCACGCCCGCAACCACGGCGCGCCCGGCCGGGACCGTGGCACCGTCGCGCGGCACGTCGATGCGGCTGGCGGGCTTGATCGGCGCCTCCTCCGCCCATCCCCGGCGGGTCCAGTAGGCCTGCTCCTCCGCGAACGTGGTGACGGTGAGGGAGGCGATCCACTTCATCGAGCCCACGTATCCGTACAGCCCCGGGGTCACCATCCGCACCGGCGCCCCATGGAGCCGGGGGAGGGGCTCGCCGTTCATGCCGACGGCCAGCAGCGCCATCCGCTCGTCCGTGAGCGCCTGGATGGGCGTGGAGATGGTGAAGCCCTCCACCGACCGGCTGAGCACCATGTCCGCCTCGGGCAGGGGCCCGGCCATGGCCAGGACGTCGGCCACCCGCACTCCGAGCCATCGCGCCGCGCCCACATAGGGGCCCCCGACGGGGTTGCTGACGCACAGCATGGTGATGTCCGCCTCCACCACGTCCATGGCCAGGAGGTCGTCCCAGGTGAGGGTCAACGGCCGCTCCACCATGCCGTCGACGCTGAGCTTCCACTCGCGGTGGTCGAGCAGCGGCGGGCTGAGCGAGGTGTCGATGCGGTAGAACTCGGCGTTGGGCGTGTACAGCCGGGACACCCCCTCGACGGTGCCCTCCAGCCCGGCCGGCCCCGCGGGAAGGGGGGTGGGCGGGACCGGCAGCACGGGCGTCCCCGGCGGCGCGACGGTGGGTGCCACCTCTCCGAGACCCGCGCCCACCAGCGCGACCCCGCCGCCCGCCGCGCCCACCAGGACCCGCCGTCGGGTCAGCACCGGGCCCGGGGTCTCGGCGTCGGCAGCCGCCACCCGGGAGAACGCGGTGAGGACCGCGCCGCCCACCAGCACCGCCAGCGCCGAGGGCAGGGCCCAGAGGGGGGTGGCCTCGGGGTCCGTCAGGGCGGCCGCCGCGCACAGCGCGCCCAGCGCGATCGTGGCCAGCCAGGCGGCCCCGAGCGAGCGCACGGCCAGCCGACCGACGAGGAGGCCGAGGACGGCCACCACCACCAGGACGCCCACCAGCAGGATGGGCTTGTTCGCCGTCCCGAAGGTGGCGACGGCCCACTCCTTGACGACGGTGGGCGTCAGGTCGATGAAGCGGTTCGCCGTCGCGAGGACCGGCGACGACCCTGGCGAGACGAGCGCGGACACACCATGGCCGGCCCCGAGCCCGGCTGCGACCGCGACCAGGCCCTCGACGGCGGGCCACCGTCCACGCTGCTCTGACATGGGTCAATGGTGCGCCCCTGCGCCATGCAATGGAAGGGGCCGAGGGTCAGGCCGTGGGCCTCAGACGGTGGCCCTCAGGCGGTGGACTCGGGTGCAGCGGGCCACCAGGTCGGGATCGTGGGTGAGGACCAGCAGCGGCACGTCGGCGAACTCGCGCCACACGTCGTCCATGATCGCGGAGGCCGTCTCGCGGTCCAGGTGCTCGGTGGGCTCGTCGAGGATCACCACGTCCGGGCGGCCCACCAGCAGCCGCGACAGCGCCAGTCTGCGCCGCTCCCCTCCGCTCAGCGTGGTGCCCGCCTCGCCGATCCGGCGGGCAGGATCGATGGGCAGGCCTGCGCGAGCCAGCGCCGTCCGGATGTCCTCGTCGGTGGCGTCGCGGTTGCCGATCCGCACGTTCTCCGCGACGGTGGTGGCGAAGATGTGCGCGTCCTGCGCCAGGTAGCCCACCCGTCCGCCACGGCGGACCTCGCCGGCCAGCGGGGGGATGAGGCCCATCACGGTGGCCGCCAGAGTGGTCTTGCCGGCTCCGGACGCACCCACCACGGCCACCTGCTCCCCGGGCGCCACGCTCAGGTCGATGCCCTCCTGCACGGAGCCCGCCCCCGGCCACCCCACCGCGACGTCCGTCAGCTCCAGCCCCGGGGTGCCGTCGCCCCCGGCCGCCGCGTCGCCGCGGCCGACGGCGGGCTCGGTCAGCACCTCGTCCAGCCGGTCCAGCGCGGAGCGGGAGCGGGTGTAGGTCTGCGCGGCCTGCGCGAACGTGGACAGCACCTCGTGCAGCGCCAGCGGGGTCAGCGCCAGGACCGCGAGGAAGCGCGGGTCCAGGCCCCCGTCGGCGACGGCGGCGGTGCCGAACCACAGGGCCGCAGCCACCGCCAACCCGGCCGCCGCCACCTGGCCGCCGGTGGCGAGGCCGCGGATCCACGCGCCGCGCGCCTCCTGGCGGCGGAGTTCGTCGTCGACGGCGAGCAGGCGGGCCAGGGTGGGGGCCTCGGCCCCGTAGGCGACGAGGTCTCCCGACGTGCGGGCGAGCTCGCGCACCCCGTCGGCGAGGCGTCCGCGGGTGGGGACGGCGGCCGCGTCCGCGGCCCTGCTCATGGCCTGCGTCCACAGCGGCAGGACGAGGCCGGCGAGGAGGGCCGTCAGCAGGAGGGCCAGGGCGCTGGGCCAGTTGAGCACGGCCAGCATGACCGTGGTCGCGGCCACCACCGTCGCGGCCGAGGCGATCGGGATCACCACGCGCACGACGAGGTCCTGGACCGCCGCGACATCAGCCACCACGCGCGTCAGCAGGTCCCCCCGGCGCCGCCCGATCAGCGTGGTGCCGCTCAGCTTGTCGTAGATCCGCACGCGGATGGCGCCCTGGAGGCGGAGGGCGACGTCGTGGCCGACGAGCCGCTCCACGTAGCGGAACACGCCGCGCGAGATGCCGAAGGCGCGCACGCCGACGGCGGCGGGCTGCAGGTAGAGCACGGGCGGCGCCATCGCGGCGAAGGAGATCAGCCAGGCGGAGACGCCCATGAGCGCCACCGACGAGCCGGACGCCAGGGAGGCGAGGAGCACGGCCAGCAGGAGGCGTGAGCGGGCCTTCGGCACCGAGGCGAGGAGGCCGCGGAGGAGGGATCCGTGGGCTCGGCTGTCACCTTCGGCCACGGCGTCGGCGCCCGGGCCCGGCTCCGGGGATCCGACGGCGAGCGCCCCGCCCGCGTCGTGCCCGGCCGGGGCAGCGGAGGCGGTCTGGTCTGCGGCCGCGATGCCGGCGATGTGCGGCTCGGCCATGAGTGCGTGGGCCTGCGACTCGGTTGGGAGGGCGGTGACCCGCGGCTCGGTTGCGAGGGCGTGGGCCGGCGGGCCGGCGGGGAGCGCATCCACCAGGGACGGGGCGCCCGAGTGCACCACCCGGTCCGCTGCCGCCAGCACCGCCGGGCGGTGCGACACGATCAGCGCCCCCGCGCCGGTGGCCCGCACCGCCTCCACCACGCGCGCCTCCGTCTCGGCGTCCAGGCCGGCGGTGGGCTCGTCGAGCACCAGCAGCCGCGCACCCCCCACCCGGATCCGCACCAGGGCCCGCGCCAGCGCCACCCGACGGCGCTCGCCGGCGGACAGGCCCTCGCCGTCGTCGCCCACGGGCTTGTCCGGCCCGAAGTCGGCGCCCGCGTCGGCCAGCGCGCGCCGGATCTCCTCAGCCGCGACACCAGGGTGGCCCATCGCGACGTTCTCACCCACGGTGCCGTTCAGCAGCCCCGGCTCTTGCGCCACCCAGGCGAGCTGCGCGCGCCAGGAGGCGAGGTCGACGCCGGCGAGGTCCACGCCGTCGACCGTGACCCGCCCCGACGACGGCGCCAGGAAGCCGAGCGCCATGCCCAGCGCGGTGGACTTGCCTCCGCCGGAGGTGCCGGTGAGGGCCACCACCTCTCCGGGGCGCACCTCGAGGCTCAGCCCCTCCACGGCCGGGGCCGCGGCTCCGGGATAGGAGTAGGACACGTCGTCGAGCCGGAGGACCCCGCCGCGCGGCGCGGGTGTGGTGCCGGAGTGCCCGGCGGCGCCGTCGATGACGTCGAACGCGGCATCCGCGGCGGCCACCCCGTCGGCCGAGTCGTGGAAGTGCACGCCCACCTGGCGCACCGGCAGGAACGCCTCCGGGGCGAGGATGAGCACGAAGAGGGCCGTGGGGAAGTCCACGTCGCCGTAGACCAGCCGGAAGCCCACCGTGACCGCGACCACCGCCACCGACAGCGTGGCCAGCAGCTCCAGCGCGAACGACGACAGGAACGAGATGACCAGCACCTTCATGGTGGCGTCGCGGTACTGCTCCTCGCCGATCTCCACCCCGCGCCGCTGCGCCCGTGCGCGGGCGAACGCCTGGAGGGTGGGGAGGCCTGCGATGAGGTCCGCGAAGTGGTTGGCCAGCCTGTCCGCGACACCGAAGCTCCGCGCGGTGGCCTTCTCCGTGGTCCAGCCGATCAGGGCCATGAACACGGGGATCAGCGGCAGGGTGAAGGCGACGATGATCGCCGAGGGCCAGTCCGCCAGCAGGATGGCTCCGCCCACCAGGAACGGGACGGTGGCGGCGAGGCCGAGTTGGGGGAGGTACTTGGAGAAATAGCCGTCCAGCGCGTCGAGGCCCTGGGTGACGATGCGGATGAGCGAGGCTGACGATGTCGCGGCGACGGGGGTGTCGAGGCGGGCGGCCAGAATGTCGCGGCGGAGCTGCGACTTCACGGCGGCGGCCGAGCGGTGGGCCAGCGTGGAGCTCAGCCAGGCGAGCAGCCCTCGCCCGAGGAACACGGCCGCCAGCGCGAGCAGCGCGCCCTGCCACCCCGGTGGGAGAGCCTGCGCCTCGAACGCCCGGGTGATCCAGTCCGCCAGGACCCTGGCCTGGACGATCAGGAGGACGGCGGTGGCCAGCCCGACGAGCACCGTCGCCACCATGAAACCCCTGGTCGCGCGTGCGCGGCGGAACAGTCGGGGATGGATGGGGCCTGCCACCGCCCCAGTCTTCCACAGCGCGCACGGCCGCCCCGACGGGCTCCCGGCCCACCTTCCGGGTTGGCTCCCCGCCGGCCACTTCGCATACCGTGGGCGTCTTTGCATACGTCATTGGCTCTGCGAGGAGGGCGGCCGTATGCGAGGTCCCGTCGTGGGCACTCCACGGTGTGCGAAGTGGGTCGTCGGGCACTCCACGGTATGCGAAGTGGCGCGCCGGACGCCCACCCAGGGAATGTTCTTGCCGATTCAACTGTTGTCCCCGGCAGTGCCCGCCGCCGCGAGGATCGGGCGCCACAGACCGCGCAACCGAAGGACCCAGATATGACCTCCCCGCTCACCGACGCCCCGCCCGTCCGCCCCGCCCCGCTCGTCGGTCCCTCCGCGAGCGGGATCTCCGTCTCGCGGGTGCCCACCTACGTCGACGACGTGACGGTCCGCCTCATCGCCGCGGTGGTGGTCGCGGTGGGCGTGCTGGCCCTCGCGACGCAGCAGTGGTGGCTCTACGCCGTCCTGTTCGCCGACTTCACGCTCCGCGCCGCGGCCGGCCCCCGCTGGAGCCCGATCGCACGGGCGGTCGGCTCCTGGGTCCGGCCCCGCCTCGCCGTCGCCAAGAGGCCGACGGCGTTCGCGCCCAAGCGGTTCGCCGCCGGCATCGGCGCCGTCATGTCGGCTGCCATCACCTCGCTGTGGATCACACACGCGCTCACCGGGGCCACGGGCGCCATCGTCGCGGCCGCCGTGCTGGCCGGGATCATGATCGTGCTGCCCACGCTGGAGGCGGCGTTCGGCTTCTGCCTCGGGTGCAAGATCTTCGTGGCCCTGATGCGCCTGGGCGTGATCCCGGAGGACGTGTGCGTCGACTGCGCACCGTCGGCGTCCCGGGCCGGCTGACGAGGGTCGCCGAGCGAGTTCACAGACGCGGGGACGGAAAGAGGGGGTCCGGGCACTGAGCCCGGACCCCCTCTTTCACGTGCGGATCAATGGACCGCGACCACGTCCTCGGGGATGTTCTTCGTCGAGATCCGACGGCTGAACACCCAGTAGGACCACGACTGGTACCCGATCACGATCGGCACGAAGATCACTGCGGCCCACGTCATGATGGTCAGCGTGGTCTCCGACGACGCCGCCGTGATGATGTTGAGACGCTCGTCGACGGGGACCGACTCGTCCTGGGCGAAGCCCAGGTTGCCGTACATCTTGAGGAAGATGCCCACGAACAGGGTGACGACGGCGGTGCCGGTGAGGACGAAGCCCCACCCGTCGCGCCCCTTGCCGATCATGATGGTGGCGCCGAGGATGGCCGCGACAGCCAGAGCCCCCGCGACCCACGCAAGCACCGCGAAGTCGCCGAACTCCGAGCTGGCGGGCCAGAACACGTTCTGGCAGATCACGAACAGCGCCACCATGGCGGTGGCGGCCCAGCCCACCTTCGAGCCGAAGGCCTCGGCCCGCTCGTGGATGTGGCCCTTGGTCTTCAGCGCGATGAACGCCGAGCCGTGGACCAGGAACAGCGTCACGAGCATCACGCCGCCGAGCAGCGCGAACGGACCGAACAGCCCCCAGAACGAGCCGTTCCACAGCAGCCCGTCGTTGGCCAGCCCGATGACGAAGTTGGCGAACCCCACGCCGAACACCAGCGACGGCAGGAACGAGCCGACGATGGCGAACCAGTCCAGCATGGCCCGGTAGCGCGTGTCGGGGTGCTTCGAGCGGTACTCGAACGCCACGCCGCGCAGGATCAGGCCCACCAGCACCAGGAGCAGCGGCAGATACAGGCCGGAGAACAGGGAGGCGTACCAGCCCGGGAACGCCGCGAACATCGCGCCGCCCGCGGTCAGGAGCCACACCTCGTTGCCGTCCCAGACGGGGCCGATGGTGTTGACGATGACGCGCTTGTCCCTGTCGTTCTTCCCGAGAACCGGGATGAGCATCGCGACGCCGTAGTCGAAGCCCTCGAGGAAGAAGTAGCCCAGCCACAGCACGGTGACGAGGATGAACCACACCATGGGCAGCGTCGGGACGGACACTGTCGCTTCAAGAAGATTGTTCATGTCGGGTCCTCCTCTCTCAGTAGGCGAAGGTCAGTGGGGCGTCGGGGTCCTTCTGGACCTCGACGGGCGCGACGTCGGGCAGGCCCGCCTTCGCGTACTTGAGGAACAGCCACACCTCGATCACGGCGAGGCCGCCGTAGATGAGGGTGTAGGTGATCATCGAGAACAGCACCTCGCCGGGGCTGGCGGTGGGCGAGACGCCCGACGCCGTCGGCATCACCCCGGCCACCACCCACGGCTGGCGCCCCATCTCGGTGAAGATCCAGCCGAAGGAGATCGCGAACAGGGGCAGCAGCGGCATCGCGAACATCAGGAGCGTCCACAGGGGGCCGGGCTTGGGGAGCCGGTCCTTGCGGGTGACCCACAGGGTCAGCGCCGCGATGGCCATGCCGGCGAATCCGAGGCCCATCATGAGGCGGAAGGTCCAGTAAGAGATGGGGATGATCGGCGTGGGGTCGAGGCCGGGGTAGTTCGCCGCGATCTCCGAGGCGTACTGCTCCTGGATGGTGGTCCGGGTGCCGTCGAACTGGCGGAAGCCGTCGGTCTCGAACTCCTCGATCAGGTTGTTGATGCCCTTGACCTCGTCGTGACCGGAGAGGATGGACAGGAGCCCGGGGATCTTCAGCGCCCAGACCTCCTCCCTGCCGTCCAGGGTGCCGATCGTGAACACGGAGAAGGAGGCGTTGGTCTCCGTCTCGAACAGTGCCTCAGCGGCGGCCATCTTCATGGGCTGCACCTGCGTCATGGTCTTCGACTGGGCGTCACCGCTGATGATGGTGACCAGGGAGGCGGCCAGCATCACCCAGGCGCCCAGGCGCACCGCGAAGCGGTAGGCGTCGGTGTCGCCGGGCTTGGACTCGCCGTCGCGGTTGATCTTGGCCAGGTGCCAGCCTGCGATGGCGGCCATGAGGCCGCCGCCCACCATGTAGGCCGAGGCGATGACGTGCGGGAAGGTGACCAGCAGCACGGGGTTGGTGAGCACCTCGATGAAGCCCTCGACGCCGTCGAGCTCGGCCCGGCCGTTGTTGAAGACGGTGCCGACGGGGTTCTGCATCCAGGAGTTCGCGGCCAGGATGAAGATGGCCGAGAGCATGGTGCCGAACGCGGCCAGGTAGATGGTCATCAGGTGGAGGCCCTTGGGCAGCTTGTCCCATCCGAAGATCCACAGCCCGATGAACGTGGATTCCAGGAAGAACGCGAGGAGCGCCTCCAGCGCGAGGGGCGCCCCGAACACGTCGCCGACGAAGCGGGAGTACTCGGACCAGTTCATGCCGAACTGGAATTCCTGCACGATTCCGGTGACCACACCGAGGGCGAAGTTGATGAGGAACAGCTTGCCGAAGAACTTCGTGAGGCGGAGGTAGGCGTCCTTGCCCGTGCGCACCCAGAAGGTCTGGAGGACCGCCACCAGCATCGACATCGCGATGGTGATGGGGACGAAGAGGAAGTGGTAAACAGTGGTGATTCCGAATTGCCACCGTGCCAGGGTCACAGCATCCATGCCAGGACGGTACTACCCCGGGTCGTATTTGGACAAAGAGTCCACCCCGGAGGGTGACTTCGCCCCTTATGCTTGGCCGCATGCCGTCACGTGGAGAACTTGAGCAGCGCGTCATGGAGCTGCTGTGGGCCTCCGAAGCGCCCCAGTCCGTGGCCGATGTGCATCAACAGCTGAACCAGGAGCGCGAGCTGGCCTACACCACCGTCATGACGGTGCTGGACCGGCTCGCGAAGAAGAGCCTGGTCTCCAGAGAACTCGTCGCGCGCGCGTGGCAGTATCGGCCCACGTCGTCGCAGGCCGAGGTGGTGGTGCGTGACCTGCTGCGGCAGCTTGAGCGCGTCCCGACGGAGGTGCGCGCCGAGGCGCTGCGCCGGCTGGCCGAGTCGCTCACGGCTGAGGAGCGGGCGGCGCTGGCAGCACCGCTCGCCGTCGGCTGAGCCTCAGCCCTTCCCTCCGGAGCCGTTCTTCCCGGTGCCCTTGCCGTTCTTCCCGCTGCTCTTTCCGTTGCCGTTGGAGGCGGGCTTGGAGAGGGCGTCGGGCGTGAGGGTCGCGGCAAGGCGCTGCCGCTCGACGACGGGGTCCCAGTCGGCCTCGGGCCACCCCAGATCCATGTCGAGGAGGGTGCGGGTGATGATCTCGGTGGCCGCCAGCCGCGTGTACCACTTCTTGTCCGCCGGCAGCACGAACCACGGTGCGTGCTCGGTGGAGGTGAACCGGAACACGTCGGCATACGCTTCCTGGTACTCGTCCCACTTCTCGCGGGTGGAGAGGTCGGAGGGGTTGTACTTCCAGTGCTTGTCGGGGCGCTCGATGCGCTCCGCCAAGCGCCTGCCCTGCTCGTCGTGGGAGACCATGAGGGCGAACTTCAGGACGACGGTGTCGTCGTCGACGAGCTTCTTCTCGAAGCGGTTGATCTCGTCGTAGCGCTTGCGCCAGACCTCCTCGGGCACGAGGCCCTCGACGCGCACCACCAGCACGTCCTCGTAGTGGGAGCGGTCGAACAGGCCGATGAGGCCCGGCTTCGGGAGGGCCTTGCGGATCCGCCAGAGGTAGTGGTGGCTGCGCTCCTCCGCCGTTGGGACGCCGAAGCTGCGCAGGGCCACGCCCTGCGGGTCCACCATTCCCATGACGTGCCGGGCGATGCCGCCCTTGCCCGCGGTGTCGAGGCCCTGCACGATGACCAGGATCTTGCGGGTGCCGCCGGTGCGGCCGTGGGCGAAGAGGCGCTCCTGGAGCTCGGACATCAGCTCGCCGCGCTCCGCCATGGCCTCGTCGGCCGGGCCCTTGCCTCCGGTCCACCCGGGGGCGCTGTTGCGGTCGAAGGCGGCAAGGTCGAAGTCCGGCCCGACGCGCAACGCGGTGCGGGGATCTTCGCTCCAGAGGTCAGTCATGGTGGTCCTTTCGCTGTGGCTTCCCATTCTGGCCCGGTGGGCCGCATCAGGAGAGGGGTTCGCGTCAGGCGTCGTCGGTCAGTCGACGGCGATTGCGGCCGGAGGTGACCCAGCGGGCCAGCGCCCCGCCCTCGTGCAGCAACTCGAGGCGCCGCTGCGTGCGCTCCACGAGGTCCGTGCGCACCGCAAGCAGCAGCTGGTCGTCCTCGTGGAGGCGGGTGCTCCGGTCCGGCACGAGCACCTCGTCGCCTCGGATCACCATGGAGAGGACGGCGCCCCGGGGAAGGCGGAGGTCGTCGGCGTACATCCCCGCGATCCGGCTCCCACCTGGCACGCCCACCTGCACCAGGGACGCGTCGATCCCCTCGAGCGGGGACGAGTCGAAGGTGACCGCATGCTGGGAGATGGCCTCGGTGACGCCCATCCAACGCGCGAACCGGGGCAGCGTCGGTCCCTGCAGGAGGGTGAAGGTGACCACCAGCAGGAACGTGACGTTGAAGATGTGGCTGGCGTGGGGGAGGTTCGCGGTGAGCGGGATGGTGGCCAGCATGATGGGCACGGCCCCGCGGAGGCCCGCCCACGAGATGAACGCCTGCTCCCGCCAGGGCACCTTGAAGGGGGCCAGGCACAGCCACACCGACAGGGGGCGGGCGATGAAGGTCAGCACGGAGCCGATGACGAGGGCATCGACGACCGCGCCCGGCAGTTCGGCGGGGGAGGCCAGCAGCCCCAGCATGATGAACAGGGCGATCTGCGCCAGCCAGCCGAGGGACTCGGTGAAGCCCTCCGTCGTCGAGTGGTGGGGGAGCGCCTGGTTGCCCAGCCAGATGCCGGCCACGTAGGCGGCGAGCAGCCCGGAGCCGTGCGCGATGCCGGCGGTGGCGAAGGCGGCCATGGCGATGGTGAGGGTGGCCAGCGGGTAGAGGCCGGCCGACGGCAGCGAGATCCGGCTGAGCAGCACCTGCCCGATGCGTGCGATGACCAGCCCGATCAGCGCCCCGGCCACGAGCTGGAAGACGGCGGTGCCCACCATCGCGGAGACCGAGCCCTGGTTCCAGGCGTCTGAGGCGACGACGCTGACGAGCACGATCGTCGGCGGGTCGTTGAAGCCGGACTCGCCCTCGAGCGTGGTCCGGACGCGGCGCTTGACCGGGAGCCGGCGCAGGATGGCGAACACCACGGCCGCGTCCGTGGAGGAGACGGTGGCGGCGAGCAGGATGGCCGTGCGCACGTCGAAGCCCAACAGGAGGACGGCGAAGGTCGCGGCCACCGTGACCGAGATCATGATCCCGGCTGTCGCGAGGAGCCCCGAACGGACGGCGACGGGGCGGAGGTCGGCCCAGCGGGTGGTGAATCCGCCGTCGGTGAGGAGAACCGCCACCGCGATGAGGGCGAGGTTGTAGGCAAGCTGAGTGTCGTCGAAGCGGATCCCCAGGCCCGACTTGCCGATGATCAGCCCGATGCCCAGGTAGAGCAGCATGCCGGGCATGCCGCTGCGGGAGGACAGGCGCACGGCGATCACCGCGGCCAGGAAGATGCCGGACACGGCCAGCACCACGAGATTGAGCTCCTCGTGGGTCATGGTCTGGCTCGCGTGGTGCGCATGGGGACCCTTCGGCCGGTGGGCAAGAGCTTAGCGGCCTCAGCGGCGCCCAGATCGACGGTTCAGGGGCCGGGGAGCGCGGAATCGATCCGCCAGTGGGGTCGACCACGCTCCGGGTTGAGCGGGGACGACCCCACTGGCGGATCGATTCCGCGGGTGAGGCGACCTCAGCCGACCGTGAGGCGGATCTCGTTCCTCCACGGGTCCAGCACGGAGAGGGTCCGGCCGTCGAAGGTGGGGGCGTGGCCCGAGAACCGGAGCCGCTCGTCG
Organism: Tessaracoccus yangjingae; assembly: GCF_054483935.1. The sequence goes on along the minus strand of NZ_CM137014.1, from coordinate 421,013 downwards.
GCCTTGCCGATCTCCTCGACGGTGGGGACCAGGATGTCGACCACGCCCATGCCGAGCGTGTTGTGCCGCGGGCCCGCGCCGGCGGAGTTCCACACGTTCATCGCCATGTGGTGGTGGTAGCCGCCGGCGGAGACGAAGAGCGCGGACCCGCCGAGCATCGCGGTCTGGTCGAACCCGAGCGCGTCGACGTAGAACGAGCGAGCGGTGGCCACGTCGCCCACCTGGAGGTGGACGTGGCCCAGCTCCGCCTGCGTGGGAGGCAGGGTGGAGGGGTCCAGCCCGCCCAGGTGCTTGGAGACGAACTCCGACGGGTCGATGTAGAGCGTGGCCATCTGGACCTGGTTGCCGGTCCACTGCCACTGGTCGCGCGGGCGGTCGTGGTAGAGCTCGACGCCGTTGCCCTCTGGGTCGGTGAAGTAGAAAGCCTGGGAGACGAGGTGATCCCCGGTGCCGGCGTAGGTGTCGGCGTAGCGCTGGTACATCCGCACGAGTGTGGCGGCGAGGGCGGGCAGCTCCTGGTAGAGCACCGCCGTGTGGAATAGGCCGGCGTCCGTCCGGCGGGCCGGGCGGAGGTCCTTCGACTCGGTGAGCCGGACGATCGGGGTGCTGCCGTGCCCCAGGGTGACCGCGCCCGGCTCGTCGGCCAGCGGCTCGAGGCCGACCCCGTCGGTGTAGTAGGCGAGCATGGTGGGCATGTCCCGGACGCGAAGCTCCAGGCGGCCCATGTGTGTGTCTGCGGCGAGGCTCATGACCCCAGTCTATAGTTTAAGCTTCAACTAAGCAACACTGCCGCGACCCTCCGGCGCCCACCGGGCCGGGTTGTCCAGCACCCGCTCGAGCGCGATGAACGCGGCGCCGAAGGCCGGGGTCGCGTGGTCCGGCGGGACGGCCAGCACCACGGGGTCGGAGAACGGCCGCGCGAGCAGGCGCAGGTCCAGCTCCCGCATGATGTGCGGGCGGTACTCCTCGGCGAACAGCGCCAGGTCCCCGCCGAGGACGACGGTGGTGATGTCCAGCAGGTTGCAGGCGTTGGCCAGGGCAAGGCCCAGAGCGCGGCCCGCGGCGTCGATGGCGGCGGCGGCTCCCGGGTCGCCCTCCTGGAACGCCAGTCTGACCTGCTCGATCGTCTCCACCCCGACGAGCTCGGTGAGCGCGCGGGTGCCCGCGTAGCGCTCGAGGCAGCCGGTGGCGCCGCAGCCGCAGGGTGGACCGTCGGGGGTGATGCACACGTGCCCGATCTCGCCTGCCCACCCGCGCGTGCCCAGCGACACCTTCCCGTTGCTGACCAGCGCCGATCCGATGCCGGCCTCGCCGGAGAGGTAGAGGAAGGTGTCCAGCGGGCCGGGGTGGCCGGGGCGCTCCCTGCTGACGTAGATGGCGGCGCTGTCGGCCTCGTTGGTGACGCCGAAGTCGACGGCGTCCACCTCGGTGAGTCCGCCGTCGCGCAGGAGTGGCCGCGGGTCCACGTTGCGCCAGCCGAGGTTGGGCGCGCGCAGGAGGGTGGAGGTGGCGGCGTCGACGAGGCCGGGGACGGCCACCTGGATGCCGACGAGGGTGGCGCTGTCGGGCAGGCGGTCGAGGCAGGCGCGGCCGAGCTGCGCCAGCTGAGCGAGGGCGGGCGCGGGGTCTGAGCCGACGTGGTCCTCGAGCAGGTCCGCCTCGGCGACGACGGCGCCCGTCAGATCCACCAGCCGGGCCGCGCTGTGGCCCACGTTGATCTCCAGACCCAGCGCCAGGAGCGTTCCCCCGTGCGGGCTGAGCGGGACCGAGGGCCGGCCGCGACGGTTGGACGGCACGGGATCCGACTCGGTGACGATGCCGGCGGCAACGAGCTCGTCGACCATCCGCGACGCCGTCGACCGGGTCATGCCGGTGGCCTTGGCGACGTCCGCCCTTGCCATCGGGGTTCGGCTGGCGAAGATCTGGCGCGCGACGAGGGAGAGGTTGCTGGCGCGCAGATTCCCCTGCCTGGCGACGCCGCTCGGGCTCTCAAGACCTGTCTGCATGCGCTTGACTCTAGCCCAGATTCGTTATAAGTTCAGGAAAGAAACAATATTGCTCTCGATGAGGAGAAACACCATGACGGATCACGACTACAAGTTCTCGTTCGGTCTCTGGACCGTCGGGTGGCGCGGCACCGACCCGTTCGGCTCCGACACCCGCCCCGAGTTCGACCCGTGGCACTACGCCGACAAGCTCGCCGAGCTGGGCGCCTGGGGCATCACGTTCCACGACAACGACATCTACCCCTTCGACGCCGACGAGGCCACCGCCAAGGGCCGGATCAACCAGCTGAAGGACGCCTGCGACAAGTCGGGCCTGACCATCGAGATGGTCACCACCAACACCTTCAGCCACCCCATCTTCAAGGACGGCGGGCTCACCTCCAACGACCGCGCCGTGCGCCGCTTCGGGCTGAAGAAGATCCTCAACGCCGTCGACATCGCCGCCGAGGTGGGCGCCTCCACCTTCGTGATGTGGGGCGGCCGTGAGGGCGCCGAGTACGACACCTCCAAGGACTACTTCGCCGCCCACGCCCGCTACGCCGAGGGCCTGGACACCATCGCCGGCTACATCAAGGACCAGGGCTACGACCTGAAGATCGGCCTCGAGCCCAAGCCCAACGAGCCCCGCGGCGACATCCTGCTGCCGACGATCGGGCACGCGCTCGGCCTCATCGCCACGCTGGAGCACGGCGACATCGTCGGCCTCAACCCCGAGGTGGGCCACGAGCAGATGGCCAACCTCAACTACACCACCGGCCTCGCGCTGGCGCTGTACACCGGCAAGCTCTTCCACATCGACCTCAACGGCCAGCGCGGCCTGAAGTACGACCAGGACCTGGCCTTCGGCCACGGCGACCTGATGAGCTCGTTCTTCACCGTCGACCTGCTCGTCAACGGCTTCCCGGCCAGCCCGGACGCGCCCCGCTACGAGGGCCCGATCCACTTCGACTACAAGCCCAGCCGCACCGAGGGCGTCGAGGGCATCTGGGATTCGGCCCGCGCCAACATGGAGACCTTCCGCCTGCTGGCCGAGCGCGCCCGCGCGTTCCGTGCGGATCCGGCCGTCCAGGAGCTCATGCGTGAGGCCTCGATCTTCGAGCTCGCCGAGCCCACGCTGGCCGAGGGTGAGACGATCGCCGACCTGCGCGCCGCCGAGATGCCGAACGCCGACGAGAAGGGTGCCCGCGAGTACCACTTCGTCGAGCTGCAGCAGGCCGCCGTCCGTCACCTCCTGAAGGCCTGAGGGGTCAAGCCGTGACGCTGGTCGCCGGCGTCGACACGTCGACGCAGTCGTGCAAGGTGCTGGTGGTTGACGCCGACACCGGTGAGATCGTCCGTCAGGGCGCCGCCTCCCATCCCGACGGGACGGAGGTTCACCCGGACCACTGGTGGACCGCCTTCCAGGAGGCCTCCGCAGCCGCGGGTGGGCTCGACGACGTCGCCGCGATCAGCGTCGGCGGCCAGCAGCACGGCATGGTCGCGCTGGATGCCTCCGGTGAGGTCATCCGGCCGGCCCTGCTCTGGAACGACACCAGATCCGCCGAGGCCGCCCGCGAGCTCCGCGAGGAGTTCGACGGGTGGGTCCCGGCGGTGGGGTACCTGCCCCTGGCGTCGTTCACCAACACCAAGCTCCGCTGGCTCGCCGACGCGGAGCCGGAGAACGCCGCCCGGGTGGCCGCCGTCGCGCTGCCGCACGATTGGCTGACCTGGAAGATCCAGGGGTCCGGGGTCCTGACGGATCTGGTGACGGACCGGTCCGACGCGTCGGGTACCGGGTACTTCGATTCGGTGACCAACGAATACCGGCGCGATCTGCTGTCGCTGGCGCTGCGCCGCGACGCGTCGTCGGTGATCCTGCCGCGCGTGCTGGCGCCCTCGGAGGGCGTCGACGGCGGCCGCTGGGTCCTCGGGCCCGGCTGCGGGGATAACGCCGGCGCGGCCCTGGGACTCGACCTGCGGCCCGGGCAGACGAGCGTGTCGCTGGGCACGTCCGGTGTGGTCGCGGCCGTGTCGTCGACGCCCGCCTACGACGAGTCGGGCCTGGTCAACGGGTTCGCCGACGCCTCGGGCTCCTGGCTGCCGCTCACCGCCACGCTGAACGCGGCCCGCATCCTCGACGCCGCCCGCCGGGTGCTCGGGGTCGATTTCGACGAGCTGTCGCGGCTCGCGCTCGCCGCCCCCTCCGGGGCGGAGGGCCTGGTCATGGTGCCGTGGTTCGAGGGGGAGCGGACGCCCAACCTGCCCGATGCGACGGCGTCGCTGGTGGGCATGACGCTGAAGAACTTCACGCCCGAGAATGTGGCGCGGGCCGCCGTCGAGGGCCTGCTCTGTCTGATGGGGGAGGGGCTGGAGGCGATCCGTCGCCTCGGCGTCTCGATCGAGAGGGTCAGCCTCATCGGTGGTGGGGCGAAGTCCGAGGCCGTGCGCCGGCTGGCACCTGAGGTGCTCGGCGTGCCCGTCGACGTTCCGGCGCCCGCGGAGTATGTCGCCCTGGGTGCGGCACGCCAGGCGGCGTGGGCGCTGACAGGGTCGCGGCCGGCGTGGGAGTCGTCGTCGACGGAGACCTACGAGGCGGTGTCGCGGCCGGAGATCGCGGAGCGCTACCGCGAGGTCGCGGCCCGGCTGGTGGAGTCCAACGGTTGGTGATGGTGGTCGTTTCGGCCCCCACCACCCCGCCGCCCTCGATCGCTGGCTGAGGTGCCGCGAAGCGGCCTCGAGGCCTATGAAGCGTGAGGTGACTGGGGACTTGGATCCCTCGCCCTCTCCGCTGGCTGAGGTGCCGCGAAGCGGCCTCGAAGCCTAAGAACGCGAGTTGACCAGGGGCTTTGGCCGCTATTTCTTGTGGTGTCTGTGGTCGGGTTTGGCGGGGTGTGGTGGGGGCCGGGCCGCCCATGATGCCGGTCGGCGGCGCTTCGCGCTGCCGCGTACCGTCATCAACGCCCACCCAACCTGCCCCGTCCCCCACCACCCCCCGCCCTGCTGTCCCCACCTCGCGTCAACCTGTGGGTGGTGGGGTTTGAGCCAATGGATGGGTTCGTGGAACGTCTCCCGCGTGAGTTGAGCGCGGGGCCCTCCGCGAACCCATCCATTGGCTCAAACCCCAGACCCACCCTGCCTCTGCGCCCACAATCTACGCCGTGGATCAGCCTCTGACTCGTGAGCTTGTCAGCCAACGTTTCTTAGGCTTCGAGGCCGCTTCGCGGCACCTCAGCCAGCGATGGGGCTGGCACCTCAGCCAGCGATGGGGCTGGCACCTCGGCCAGCGATGGGGCGGGCGCCTCGGTCGGGGATGGGGCAGGCACCTCGGCCGGCGACAATGGACATCCGCCCCTGACCAGGCGCTCCGCCAGGGGCGACCAACGCTCCAGCTGGTGGCCTCGTGTCGACGAGACGGGCCCCAGCCGTGTCGCGGCTGGGGCCCGTCAGGAGGGGGATGGTGAGGTCAGGCGGCGGTCTCCTCCTCGATCGCCGCGTTGAACTGGCTCTGGTAGAGGTCGTAGTAGTGACCGCGCGCGTCGAGCAACTCGTGGTGCGTCCCCTGCTCGACGATCCGTCCCTCCTCCATGACCAGGATCAGGTCGGCGTCGCGGATGGTCGACAACCGGTGCGCGATCACGAACGACGTCCGCCCCGTGCGCAGCGCCGCCATCGCGTGCTGGACCAGCACCTCGGTGCGGGTGTCCACCGACGAGGTGGCCTCGTCGAGGATCAGCAGCGCCGGGTCGGCCAGGAAGGCGCGGGCGATGGTGATGAGCTGCTTCTCGCCCGCCGAGACGTTCGACCCCTCCTCGTCGATGACGGTGTCGTAGCCGTCGGGCAGGGAGTGCACGAAGCGGTCCACGAACGTGGCCTTCGCCGCGGCCCGGATGTCCTCCTCCGAGGCGTCAGGACGGCCGTAGGCGATGTTGTCGCGGATGGTTCCGCCGAACAGCCACGTGTCCTGCAGCACCATGCCGATGTTGCTGCGCACCTCGCCGCGGGGCGCCGACGCGATGTCCACGCCGTCGATGAGGATGCGGCCCTTCTGCAGGTCGTAGAACCGCATGATCAGGTTGACCAGCGTGGTCTTGCCCGCCCCCGTCGGGCCGACGATGGCGACCGTCTGGCCGGGCTGCGCCGTCAGCGACAGGTCCTGGATGAGCGGCTGCTCGGGCTTGTAGGAGAAGCCGACGTGGTCGAAGACCACCTCGCCCCGCGACACCTTCAGCTCGCCGGAAGGCTCGACGGACATCTCCTCGGAGTCCAGCAGTTCGAAGACGCGCTCGGCCGACGCGACGCCGGACTGCAGGAGGTTGGCCATGGACGCCACTTGCGTGAGCGGCTGCGTGAACTGGCGCGAGTACTGGATGAAGGCCTGCACGTCGCCGATGTTCATCCGTCCCGACGCCACCCACAGGCCGCCGACGACGGCGATCACGACGTAGTTGAGGTTCCCGACGAGGAACATCACGGGCATGATGATGCCGGAGATGAACTGGGCGCCGAAGCCGGCCTTGTACAGCTCCTGGTTGCGGCGCTGGAACTCCGCCTCCACCTCCTTCTGGCGGCCGAACACCTTGACCAGGGAGTGGCCGGTGAAGGCCTCCTCGATGTGGGCGTTCAGCTCACCGGTGGACTTCCAGTTCTGCGCGAACAGCTTCTGCGAGCGCTTCCCGATCACGGAGACCACCAGCATGGCGATGGGCACCGAGATGAGCGCGACCAGCGCAAGGATGGGCGAGATCCAGAACATCATGATCAGCACGCCGATCACCATGAGCAGCGAGTTGAGCAGCTGCGACAGGGTCTGCTGCAGCGTCTGCGACACGTTGTCGATGTCGTTGGTGACGCGGCTCAGCACCTCGCCGCGCGGCTGTTTGTCGTAGTAGGACAGCGGGAGTCGGTCCAGCTTGGCGGCCACCTCGCGGCGCATCTGGTAGATCGACTTCTGCACGGAGCCGTTGAGCACCCAGCCCTGCACGTAGGAGAAGACGAACGACACCACGTAGAGGCCGAGCACGAGCAGCAGGATGCTGCCGATGGCGCCGAAGTCGATGCCCTCGCCGGGCACGAAGTCCAGGTTCCGGAGCAGGTCCGCGAGCTGGGTGTTGCCGTCGGCGACGGCGGCGTCGATCACCTGCTGCTTGGTGGCCCCCGCGGGCATCTGGGCGCCGATGATGCCCGAGAGCATCAGGTCGGTGGCGCGGCCGAGGATCTTGGGGCCGACGACGGCGAGCGCCACGGACGCCACACCCAGGGCGATGGCCAGGATGATCCCGGCGCGCTGGGGGCGCAGGTGCCCGAGCAGCCGTCGGACGGAGACCTTGAAGTTGGCCGCCTTCTCGCCGCTGCCGGACATGGGGCCGTGGCCCGGGCCGCCGCGGTGGGTGGGGGCGTGCTTGGGGCGCTCGTTGGCCTTGACGGGGGTTGCCTTGTTCTCGCTCATGCGGCGGCCTCCTCGGCGCTCAGCTGGGATTCGACGATCTCGCGGTAGGTCTCGTTCGAGGCCAGGAGCTCGTCGTGGGTGCCGCGGCCGACGATCTCGCCGTCGTCCAGGACCAGGATGAGGTCTGCGGCAGTGATGGTGGAGACGCGCTGCGCCACGACGAGGACCGCCGCGTTGGCGGTCTCAGGCCGGAGCGCGGCGCGGAGCCGGGCGTCGGTGGCGACGTCGAGGGCTGAGAAGGAGTCGTCGAAGATGTAGACGCTCGGCTTCTTCACCAGAGCCCGGGCGATGGCCAGGCGTTGCCGCTGGCCGCCGGACACGTTGGTGCCGCCCTGGGCGATGTGGGTCTCGAGCTGGTCGTCCTTCTCGAGGACGAACGCCTCGGCCTGCGCCACGCGCAGCGCGGCCCAGATCTCCTCGTCGGTGGCGTCGGGCTTCCCGTAGCGCAGGTTGCTGGCCACCGTGCCGGTGAAGAGGTAGGGCTTCTGCGGCACGAGGCCGATCCGGGCCCAGAGGGTGTCCGGGTCGAGCTGGCGCACGTCCACGCCGTCGACGAGGACGGAGCCCTGCGTGGCGTCGAAGAGGCGGGGGATGAGGCTGATCAGCGTGGTCTTGCCGGCGCCGGTGGAGCCGATGATCGCGGTGGTGGTGCCAGGGGTCAGCTCGAAGGACACGTCCTTGAGGACGGGCGACTCGGCGCCGGGGTAGGAGAAGCTGACCCGGTCGAAGACCACGTGGCCGCGCTCACCCGACGGCGCCACCGGGTTGGCAGGCGGAGCCACGGAGCTCTCGGTGTCCAGCACCTCCATGATGCGGTCCGCGCAGACGGCGGCGCGCGGCGCCATCACCAGCAGCATCGTCGTCATCATGACGGAGATGAGGATCTGGATGAGGTAGGAGATGAAGGCGGTGAGCTGGCCGATCTGGATGTCGCCGGACTCGATGCGCTGGGCGCCGAACCACATGACGCCCACCGTCGAGATGTTCATGATGAGCCCGACGAACGGGAACAGGAAGGCCATCAGGCGGCCCACCGTCGTGGTGGTGTCCACCAGTTCGGCGTTGGCCTTGTCGAAGCGGCGGGCCTCGTGGGGCTCGCGGACGAAGGCTCGGACCACGCGGATGCCGGTGATCTGCTCGCGGAGCACGCGGTTGAGGGTGTCGATGCGCTTCTGCATCACCTCGAACAGCGGCCCCATGTTGACGATGAGGATGGTGATGCCCGCGCCGAGGACGACGACGGCGGCCAGGATGATCCAGGACAGCCCGGCGTCCTCGCGCAGCGCCATGAAGACGCCGCCCACCATGGTGATGGGGGCGGAGACCAGCATGACGGCGCTCATGAGCACCAGCATCTGGACCTGCTGCACGTCGTTGGTGTTGCGGGTGATGAGCGACGGGGCCCCGAACCTGTTGAGCTCGCGGGCGGAGAAGGAGAGGGCGCGCTCGAAGATGGCGGCGCGGACGTCGCGGCCGAACTGCATCGCGGCGTTCGCGCCGGCCCAGACGGCTGCGATCTGCGCCGCCCCCTGCACCGCCGAGAGCAGCAGCATGACGCCGCCGGTGCCCCAGATGAAGTCCGTGTCGCCCGTGACGACGCCCTCGTCGATGATGCGGGCGTTCAGGGTGGGCAGGTAGAGCGACATGATGGTCGCGATGGTCTGCAGCGCGATGACGATCGCGAGCAGCCCCCAGTAGGGGCGGATGTAGCGGTTGATGAGCCGCCCTAAGCGGGAGATCATGCGATGTCCTTTCGGAGCGCCCCGTGGAGCGCGATGCGGGCGAGGTCGTCGAGTGAGAGCGACGACGAGACGAAACGGGAGGCGTGCCCGACGGCGAACGTGCGCAGCAGCGTGGCGAAGGCCTCGAGGGGGATGGTGATCTGGTCGCGGTAGGGGAGGAAGTGGTCCGTCATCCAGGCGTCGAGCTCGACGGTGCGGGCCTCGAGCTCGGTGCGGGCGCACTGCGCGGCGTGGGGCGCGGTGTGCTTCGAGGCCCCGTGGGCGGCGACGAACATGGTGTGCACGGAGTGCAGGTACTGCTCGATCAGCTCGATCGCGGCATGCGTCTGGCGCTCGATGTCGCCGGTGAGGTCCGCGGCGGCGAGCCGGGTGGAGAGCCGCTCGCTGGACAGGGCCTCGCTGATGGTGGCGGAGATGAGGTCGTCGAGGGAGGGGAACACGCGGAAGATCGTCCCCTCCGCCACGCCGGCCGCCTCGGCGACCATGCGGGTGGTGAGGGCCTGGCCGTGCTCCTCCAGGAGGGGGATGCTGGCCTCGACGATCGCGGCGCGTCGCTGCTCGGGGGGCATGGGGGCGGCGCGGGACATCACGGGATGAGTGTAGTGAGTGAACACTCACTCATCAAGATGGCCGGCGCCGCCCGCCTGGAGGAGGCTTGCTGGCAGGCCCCATCGAACCACCCGCCGCCGCCGACGGCGCCGCATGTGCGCGCCTCCTCTCTGTCGCCCCTGGGCGGGGGTGCTCTTGCTCTCGGGCGCCGCTCGTGTCATGATTCGTGAGAGCGCTCTCTCACCCGACCATCGCACAGCTGCGACACATCTGCCAGACGATGAGAGCGCTCTCGGGACCGGGCGGATCGCCCGCCCGCAGACGAGAGCGAGGACCAATGACCACGACCTTCGGCGCAACCACGCCCGTCACGGCGGCGCCCACGCGGGAAGCCGCCGGCGACGGCTCACTGGTGACACTGCAGGGGCGCAGGTTCCACCGGATCAGCGGCTACGACCGCATGGATCCCTTCTTCATGACGATCGTCAGCTCCAGCGACGTCTGGATCTTCATCTCCTCCACCGGCGGGCTGACGGCCGGCCGCGTCGACGCCGAGAAGGCGCTGTTCCCGTACTACACCGACGACAAGGTCGCCCAGAGCGCCGGCCGCACGGGTGGGCTCACGAGGATGCGCGTGACGAGCGAGGGGGGTGCCGTCTCGCACTGGCACCCGTTCGCCGAGCTCCGGCCGGGCGACCCGTCGGTGGAGCGGGTCCTGTACAAGGACGTCCTGGGTGCCGCCCTGGTGTTCGAGGAGACCCGCCCGGACCTCGGGATGCGCTTCCGGGTGACCTGGGAGTCCAGTGCTCGGTACGGCGTCGTGCGCAGCTGCGAGCTCACGTCCCTCGACGGCCGGGCCAGCGAGGTGGACGTCCTCGACGGTCTGGTCAACATCCTTCCCGCTGGGACCAGCCAGCAGGTCCAGAACGAGCTGAGCAACCTCCTCGACGCCTACAAGCGCAGCGAGCTGGACCCCGCCACAGGGCTCGGCATCTACCACCTCAACGCGTCCCTCACCGACCTCGCCGAGCCCAGCGAGTCCCTGCGGGCCAATGTGGCGTGGCAGGTCGGGCTCGACGACGCGACCCGCCTCCTGTCCACCCGCCAGCTCACGGGGTTCCCCGGCGCCGTCGACGAGGAGCTCGAGATGCGCGGCGAACAGGGCGCCTACCTCCTCCGCGCCGCCGTGACGCTGCCCCCCGGTGGCCGGCGCTCCTGGCGCATCGTCGCGGACGTCGACCACGACGCGGCCGATGTCGTCGCCCTCAACGCCGAGCTGCGCCAGGGCGGGATCGCCGCGGCGCTCGATGCGGACCTGGCACGGACCCGCGACGACCTCTCGGCGATCCTCGCGTCCACGGACGCCGCGCAGGTCACCGGAGAGGAGGTGGCCGCCACGCACCACCTGGCCAACGTCCTCTACAACACCATGCGCGGAGGCCTCCCCGCGTCGGGCTACGAGGTCGGCGCCGACGACGTGCGCGCCTTCGTCGCCCAGCGCAGCCCCGCCACGGCCGCCCGCTGTGCCGACACGCTGGCGTCGTTGCCGGAGCGCCTGCGCATCGACGCCCTCGTGGCCGCGGCCGACCGGTCGGGCGATCCGGACCTCTGGCGCCTCGCGATGGAGTACCTCCCCTTGACCTTCAGCCGGCGCCACGGCGATCCCAGCCGGCCCTGGAACAGGTTCCGGATCGAGCTCATCGACGGGCAGGGCAACCCGCGCCTCACCTACCAGGGGAACTGGCGCGACATCTTCCAGAACTGGGAGGCGCTCGCGTGGTCGTTCCCTGAATACGTGGAATCGATGATCACGGTGTTCCTGGATGCCACCACGGCCGACGGCTACAACCCCTACCGGATCTCGCGCGAGGGAGTGGACTGGGAGGTGCCGGAGCCGGAGAACCCCTGGGCCAACATCGGGTACTGGAGCGACCATCAGGTCATCTACCTGCTCAAGCTGCTGGAGACCTCCCAGCGGTTCCACCCCGGCCGCCTCCGCAGGCTCGCGGGGCGCGCGGTGTTCACCCACGCCGACGTGCCGTACCGGATCGCCACCTACGAGGCGACGTTGGCCGACCCCTTCGACACCATCGCCTTCGACGATGCCCGCCAGTCGCTCGTCGAGCGGCGCGTGGCGCGTGAGGGCGCCGACGGGCGCCTGCTCCACGACCCCGACGGCGGGATCGTGCGGGTCTCCCTGGCCGAGAAGCTCCTCCTCATCCTCCTGGCCAAGCTGGTCAACTTCGTCCCCGGCGGCGGCATCTGGATGAACACGCAGCGCCCCGAGTGGAACGACGCGAACAACGCGCTCGTCGGGCGCGGGCTGTCGGTGGTCACGCTGGCCTACCTGCGCCGCTACATCCCCGTCGTGCGCGGACTCCTCGACGCCGACGTCGAGCTCACCCCCGCCCTGAGCGACCTGCTGGCGGAGGTGCTCGCGGTCCTGGCGCGCCCGGCCGGCGACGCCGTCGACGACGAGTCGCGGCGCGCCGTCATGGACGCCCTCGGCGCCGCGGGCACCGCCTACCGCCGGCGGGTCTACGCCGGTGTGGGGCCCGAGCGCGTCACCGTGCGGGTCGACGAGGTCGCTGCGCTGCTCGACCACGCGCAGGCCCACATCGACGCCGCTCTCCGTGCCAACACGAGAGCGGACGCGATGATCCACTCCTACAACATCCTCGACCTCGCCCCCGGCCGGGCCGCCGTGCGCAGGCTCCCGGAGATGCTCGAGGGGCAGGTGGCGGCGCTCTCGTCAGGGGCGCTCAGCCCGGAGGAGTCGGTGGCGCTCCTGGCGTCGCTCAGGAGCAGCGCCCTCTACCGCGCCGATCAGCACAGCTACATCCTCTACCCGGACAAGCAGGTGCCCAGTTTCCTCGGCCGCAACACCATCACCGCGACGCAGGCTGAGTCCTGCCCGCTCGTGGGGGCGTTGGTGGCGGCGGGAGACCGCAGCGTCGTCGTCCGGGACATCCACGGCGAATATCACTTCGCCGCGGGCATCCGCAACGCGAAGGAGGTGGAGCGGGCTCTGGACGCACTCGCCGGACACCCCGACCTCGGGACCGCTCTCGCCGAGGGCCGCCACCGCCTGATGGAGGTCCACGAGGAGGTCTTCCGGCACGCCGAGTTCACCGGCCGCTCCGGGTCCTTCTTCGCGTTCGAGGGCCTCGGCTCGATCTACTGGCACATGGTGTCCAAGCTGCTGCTCGCCGTCCAGGAGACCCTCGAGCGGGCGGTGGCCGACGGGGCGGACGAGCCGGTGGTCGACGCGCTCAAGGCTGCCTACGAGGACGTGCGCCAGGGGCTGGGGTACTGCAAGACGCCGGAGGTCTACGGGGCGTTCCCGACCGATCCCTACTCGCACACGCCGAAGGATCACGGCGCCCGCCAGCCCGGGATGACCGGCCAGGTCAAGGAGGAGATCCTCACCCGGCTGGGGGAGCTGGGCGTCCGCGTGGAGGAGGGCCGCATCGTCGTCAGGCCGCTGCTGCTCCGCGACGCCGAGTGGACGACGGAGCCCGCGGAGTTCAGCTACCTCGACGCGGGTGGGGAGCAGCGCACCCTCGGGCTGCCGCCGGGCTCGCTGGCGTTCACGTTCTGCCAGGTGCCGGTGGTGTGCGTCCGCGGGGGCGACACCACGTCGATCACCGCGGAGCTGGCCGACGGCTCGACGCGTGAGCACCCGGACGGCGCCCTGAGTGCCGAGCTGAGCGGCTCCGTGTTCCGGCGGGAGGGCACGGTGACCGCCTTGCGCGTCCGGATTCCGGCAGGGGCCTGAGCGCGGAGGTGGGGAGCGCGTGAGGCGCTCCCCACCTGCTCACTCCTCCGGCTGGGACGTCCAGGCGGGGGGCTCGTCCTTGCCCGCCTTCTCGTCGGCCTCCGAGTCCTCCTCGGTCTTGTGCACCTTGCCCTTGGCGTGGTGCGACGGGGCGTAGATGACATAGAGCTGCATGGGCTCGTCGCCGGTGTTGACGATGTCGTGCCACGTGCCGGCCGGCACCTGGACGGACCAGCCGTCCTCGACGTCGACCTTCACGTTGAGGTCGTCCTTCGTGGGCCCCATCAGGCAGCGACCCTTGCCGGCGTCGAGGCGGATGAACTGGTCCGTGTCCGGGTGCACCTCCAGCCCGATCGAGTGGGCCACGGGGATGGACATCAGCGTGACCTGCAGGTACTTGCCCGTCCACGCGACTGTGCGGTAGTTCGGGTTCTCCTTGGTGGCGGTCTCAAGGTCGAAGACGTTGGGCTCCGGACCGTTGTCGGTGATCTTCATGGGTTCTCCCTCCGCTGGTCTTCTCAATCTAGCGACCTGCGCCAGCGGTCCGCTGAGATTCGCGGCGCCCCGGCCGCGCCGGGGACGTGGATCAGGCGTCGAGCCTGGCCAGCTCGTCGGCGAGGTTGGCGCGCGCGCGGGCCTCCCAGAGGTCGCGGCCGGCGACGGTCCGGTACAGGGGGTCCTGGCCGAGCAGCGAGCGCAGGACGGCTGCCCGCCCCACCCGCCAGGCGTCGTCGTCGACGTGCGCGTAGTCCAGCCGCACGTCGCGGACGTAGACGTGGTAGCGGCCGGGGATCTGGCCGAGGATCGAGAGGTCGGCGTCGGAGAGGAACGCGCCCAACGGGTCGTCGGGGGAGTGGTCGGCGGTCATCCGCACCAGCCGCGACACCTCCGCCACCTGCCCGGCCGCCATCACGCCGTCCAGCAGGGTCTCCGCGAGCGCCGCCGAGCGCTCCTCGTCCTGGCCAGGGACGCCGTCGTAGACCGCGTCGTGGAACCAGGCCGCGACCTCGACGACGGGGTCGTCGGAGCCGAGGTGGCCCAGCGCGGAGAGGCACTGCGCCAGGTGGCGGACGTCGTGGTAGTGCCGGTGCGGCTCGGACCAGCGGGTCATCAGGGTGTCGCGGAGGGAGCCCGGGAGGCCGAGCCGCTCCCAGGCGGCGACGACGGCGGCGCGGGCCCTGACGCGGGTGGGGGTCTTCTCGTGGGGGCGGACGCGCAGCCCGGAGCGGGCGAGGCGCCGCACCAGCTCCCGCTCGTCGAGGGGGACCGCGCCGGCCGCGACCAGCTCGTCGTACCGCGACACCGGCACGTCGTAGTGGTCGTGGTCGAAGGCGCGGGGCGGGATCCCGGCCCGGCGTGCGAAGGCGTGGAGCTCGTGGAGCGAGGAGTCGGAGACCAGGTGCCCGAAGACGGTGCCGTGCGCGGGCCAGCGGGGCGGATCGATCAGCACGGCCATGGTCGATCCCCCGTCAGCCGCCGGCGAAGGGGGGCAGGACGTCGAGCACGGCGCCGTCGGCCAGCGGGGTGGCGGGGTCTGAGACGTATCGCCCGTCGTGGAGGATCGAGCTGACCTCGAGCACGCGGCCGAGCCTGGCGTCGTGCCGGGCGCGGAGGTCCGTAAGCAGCCCGCCGAGCGTGGCAGCCTCAACCTGTTCCTGCTCCGTGCCCGCGGCCTCGGCCGCCGCCGCGAAGTACCTCACCGTCGCCATGGGGACCAGTCTCGCATCAGTAGTGCGGGTAGCTGGGATCGATCCGCTCCGCCCAGGCGATCATGCCGCCGTCCATGAGCGACACGTCCGGATGCCCCAGGGCCACCAGGTGCGCGGCCGCCCGCCGGGCGCGGGGCGAGATCTTGCAGTAGACGATCACAGGGCCGTCGGGGAGGTTGTCGTCGAGACGGTCCCAGCTCAGCACCTCGCCGAGCGGCACGGCCAGCGAGCCGGGCAGGGTGCCCAGCGCGTGCTCGGCCGGTTCGCGGACGTCGAGGAGGGTGGGGCGCGCGGGGTCGTCGAGGATCGCGGCCACGTCCTCGACGGTGAGCTCGTTCAGGGCCATGGGTGCCTCCGGGGTGTGTGTTCTGGCGACGGGGGGAGCGGGGCGCAACGGCACCTCGCGGGTGCGCTGGGTGAGGGCGTCGATGAGCAGGATGCGGCCCACGAGCGGCTCGCCGAAGCCGCAGATCAGCTTGACGGCCTCGGCGGCCATGATGGAGCCCACCTGCCCCACGAGCGCGCCCAGCACGCCCGCCTCCGCGCAGGACGGCACGTCCTCGGGGCGCGGCGGGACGGGGTACAGGTCGCGGAGGGTCACCGCGTCGGGGCCGCCCGGCACGAAGGAGGACACCTGCGCGTCGAAGCGCAGCACCGCGGCCCAGACGACGGGGAGGCCGAGGGCGGCGCAGGCGTCGGCGACGGCGTAGCGGGTGGGGAAGTTGTCCGCGCCGTCGAGGACGAGATGGTGGCCCGCGAGAAGGCTCTGGGCGTTGTCAGGGGTGATGCGTGCGCGGTGGGTGGTGACCTGGACGTCCGGGTTGAGGGCCGTGACGAACGCGGCGGCCGAGTCCGCCTTGGGGTGCCCGACGGCGTCGTCGCGGTGGACGATCTGGCGCTGCAGGTTGGTGGCGTCCACCACGTCGTCGTCGATGATCGTGAGGTGCCCGACTCCGGCGGCGGCCAGGTAGGCGAGGATCGGGCTGCCGAGGCCTCCGGCGCCCACGACGGCGACGCGCGCGGCGAGCAGCCGGCGCTGCGCCTCGATGCCCATGCCGGGCACCAGAAGGTGCCGCGAGTAGCGGGTGAGCTGGGCGCGGGTGAGCTCCGGGCCGGGTTCCACGAGCGGGGCTGTCACCGTTCGAGCCTACCCGTGCGGCCCGGGCCGGGTGGGGGTGGTTTGAGCCGATGGATGGGTTCGCGTGGCCGGCCCAGCGTGGGCCGAGCGTGAGCGACGCCGCGAACCCATCCATCGGCTCAAACCCCGCAAGCCAAGAGGCCCCCAGGGGTCGGCCCCGTCAGACGCTGGCGCGCTCGATCAGCTCCATCTCGAGCACCACCGTCGTCGGGGGCTCCCCGCCCACCATGGCCAGGGCCAACTCCGCCGCGATCCTGCCCTCCTCGCGCATCGGCTGGCGCACCGTCGTCAGCGGGGGAGTGGAGGTGGCGGCGACGGCGTGGTCGTCGAAGCCGATCACCGACACGTCCCCGGGCACGGAGCGCCCGGCGAGCTCCAGCGCCGCCATCGCGCCCACGGCGATGCGGTCCGAGCCCGCGAGCACCCCGTCGATGCCTGGCTCGGCCTCCAGCAGCCGGCGCATGGCCTCGAACCCGGAGGTGGAGTCCCAGCCGGTGGAGATCGCGAGCTCAGGGCGGAAAAGCGCGCCCAGCGACTCCCGGTAGCCGACGAGCCGGTCCGCCGCCGCGGGATTGTCGAGCGGGCCGTTGATCACCGCCACGCATCCGCGCCCGCGCTCGGCCATCCTGGCCCCGGCGAGGCGGGCGCCGCGGACGTCGTCGGCGAACACGCTGGAGAACACGCCCTCGTACGGCTGCCCCTCGAGCTGCCCACACAGCACCACCGGGAGGGTGCCGCCCTTGAGCGCCTCGAGCATGTCCCCGCCCACATACGGGGAGATGTCGATCACCGCGTCGACGGAGCGGCGTTCGAAGTGCCGCAGCGCCCGCCGGTGCTCCGCCTCCGAGGAGGCCTGCAGCAGGATCGGCAGGGTGGGGGTCTCGGCGAGGCCCTCGGTGATCCCGCGGAGGATCGACGCGTAGGTGGGGTCCTGGAACAGCTCGTCGAGGGGTTCGGTGACGAGGATGGCCACGGACTCCGCCCGGCCGACGGCCAGCGCCCGGCCCTGCGCGTTCATCACGAAGCCGGTCTCGCGCACCGCCTCGCGCACCTTCTCCTTGGTGTCGTCGGTGACCAGGGGCGAGTCGTTGAGCGCCCGCGACGCCGTTGCCCGCGACACCCCCGCCACGCGCGCGACGTCGCCGATCGTGACGCTGGCGCGGCCGGCGCGGGGGGCTCTGGGCACGGGACTCCTTTGGGGCGTGGGTGCGGCCCATCTTCCCACGCACCGGGGTCGTCGACCCGCCGGCCCTCGAACGGTCGTGTCCGGGTGCGGGTCACGCCAACGACCTCGGAAGCGGGCGCTCGCCGCAG
Organism: Tessaracoccus yangjingae; assembly: GCF_054483935.1. The sequence continues at coordinate 403,352 of NZ_CM137014.1, read as the reverse complement.
GCGGCGGCGACGAGGGATCGTTCAACTGCGGAGCTCTCCGCCCACGATTCTTACGGTCGCGTAAGTTACGGTACCGTAGGGATATCTGTTCGCGCATTCTCGAGGAGAAGCCGGTGACCATCACACAACCCCCCACCCTCATCCAGGGCGGCATGGGCGTCGCGGTCTCGTCCTGGCAGCTTGCCCGGGAGGTCTCGCTCTGCGGCCAGCTCGGCGTCGTGTCCGGCACCGCGCTCGACGGCGTGCTTGCCCGCGAGCTCCAGGACGGGGACCCGGGCGGGCATCGCCGCCGCGCCCTGGCGCACTTCCCGTCGCAGGCCATGGCCCAGCGCGTCCTGGACACCTACTTCCTCGAGGGTGGCCGCGCGGAGGGGCAGCCGTACCGCCCCCACCCCACCCTCACCATCTCGCCCCGCCGCGCCGCGCTCGAGCTCAGCCTGTGCGGCAACTTCTCCGAGGTGTGGCTGGCCAAGGAGGGCCACGAGGGCACCGTCGGGATCAACCTGCTGGAGAAGATCCAGACCGCCAACCTCTCGGCCATCCTCGGCGCGATGCTGGCGGACGTCGACTACGTGATCATGGGCGCCGGCGTTCCGCGCGAGATCCCGCGCGTGCTCACCGAGTACGCCTCCGGCCGCACCGGCCACCTCACCATCGACGTGATCAACTCGACGACGACCCACCGGGCCGCGCTCAACCCGCACACGCTGCTCGGCGACGAGCTCCCGCCCCTGCGCCGCCCCAACTTCCTGGCCATCGTCACCCTCCACGTGCTGGCCGACTACCTCAACCGCGACCCCGAGATCCGCCCGGACGGCTTCATCGTCGAGGGCCCGACGGCGGGCGGCCACAGCTCCCCGCCGCGCGGCAAGGTGGTCCTCGACGACGCCGGTGACCCCGTCTACGGGCCGAGGGACCACGCCGACCTGGAGAAGATCGCCCGCGTGGGCCTGCCGTTCTGGCTGGCCGGCGGGTTCGCGTCCCCGGAGAAGGTGGCCGAGGCGCGCGCCGCGGGTGCCGCGGGCGTCCAGACCGGCACGCTGTTCGCGCTGGCCGACGAGTCGGGCCTCACGCAGGACCTCCGCAGCCAGCTCCACGCCGAGCTCGACGCGGGGACCCTCGAGGTCCGCAACGACCCGCGGGCCTCGCCGACGGGCTTCCCGTTCAAGGTGGCCCAGCTCCCCGGCACGCTCTCGGAGGAGCCGGTCTACGAGGAGCGCGAGCGCATCTGCGACCTCGGCTACCTGCGCGTGCCCGTCGAGCGCGAGGACAAGTCGATCACCTACCGCTGCCCCTCCGAGCCCCTCATGCCGTATGTGCGCAAGGGCGGCACAGTGGAGGAGACGGTGGGCCGCAAGTGCCTGTGCAACGCCCTGATGGCCAACATCGGCCTCGGGCAGCTGCGCAAGAGCGGCTACCAGGAGCAGCCCGCCATCACGCTCGGGCAGGACCTCGACAGCGCCCGCGTGCTGGCCGCCCGGTACCCGGGTGGGTGGCCGGCCAAGGCAGTGGTCGACTGGCTGCTGAGCGGCGTCTGACCCTGCTCGCCTCCCCCCGCTGGTTGAGGTGTGAGGAGCGCCAGCGACGAGCCTGTCCCCGCTGGTTGAGGTGTGAGGAGCGTAGCGACGAGCCTCGAAACCTCAGAGACGTCCCTTGTCGGCTCGCTTTTCTTAGGACGCTCCTATGTTTTGTCAACCCCTTTTTCGAGGATTCTGAAGGTCTGGCGGGCGACGTAGCGTTTGAGGCAGCGGCGGATCTCTCGCTTGGTTCGGCCTTCAGCGGTGCGGCGTTCGATGTAGGCCTTGGTGGCTGGGTCGTTGCGTTGTCTGCAGAGGATGATGGTGTGGATGGCCTGGTTGAGGTGGCGGTCGCCGGAGCGGTTAAGGCGGTGTCTGGTCTGTTGTGTGCCGCTGGTGGCCGGGATGGGGGCGGTTCCGGAGAGCATCGCGAATGCGGCCTCGGAGTGGACGCGTCCGGGATGGGACCACACCAGCAGCAGGCTCGCCGCGACGATCGGTCCGACGCCGTTGAGGTCGAGCAGGTCAGGGCGCCACTTCCTGACGATGTCGAGGATCTGCCGTTGCAGGGCCATGGCGTAGAGCCGCAGCGACCGGGCCCGCTGTGCGAGTTCCTTCAGTACCGGCATCAGGATCCCGGTCAGGGGGTCGTCATTGGTGTGGGGTCGTAGTTTCAGGGCCTGGGTGACCATCGGGGCGGTCTTGCGGCCGGTGAACCGTGACCGGAGCTCGTCGGGGGCGGTGAGCACCATCGAGCGGAGTTGGCGTTCGGTGTCGGTGGCCTGCGTGATCGTCAGGTGTCTGCTGGTGACAAGGACCTGGAGCGCGGCACGGTCACCGGTGACCGCCCGCGGGGTGGACAGGGAGTCCCGGCCCAACGCGTCCCGGGCTGCCCGGACCGCGTCGATGGAGTCGGACTTTGCGCCGTTGCGGCGCTTGATCCGCTCTGGTCGGTCGACCTCGACCACCAGTTCGCCGGCCAGGGCGCGGGTCAGGCCGATGCCATGGCTGTTGGTGCCCTCGATCGCCCACCCGCGCCGGCCGGGACGGGTGTGGGCCCAGTCGATGAGCTGCTGATAGCCGGCCGGGTCGGCCGGGGTCTTGATCGTGTCGAGCACCCCGCCGGTGACCGCGTCAACGGCCGCGGCGACGTGGAACTGCTCGTGGGTGTCGACCCCGATCACAAGGTCGACAAGCTCGCGGAGATTCTTCACACTGGACATGCGTCCCCTTCCATGGACGTCAACCATCGGGTTCCGATCCGGGCAGGGACTAGGCACAACTGTGATGGGACACAACCGGCGCTGCTGACGCTGGTTGGTCAAGCTCCTGAATCAGGCCACTGGTTTCTGCTCGGGTCGGGGTCGACGCTCACGCCGGACATGTCCTAACCAAGGCACCCGGAGGGCCAGCTTCGAGGAGAGTCACGACGCGACCGTCGATCCCAACAACACCACCAATGAGGTGGTGACACCAGACTCACAGCTTCGAGGCCGCTGCGCGGCACCTCAGCCAGCGAGTGGGGGAGGTGCCTCGGCCTGTCCCGCTGGTTGAGGTGTGAGGAGCGCAGCGACGAGCCTCGCAACCTCGGAGACGTTCCTTGTCAGCTCACCTTTCTTAGGCTTCGAGGCCGCTTCGCGGCACCTCAGCCAGCGGCGGGGCCCCACGTTTTCCTTAAGCTTCCGATTCGAGGCACCTCAGCCTGCGGTGGGGAGGCACCTCGGCCTGTCCCGCTGGTTGAGGTGTGAGGAGCGTAGCGACGAGCCTCGAAACCTCGGAGACATTCCTTGTCAGCTCACCTTTCTTAGGCTTCGAGGCCGCTTCGCGGCACCTCAGCCAGCGGTGAGGCCCACTTAACTGAGGCTTCGAGGCCGCTGCGCGGCACCTCAGCCAGCGGGGGAGCCCACGTTTCCTTAGGCTTCCACTGCGCGGCACCTCAGCCCGCGGTGAGGCCCACTTAACTGAGGCTTCGAGGCCGCTGCGCGGCACCTCAGCCAGCGAGTGGGGGGGCACCTCCGCCAGCGGTAGGCGGCACCCCGTTTGGACCCCGCGACGGTCGTGCGCTACTCTCAATGTAACCGGTTACATTTACCGGTGGTGAGACGCAGCAGCAAAGGAGACCGCGTCCATGACGGAACCCCTCGACTGGGAGAACCAGGCGCTGACCGGCCGCAACCGGATGCCCGGACGCGCCTACTTCTTCGGCTACGCCACCCCCGAGCTGGCGGCCGGCCGCGACCGCACCGCCTCGCTCGGCTTCGTCGACCTCACCGGCGAGTGGCGCTTCCGCCTCTTCGACCACCCGGGCCGCGTCCCGGCGGCCTTCCGCGCCGTCGAGCAGGGGTGGGACACCGTCGTCGTCCCGCATCTCTGGCAGCTCGACGGGCACGGCCACCTGCAGTACACCGACGAGGGCTACCCCTTCCCGATCGAGCCGCCGCACGTCCCGGCCGACACTCCCACCGGCGCCTACCAGCGCACGGTCCGGCTCACGGCGCCCGCCTCGGGCGAGCAGGTGCTCCTGCGGCTCGACGGCGTCGAGAGCTACGCCGAGATCTTCCTCAACGGCGGGTTCGTCGGGATGACGAAGGGGTCGCGCCTGTCCGCGGAGTTCGACGTCACCGCCCACATCGTCGACGGCGACAACCTCTTCGCCATCAAGGTGCTCCAGTTCTCCGACGCCACCTACATCGAGGACCAGGACATGTGGTGGGCCTCGGGCATCTTCCGCGACCTCTACCTCGTCACCCGCCCCGCCGCGCGGCTCACCGACTTCCACGTCCGCACGCACAAGGTGGGCGACGACGCCGAGGTCACCCTCACCGCCGCCGCCGCCGGTGCAACCGCACTCACCTGGACCATCTCCGACGGCGGAGCAACCGTCGCAGAGGCCACCCTGGCCCCCGGAGCGACCGCGACCCTCACGGTCCCCGGCGCCCGGTTCTGGAACCCCGAGGAGCCGCACCTCTACGACATGCTGCTCACCGTCGTCGGGCCCGACGGCGCCGCCGAGTACGTCCCGCACCGGCTCGGGCTGGCCGAGGTCACCGTCGAGGACGGCCTGCTCCGGCTCAACGGCGCCTACTTCATGATGCACGGCGTCAACCGGCACGACCACGACGACCGCCGCGGCCGCGCCGTCGGCATGGACCGCGTCCGCCGCGACCTCGAGCTGATGAAGCGCCACAACATCAACGCCGTCCGCACCGCCCACTACCCCAACGACCCCCGGTTCTACGAGCTGTGCGACGAGATCGGGCTCATGGTGGTCGCGGAGACCGACCTCGAGTCCCACGGCTTCGCCAACGTCGACGATCTCTCCCGCATCACCGACGATCCCGCCTGGGAGACGGCCTACGTGGACCGGATCGAGCGGCACGTGCTCGCGCAGCGCAACCACGCGTCGATCGTCATGTGGTCGCTCGGCAACGAGTCCGGCTACGGCTGCAACATCGGCGCGATGTACCGGCGGGCCAAGGAGCTCGACCCCTTCCGCCCTGTGCACTACGAGGAGGACCGCAACGCCGAGGTGGTCGACGTGATCTCGACGATGTACTCGCGCGTGTCCCAGATGAACGACTTCGGCGAGCACCCGCATCCCAAGCCGCGGATCATCTGCGAGTACGGCCACGCCATGGGCAACGGCCCCGGTGGGCTGGCGGAGTACCAGGCGGTGTTCGACCGGTGGGACTCCATCCAGGGCCACTTCGTCTGGGAGTGGGCCGACCATGGGCTGCTCGCGCTCACCGACGACGGGCGCGAGTACCACCGCTACGGCGGTGACTACGGTGATTACCCGAACAACTCCAACTTCTGCATCGACGGCCTGGTCTTCCCGTGGCAGGAGCCGAGCCCGGGCCTCCTCGAGTACGCGGCCGTGATCTGCCCGGTGCGCGTGTCGTACGCCGACGGCGTGGTGCGCGTGACCAGCCGCCGGTGGTTCAGCGACCTGAGCGACATCGAGCTGCGGATCGACACCTGGGCCGACGGCGTGCTCACCAGCACCGACCTGCTGCCCGTGGGCGCCGTCGCGCCGGGGGCGACCGTCGAGCTCCCGTATGAACCGCAGATGGGAGGCGCCCTGGAGTGGGCGTCGATCGCGACGGTGACCACCACCCGCGCAACCTCCTGGTGCGTTGCCGGCCACGAGTTGGGCCGCTACCAGCTCGCTGTGGAGGGCGCCGGCGCGGAGTCGGTCCCCCAGTCAGGGCCCGCACGCTCAGAGGGCGGGACAGAGGGTGCCACTACCGGCACGTCTCCGCGGGCTGGGCGCCGTCCCGAGGTTCTCGAAGGGGTGCTCCCCGGAGGGCAGCATCGCAGCCCAGCAGGCTTGACCCTCCACGCCGACCCGGACCAGCACCGCCTCGACGTCGCCACCCCCACCGGCCGGCTCACCTTCGACACCCTCACCGCCGACCTCCTCTCGTGGACCGACGGCGGCCGCGACCTCGTCGCCGCCCCGCTCCGCGTCGGGTTCTGGAAGCCGCTGATCGACAACCACCAGCAGGAGGCCGACGAGCTCTGGTTCCCGCGGCACCTCCAGCTCATGCAGACCTCGGTCCGCGACGTCGCCTGGCGCGAGGACGACGGCGACGTCGTCGTCACCTACCGCGCCCGGATCGCGCCCCCCGTCCTCGACTTCGGGATGCACGTCGACGTGGAGTGGCGGATCAACGGCGACGGCGCCGCGACCGTGCGCGCCACCGGCACCCCCTACGGCGGCTACCGCGACATCGTGCCGCGCATCGGCGTCACCCTCGAACTCCCCGGCGACCTTCGGCAGGTGGCCTGGTTCGGCCGCGGGCCGGGCGAGAACTACCCCGACTCCGTCGCGGCCACCCCCGTCGGCGTCTGGAACAGCGACGTCGACGCCATGGTCACCCCGTACGTCGTCCCGCAGGACTACGGCAACCGCGGCGACGTCCGCTGGGTAGAGCTCGCAGACGGCTCGGGGCAGGGGCTGCGGGTGTCGCGGCGAGCGGGGGAGCGGCCGTTCCACTTCTCGGCGTGGCCGTACCGCTGCGAGGACATCGACTCCGCCCGCCACGTCACGGACCTCACCGCCCGCGACACCGTCACCCTCAACCTCAACGACCAGGTCCTCGGCCTCGGCTCCAACTCCTGGGGCTCCGAGGTGCTGGACAGCTACCGCACGCGGTTCGAACCGTTCTCGTTCGAGTTCACGCTCCAGCCGATCAAGGAGAACTGAGCCATGCGCATCTTCGACAGCCCCGACACCCTCCGCGCCCTGCTCGGCGGGGAGAAGAAGTGGGCGCGGACCCTCGAGGCGCTCGACGCCGCGCCTTCGCTGGCCGACGGCGTCGCCTACTCGATCGGCGACTCGCTCACCTACCGCCTCGGCAGTGCCGCGGACCTCGCCACGGCTGAGCTGACCGGGCGTCGTCGCTATCTCATGGTGGTGGCGTCGCTGGGCGGCGAGGTCGTGGTGGAGGTGGCGGCGAAGGAGGCACTCATCGCCGTCGGCCCTTACAGCGACCTCACCGACCGCCAGCCCTTCACCGGCGAGGCGGAGCGGGTGGTCGTGCCCGACGGCGGGCTGCTCGTCGTCGGCATCGACGAGGCCGCCCGCGTCCTCCCCACCCCCGACGGGCGGGCCGTGTTGCTGCACGTCACCGTCGAGGGCGCCAGCTTCCACAACAAGTAACCCCCTTCGCTCCAGGAGGCGTCGCGCTGCGACCGCCGCCCTCTCGAAGGGCTCCAACCACACCTCCCCCCACCACCCACCCACACAGAAAGTCGCCATGACCGGAACAAATCGCGCGCGGATCGGCATGTTCGCGCTGCTCACCATGACGGTGGCCGCGGTGTTCAACATCCGCAACGTCATCAACAACAACGTCGCCATCGGGCTGGCCTCCGCCCCGGCGTTCTTCTTCGCCACGCTGCTCTACTTCATCCCGTTCACGCTTGTCATCGCCGAGTTCGTGGCGCTCAACAAGAACTCCGAGTCCGGGGTCTACCAGTGGGTGAAGACCTCCATGGGCGGCCGGTGGGCGTTCCTTACCGCGTTCAGCTACTGGTTCGTCAACCTGTTCTACTTCGCCTCGCTGCTGCCGCTGATTCTGGTGTTCGCGTCCTACCTGCTGTACGGGGAGGAGAAGCAGCTGTCGCAGTTGTGGATCACGGTGCTCTCGATCCTCATCTTCGCCGTCTCCACCTGGGTCTCGACGAAGGGCGCCAGGTGGATCGGCTCGGTCACCTCGATCGGCGCGACCCTGGTCCTGGTCCTCACCGCCACCTTCATCGTCCTCTCGCTGGCCTCCATCTTCGGCGGCGTCGAGCCCGCCACCCCCATCACCGGCGGGGCGATGACGCCCGACCTCTCCACCTTCGCCCTGGCGTGGGGCTTCATGGGCACCCTGGCGTGGATCATCCAGGGCGTGGGCGGCGCCGAGTCGTCGGCTGTGTTCCTCAACGATCTGCGCGGCGGCGTCAAGGCGTTCGTGCGCACGATCGTCATCGCGGGCATCGTGATCGGCCTGCTCTACGCCACCGCGTCGCTGCTCATGAACGTGTTCGTCCCCGTGGGCACGCTCGACTACTCCAACGGCCTGTTCGTGGTCATGGGCGCCGTCGGGGAGCACTTCGGCCTCTCCGCCGTGTTGGTCAACCGCGTCGTCGGCGTGATCCTGCTGGCCGCGACCCTCGGCTCCCTGCTCATGTGGACCTCCACCCCGGTGAAGATCTTCTTCTCCGAGATCCCCAAGGGCATCTTTGGCGGCAAGCTCGTCGAGCTCAACTCCGAGGGCATCCCGTGGCGCGCGGCCTGGCTGCAGTTCGCCATCGTCGTGCCGATCCTCGTCATCCCCGCGCTCGGCTCCGGCAACATCAACGACCTGCTCGGCATCGTCATCAACATGACCGCAGCCACCGCGCTGCTGCCTCCGCTGCTGATCCTGCTGGCCTACTGGGTGCTGCGCCGCAGGTTCGACGGCGTGGCGCGGGACTTCCGGATGGGGTCGCGGTCGCTCGGCCTGGGTGTCGCGACGTTCCTGCTGGTGGTGTTCGCCTTCGTGTTCGTCGCGGGGACCATCCCGCTCAGCCAGGCCCTGTGGCTGACGCTCACCTACAACGTCGGCGGTGTCGTGGTGTTCCTCGGCCTGGCCGTCCTCTGGTACGAGCGCTACATCCGGCGGCTCAAGGCGTCCGACCCGGACGCCGCGGAGGCCGAGCTGGCGCCGTCGGCCGAGTCGATGGCCCCCGCGGAGGTGGGTGTCGCGGCCTGACCTCTGCAGGAATCTACCTCCACAGCGGCATCTGCAGATATATGCAGATGCCGCTGTATGGGTAGCACTCTGCAGGGTCACTTGCCTCGCAGGTGCCGACGGTGAAGGAAAACCTACCTATTCAGCGGGATCGGCACATATGCGCAGAACCCGCCGCACGGGTAGATTCCTGCAGAGCCGACGGGCGGAGATCAGGCGCGGAGGTCGAGGCCGAGGTCGAGGACGGCCGCCGAGTGGGTCAACGCGCCCACCGCGATGAAGTCCACGCCCGTCGCCGCGACCTCACCAGCCCGCGACAGCGTCAATCCTCCGCTCGCCTCGGTCCGGACCCCCGCCGCCCGGCACACCGCGACCGCCTCCCTGGTCTCCGCCAGCGTCATGTTGTCCAGCAGCACCAGCTCGGCGCCCGCCGCGACCGCCTCGCGCACCTGCTCAACGGTGTCGCATTCCACCTCCACCGCCACCCCGGGTGCCTGCGCCCGCACGGCCCGGAACGCCGCCGCGACCGACCCAGCCGCCGCGACATGGTTGTCCTTGATCAGCGCCGCGTCCCCCAACGCCATCCGGTGGTTCACCCCGCCGCCGCACACGACGGCGTACTTCTGCAGCGCGCGCATGCCCGGCACGGTCTTGCGGGTGTCGCGGATCCGGGCGCCCGTCCCGGCCACCTCTGTCACCCACGACGCGGTCGCCGTCGCCACCCCGGACAGCTGCCCGAGGAAGTTCAGCAGCGTCCGCTCGGCGGTCAGCAGGCAGCGCACGGGCCCGGTGATCCGCAGCACCACGTCGCCCGCCGCGACACTCGCGCCGTCCCCGAGCACCACCTCGCACGGCGCCTCGACCCCCAGCTGCGACGACACTGCCCGCAGCACCTCGACGGCCACGGGCACCCCCGCGACGACTCCCGCCTCGCGTGCCACCACCTCCGCGACCCCGACGGCGTCCGCGGGCACCGTCGCCTCCGTGGTCACGTCCGGCCCGAGCCGGAGGTCCTCGTCGACGGCGACCTCGATGATCCGCCGCACCTCGGCCGGGTCGACGGCGCTCCAGGCCTCCGCCACGTCCCGTTCGAGGGGGGCGAGGTCGACGGTCGACACGGCGTTCATGCTGCGGTCCTTTCGCGGGTGGTCAGTGGAGTGGAGGTGAGGGTGAGGTGGCCGCCGCTGAGGCGCAACCCGATCCGTCGCTCCCAGCCGGGCGACGTGGCGGGGAAGTCCGAGCGCCGGTGGGCCCCCCGCGACTCCGTCCGCTCTGCCGCGGCCGCCGCGAGGACGGTGGCGACGGCGTGCAGGTTGGTCGCGGTCAGGGTCGCGTCGTCCACCGGCCCCGCGCTCAACGGCGCGGCCGCCAGCGTTGCCCCGAGAGCCGCGAGCCCCGGGCCGGTCCGCGACACGAACGCCTCCCGCTGCATCCACTGCCTGATCCAGGGCAGGGCCGACGCCTCGACGACGCCCGCCGCCTCCCGCGGCGCGGCCACCCCCACGCGGCCCACAGGCCCCGAGGCCAGCAGCGCGCCCACCCGGTCGCCCGCGACGAGGGCCTCGGTCAGCGAGTTCGACGCCAGCCGGTTCGCCCCGTGCACCCCAGTCGCCGCGACCTCCCCGACGGCGTACAGCCCCTGCACCGACGTTCGCCCGTGCAGGTCCGCCGCGACACCCCCGCACGCGTAGTGCGCCGCCGGATGCACCGGGATGCGCTCGGTCACCGGGTCGACGCCCCTGCCCCGGCACAGCGCCAGGATCCCGGGGAAGTGGCCCTCCCATTTCTCGCGCCCGAAGAACGTCGCGTCCAGCCACACGTGCGACGCCCCGCTCCGCGACAACTCGGCCATGATCGCCGCCGACACGACATCGCGCGGCGCCAACTCGAGGAGCGGGTGCACGCCCGCCATGATCCGGCGGCCCGCGTCGTCGACCAGCCACGCACCCTCGCCGCGCACGGCCTCCGACACCAGCACGCCCCGCTCACCCGCGGCGTCGTCGGCCAGCACGGTGGGGTGGAACTGCATGAACTCGAGGTCGCGCACCTCGGCGCCGGCCCGCAGCGCGGCCGCGACCCCGTCGCCCGTCGCGCCCAGCGGGTTGCTGGTGACCGGCCACAGCTGCCCGATCCCGCCGGTGGCCAGCACGACGGCGCCCGCGAGCAGCTCGCCCACCTGTCCGTCGGCGTCCAGCAGCCGCACCCCGCAGGCGCGCCCGTCGGCGTCGACCAGCACGTCGACGAGCCGCGTCTGGGTGAGGACCCGGGTCCGCGACCCCGCCAAGGCGCCGGACAAGGAAGCCCACAGCGCGCGCTCGATCTCCGCCCCGGTGGCGTCGCCATCGGCGTGGATGATTCGCCGGGCGGAGTGTCCGCCCTCGAGGTGCAGGTCCAGCCCGCCCCCCGCCGAGCGGTCGAACCGCGCGCCCAGCCCGAGCAGCCGCCGGATCGCCCCGGGAGCGCTCGCCACCAGGTCCTCGACCGTCGAGACGTCGCACAGCCCCGCCCCGGCGGTCAGCGTGTCGGCGACGTGCGCGGCGAGCGTGTCGCCGTCGTCCCACACCGCCGCGAGCCCGCCCTGCGCCCAGGCGGTGGCCGAGTCGGTGACCTCGCCGCGGGTGACGGCCACGCAGTCGACGCCGGCGGCGGCCAGGTGCAGGAGCGCGGACAGCCCCGCCGCGCCGGTGCCGACCACCACGACGTCGGTGCGCCCCGTCCACGCGGGGGCAGCCGCGGGGAGCATCATTCCCCCGACCCGGGGTTGCCGATCGCCACCATCCGCTCCACGGCCTGCCGCGCCCGGGCGGCCACGTCCGCGGGCACGTCCACCTCATAACCCCTGGTCAATGAGGGATCGCCGAGGCACGCCTCCAGCTTCTCCGGCGTGGTCATCTTCATGAACGGGCAGGCGGCCTTGGGGTTGACCGGCTGGAAGTCCGTCAGGGGGTTGGCCTTGCGGAGCTGGTGCAGCATGCCGATCTCGGTGGCCACCAGCACCTGCCGCGACGTCTCCCGCCTGGCATGGTCCAGCATCCCGCCGGTGGAGAGGATGTGGGTGCGGGAGGCGGGCAGCTCGCCGGACTCGGCCAGCCACAGCGCGCTGGTGGTGCAGCCGCACTCGGGGTGCACGTACAGGTCGGCCGCCGGGTTGTCACGCACCGCGTCGATGAGGTTCGACGGCGAGATGTCGGCGTGCACGTGGCACTCGCCGAGCCACACGTGGATGTTCGACCGACCGGTGGCGCGGCGGACGTGGGCGCCGAGGAACTGGTCCGGGAGGAAGAGGATCTCGCGGTCCTCCGGGATGGAACGCACCACGTCGACGGCGTTGGAGCTGGTGCAGCAGACGTCCGTCTCCGCCTTCACCTCGGCGGTGGTGTTGACGTAGCTCACGACGACGGCGCCGGGGTGCTCGGCCTTCCAGGCGCGCAGCTGGTCGGCGTTGATGGTGTCGGCCAACGAGCAGCCGGCCGCCTGATCCGGGATGAGGACGCGCTTGGCGGGGGAGAGGAGCTTGGCGGTCTCGGCCATGAAGTGCACGCCGGCAAACACGATGGTCTCGGCATCGGAGGTGGCGGCGATGCGGGACAGCGCCAGCGAGTCGCCCACGTGGTGCGCCACGTCCTGGATGATCGGCGCCTGGTAGTTGTGGGCGAGGATGACGGCGTTGCGCTCGGCGGCCAGCGCGTGCACGCGGGTCTGCCACGCGGCCACCTCGTCGGCGGTCCACAGCTCCCAGGCCTCGGTGCCGGCGGCGGGCTCCTGTAGGAGGGTCATCTCCTGCTCCTTTCCGGTTTTCGACTCACAGGCGAAAACTAGACGAACTGTAGCATGCCAACCATGGCTCCCCATCCCCCGCGCGATTCCGTGGGCGTCGCGCTCTACCGGCACGAGGCCATCGGGGCGGTCCTGCAGGTCCGCGGGGCCGACGACGGCGCCCCTCGGCTCTCCGTGCTGCTGGCCGGGCGGGACCACGAGCCCTACGCGGGCCGGTTCGCGCTGCCGAGCGGCCCCGTCGAGCCGGAGGAGACGCTGGAGGCCGCGGTGCTGAGGCACCTGGCGGAGAAGGTCGACGTCGCGGGGCTGACGCACCTGGAACAGCTGGGCACCCGCTCAGACCCCGGCCGCGACCCCGCGCAGCGCACCATCGGCACCAGCTACCTCGGGCTCGTGCCGACGGTGGTGGACCCGCATTTGCCGGAGCGGGCGGCGTGGGTCGCCGTCAACGACCTGCCGGAGCTGGCGTTCGACCATGCCAGCGTGGTGGAGCAGGCCGTGACGCGGCTGCGGGCGAAGTTGAGCTACACCAACATCGGATTCGCGCTGATGCCGGCGGAGTTCACCATCGCGGAGCTGCGGGAGGTCTATGCCGCGGCGTTGGGCCACGACGTCGCGCCGACGAACCTGGAGCGCGTACTGACCAGGCGCGGTCAGCTGGTGCCGACGGGGGAGATGTCGGCGTCGGGAACGAGGGGCGGTCGCCCGGCCAGGGTCTTCCGCTTCCGCGACCACGCGTTGGTGGTCACCGACCCCTTCGCGGTCCTCCGTCCCGAATAGCCGCGGACAGGCGAACAGCCAGGTCGACGGCCAGGGCGGCGGACCAGCCGAACACGGTCGTCGCGCGGAGCGGCCTCTCGCCGGTCACCGGGTTGAAGTACTCGTTCGGGCCGTGGTCGTCGACCAGCGCCAGGGTGTCGCGCTCGAGGCGGGCGGCGGAGACGAGGAGGCGGTCGGCTCGTGTGGGGTCGGCGGCTGCCTGACGTCGGAGGCCCTCCGCCACCAGCCAGTTCGTGTTCACCCACACGGGCCCGCGCCACATGCGCTCGGTGGAGTAGTCGGGGTCCGAGGCGGCGACCGTCGGGAGCGCGTGGGGGGTGGCGAAACGGGCGGGGTCGTCGATCGCGGCGAGGATGCCCTCGATCAGGTGCCCGGGGAGGCGGTCGGCCAGCAGCGGCATGAGGGAGACGATGGTTTCCGCCTCGATCGGGTCCCCGTCCTCGCCGATGGCGGGGAAGAAGCCGCGGGCCTGGTCCCAGGTCGCGGCCAGAGCGTCGACGGTGGCAGAGGCCTGCGCCCGGCAGGCGGCGGCCTCGTCGTCGCGGCCACGCTCATCAAGCCAACCGGCGAGGAGACGTTCGGACAGAACCAGGTACGTGGCCAGGTCGGGGGAGGCGACGATGGCGTCGTCGTCGAAGATCGGGGAGTCGTCGAGGCCGGAGGAATAGGGGTGAAGGTAGACCGGCCGGCCGTCGCGGGTGGAGTGTGTGAACCACCACTCCTGCGCGCGCAGCACGGCGGGGAGGAACTCGTCGACGACGCCCTCGCCCATCACCTCGGCCAGCTTCGCCACGGCGAGCGCGGTCAGAGGCGGCTTGGTGAGCGGCACGCGGGAGTGGGCGAGCGACGGCGACGCCATGGCCCGGAGGTTCTCCAGGTCCAGCGGCGGGAGGTCGTCGCTGGAGGCGAGGACGCCCTGCTCGTGCACGACGTCCGGGAGCTGGCCGTCTTCGTCCTGGTGGGCCAGCGCGATCCGAAGCTGCTCACGGGCGAGGTCGGGGTCGCCGTGGCGCAGCCCGATCGCGATGAAGTAGGCGTCCCACTGCCACAGCCCCACGTAGCCGACCTTCGACGGCACGACGGCGCGGTTGAGCCCCTCGGGGGCGTCGAGGCTCAGGGTGTTGACGCCGAGAACCCACCAGCAGAAGCGGGTGATGTCGCGGTAGGCGGGGTCGACGGCGGGGCAGCGGTCGAGCCACTCGCCGAGCTGCTCGTCGTGGGGCGAAAGGAGGTCGTGGTCGGGGGAGGTGCGGATGCTTGCGTTTCCTAGGCTTCGAGACGCTTGGGTCGACTCCGTCGCCCCAAGCTCCTCAGCCAGCGGGGTCGACCACAGCTCCGGCAGCCCGCCGATCAGGACCTCACCGCCGTCGACGACCAGGCGCACGCCGCCGTCGAACTCTATGCCCGCCGGGCTCGCGCGCACGATCGGCACCTCGCGGCCCTCGTCGTCGAGGATCCGCAGCCCGGAGACCACCACGCTCTCGTCGAGCGGCCGCTCGTACGCCGCCTCGAACACCGTCAGGCCCACGTCTCCCCGCCGCACGAACAGCCGGGAGTACCGCGCCGTGTAGGGGACGTCGACCAGGTCGAAGCGATGCGCGAGGTCGCGGCCGAGGTCGAGCGCTCCGTCGGGGGACACCCCAGTCATCAGCGCCCGCCCAGCCCCGAGGTGGCCAGCGACTCGATGATCTGCCGCTGCCCGATGACGAACGCGATGAGCATCGGCACCGTCGACAGGGCGGTGGCTGCCATCACGATGCCGTAGTTCATGCCGCCGAACTGGCCCTGGAACTGGCTGAGCAGCAGCGGGACGGTGAACAGGTCGGTGGAGTTGAGCAGAACCAGCGGGAGAAGGAAGTTGTTCCACGCGTCAAGCGCGACGATGATGCCGAGCGCGCCCAGCCCCGGCCTGATCGCGGGCAGGATGATCGTCCAGTAGATCCGCCAGCGGGAGGCGCCGTCGATCATCGCGGCCTCCTCCAACTCGACGGGCACCGAGGCGATGAACTGCCGCGCGAGGAACACCCCGAACGGGTTGACCATGATGGCCGGGATGATCAGCGCGAGGTGCGAGTCCACCCAGCCGATCTTCGCCATGAGGAAGTAGAACGGCACGAGCGTGACCTGCTTGGGCACCATCTGCATGGCCAGGAACACCCAGAACAGCGCCGTCGAGCCCTTGAACGGGATGCGGGCGAAGCCGTAGGCGGCCATCGACGTGGTGAGCAGCGTGCCCGCCACCACCAGCACCGTGATGTAGATCGAGTTGGCGTAGGCGCGGCCGAACGGCAGCGCGTTCCAGGCGTCGGCCCAGTTCGTGAACACCCACGGCTGGGGGAGGATGGACAGCGGGTCGGTGAGCAGCTGCGGCAGCCCCTTGAACGAGGTGAGCAGCATCCACAGGAACGGCGCCACCATCAGCAGCGCGGCCGCCAGCACGAGTGGGTGTTTGAGCCAGCCGAGGTCGCGGCGCGACCGGGGCCGGGTGGTGGTGAGGACGGTCATGGCTCAGCTCTCGTAGTGAACGAACTTCTTCTGCGCGCCGAACTGGATCGCGGTGATCACCAGGGTCAGGCCGAGCAGGACGATGGAGGCGGCGCTGGAGAGGCCGAACTGCGACTTGGCGAACCCGAGGTCGTAGATGTGGTAGACGATCGTGCGGGTGCCGTTGTCAGGGCCCGCGTTGTTGACAAGGACGAACACCAGGTCGAAGGTCTGCAGCGAGCTGATGAACGCCACCACGGACTGGTAGAACACGATGGGCGACAGCAGCGGCAGGATGATTCTGAAGAAGCGGGCGACGGGGCCCGCGCCGTCGATGGCGGCGGCCTCCATCACCGACGGGGAGATGGACTGCAGGCCGGCCATGAAGATGACGACGTTGAGGCCGAGCGAGGCCCAGATGGTCACCAGGCAGACGGCCAGCAGGGCCAGGACGGGGTCGCCCAGCCAGTCGATGGGGGCGACGCCGAACAGCCGGGTGAGCGAGCCCGAGAGCACGCCGTCGGCACGCAGCAGCTGCTGCCAGATCAGCGCGATGGCCACCGAGCTTGTCACGACGGGGGCGAAGAACAGCACGAGGTAGAAGGCGCGGCCCTTGATCTTGTTGAGCACGACGGCGGCGACGATGGCCAGGAACAGGCCGATCGGCACCGTGATCAGCGCGATGACCATCGTGTTGAGGATGGCCCGGCCGAGGAGGGGGCTGGTCAGCTGGTCGGCGAAGTTGTCGAACCCGACGAACTCGGGCATCCCGAAGCCGTTCCAGTCGGTGAAGGCGAGGAGGAACGCGGCCGCGAAGGGGAGCAGGGTGAACAGGAGCATGCCGAGCGCCTGGGGCGCCACGAACGCCATGCCCCAGTACTTATCCCTCTCCCGCCAGCCGCGCCGGGCCGGGAGTTTCCTCCCGGCCACGGGCGGGGCTGCGGTCATGACGCGGTCTTCTCCTCGACCAGCTGGGCGACGGCATCGAGGGTCTCCTGCGCGCCGGAGCCGGACTCGTACAGCGGCTGCATGAACTCCACCGCGATCTGGTTCGACAGGTCCGGCACGGCGGCCTCGGTGGCGAAGTTCGAGTAGCCGAGGTCGCGCATGTCGAGCATGGTCTGCGCGTGGACGGGGAAGCCGTCGGCGAGCACGATGTCGTCGGCTCCGGCGATCGACGGGACGGCGTTGCCGGTGCCCTCGAGGCGCAGCTGCTGGCCCTCCGTGCTCAGGAAGAAGGAGAAGAAGTCCCAGGCCGCGTCGTTCTCGGCCGCCTTCTTGCTGACCGCCAGGTACGACGCCGCGACGCCGGTGGGTGCCGCCTTGCCGTCGGGGGTGGGCCAGCGGACGATGTCGTAGAGAGTCTCGTCGACGCCCGCGCCGCGGATGGTGCCGATGGTGTAGCGGCCCTGGGCGAGGAAGCCCAGCTTGTGGGTGACCAGCAGGGTGTCCTCGCCGGAGCCCTCGGGGAGCAGGTCGGCCAGCTTGAGCTCACCGGTGGCGAAGCGCCCGGCGTACTCGTCGAGCGCCGCGACGCTCGCGGCGTCGGTGTTGGCGACGTACTTGCCCCCGCCGTCGTACACCTGGCCGCCGCCGGCGGTCATGATCGAGTCGTGGGTGGCCCAGTAGTTCCAGTACACGGCGCCGGTGAGGCCCGCGCCGGCGAGCTTGCCGGTCATCTCGAAGAACTTCTCCGTGGTCCACTCGTCGTTGGCGGCGAGCTCGGCCGGGTCCTCGGTGATACCGGCGGCCTTCAGGGCCTCCTTGTCGTACCAGAGGGCGTCGGGGTTGACGTCGTTGGGCAGCGCGTAGAGCTCGCCCTCCCAGCGGGCGACGTCGAGGACGTTGGCGGAGAAGTCGCCCTCGTCGAGCGAGGACGAGCCGACGGGGGCCAGCACGTCGTTGCGGATCACCGACGCGATCCGGTCGTCGCCGACGTAGAACACGTCCGGAGCGGTGCCCGAGGACAGCTGGGTGAGCAGCTTCGAGTGGTAGTCGGAGTACGACGGCGTGGGCTGGAACACCAGCTCGACGTCCGGGTTGGCCTCCTTGAAGGACTCCTGGACGCGGTCGAACATCTTGAGCTCCTCGGGCGAACCCCAGGTGGACCAGACGACCTTCGAGTCGCCGTCGGCGGGGGCGGTGGATGAGCCGCCGGAGCAGGCGGTGAGCCCGATCCCGAGCGCGGCGAGGCCGGCCAGGGCGCCGAGGCGGCGGCGGGTGAGGATGGTCATGGGTGGTCTCCTTCTTGTCTATCTCCGTTGATGACGGGGGGTGTGGGGGGAGGGGCGGCGCCGTCGGGCGCCGGGATCAGGGGGGTGTCGTCGGCCTGGTCCGCCTGGCCGCCCGTGATGCCGAGGAGGGTGGCCAGCAGGATGAGCGCGCCGCCCGCGATGAGGCGGAGCGTGACGGTCTCGCCGCCGAATCCGACGGCGAAGGCGGAGGCGAAGGCGGGCTCGAAGGTCATGAGCAGGGCTACGCGCGTGGGGGTGATGTGGCGCTGGGCCCAGGTCTGCAGGAGCATCGTGACGATGCCCGCAACGATCGCGGTGTAGGCGATGGCGCCCCAGAGGCTCGGCTCCGCGGGGACGTGGTAGCCGCCGGGCAGTCCGAGGAACCCGGCCGTCAGGGCGACGCCGATGAGCTGCACGATCGCCAGGCTGATGGCGTCCATGGAACGCGACCAGCGGTCGAGCAGGACGATGTGGACGGCGTAGAGCGTGGCGCCGACGAGTGTGAGCGCCTCGCCGACGCCCCCGCCGCCGATCCCGGTGAGGCTGAGGACGGCCAGGCCGACGAGGGCGAGCCCGACCGCGGCCCAGGTGCGGGCGTTGAGCCGGGCCCGGAACGCGATCCACATGATGATCGGGGTGAGGACCACGTAGGTGCCGGTGATGAACCCCGACACGGAAGCCGCCGTCGTCTGCAGGCCGACGGTCTGGACGATCTGGGCCAGGCCGTAGAGCCCGCCGAGGGCAAGGCCGATCTGCCACTGGGTCGCGGTGAGCCGGCGGAGCCGTCGCCAGAAGATGGCGGCGGGGATCGCGGCGCCGACGGCGAACCGGACCGCCAGGAAGTCGATGGGGTCGATGAGGCTGACGGCGTCCTTGATGATGAAGAACGTCGAGCCCCAGATTGCGGTCACGACGAGGAGCGCCAGGGTGGCTGTGGTCGACCGCCGCACGCTTCCTCCTTGAATGTAACCGGTTACATAGGAGTTTAAGTCGTGCGCGGGGCGGATGCAAACGGTCCTGTCAGCGCGGTGGGGGCGGCGCCGTCGCCAGCCCTCGTGACTGCTGGAGTCCTCGCCGCACTGTGTCGCCGGTGCCGTGCGGCCGGCCGCGGCGGCCCTCCGCGCCTGCCCTTGTGCGTCGCGCCTGCCCACTAGAGCAGGCGCGACACACGAAGACAGGCGGCCCGGAACTTCAGGCAGGCGTCAGGACGGGAGGCAGGCGTCCTGACGGGAGGCAGGCGTCAGGACGGGGGGCAGGCGCCTAGCCGGACTCGCGGACGTGCAACTCCACCGGCAGGATCACCGGCGACGGGGTGTCGCGGCCCTCCACGAGGTTGAGCACCATGAGGGTGGCCTGTCGGCCCAGCTCGACGGCGGGGTTGACGACCGTCGTGAGCGGCGGATGGGTCTGTGCCGCGGCCTCGAAGTCGTCGAAGCCGATCACCTTAACCTGGTCCCCGATCGGGATGTTCCGGTCGTGCAGCGTATCCATCACGCCCTGCGCCATGAGGTCCGACGCGGCGAAGATCCCGTCGATCGTCGGGTCCCGGTCCAGGAGCTCGGCTGCTGCGCGCGCCCCCGACTCCCGCGTGTAGTCGCCATGGGCGACGGCGACCTCAAGCCCTGCCGCCTCGAAGGGATCAGCGAATCCCGTCATGCGATCCAGCGCGGCAGCCATGTCCAGCGGGCCGGCGACGGTGGCAGGGCGTCGCACGCCCGTGGCCATCATCCGCTCGGCGGCCAGCCTGGCCCCGGCGGTGTTATCGGTGTCGACGAAGTACGCCCGCCGGTCGGAGGTCCGCAGGAGCGGGGCGCCGAGGAACACCGTGGGAATGGGCAGGGACGCGGCCGCGGCGACCAGCCCGTCGGAGCGGTGGTGGGACACGATGATGGCCCCCGCCACGCGGCCCTCGAGAAGGAAGTCGACGACGGCGCCGGACCGGTCCGGACGCGACGCGAACACCATCACCAGCTGCATGTCGGTGCCCGACAGCCCGGCGTTGATGCCGGCCACCGCGAGCCCGAAGAACGGGTCCGAGAACACCCGCCCGTCGGGTTCCGGGACCACCATGGCCAGCGTGTTGGACCGGCCGGTCGCCAGGGAGCGCGCCGATGCGTTCGGGACGTAGCCGAGCTTGGCGACCGCCGCGCTCACCTTGGCCGCGGTCTCACCCGCGACCCCCACGTCGCCACGCACCACCCGCGACACCGTTGCCCGCGACACGCCCGCATGCCGCGCGACGTCCTCAAGCGTCGGCCTCATCATCGTCGGTCCCTTCATTACCCCCGCACGCCATTCTCGCTCGCGGCGTCCCGGAAGAACAACGCGGACGCCTTGGGCGTTCGACGCTGCGTCTCGTAGTCCACGCGGACGATGCCGAAACGCTTGTCGTAGCCCCACGCCCACTCGAAGTTGTCCATGAACGACCACACGAAGTAGCCGCGCACGTCCGCGCCTTGCGAGATCGCGTCGTGGACGGCCACGAGGTGGTCGCGCACGAACGCCACGCGGTCCTGGTCATCGACGAAGCCCTCCTCGTCCGCGACGTCGGGCATGGCAGCGCCGTTCTCCGTCACGTAGAGGGGGATGCCGGCGGGGCCGGTGTACTCCTCGTGCAGGCGCACCAGCAGGCGCGTCAGGCCCTCGGGCTGGATCTCCCAGTCCTGGTCCGTCACGGGCAACCCCCGCGACACCGACCGCACCCACTCCGAACCGATGTTGGGGTTGCCCCGGAGCCGTCCGTCGGGCCCCACCACAGGCGCGTAATCCGACGACGGAGTCCCGGTGACGGCCTCGCCGCGGTAGTAGTTCACGCCGAGCACGTCGATCGGCGTGGCGATGACCTCCATGTCTCCCGGCTGGATGGCCTCCTCGAGGCCGATACCGGCTAGGTCCTCCAGCACATCGGCCGGATAGGCCCCCCGGAAGATCGGGTCGAGGAAGAACCGGTTGAACATGCCGTCGATGCGCCGGGCGGCGTCCACATCCGTTGCTGATGACGGGTCCAGCGGGTCGGCCACCGTGTGGTTGGTGGTGATCCCGAGGGTCGCCGACGGCGCCAGCTCACGCAGCCGCGCCGTCGCCATGCCGTGGGCCAGCAGGAGGTGGTGGCCGGCGTGGAGTCCCTCGCGGCGGTCCGCGTGCCCGGGGGCGTGCTCGCCGCCGGCGTAGGACAGGAACGACGAACACCAGGGTTCGTTGAGGGTGGTCCAGATATTCACCCGGTCGCCCAGCGCCCCGTGCATCGCTTCGGCGTACTCGACGAAGCGGTAGGCGGTGTCGCGGTTGGTCCACCCGCCGTTGGACTGGAGCGCCGCGGGCAGGTCCCAGTGGTACAGCGTGACCCACGGTGTGATGCCGTGGCCGAGGAGCTCGTCGACCAGCCTCGAGTAGAAGTCCAGCCCCGCGGGGTTGAACTGATCGTCGTCCGGCCGCACCCGCGCCCACGACGTCGAGAAGCGGTACGACTGGAGGCCCAGCTCGGACATGAGCGCCACGTCGTCGGGCATCCGGTGGTAGTGGTCGCAGGCCACCGTGCCGTCGTCGCCGTTCGCGACCGCCCCGGGCTCGCGGCAGAACACGTCCCAGATCGAATCGCGGCGCCCGTCCTCGTGGGCCGCGCCCTCGATCTGGAAGGCGGCCGTGGCGCTGCCCCAGAGGAAGCCTTCCGGGAAGGTGTAGGTCGTCATCCCTTGACTGCTCCTTGCATGATGCCGGCCACCAGCTGGCGCCCGGCGACGGCGAACAGGATCACCAGCGGCAACGTGGCGACGACGACGCCGGCCATGATGAGCGAGTAGTCCTTGAAGTACGAGGCCTGCAGCAGCTGCAGTGCCACGGGCAGGGTGGGGTTGGCCGAGCCCAGGATGATGAACGGCCAGAAGAAGTTGGTCCACGAGCCCACGAACGTGAACAGCGCCAGCATCGCGGCGGCCGGCCGGGCGGCGGGCATCGCCACGGACCAGAACGTGCGGATCATGGAGGCGCCGTCGACCCGGGCCGCCTCGATCAGCTCGAACGGCAGTGCTTCGCGCAGGTACTGCGTCATCCAGAACACGCCGAACGCGGTGACCATGCCCGGCACGATGACGGCCTGCAGCTTGCCGACCCAGTCCAGTTCGGACATGAGGATGAACAGAGGAACGATGCTGAGCTGCGTCGGGACGGCCATGGTCGCGATGACGAACACGAGCAGCCCGTTGCTGCCGCGGAACCGGAGCTTCGCGAACGAGTATCCGGCCAGCGTCGAGAAGAACACCACGGAGATGGCGGTCACCGTCGCCACGATGATCGAGTTGGCCAGCGCCGTCCAGAACTTGATGTCGGACTCGATGACGCGTGTCACGTTGGTCAGGAACTCCCCGGCCGGGATGAGCGACGGGATGGGGTTGCGGGCGATCTCGCCGGCGTTCGAGGAGGCCAGCAGGATCGTGAACCAGATCGGGTAGAAGGAGATGAGGACGACAGCGGCCAGCGCGCCGTAGGTCAGCCAGCCGGGGCGCTTGTCGACGCCGTGCAGCTTCCGACGGGCGGCGCGCGCCGCGCCCTTGCCCGCGAGCTGCTCGATCATGGGGGTGGACATCTGGGTGGACATCAACGGCCCGCCTTTCCGCTCGACGACGACGCGATGGACCGCGTGATGAGGAAGTTGATGACGCCGACCGCGATGATGATGAGGAAGAGCAGCCACGACACCGCCGCGGCGCGGCCGAAGCTCTTCTGCGCGCCCCAGCCGAGTTCGTAGATGTACATCGTCAGCGTCATCCACTGCCGGTCCGCGCCGCCCTGGCCCAGGGTGTCGAACATGCGCGGCTCGTCGAAGATCTGCAAGCCGCCGATGGTGGAGGTGATGACGACGAAAATGATGGTCGGCCGCAGCATCGGGACCGTGACCGAGAAGAAGGTGCGCCACCGGTTGGCGCCGTCGATGATGGCCGCTTCGTAGATCTCGCGCGGGATCGCCTGCATCGCTGCGAGGAAGATCAGCGCGTTGTAGCCCGTCCAGCGGAAGTTCACCATGGTGGCGATCGCGACGTGGGCTGCGAACGGATCGGCGTGCCAGCCGATGGGGGAGGTGCCGAGGATCTCCAGGACCGCGTTCACGAGGCCGGACTGATCGGCGAAGATCTTGGCGAAGATCAGGGACACGGCCACGGGCGCCACGACGTAGGGCAGCAGGACGCCCATGCGCCAGAAGGTCTTGGCGCGCAGGTTCGTGTCGAGCAGGTAGGCAATGACGATCGCGGCGAGGACCTGCGGGACAGAGGAGAGCAGGAAGATCGAGAAGGTGTTGCGCAGCGCCTTGAAGAAGTTGGGCTGCTGCAGCACGTCGATGTAATTGGTGAGACCCACCATCTCGCCCTGGCCGCCGATGAGGTGCCAGTCGTGCACAGAGACCCAGGCCGTGTAGACCAGCGGGAACAGGCCGACGATGAAGAACAGGATGAAGAAGGGGCTGATGTACAGGTACGGCGACGCCTTGACGTCGAGGCGACTCAGGCGTTGGCTCCGGGTGAGCTGCTGATTCATGGGGGACTCTCTCGCAGGGCGGGGTGACGGGCGGGGTCGGGGGTCGGGGTGTGACCCCCGACCCCGCGGGTGACTCAGCTGAGGCCGAGGGCGCTGTAGGCCTCGAGGGCCTTGTCCCACGAGCCGGCGGCGTCGTCGGTGCCTTCGACGTCGAGGCGGTTCAGCGCGTCGGTGACCAACTGCGCGAGCGCGAAGTAGTTCGGGCCCTTGAACGGCGCGACCTCGATGGCCTTGGCCCGCTCGGCGAGAATCTGGCCGGTCGGGGCGTCGTTGAAGAACGCGTTGGTCTGCTCCAGCAGGGCCGGGTCCTCAAGGGCCTCGACCTGCGAGGGGAAGGTGCCCTTGGCCTGGAAGGCCTTGATCTGCTGCTCGGGAGCGGTCAGCCAGGCAGCGAGCTTCTTGGCCTGCTCATGGTTGGCGCCCTGCTCCGGGACGGTCAGGTACGAGCCGCCCCA
Source organism: Tessaracoccus yangjingae (assembly GCF_054483935.1). The sequence goes on along the minus strand of NZ_CM137014.1, from coordinate 379,350 downwards.
GTTGCCGCCGCCGCCGGGGAACACGTTGGCGATGTCCCAGCCCTCGACACCCTGCGCGTTGCCCTCGATGACGCCGAGCATCCAGCCGGGGCAGAGCATCGTGGCGAACTTGTCAGTCTGGAATGCGTTGGTCCAGTCCTCGCTCCACTGCGCCAGGCCGGCGGACAGGTTGTCGTCGGTGGCTGCCGTCGCGATGTCGTCGTAGATCGCCTTGATCTCATCGTTCTCGCTCAGCGGGATGGGGGTGCCGTCGGAGTTCTCGAAGGGGTTCTCCACCTGGTTGACCATGCCCTGGAAGGTGGCCGAGGCGGAGTCGAACCACGCCACGCCGCCCGACTTGGCGACGAAGTCCTTGCCGACGTTGAAGTAGGTGTCCCAGTCGCCCTCGAGCAGGTCGGCCACCTCCTCACGATCGGTGGGGAAGCCGGCCTTCTCGAAGAGGTCGGCGCGGTAGCAGATGGCCTCGGGGCCGATGTCGGTTCCGTAGCCGATGACCTTGCCGTCCTCGGTGGTGACCGCGGCGGACTTCCACTCGAGCCAGCGGCCGTCGAGCTCGGAGTCGGCCAGGTCGACGAACTTGTCCGGGTACTGCATGAGCTCGGTGAGCCAGTCGATCTCGATGGCCTCGATGTCGGCCAGGCCGGAGCCGGCGGCGAGGCGCGTGTTCATGTTGTCACGGGCCTCGTTGGAGGTGGCGGCCTTGCGGGCCTCAATGGTGACGTTGGGGTTGTCGGCCATGTACTCGGTGAAGAGGTCCTCGTAGCCGAACTCGTTGAAGGTGGCGACGGTGAGGGTGACCTTCTCGTCGGGGTTTGCCGACGCGTCGGGGGACGTGGTGGCGTCCGGGGTGCCCGACGAGCAGGCGGTGAGTAGGGCGCCGACGCAAGCGACGGCGGCGAGATTACGGATGGCAGCACGCACGGTGACTCCTTTGTAAGAACTGTGCTTTCTCCTGCGAGAGCGCTCTCAGCTTCGGTGCTGAACTTTTAGAGAGCGCTCTCAGGGATACGGAAAGAGTACGTTCGTGCCGTCGCGGATGTCAACCGGGGTTACCAAGTTGTGACCTTTGGCCCCGTATCTCCGTCGCGGGTCTGGGGGTCGGATGAACCTTATCCACGGCTCGAGCGACGGTCGCGCCGTGGATGGTCGAAACGATGACGGCGACTCTGGGTGCAGGCTCTGCGTCCGTCGCCGAACCGCGTGTCAGGCTCATCGGGGTCCGTAGACCGCGAGTCGGCTCAGGGGCCCCCGGCCCGTAGCGGACGGAGGGGGGGTCAGTCCGCCACGGTATCAGCGTTCTCTGTGGCGCCGGGTGATCGCAGGACCTGTCGGGCCAGTGCGTGACCAGAGAGGCAGCTTTCGACCACATCCCCTCCGTTCGTGAGGAACGACGAGAGGAAACCTGCGTTGAAGGCGTCCCCGGCCCCGGTCAGGTCGCGCACGTCGTCGACCGGTGTCACAGGGACGGTTGCGACGTGTCGACCGTAGCTGAAGGCCTGAGTCGCGTCCTTGCCATGTCTGGCCAGGAGTACGGTGTCGAAGGAGCCCAGGTTGGGGCCAGGACGATCGCCGTCGGAGAGCCCCAGGTAGAGCGATTCGTCCCGGTTGGCGGAGATGAAGTCCGGCTGCAGGTCCACCATCAGGCCGAGGAAGCGGTTCACGCCGAAGTGGTCGATCATCCCCACGGATGAGACGTCGAGGGACACCCGACCGCCTCTGCGCTTGTGTTCGCGGACAACCTCTCCGACGGCGGCGACGGTGCTCCCCGTCTCGAAGGAGTAGGCGGTGAGATGAAGGATCTCGAGATCGTCCAGCCAGGCCGGGTCGACCGATTCGAGCATCGCGCTGGCGCCCCGACTGGGAAACATCAGTCGCTCACCGTGCTCGTCGATGAGAACCACGATCAGGCCCGTGGTCCCGCGCACCTGCATGCGGACATCGACGCCGCAGCCCTCCAGCTCCCGGGTGAGTGCGAGACCTGCGAGGTCGTCACCGACGCACCCGATGAACCGTGTCGGATAGCGCGATGCGGCGAAGGCTGCCACATTGGCCGCAGAACCGCCACGGGTCGTCCTGATCATCGAGCGCGTATCCGTGGCGTGCCGGATTGGCTCCAGTTGCCACACGACCACGTCCTGGACGACGTCTCCGATGACCCCCAACATCAGGCCGGCCTGGCGACCAGCTCGGTGGCGATCTCGGCGGCCAGCCGTGCGTTGTTGTAGTACAACGCGACGTTGGCGTCGAGGCTGCGGCCCTCAGTGGCGACGCGGATGAAGTCGAGGAGGAAGGGTGTCGATGCCTGGCCGCTGATGCCCTGTTCGTCGGCCGCCGCCCAGGCGCGCTCGAGGACTCCGTCGAGCTCGCGGGGATCGAGCTGCTTGTCGACTGGGATCGGGTTGGCGACCAGGATGGCGCTGCTGAGGCCGAGATCGCTCTGGGCCGTGACCATCGTGGCGATGTCTCCAGGGCTGTCCACGCGCGCAGTCAGGTCGTAGCCGGAATCGGTGACGTAGAAGCCGGGGTAGCGGTCGGTGCGGTAGCCCACCACCGGGACGCTCAGCGTCTCGAAGCGCTCAAGCGTCGCGGGGATGTCCAGGATCGCCTTCGCGCCGGAGCTCACCAGGACGATCGGGATCTGGGACAACGCGGTGATGTCGGCCGACTCATCGAAGGTCGTGGACGCCCCGTGATGGACCCCGCCGAGACCGCCGGTGGCGAAGACGTCGATTCCCGCAGCCTTCGCGAGGAACGCGGTTGCAGCGATCGTCGTGCCGGCGTTCTTCCGCGTGACCGCCGCGTAGGAGAGGTCGCGGATGGATGCCTTGGCCGCTGCGTCGTCGTGGGCAAGTTCATTGATCTCGTCGGCGGTGAGACCGACCACCGGCCGGCCGTGGACGACGCCGATCGTGGCCGCGATGGCGCCCAGTTCGCGGATGATCTCCTCGCCCCTGAGTGCGACTTCGACGTTGCGGGGCCGGGGGAGACCGTGGGTGAAGATCGTGGACTCGAGGGCCACCACGGGAATGCCCCGGTCGAGGGCGTCCTGGACGTGGGCGGCGACGCGGAGCGAGAGATCGGTCATGGGGTGCCTTTCGGAAGCGAAACGGATGTCTCTGATTGACACCAGGCTAGGGCGTCGATCCATGCCTGAAAAGCATCAAATGGGTATCAGGTGATAGCTTTAAGGCATGGAGGTGACCATCACGCAACTGCGCGCGTTCGCCGCCGTGGCGGAGGCGGGGCACTTCGGTCGCGCCGCTGTCGAGCTGGGCCTGTCGCAGCCGACGGTGAGCAAGGAGGTCCAGCGTCTCGAGCGGGCCGTCGGCGTACCGCTGTTTCTCCGGTCCCCGGCCGGCACGAAGCTGACCGATGAAGGGCGGCGTCTCCACAGCCAGGGAGTCGGAGTACTCAACGCCCTCTCGGAGTTCAGAGCCGCGGCTGACGGTCTCCGGCGTGAGGTGCGCGGAAAGGTGCGAGTAGCGGGCTCCCCCAGCATCGTCAACCGGCTGCTGCCGCAACTCCTCAAGACCGTGCACGAGCAGGTCGAAATGGCCATCGAGGTCATGGAAGTGGAGACCGGGTCGGTTCTCTCGGCGGTCGAGCGCGGTGATGCGGATCTCGGCATCGGGCATCTTCTCGGTCGCTCGGCACGGGTTCAGACCCGCCGCATCGGGCGGGACGAGTTGAAGGTGCTGGCCCATCGGTCGCTGTTGAACCGCGCCACCGCCGCTCAGATGGCGGGTCTGGACGGCCTGCCGCTCCTCATCTGGCCACGCGAACAGCATTCCGCCTACTTCGACCTCGTCGTCGAATCCTGCCGCAGCCGAGGGCTGGAACCACTCATTCTGACGGGCACCTCCAGGATCTCGGGTTCGTGGTCCTATTACCTCCAGGAGGCGCGGGCCTTTGCCGTCGTGCCGGCCGACTTCGCCGAGCGGGAAGCGCGCCACGACCTCGTCTCCGTGGCCATGGTCCCCCCGGCAAGCGTCCCGCTCGAAGTCGCTTGGGGAGGGCACGGGTCGGCGGGCCGAGTGCTCCAGATCCTCATGGATCTGACGGCCCCCCTTCGTGTCAGCGGTGTGAGGCGATGAAGCTCTCCACGTGGGCACGATCGACATAAGAAGACTGCGCCCCCAGCTTCTGCACCGACACCGCGCTCACGGCCGTGGCGAAACGCACCGCGTCCTCCAGCGCCACTCCGCGGGCCAGTTCGGCAGCCACTGCCCCGACGAAGGCGTCACCGGCCCCGGTGGTGTCGACGGCGTCGACGCGATAGGCGGGCACATGGACCACAGGCCCTCCGTCGGTGATGAGCGATCCGTCCACGCCCAAGGTGATGACCACCGAACGGGCCCCGGCGAGCAGCAATGCCTGCGCGAGCACCTCGAACGGCGCGTCCGGCGCGATCGCTGAGTTGCCCAGCACCTCGCGGGCCTCCGTCTCGTTGACCACCAGAGGGTCGCAGTGCCTCAGCGTCGCTGGGGAGAGAGTCCGCGCCGGGGCGGCGTTGAGCAGCAGCCGCACCCCGGTGTTCCCGACCACCTCAACAACGTGGAGCACAGTCTCAAAGGGGATCTCGAGTGCGAGGACCAGCACGCCTGCGCCCAGCCATGTATCTCTCAGGGCGTCGGCCGCTGGGATGTCCATCAGAGAGTTGGCTCCAGGAGAAACCACGATCGAGTTTTCCCCGTCGGGCGTGATCTGGATCAGGGCGCATCCGGTGGGTACGTCCGCTCGCATCACGTGGGACGTGTCGACTCCGGCGCCCCCCAGCGCCGACAGCAGTAGGTCCGCATTGCTGTCGCGGCCCAGGGCACCCAGGAACGTCACCGATGCGCCGCATCGTGCTGCTGCGGCCGCCTGGTTCGCGCCTTTCCCGCCGGGAAACAGGTGGAGATCTCCGCCCAGGAGGGTCTCGCCGCCGGACGGGCGTCGGTCCACGTGTACCACCAGGTCCGCGTTCGCGCTGCCGAGGATGACGACGGTTTCCGACTTGTCGACTGCTGAGGAAGGGCTCAGGGGCAGCGCGCTCACAGCGTCGCACCCCCGTCGACGACCAGTTCGGTTCCGGTGATGTAGCGCGCCTCCTCGGAGCCGAGCCACCGCACGGCCCGGCCCACGTCTTCGGGGTCCAGTCGGGTGATGGGCATCGGTAGCGCCAGGGATCCCGCGCCGCCGAAGGACGATTGCCACGCCTCAGCGGCAGGGTTCTGTGTCATGTGCGTGGCCGTTCCGCCGGGATGCACCACTGTGACCCTGATGTTATCGGCTGCCAGTTCCAGCGCGAGGGACTTGCAGAGTCCCACCAGGCCGCTCTTGGCGGCTGCGTAGTGCCCGATGGTGGCCAGTGGCTTGACCGCCGCGGTCGAGCCGATCATCACGATGGCTCCGCCGCGGCCGCCCGCCCGGAGGGCGGGCACAGCCGCCCGTACCGTGTTCCAGCTGCCTGTCAGGACGACGCCCAGCATCGTGTCCCACTGCTCGTCGGAGGCCTCCCAGGTGCTGGGCGGCCAACTCGCGACGCCGGCGTTGGCTACGACGGTGTCGAGCCGGCCCCAGAGATCCATCGCGTGGCTCACGGCCAGCGACAAGCTGGGGAGGTCGCGCACATCTGCGGTCATCGCGGTGGCGATGCCACCGGCTGCTCGGATGTCGTCGGCAGTGGCCGTGAGAGCCGACCGCCCCGATGTCGAGTAGGTGAGGTTGGCTAGGGGCTGCTCCAAGTCCGTGACGAGAACTTTCGCGCCCGCCTCCGCCAGAAGCAGGGCCGTGGCTCGGCCGATCCCACGGGCGGCCCCCGTCACGAGGGCCACTTTTCCGGTGTAGTCGATCACGACGTCACTCCGTCGGGGTCAGGGCGTCGCCGAAGGAAGCCACGAGCGCCACGGCGTCGTCGGCGATGGTGTCGTCGCACTCCAGTACCACGCGGCAATGCGCGCCCTCCTGTGCCGGGTAACCGCGATAGATCCCCCGCAGATCGCAGATGGTCTGGCCGTGGGAGGGGCCACCGGACACGTCCACCTCGACATGGACGACGGGTGCCAGCGTGATCGGCAGGGTGCCGGCTGCCGCGGCGACGGCCATGGTGTCGTGCATGGTGGCGCGCCATTGGCTGAAGTCGTTGTGCTGGAAGAACTCGCCGTAGAACTGATGGATTCGCGAGACGTATCGTCCGAGGGACCCGCCGGCGTCGAGGACAGCACGACGCTCGGGGGTGATGAGCGTCTTCATCGTGACGTCCAGCCCGACCATCGTGATCGGCCACGGGGCGGCGAAGACTGCCTGCGCCGCCCAGGCGTCATGGGCGATGTTCGCCTCCGCCACCGGGGACACGTTGCCCGGGGCCTGCGCCGTTCCGCCCATCAGCACGACCTCCTTGATCAGGGAGGGTAGTTCCGGCTCCAGCCCCAGGGCCAGAGCGACGTTCGTCAGCGGCCCGACCGGGACCAGGGTGATCTCACCCGGATGGCGCCGCGCGAGCCGGACGATCTGTTCCGCCGCCGTCCCCGGAACAGCCGGTCCGACCGAGCGGCCGGTGCCGGCGTTGCCCTGCCCGTCGTCGCCGTGGACGTGATAGGCGAAGGACGCCTCCCCGCCCAGGAGCGGGCCGGCCGCTCCTCTGGCGACAGGCACATGGCCCATGCCCACCATCTCGAGTGTGTGGATCGAGTTGCGCGTCCCGGTGGGCACGTCGACGTTACCCCACACCGTGCCCACACCCACCAGGTCGATGTCGGGGTGCAGGGCCGCGTACAGAATGGCGAGGGTGTCGTCAACGCCGGTGTCGCAGTCGAGGAGGATTTTGGTGGGCATCAGAGTCCGTTCTTCAGGGTGGCGTCGAGGTCGACGAGCCGGCCGATGAGTAGGTCGCGGAAGCGGTCCGCGTCGACGTCGAGCGCGACATCGCAGTTGGGTTCGCGCCCGGGGCGGTTCCGGAAGTCCACGACGGTCATCCCAGCCGTGAGCCGGCCGACGTTCTCGACGTCGACGTGCAGGTGGCGCGTCGTGATGACATCGGGCTGCACCACTGCCGCCAGTGCCAAGGCGTCGTGCTGCGCGGCGCCGCCATCCTGCCCCGAGTAGGCGTGTTCCCCGTAGTGTCCGAGCATCCGCGCCACCATCTCCGCGATGGGTCCCCCCGACTGATCCAGCGGTGCGAAGTCGCGTGGGAAGAGGATCGCGCGGTGCGTGACGTTGAGCCCGACCATGGTGATGGGCACCCCGAAGTCGAAGACCCGGGCCGCGGCATCAGGATCGTAGTAGATGTTGAACTCTGCGGCAGGGGTGGCGTTGCCGAGGACATCCAGGGTGCCGCCGCCCATGATGACGATCCGCTGCAGTTTGCGGGCGGTGTCGGGGTGCAGCGCCATGAAGGCGGCGACGTTCGTCAGCGGACCGATGGCCACCAGGGTCACCGGCTCGCTGCTGCTCTCGACCAGACGGACGAGCAGTGGGATCGCGGGCTCGAGGGTCCGGGTGGAGAGCGGCAGTTCGTAACCGCCGAAGCCGTTGTCGCCGTGGACGTTGCCGTCCGGCACGGTGTCGCGTCGCCATAGCGGCGCGGCGGCGCCGTACCCGATCGGAACGTCCAGGTTGAGCAGGTCGGCGAGTGCCGCTGCGTTGACGGCGGTGTGGTGGAGTCCGGTGTTGCCGGCGACGGCGGTGAGGCCCAGGACGGTGACCTCGGGCGAGGCGACCGCGAGCATGATCGCGAGTGCGTCGTCGATACCGGGGTCCGTATCGATGATGATGGGGACAGGCATGATGGCTCCTAGTCGGTGGTCAGCGGGCCGATGTGGTGCTGAGCGTCTCGATGGCGTCGCCCACGAGATCGGCGAAACGTTGCCAGTCGAGGGTCATCGCGACGTTCGTCGTCGGCTTACCCATGGGAAGGCCCTCGTTGGCGGCGTGGTGCATCCCGGGGACCGACTCGAAGTTGGTCACGGTCATCCCCTTGGTCCACTGGCCGTGCAGCTCCACTGTGACGAACGCCTTGGCCGTCGTGAAGACCGCGGGGTCGGCGATGGCTGCGACGCACACTGCGTCGTGGACCGGCGGATAGTCAAACTCGTAGAACTCTTTGTACGCACGTCCGACGAAGCCCCAGATGTCCAGGACGAACCGCGACAGGTCGCCGCCCAGGTCGCGGATCCGGTTCTGAAGCTCGGCCGTGGCCAGGGCCTGGTGCGTGAGGTCGAGACCGACCATGGTGACGTCCCAGGCGCCGCGGAACACCGCCTCGGCGGCCTCCGGGTCGACGTAGATGTTGAACTCTGCGGCAGGGGTCGAGTTACCGCGGGTGTAGGAACCGCCCATGAGGACGACTGACTTGACCCGGTCGATGATCGCCGGCTCCTTGCGCATCGCCAACGCGATGTTGGTCAGCGGTCCCACCGGAACGAGGTGGACGGTCCCCGGTTCCTCGGCCATCACCGTGTCGATGATGAAGTCGACCGCGTGGCGTGGATCCAGCTCGAACGTCGGATCCGGAAGGAGCGGGCCGTCCAGTCCAGTGGCCCCGTGAATGTCCTCGGCGACGACCTGGGGCGTGACGAGGGGGAGGCTGGCGCCGGCGGCCACGGGAACCGTGATGCCGGCGGCCGCGCACACAGACAAGGCGTTGCGGGTGACCTTCGGCAGGGTCTGGTTGCCCGCGACGGTGGTGATCCCGAGCAGGTCGATGTTGGGATTCCCAGCCGCCAGCAGGATCGCGATGGCGTCGTCGTGTCCTGGGTCGCAGTCGATGATGATCTTTTGGGGCATGTGAATTCCTTCAGAGGGTGCAGATGCGAGAAACCGAAACGGGTCGGGGGGAGGGATCAGGGACGGGCGGGGGCGGTGACGCTCTCGAGGGCGCGCCTCGCCCTCGAGGCCAAGGCGCTGCGAACGCGGAGCGAAGCGAGCACGAGAGCGCCGATGGTGATGACGTAGGGCGTCATCAGGGCGAGTGACGGGTTGGCCCCTGCCAGGCCGAGTCGATCGGCGAACGCGTCGGCGACGCCGAAGATGAGGCAGGCGATGAAGGTCCGGTAGGGACGAGCCAGTCCGAAGGTCAGTGCGGCCACCGCGATGAATCCTCGGGAGCTGGTCATGTTGGCCGTGAAGGAGCCGAGTGCGGCCATCGACAGCTGAGCGCCGGCCAGACCTGACAGGGCACCGGAGATGATGATCGCGATGAACTTCACCCGCGAGGCGTTGATGCCTGCAGCCAGGGCTGCCTGCTCGTCCTCGCCCACGGCACGAAGATGCACCCCGTAGGGCGTGCGGTACAGAACGAACGCGTAGAGAGGCACCATGAGCAGGGCCAGCCACACCAGGATCGTCTGATTGTTGATCGCGTCGCCGAGGAGGGGGATGTCGCCGATCGGTCCGAGGTCGATCCTCGACAGGTTCGACTTCACATTGCCGGGAGTCACGCCGGGGTTGCCGTAGAACACCTGCAGCAGCAGGATCGTGGATCCCATGGCCAGGAAGTTGACGCCGATACCTACCATGATCGGGTCGGCCTTGAAGACGAGGGAAGCAACGGCGAAGATCACCGCGAGCAGCATCCCGGCGCCCACGGCGGCGAGCACGCCGACGTACGGGCTGCCGGTGGCGGCGCCGACGACGACGCCCGTGAACGCTCCGACAAGCATCATGCCTTCGAGGCCGATGTTGAGCACGTTGCCCATCTGGGTGAAGGCGCCGCCGATGGCGGCGAGCAGGATCGGCGTGAGCTTGGTGAGGATGACGGCGAGCATGGTCACCGTGAACAACTGGGACAGCACATCGGTCACAGCGATGCTCCTTCGGTGGTCGCAGTGGTCGGCTGGGTCAGGTCGGGTCTGCGCACCCGCCTGCGCCACCAGTTCCAGGTGAAAGTGGCCGTGATCATGATGATGATGAGGCCCTGGAGGATACCCACGAGGGGGAAGGGCACGCCTGCGGTCTGCAGCCCCGTCGATCCGCCGAGCATGGTGGCGTAGAACAGAGCGGCCGGCAGTGCGAGCCACGGGTTGAGGCGGGCCAGGAGCGCCACGGTCATCGCCATGAAGCCGAAGCCGGGCGAGAACTGCTGGAGGAACCGGCCCCCGTTGGGGCCGAGGACGAAGAGGGCCCCCGTGAAGCCGGCCACGGCACCGGACACCATCATGACCTGCATCGACATCCGCGAGGCCGACACCCCGGTGTATTCCGCGAAGTCGTTCATCTCGCCAAGTTGTCGCACTCTCGCGCCCCACGGCGTCCGGTCGAAGATCACCGCGATGAGTACTGCGGCCGCGAGGGCGAGGAGCAGGTCAGCCCCGAGCCCGTACGTGGAGCTGAACATAGTGAGCCGGGCCTGGGGGGCGACGTGGCGGGTTCCGGCGATGCCTGCGGAGGGGTCCTGGAAGGGCCCGGACACGAAGTACTGGGTGAGCAGCTTCGCGATGTCTGTCAGGAGCAGCGTGGTGACGATGATGTCGACCCGCCAGCGGGCCAGCAGCGCGCCCGGGAGCAGCCCCCAGAGCCCGCCCGCGACGGTCCCGAACAGCAGAACGAGGGGAATCAGCACTGGGGCCGGAAGATCGGGGAAGGTGAACCCCGCGAACGCGCCGAAGAACGCGCCGAGGAACATCTGGCCTTCCGCGCCGATGTTGAAGAACCCGGCTCGGAAGCTGACGATCGTGCCAACGGCCAGGATGGCGAGGGGGACGAACGCGGCGATGATCGACGCGATCCCGAAGGGCGAACTCCAGCCGGACAGGAACAGCGCCGAGTACGCGGTGAGCGGATTCTTCCCGATGGCGAGGATGACGATGGCGCCGAGGACCAGGGCCGCGCCGATCGCCAGGAGTGGCTGGAGGGCGCTGGTGAACGCGTTCTTGGCGAACTCGGCGAAGAAACCCGAGGCGCGGGGGAGTGCCGTGGCGGCAACTCGCGCCGCCTCCGCGTCGGTCAGGGGAGCCGCGACTGCCTCATCGTCGGCCACCTTGGCCATTTCGGCGTCCCCGGTGGAGCTGACGGCCGCGAGCTCCTCCTGCACCCGGCGGTGCCGGGCCTCCGCCTCTGCGAGCGCGTCGGGGGTGGGGGCGACGCCCGCCATAGCCAGGCCCACGGCCACCTCGGACATGTTGGCCTGGGTGAACTCGGCGACGATCTCGCCGCGGAACATGACGAGCAGCCGGTCGGACAGGCTCATCACCTCGTTGAGGTCAGCCGAGAACAACAGAACGCCCGCCCCCGCGTCGCGCGCCGCGACGATCGAGTTGTGCACGAATTCCATGGCGCCGACGTCGACGCCTCGCGTCGGTTGGGAGACCATGAGCAGTGCGGGGTCATTCGAGAACTCGCGGGCGATGATCACCTTCTGCATATTGCCGCCGGAGAGCGTGGAGATGACCGTGTCGGGTCCGGCGCCGCGGATGTCGAACTTGGCGATCAGCGACGAGGCGAGTTCGCGCATCCTGCGCACGGAGAGCCACCCCTTGGTGACGATGGGGGGCCGCATGTGGGTCGCGGCGATGTTCTCCGCAACTGTGAGACGCGGTCCGCTGCCCTCGTGGTGCCGGTCCTCGGGGATGTAGGCGAGACCGAGGTCGCGGCGTGCGGCCACTGAGGCCCGCGTGACGTCGCGCCCAGCCATGGTGATGGCCCCCCGCGGCGCCTTGTACATGCCGGCGATGGCGGCCGCCAGCTCGGACTGTCCGTTTCCCTCGACGCCGGCGATGCCGACGATCTCACCACGCCGCACGTGCAGGGAGAGGTTGCGGACGGCGAGTGCGCCGCGCTTGTCGACGGCGCAGACGTCGCGCACGGACAAGATCTCATCCCCGGGAGTGGCGGGCCGGTGCCTGATGCGCAGCAGCACCTCGCGGCCGACCATCATGGCTGCGATGTCGGTCTGGGAGAGGCCTTCGGCCGGGCGTGTCCCCACCACCTTGCCGTCCCGGATCACGGAGACGGTGTCGGCGATGGCGAGGACTTCGCCGAGCTTGTGCGAGATGAACAGGATGGCGCACCCCTGCTTGGCCAGCTGGCGGATGACAATGAAGAGCTCATCGGTCTCGGCCGGCGTCAGCACGGCGGTCGGCTCGTCCAGGATCAGCAGCCGCGTGTCGTGCGAGAGCGCCTTGATGACTTCGACGCGCTGCCGTTCCCCGACCGACAGTTCGCGCACGACGTCGTCGGGATTGACGGGAAGTCCGAACCGCTCCGATAGCTCGCGCACGCGCGCTCGCATAGGCTCCGCGTCCAGCGTTCCCGCCCGAACGGTCTCCTTCCCCAGAAAGATGTTCGCGGTGACCGTGAGGCTGGGGACGAGCTTGAAGTGTTGGTGCACCATCCCGATGCCCAAGGCATCAGCCTTCCGGGGATCGCTCATGACGACGCTGCGGCCGTCGAAGAAGATCTCGCCGGAATCGGGCTGAAGGTTGCCCGACACCATGTTCATGAGCGTGGTCTTGCCGGCGCCGTTCTCGCCGACCAGGGCGTGGACCTCACCGGGGTAGATGGTCAGCGAGATGTTCTCGTTGGCTACTTTCGGTCCGAAGGTCTTGGTGATGTTGCGCAGCGCGAGAATCGGCTGGTCCATTCCGGCTCCTAGACGGGATAGTGGGGTGGGGGGTGGGGGGGTGGCGGGGAGGGCGGACCCGCCCCGCCACCACCAGGGGATCAGCCGTTGTAGGTCGGGACGGTCAGTTCGCCCGAGACGACCTTCTGCTTGTAGTCCTCGATCTCGTCGATCACCGACTGGGGGACGATGTCGCCGTTGTCCGCGAACTCGAGGCGGACACCGTCGTTGGCCAGGCCGTAGGCGGTGGTGGTTCCGAACTCCAGTTCGCCGGCCTGGGCCGCCTCGACGGTCAGGACCAGCGAGCGCGCGATGTTCTTCATCATGGAGGCCAGGACGTGCCCGGGCTGCAGGCCGTTCTGGTTGCCGTCCACGCCGATGCCGTAGCGCCCTGCGTCCTTGGCAGCCTGGAGCACGCCGATGCCCGCACCGCCGGCGACCTGGAACACGACGTCCGCGCCGTCGTCGTACATGGCCTTGGCCTGGTCGTAGCCCTTCTGCGAGTCGGTGAAGTTGCCGACGTAGGTGGTGAGGACCTCGATCGACGGGTCGACGGCCTCGACACCAGCCGTGAAGCCAGCCACGAAGTCGTTGATGACCGGGATGTCCATGCCGCCCACGACGCCGACCTTCTTCCCCTCACCGGAGAGGGGGAAGTCCGCCTTGTTCGTGGTCACCTGCGCGGCGAGCACGCCGGCGAGGAACGATCCCTCGTTCTGCTTGTAGATGACGCTCGCCACGTTCTCGTGCTCGAAGACGTTGTCGTAGAGGACGAATTTCTGCTCCGGGAACTTGGTCAACGCCTCGGACAGGATGTCAGTCATCTGGGCGGATCCGAGGACGACGAGATCCCATTCGTTGCCGGAGACGGATTCCAGGTTCGCCTTCCACTGGCTGGGGTTGTTGGCGTCGGCCTGCAGGGTGGTGGTCTTGTGACCGGCGGCGGCGAGCTCCTGGATGCCGCGCTCGGCATCGTCCCAGAAGCCCTGGTCGCCGAGATATCCGTTGACGACGCTGGCGACCGAGAGCAGGTCCCCGTCGGTCGCGGCGCTCTGGGGGGCGGAGGGGGCAGGTGCGCTGCTCGTCCCGCCGTTGGGGCTGGAGCAGGCGGTCAGGGCCAGGACACCGGCGGCAATGGCCGCGGCGGCGCGGATGCGGATGTTCATCTCACTCCTCTGTGGGATGGGTGGGGGCGTACCGGCGGGGGTGCCGGCGTCCCGCTAGGGCGTTTGCGGAGGGCATCCGCAGGATTCCCGGATCACCAACTGTGTGGGCAGGATCCGGGTGGTGCCGAGGTCGGCACCGTCCTCGCGCGAGTCGATGAGTCCCGCGAGAAGTTCGATGATGGCCGTTGCGACGGCCGCGAGTGGCTGGGCGACCGTAGTCAGCCGAGGGTAGGTGTAGCGGCCCGCCGTGATGCCGTCGAACGACGCCAGCGCGATGTCGACTCCAGGGACCTTTCCCGCGTCGAAGATGGCGCGCAGCACGCCGATCGCCTGGAGGTCGCTGCCGACCAGGACCGCGTCGACATCCGGGCGGCTTGCGATGAGGGCCCGGGCCGCGTCGTATCCGGCCTCGGCGGTGAAGGGGGTGTGGACCACGAGACCCTCGTCGACGTGTACGCCAGCCTGTTCGAGCCCGGCGCGCCAACCGATCACGCGATCGAGGGCCGGGGGGGCGTCAGCGGAGCCTGTGATGCAAGCGTGGACGAGGCGCCCGTGCTCCGCCAGGTGGAGTGCGGCCGCGCGGGCTCCGTCGACGTTGTCGACACTCACAGTGGGGGCGTCCACACCGGCGGCCCGGTCGGTGAAGACGACGGGGATGCCGCGGGCCCTGGCGGCCGCCAGGGCATCCTGTGCGGAGTCGGTGATGGGGACGACGACGAGCCCGTCCACCTGCCGGTCCGCGAAGGTGTGGACGTAGTCCAGGACGTGACGGCCCTCGTCCGATGCGTTGCCGACGACTACCGTGTAGCCGGCCGCGAACGCCGCGGCTTCGATGGCTGAGGCGAGTTCGGCGAAGAAGGGATTCGCCACCGCGGGGACGATGAGGCCGATGGTGTGCGTCCGGGAGATGGCCAGCGCGCGGGCCACGGCGTTGGGCCGATAGCCCAGCCTTTCGATGGCCTCCTCGACCTTACGACGGGTGGCGGCCGAGACCGGGTGCGAGCCGTTGGTGACGTAAGAGACGACTGCGGGCGTGACCCCCGCGAGCCGAGCGACGTCGACGCGACGAACCATGCTGAACCACCTCCTCGTGGGGCCACCGGGAAGGCGCCGTCGCCTTGCGTTACCCGGGTTTCGTGGGAGTAGCTAAACACGCCTCGGCGTTCATGTCAACCCACTTGAAACAGGGGTTTCGTCACGGCGCGCGTCCCGGGCGGGCAGGCGTTGCCCCCCGACACTGAGCCGGCGCTTTGGGAGAGGGCAACGCCCTGTCAGACCTGGGGGCGCAGGAGCGGGTAGAGGATGGTCTCCCGGATCCCTACGCCGGTCAGCAGCATGATCAACCTGTCGATCCCCAGGCCGAGCCCGCCCATCGGCGGCACGCCGTACTCGAGCGCCTCGATGAAGTCGTTGTCGAACTGCATCGCCTCGGGGTCGCCCCCCGCGGCCTTGATCGACTGCGCCAGCAACACCTCGCGCTGGATCACCGGGTCCACCAGCTCGGTGAAGCCCGTGCCCCGCTCGAGACCGCCGATGATGAGGTCCCAGGCCTCCACCTTCCCGGCGTCGGTGCGGTGCTGGCGGGCCAGCGGCTGGGCGATCGACGGGTAGTCGTAGACGAACGTGGGCTGGATGAGGTCAGGCTCGATGAGCTCGGCGAAGAGCTCCATCACCATCTTCCCCTCGCCCCACTTCGGGTCGTACTCGACGTCGTGGGCGTCGGCCAGGCGGTGGAGCTCCGGCAGGGGCGTGTCGACGGTGACGTCCTCGCCGAGCTTCTCCGACAGCGTCGGGAACACGGGCAGCCAGGGCCACTCGCCGTCGAGGTCGACGGTGCCCTTCGGCGTCTCGACCTGCCGGGAGCCGACGGCGTCGGCGGAGGCCTGGACGACGTCCTGGATCAGCCGCGCGACCGTGCCCTGGTCCCCCCACGACATGTAGGCCTCGAGCATTGTGAACTCGGCGGAGTGCGTCGAGTCGATGCCCTCGTTGCGGAACACCCGGCCCATCTCGAAGACGCGGTCGGCGCCGCCGACCATGGTGCGCTTGAGGTGCAGCTCCAGCGCGATGCGCATGGTCATGTCGATGTCGAACGCGTTGATGTGCGTGGAGAACGGCCGGGCCGCGGCTCCGCCGTGCACGAGCTGCAGGATCGGGGTCTCGACCTCGAGGAAGCCCCGGTCGTAGAGCGTGTCGCGGATCGCCCGGGTGATGGCGGAGCGCTTGCGCACCATGTCGCGGGCCTCGTCGCGCACGATGAGGTCCACGTAGCGGCGGCGGACCCGGGCCTCCTCGGATAGGTCCTTGTGCATGACGGGCAGCGGCCGCAGCGCCTTGGCGGCCATCCGCCAGCCGCCGGCCATGACGGAGAGTTCGCCGCGCTTGGACGCGATGACCCGCCCGGTGACCCAGACGAAGTCCCCGAGGTCGACGTCGGACTTCCAGGCCGCCAAGGCCTCCTCGCCCACCTCGGCCAGGGACAGCATGACCTGGAGTCGCTCCCCGGTGTCCTCGGGGCCGAAACCGTCCTGCAGGGTCGCGAAGGCGAGCTTGCCTGTGTTGCGGATGAACACGACGCGGCCACCGGTGGTGACGACGTCGTCGGTCTCCTGCCCGGCCTCCAGGTGACCCCAGCCGGCGCGGATGTCGCGCAGCGTGTGGGAGCGCGTCAGGTCCGCGGGATACGGGTCCTGCCCGCCGGCCAGCAACCGGGCGCGCTTCTCCTTGCGGACGGCGGTCTGTTCCGAGTCGCTGGGCAGGGGGGCGGGGGTATCAGTCACGCGGGACATCCTAACCGGTGGGGCCGCGTGACCCGTCACGACGGTGGCTCAGGCCAGGCGCACGCGCACGCCGTCGGCGGTGTCCTCGAACACCACCCCGGCCAGGCTCTCGACGGCCCAGTCCGCGGCCAACTCGTCGGCGCTGTGTTCGGTCAGCACGCCCAGGACCGGCATCCCCGCGGCCCGCGCGGCCGCGACGCCCGCGGGGGCGTCCTCGCAGACCATGCAGCGGGAGGGATCGACCCCGAGCCGCTCGGCGGCCAGCAGAAAACTGTCGGGGGCGGGCTTGCCGCGCTCAACCTGGTCCCGCGTCACGATGACCTCGGGCCGGGGCAGCCCGGTGGCCGCAAGGCGGGCGTCCAGCAGCGCCGTCGTGCAGGAGGTGGCGATGGCGCGCCGGCTGCTGGGGATGGCCGCGAACGCCTCGGCCGAACCGGGGAGCGCCACGACGCCCTCGGTGTCCGAGACCTCCAACTCGTCGATGCGACGACCCGCAGCCGGGGCGATGTCCGCGGGCAGGAGCGCGCGGGCGACGGCCTCGGCCGGCCGACCCGTGTACTGCCTCAGCGTCTCCAGGTCCACGCCGTACTCGACGGCCCACAGCGCGTAGGCGCGATGCATGGACGCCATGGAGTTCGCCAGCGTGCCGTCGAAGTCGAAGATGACGGCGTCGAACGTGCCGAGTTCGCTCACTTCCAGAGGGTCATTCCGACGAAGCTGGTCACGATGAGCCCCAGCCCGATCGCGAGGTTCCAGTCTCCGAGGGCCCGCATGAAGCCCACGTACTCGTAGGCGAGGTTCCACGTCACCATCCAGGCCACGCCCAGGAGGCCGATTGGCAGGAAGACGGCGGGCACCCAAGAGCGCCCGGCCGGGGCCAGGCGGGCGGTCTCGCTGCGCTTCTCCGCAAGCTCGGCCTTCGCCTTGGACTTCTTCTTGTCCTCCGCGGACTTACGCACCTTTGATTCGGGCACTCTTGCCTCCTTCTTCGGAGTCCTAGCCTAGGCGAGCGACGACGAATCCCGCGCATCAGTGTGCCGGCCGGACCCCGGCGAGCCCCGCGCCGGCGGGTACCGTGGGCGCATGCGGATGTGGGATGCGGTGAAGGAGCGGGTGCCCCGCGTCCGCGCCAACATCGGGAAGAACCAGCTGAGGTCGCGGTCGCCGCGCGGGCGGGTGACCACCATCCTCGTCTGCCTCCTCGCCGGCCTCATGATGACCGTGGCCGCCATCGCGGCCCGGGGCACGGACCTGCGTGCCGACCGCACGGCTGACCTGAGAGACCTCATCGTGTCCCAGGGGCGGCGCAACACCGAACTCCGGGGCGAGGCGGAGGCACTGCGCGCCGAGGTCGCGCAGCTCGGCTCCGCCCAGGTGGGCACCGGAGACCTTGCCGACGACCTCGCCCGAGCCGAGGAGAAGGCCGGCATGGTGGCGGTCGTGGGGCCGGGCGTGCGGGTGACGCTCACCGACGCGCCGAACGAGGTCAAGCCTGCGGGGGTGGACGACGACGCGCTCGTGGTCCACCAGCAGGACATCCAGGCGGTGGCCAACGCGCTGTGGGCGGGCGGCGCCGAGGCGATGACCATCCAGGGGCAGCGCGTCATCTCCACCACCGGGATCAAGTGCGTCGGCAACACCGTCGTCCTGCACGGCATCCCCTACGCGCCCCCCTACGTCATCGAGGCGATCGGCGACGAGGAGCGGCTGCTGGCCGCGCTGGACGAGTCGCCGTCGCTGCAGATCTACCGCCAGTACGTGGCGGCCTACGGCCTCGGCTACGCCGTCGAGCGGTCTCAAGGGCTCGAGTTTCCCGCGTTCAGCGGATCCACCGGCGTGCGCCTGGCGACGGTCGCCGGCTGAGACCTCGCCCGTCCTGGCAGCGATATGGGCGACGGTCGATCGGGCCGGCGGTGGCACAATGGCCGCGTGGCAGCCATCCTCGTGATCGACAACTACGACTCGTTCGTCTACAACATCGTGTCCTACCTCGCGCAGATCGGCGCGGAGGTGGAGGTGTGGCGCAACGACGACCCGCGCTTCGACGCGCCCGACTGGCATGAGCCGTTCGACGGTGTGCTGCTGTCGCCCGGCCCCGGCACGCCCGAGGAGGCAGGAGTCTGCGTCGATGTGGTGCGCGCGCTCGGCGGGGTGAAGCCGCTCTTCGGGGTGTGCCTCGGCCTGCAGGCGATGGCGGTGGCCTACGGTGGTGTCGTGGACCGGGCACCCGAGCTGCTGCACGGCAAGACCTCGCCGGTGTTCCACGAGGGCAAGGGCGTGTTCGCGGGGCTGCCGTCGCCGGTGACGACGACGCGCTACCACTCGCTGGCCATCGTCGAGGACACGGTGCCGGACGTGCTCGAGGTGACAGCGCGGACGGAGACCGGCGTGATCATGGCGGTGCGCCACCGCGAGTTCCCGGTCGAGGCGGTGCAGTTCCACCCCGAGTCGGTCCTCACGGAGGGCGGCTACCAGATGCTGGCCAACTGGCTGGTGGAGTGCGGAGACGCGGACGCCCCCGCGCGCGCGGCGAAGTTGTCGCCGCTGGTGACCACCACCCTGACCTGACCTACCGCAGGCGAAACACGGCGACGCGGCCCCCTCCGCTGTGGAGGGGGCCGCGTCGTCTTGGTCCGGGTCAGCGCCCGGGGCTACGGGGTGGGTGAGGCCGTCGGCTCCGGTGACACCGAGGGAGACGGATCGGGGGTCGGCGTCGCATCGGGGGTGGGTGTCGGGGTGGGGGTCGGAGTAGGCTCAGGCTCGGCCACCGCCACCAGCAGCTGGATCACCGTGCCGCGGTCCAGGGCGACACCCGCCGCCTGATCCTGGTCGAACACCAGCCCCGGCGACACCTCGGAGGTCTCCGCCTCGGTGATGTTGACGCGGAAGCCCTTGGCCTCCGCCTCGCGCTGCGCCGCCGACGCGGTGCGCTCCGTCAGCACGGGCACGATCGAGCGACCCGTCGCCACCGTCAGGACGATCTCCTGGTCAGGTGGCACCTCGGCACCCGAGACGGGGTTGACCGAGACAACGTTGCCGGCCACCGCGTCGATGGGCTCGGTGGCGGGATCCGCCTCCTCCTCGCGGATTTTCGTCAGCCCGGCCGCGGTGAGGAGGCGTCGGGCCTCGGCCACCGTGACGCCGGTCAGGCCTTCCGGCACCGTCTTCACATCCGCGCCGCTCGACACCACGAGCGACACCCGCGAACCGGGCTCGACCATCTGGCCGGCGGCCGGATCCGAGCTGAGCACCAGACCCTTGTCGTCCTCCGTGCCCACCACGTAGGTCACGTTGGGCACGAGCCGGGCGTCGGTGAGGATGTTCGTGGCCGCGACCTCGGTCTGGCCCACCACCGTCGGCACCTGGACCGTCGCGGTCGACGGCGGCTCCGGCGGGTTGAGGATGGTCCAGATGGCCACGCCCATGGCGATGAGGATCAGACCCGCGATGATCGCCAGGGCGATCACGCCCTTGTTGGACTTCTTCTCCGGCTCCAGGAGATCGGTGGCCGCCGTGGCCGGCGACGCGGCCGGGGAGACGGGCACCGCGACGGGAGCCACGCCGCGACGGGCCGTGGTGGTCATCGGGTCGCTCGCGATCACCTGCGTGGGCCGCTCCGCGGGCATCGCGGCCAGCACCGGCTGCCCGTTGAGGGCCCGCACCAGGTCTTCACGCATCTCGGAGGCGTCCTGGTAGCGGTCCCGAGGATCCTTCGCCAGCGACTTCAGCACGATGGCGTCCATCGACGGGCTGATCTCCGCGTCGATCTCCGACGGCGGCACGGGGATCTCGCGCACGTGCTGGTAGGCGACGCTCACCGGCGAGTCGCCCTTGAACAGCGGCTGCGACGTGAGCAACTCGTAGAGCAGGCAGCCTACGGAGTAGATGTCCGAGCGGTTGTCCACCTTCTCGCCGCGCGCCTGCTCGGGGGAGAGGTACTGCGCGGTGCCGATGACGGCGGCGGTCTGGGTCATGGTGGCCGACGTGTCCGCCACCGCGCGCGCGATGCCGAAGTCCATCACCTTGACGGTGCCGTTGGGCGTCAGCATGACGTTGGCGGGCTTGATGTCGCGGTGGATGATGCCGGCCCGGTGCGAGTAGGCCAGGGCGTCGAGGACGCCGGCGGTGAACTCCATGGCGCGCTCCGGCACGATCTTGCGTCCGTCGCGCAGCACCTCGCGCAGCGTCACGCCCTCGACGAGCTCCATCACGATGAAGGGCACGGAGACGTCACCGTCGCGCTCCTCGCCGGTGTCGTAGACGGCGACGATGTTGGGGTGGTTCAGGCCCGCGGCGGACTGCGCCTCGCGACGGAACCGGGCCTGGAACGTGGGGTCGCTCGCCAGATCCACCCGCAGCCGCTTCACCGCGACGTCGCGCTCCAGCCGGAGGTCCCTGGCGCGCCACACCTCAGCCATGCCGCCGCGGCCGATCACCTGGTCGAGCTCGTAACGGCCGCCGAGCAGGGCACCTCGCTCTGTCATCGCTGAAGATCCTTCCGGTCGATCACGGACAATACTGCGCCATACACCTGAGAGGTTTCTGAGATGTTCATCGAAGAGCCTCCAGGACGGCCTTGAAGATCGGGGCCGCGAGCCGGCCCCCGGAGATGTCGTCGCGGTCCACGTCGGCGTTCTCCACGAACGCGACGATGGCCACGGTGGGGTCCTCGGCGTAGCCGACGAACCAGGCATAGGGGGGCCGGTCGGGGGCGGTCTGGGCGGTGCCCGTCTTCCCGCCGACGACCACGCCGTCGGTCTGGGCGGGGCGCCCGGTGCCGTCCTCGACGGTGGCCACCATCATCTGCTGCAGCAGCTCGGCCGACGACGCGCTGATGGGCTGGCCGATCACCTCGGGGGTCCGGGAGCTGAGGACCGTGAGGTCCTGGCTGGTAACCGTGCTGACCAGGTAGGGCGACATCATCACGCCGTCGTTGGCGATGGCCGCCGCCACCTGGACGATCTGCAGGGGTGAGGCCGCCACGTCGTACTGCCCGATGGCCGACAGCGCCGTCTGCGCCTCGTCGATCTCGGTGGGGAAGCGGGAGGTGGCGGCCGCGATGTCGACGGTGGGCTCCTGGTTGAAGCCGAAGGCCTCGGCCATGGCGCGCAGCTTCTCGTCGCCGAGGTCCAGGGCGAGCGACCCGAAGGCCGTGTTGCAGGAGGTCTGCAGCGCCTGCTGCAGCGAGACGGTGGTGCCGCCGCAGTTGGTGGAGTTGCCGATGGAGCGGCTGGAGTTGGGCAGCGGCAGCGACACGGGGGCGTCCAGTTCGCTGCTGGGCACCATGCCGTCCTCCAGGGCGGCGGCCGCGGTGATCAGCTTGAACGTGGACCCGGGCGGGTAGACCTCGCGGGTGGCGCGGTTCTTCAGCGGCTCCGTCGGAGAATCCAGCAGCTCGGTCCAGGCCTCGCGCGCCACCTCGAGGTCCACCGTCGCCAGCCGGTTGGGATCGTAGGTGGGCGTGGACACCATCGCCAGGATCTCGCCGGTCTCGTAGTTCATGGCCACGACGGCGCCCTGCTGGTTGCCCAGCGCCCGCACCGCGGCGGCCTGGGCGCGGGGGTTGAGCGTGGTGGAGATGTTGGCGCCCTGCGAGCGCCTGCCCGTGAGCAGGTCGACGAGGCGGCCGACGGACTGCTCCGGCGAGGTGCCGGCCAACTCCTCGTTGTAGTAGCTCTCGAGGCCGGAGCGGGCGTAGTCGTAGGAGTACCAGCCGGTGACCGACGACCACAGCTCGCCCGCGGGGTAGGTGCGCACGTAGGGGAAGCGGCCGGGGCGCTCCACCGAGACGGCGATGGGGTCGTTGCCCACCAGGATGGCGCCGCGCGGGCGGGCGAACTCGGCGTCGCGGACCCGACGGTTGCGCGGGTCCGCGTTGAGGTCGTCGGCCTGCACCACCGAGATGGCGGTCAGGTTGAGCAGCAGTGCGGCCATCATCAGCGCCACGAACACCGTTACCTTGCGGATGGGGCCGTTCATCGGGTGATCACCGTCGTCGCGTCGTCGAGGAGGCTGAGGTCGCGGGGCGCGGCTGTCGCGGCCTGGGGCATGCGGCTGCGGTGCGAGATCACCATGAGGATGGCGATGATGATCCAGTTGGCGATCAGGCTGGAGCCGCCCTGGGACATGAACGGGGTGGTGAGGCCGGTCAGCGGCAGCAGGCGGGTGACGCCGCCGATGATGGCGAACACCTGCAGCGCGAAGGTGAAGCTCAGGCCCGTGGCCAGCAGCTTGCCGAAGCCGTCGGGCGAGGTGACGGCCGTCTTGAAGCCGCGGGCCACCAGCAGGGCGTAGACCATGACGATGGCCATGAGGCCCAGGATCCCGATCTCCTCGCCCAGCGCGGCGGCGATCATGTCGCTCTTCGCCAGGGGGGTGAGGCCGGGCCGGCCCAGGCCCCACCCACGCCCGAACAGCCCGCCCCAGGCGTACCCGAACTGGGCGCTGATGATCTGGAGGTTCTGGTCGTAGTTGCTGAACGGGTCCAGCCAGGCGTTCACGCGGCGGGGCACGTGGTAGGTGAACCGGAAGGCGGCCAGCGCCGCGACCACGAACGAGATCCCCGCCAGGATGGGCCACGCGGGCCGCTCCGTCGCCACGTAGATCATCACCGTGAACAGGCCGAAGAAGAGCATCGAGGTGCCCAGGTCGTTCTGGTAGACCATGACCACGAGGCACAGCAGCCACATCACCGCGATGGGCCCGAGGTCGCGGGCGCGGGGCAGCTCGATGCCCATGAAGCGGCGCCCGGCCAGGGCCAGCACCTCACGCTTCTCGTACAGGTAGGCCGCGAACGCGATCGAGAGCACGATCTTGGCCACCTCGGCCGGCTGGAACGAGAACCCGAAGACCCGGATCCAGATCTGGGCGCCGCCGGAGGACACGCCGATCACTGGAAGCAGGGGCAGCAGCAGCAGCACCAGGCCGGAGATGAACAGCAGGTAGGGGTATCGCTGGAGCCTGCGGTGGTCCCGCAGGCCGAACGCCACGACGGCGAACAGCAGCAACCCGAGCGCGGTCCAGAGCAGCTGCGTGGCGGCGTCGTCGTTGACCGGCTCGGGGATCTGGTCGATGCGCCAGATCATGGCCAGGCCCAGGCCGTTGAGCAGGAACACCGACGGCAGGATCACCGGATCGGCGTAGGGGAGCCGGAACCGGACGACGAGGTGGGTCGCGATGCCCAGGCCGAACCAGATCGACGCCACCACCACGAGGTTCTGCGGCAGCTCGCCGTACAGGTTGAGGCTGGTGATCAGCCACCCGGCGAGGCCGAACGACTGCGCCAGCAGCAGGAGCACCAGCTCCACGTTGCGGCGCTTGTTGTAGACGATGACCTCGTCGGAGACCGCCGGCTGGACAGCTGCGGACATCAGCAGGCCTCCGGATCCGCCTCGGCGCTGGCCGTGGGTGTCGCGGTGATGTCCGGGGGGAGCAGGAAGCTCGGGACCGCCGACGGCGAGGACGGCAGCGGCCCGGGGGTCAGGGTGGTGGTCGGCAGGCCGGGGAGGGTCGACGACGGAGTGGCCGTGGGGCTGGGCGACGGCGACACCTGTGGGGTGGGCTGCTGCCGCTCCTTGCGCACCTCGACGCAGCGCTCTGCCAGCGCGCGGAGCTGGCGGGTGGTGCCCTGCGCCGCCTCGACGCTGGCCACCGGGATGGTGCCGTCCACCACGCGCTGGTAGAACCGGGGCAGGTCCGTCACGGCGATGTCGGTGCGCTCGGTGAGCGTGTTGAGGTCCAGGCCCAGCAGGGAGCCCGGCAGGCCGTTGTAGATCGCCACGTAGCCGTCGTCGGAGGCGACGAAGTAGCGTGTCTTCGAGTAGGCGTAGACGCCCCACGCGCCGCCGCCGAGCACCAGCGCCACCGCGAGAATCATGGCCGTGATGCCTGGCCAGCGGCGCTTCGCCTCGTGCGGGGCGTAGCGCGCCACCTCCGAGGCGTCGTGCTCGACCACCACGTCCGTGGCCGACGCGGGCCACAGCGGCGCCTTGGGCGCCGATGCCTTTCCCAGCGCCAGTTCGCCGGGGCGGGGGACCTTGACCTCCGTCGCGGCCCCCACCAGCATGCCCTCGCGGGCGTCCAGGTCCTCGTCGGCGGGCACCACGTCGCCCACCACGATGGTGATGTTGTCGTGGCCGCCGTTGGCGTTGGCGGTGGCGGCCAGCTTCGCGATCGCCGCCTCCGGGTCCTCCAGGGTGAGGAACTCGCGCAGGGTGGCGTCGTCGACGAGGCCGCTCAGCCCGTCGGAGCAGAACATGATGCGGTCGCCCAGGTGGGCGTCGATCAGCTCCAGGTCTGGCTCGAAGTCCACCTGCCCGTTGAGCACCTTGAGGATGAGCGAGCGGTGCGGGTGTGTCGCGGCCTGCTCGGGGGTGATCTTGCCGTCGTCGAGCAGCGACTGCACCCACGAGTGGTCGTGCGTGAGCTGGGTGAGCTCGCCGTCGCGCAGCAGGTATCCGCGCGAGTCTCCGATGTGCGCGATGCCGAACTGGGAGCCGTTGAACATCGCGCCGCAGAAGGTGGTGCCCATGCCGTCGAGCTCGAGGTCGTCCTCGATCAGCTCCGTCAGCTTCGAGTTGGCGCGGGCGATCATGCCGCCCACCCGCTCCAGCATCTCCTCGCCGTCCGCCGCGCGGTGGTCCGAGCGGGCCGCCTCCTGCGCCGCGACGGCGGACGCGAGGTCCCCGGCGGCGGCGCCGCCCATGCCGTCGGTGACGACGAGCAGGGTGGGCGAGGCGTAGCCGGAGTCCTGGTTGTTCTTGCGGATCCGGCCGACCTCGGAGTGGGCGGCGAAGCGGAGGGAGAAGACCATGGGCTAGATCTCGAACCGCATGAGGGTCTTGCCGATGCGCACCACGTCGCCCACGGTGACCTTGGTGGGCTCGGTCACGAGCTTGCCGTTGACGTAGGTGCCGTTCGTGGACTGCAGGTCCGTGATCACCCAGGTGGTGGCGTCCTTCTGCACCAGCTGGGCGTGCCGCGCGGAGGCGTAGTCGTCGTCGAGGAGGAGCGTGGAGTCCGCGGCGCGGCCCAGGTTGATGGTGGGCTCGACCGGCACCGACGAGCCCTGCTGCCCTCCGGCCGTGATCGCGAACCGGGTGGGCAGCTTCGACCGGTTGCGGCCGCGTCCGCGGTCCGCCGGGATCGCGGCGAGGGAGGCGACGGGGACCCTGCGGCCGAACATGTCCGTGCGCACCACGTTGGCGACGAACAGGATGAACAGCCACAGCATGGCCAGGAAGACGATCTTGATCGCGGCGACGATGAGGTCAGACATGGCTCACGACCCCGTCGGTGAGTGGATCAGCAACCTCGTGTTGCCGACCTCGATCCTGGCCCCCTCGCCAACCCGGGTCTTGGTGATGCGGCTCCCGTTGACGTGCACGCCGTTGGTGGAGCCGAGGTCCTCGATGGTGACGACGGGGTGGTCCGGGTCACCGGTGACGCTGATCAGCGCGTGACGCCGGGAGACTCCCGGGTCGTTCAGCCGGAGGTCCGCCTCAGCGCCGCGGCCGATCACCAGGCCAGGGGCCACCAGCGGATGGCGGACGCCGTTGACCTCCACGACCAGCCGGCCGGTGAGCTCCGACGGCGCGGCGTGGCCGGTGGCGTCCGTTGCGGTGGCGTGGCTTGCGACGGTGAACTGCCCCGTGGGCAGCGATTCGTCGAGCACGTAGTCGATGGTGACGGGGCCGTTGAACACGTAGTGCCGGTCCGCCGCGTGGTCCCGGATGCCGGGCATGATCTCGGCGTTGAGGGTCTTGGAGTAGGGGACCAACCTGTCGTGGTCCGCCTGCGAGAGGCCGATGGTGAAGGCGTTGGGTACGAGGCGCTTGTCCCGCGAGAGGAGCTTGGCTTCGGCGTCGAGCTCGCGCTGGATCCCCGCGACGATCTCGACGGGGTGCACGAAACCCTTGAAGGCCTTCGCGAAGACCTTGCCCACGGCGGATTCGATCCGCTTCTCGGCCTTGTCAAAGACTCCCATGTGCCTCCTCTCGGTGCTCGGACAGCGCCTCCCCCCAGGCACACGTTCGCCGCCAGTCTAACCGCCGTGTCTGCGAGGGTGCGATATCGGGCTACGACAACGCCCTTTCATCGACCCTCGCTTGCCGCACAGGGGGACGTTGGTCGGGAGCTGTGTGTCGGCGCTGTGGTCGGGAGCTGTGGTCGGGGGACCGTGGTCGGGAGCTGTGGTCGGAAGCTGTGGTCGCGGGCCGTGGTCGGGAGCTGTGGTCGGGAGCTGTGGTCGGGTTGGGCGGTGTGTGGTGGGGGCCGGGCCGCCCATGATGCCGGTCGGCGGCGCTTCGCGCTGCCGCGTACCGTCATCAACGCCCACCCAACCTGCCCCGGCCCCCACCACCCCCCGCCCAACCTGCCCCGGCCCCCACCGCCCCCCCCTCGATCGCTGGCTGAGGTGCCGCGAAGCGGCTTCGAAGCCTATGAAACGTGAGTTGACTAGGGGCTTGGGTAGCCTGCCCGGATGTTCTTGGTGTCGGGTTCTGTGGTCGGGTTGGGCGGGGTGTGGTGGGGGCCGGGCCGCCCATGTTGCCGGTCGGCGGCGCTTCGCGCTGCGCGTACCGTCATCAACGCCCACCCAGCCTGCCCCGTCCCCCACCACCCCCCGCCCTGCTGCTCCGTCGCGGGTCCGGGATGGGGCGGGAAGAGTGTGCACGACACGCCGTCGGGATCGGTGGTCGCGTGCGTATCGGGCGCCGAGGTGCGATTCGCCAGGCCTTTCGTGCCACCGGTATGGGGGCCACGGTGTCGGGGGCGACGGCGGGACGTGAGGTGTGCGCGAGGGTGGGGGACGGCAGGGCGGCTGGGCGCAGGGATGCCCAGCCCGAGGGGCACCCGGAAGAACCCGCCTGAAGCAGGCTCGAGCCAGGGCCGCCCTGCCGGCGCACGCCCGGACCCGACCACGCCACAGGCAGACGAGTGCAGGGAGACGTGGGACGAGGCCCGGGCGGCCTCGACTACCCGACCACCGCCGAGCACGTGGCCGACAGGCAGTAGCAGGACAAGGGCCGCACGGGCCTCGTGTCAGGGCTCACGGCACCGACAGCGTGAGCTCCATTCGCGAGAATCTCGGCCAACTCCATGGACAGGTGTCAGTTGGGTGGTTTCGGCGCGGGCTGGGCCGCTTCGCGGCTTGGCCCGGCTCAACCCAAGTCGACACGCGCTGAGCCGCAGGCGGCTCGGCGCGGCTCAACCAGCGGGAAAGGGCGGGCCGTGGGGTGGGCGGGCGGTCAGGCCGGCCGTGGGGTGGGCGGGCGGTCAGGCGGGGTGGGCGTGGCGGGCGGTCAGGCGGGGTGGGGGTGGTGGGCGGTCAGGCGGGGTGGGGGTGGTGGGCGGTCAGGCGGGGTGGGGGTGGCGGGTGAGCGGTCAGGCGGGGTGGGGGTGGTGGGCCCAGGGGAAGGTGGGCAGGGCGTCGGCGAAGGCCCGAAGGATCACCTGGGACCCCTCGAGCGCCGACAGCGACTCCTCCGCGAGTTGCGCCTCGACGTCGGATGCCACCGAACGCACCGACGGCGACGTCCGCAGCGACTCGAGCAGCTCGTCGCGCACCATGTTCCACAGCCAGTCGCGCTGCTGGTCCAGGCGCCTGGCCGCCAGTGACCCCTCCGCCTCGAGCTCGGCGCGATGCTTCTCGACGGTGTTCCACAGCTCGTCCAGGCCCGCGCCCGTGTACGAGGAGCATGTCAGCACAGGGGCGCGACGCTTCTTGGTGTCGCTGGTGATCAGCTTCATCGCGATGCTGAGCTCCCGCGCCGCGACCCGCGCGGCCTGCTCGTTGTCGCCGTCGGCCTTGGTGATGGCGATCACGTCCGCCAGCTCGAGGATGCCGCGCTTGATGCCCTGCAGCTGGTCACCCGTGCGCGCCACCTGGAGCATGAGGAACGTGTCCACCATCCCCGCGACAGCGACCTCGGACTGACCCACGCCCACCGTCTCTACCAGGATCACGTTGTAGCCGGCCGCCTCGAGGACGAGCATGGACTCGCGGGTGGCCCTCGCCACGCCGCCCAGGTGGCCGCCCGAGGGCGAGGGCCTGATGAACGCGTTCTCCCGCGCGGCGAGCTCCGCCATGCGGGTGCGGTCGCCGAGGATGGAGCCGCCGGTGCGCGACGACGACGGGTCCACCGCCAGCACCGCGACGCGATGGTGGCGCTCGTCGATCAGCTTGACGCCCATGGCGTCGACGAAGGTGGACTTCCCCGCACCGGGGACGCCCGAGATGCCGACGCGGAACGCGTGACCGGTGTGCGGCGCGATCAGCTTCAGCAGCTGATGCGCCATCTCCCGGTGCTCCGGCTTCGACGACTCCACCAGCGTGATCGCGCGGGCGATGTGCCCCCGCGACCCCGCGACGATCCGGTCCGCCAACTCCTCGGGTGTCACCTTGCGCATGGCTCAAGACCCTACCGCCGCGGGCTCCCGCGACGTCGTCAGCCCCGCGTGGAGTTGCCCTCGAGTTCCAGGATCTCCTCGGCCGCCGCCGCGACAGCTTCAGTCAGCGCCACGTCGGAGGCCAGCGCCGGGTCGAGGAACGCGACGACGCGGGCCGCGTCGGCCTGAAGGTCCTCGCCGACGAGCCCCGCCAACCCCTCGCCGCCGGCGTCGCGCACCGGCGCGCCGTGGCCGCGGAGGTGCAGCAGCCACGCCGCGACCGCACGCACGGCCGCCGCGGGCATCTCGCCGCGGGCCCGGAACGCGCTCACCGTCGGCATGATCCGCACCGGCAGCTTGAGGGAGCCGTCGCTGGCGATCTGCGCCAGGAGGTGCCGGATGTTGGGGTTCTCGTAGCGCTCGAGCAGGGCCCGGGCGTAGTCCTCCCACGGCACCTGGAGCCCGACGCCGGCCTCGGTCCACCACTGCTCCACCCAGGCGCGCAGCGTGGGGTGGGCGATGGCCTCGGACACGGTCTCGACGCCCAGGATGGGGCCGGCGTAGGCCAGCAGCGAGTGCGACCCGTTGAGCATCCACAGCTTGCGCTGCTCGTAGGGCTCCACCTCGTCGACGATCTGGGCGCCCGCGGACTCCCAGTCGGGCCGGCCGGCGGGGAACTCCCCGCTGATCACCCATTCGCTGAACGGCTCGGTGGGCACAGGCGAGGCGTCGGTGTAGCCCTGGGCGGCCGAGACGGCCGCGAGCTCCTCGGGGGTAGTGGCGGGCGTGATCCGGTCCACCATGCTGGTGGCCCAGGCCACGTTCTCCTCCATCCACTCCACGAGCGTGGGGTCGACGGCGGCCGCGGCGTCCGTGACGACGGCGGCGAACGCCGACCCGTTGTCCGGGATGTTGTCGCACGGGAGGATGGTCAGCGGCCCGGCGTCCTCGGTGCGGCGGGCGAGCAGGCCGGCCAGGATGCGTGCCGGCACGGTGGTGACGGTGAGCGCGCCGATGGCCTCGGGGCTGAGGTCTCCGGCCTCGACGAGCCCCCGCAGGACGGCGAGGTCTGCCGCGACACTCTCGTCGGCCAGGTCGAGCCGGCCGTCGGGGGTCCGGTGGTAGCCGGCCTCGGTCACCGTCGAGGTGACGACGGCGAGGTCGGGCGAGGCGAAGTATCCGACGAGCGCCGCGAAGTCGGAGGCGGGGTGCACCGTCGAGACCGACGAGATCACCTCGAACGAGTCGCCGTGGGAGCCCTTGGTGATGAGCGTGTAGAGGCCGTCCTGCGGGGTGAGGAGGTCCGCCATCGTGGGGCGGCGGCCCGTGAACGCCGCGATGCCCCACTCGGCGGCGTCGGAGGCGTGCTCGGTGTACCAGGCCTGGTGGGCGCGGGTGAAGTTGCCGAGGCCCAGGTGGACCATGCGGACGGGGGCGGCGGGGCGGCCGAAGGCCGCGCGGGTCAGGGTGGGGAGAGTCACAGCTTGAACACCTTCTTGGGCTGGGTGGAGACGAGATCGATGGCGGTCTCGACGGCCTCGTCCATCGCGAGCCGGTGCTCGGCGACGAGGGAGGCCAGGAATGAGGAGTCGACGCGGCGGGCCACGTCGTGGCGGGCGGGGATGGAGCAGAACGCGCGGGTGTCGTCGATGAAGCCGGACGTCTTGGTGAAGCCGGCGTACCCGGTGACGCTGCGGCGGTAGCGCATAATGGCGTCCGCCTCGTCGATGAACCACCAGGGCGCGCCCACGTACATGCCGCGGTACCAGCCGGCCAGGGGGGCGAGCTCGCGGGAGTAGGCGGTCTCGTCCATGGTGAACACGACGATCTGGAAGCCCTCGGCGTTGCCGTAGGCCGACAGCAGCGGCTGCAGCGCCCGGGTGAACTCGACGCCGTAGGGCACGTCCCCACCGACGTCGGCGCCGAAGCGGGCCTGGGTGGCGGGGTCGTGGTTGCGGTGCACTGCGGGGTGCAGCGTCATGACGAGGCCGTCGTCGCACGCGAGGCGGGCCTGGTCGTTGATCATGTGACGGCGCAGCGCGTCGGCGTCGGGCGCCGCGATCGTGCCGGCCAGCGCCTCCTTGAACAGGTGCTCGGCGCGGGTGTCGGTGAGGCGCTCGGTGCCGGCGTCGGCATGCGAGTGGTCGGTTGAGACGGCGCCCTGCTCCTTGAAGAACAGCCGCCGCACCCGCATGGCCTCGACGTGCGAGGCGTAGCTGGTGATGTCGACGTCGGTGACGCGGGCCAGGTTCTCGGTGAGCTCGCGCCAGCCGGGGCGGGCGGACTCGAGGTAGGCGTCGGGGCGGAACGTGGGCACCACGCGCCCGGTCCACGTGGGATCGGCGGCCAGCTTGGCGTGCGCGGAGAGGTCCGAGCAGGGGTCGTCGGTGGTGGCCATCGCCTCGATGTTGAAGCGGTGGTAAAGCGCCCTCGGGCGGAACTCGTCGCGGGTCAGGCAGTCGGCGATCTGGTCGTAGATCTGGTCCGCGGTCTCGGCCGAGGGCCGGACGTCGACGCCGAACACGTCGTGGAACTCGGACTCGAACCAGAACTGCACCGGGGTGCCGCGCAGCACCTTCCAGTTCTCGCACAGGAGCCGGAACCCGGCCCGGGACTGCTCCCCGGTCAGCGCGGTGCCGACGGGGACGCCGAGGTCCGCCAGGTCCACACCGGCCGCGCTGTGCAGCATGCGGTTGGTGTAGTGGTCAGGGGTGAGGAGCAGTGTCGTGGGGTCGCTGAACGGCTCGTCGTCCGCCAGCCATTCCGCGGGGACGTGGCCGTGGGGGGAGACGATGGGCAGCTCCGCGACGTGCGCGTAGAGCTCGCGGGCGATGTCGCGGACCCCCGGATCTGCCGGGAGGAGGCGGTCCGGGTGCGGGGAGAGGGCTGCGGGTGACATGGGGGTCTTACCTGACTTCCGTGTGAGGTGATGTGGGCTTGGGGTCGTGGAGTGGAGGGGGTGCCACGCTCTCGCGCACCAGCAACTCCATCGGGGTGACGATGGTCTCGGCGCTGGGGGCGCCGCGGTGCCGCAGTTGCGTGATGAGCGCCTTCGCGGCGCGCGCGCCGATCAGGCTGGTGGCGGGGGAGACGGTGGTGAGCGTCGGCGTGGTGAGCACCGACGAGATGGAGTTGTCCACGCCGATCACGGACACGTCGTCGGGCACCTTGTAGCCGGCCCCTTGGACCTGCTTCATGAAGCCGATGGCCATGATGTCGTTGTAGGCGATCACCCCGGTGGTGGGGTGCTCCTGCCACTCGCGGGCCGCGGCGAAGCCGCCGTGGATTGACGGCGCGTTGGGGCCGATGCGCCTCAGGTGCAGGCTCAGCTCCTGGCAGGCCTCGGAGACCGCGCGCCAGCGGGCGCCGTCGGCCCACGAGGCGGCCGGCCCCGACAGGTATGTGATCCGGCGGTGCCCGAGGGTGGCCAGGTGCTCGACGGCGCGGCGCAGGCCGCGGGCCGTGTCGGGGATGATCGAGGGCAGGCCGGCGATGGCGCGGTTGACCGCCACCACGGGGGTGACCTTGACGATCTGGGCGATCGCGGAGTCGCTCAGCCTCGACGACGTGAGCGCCACCCCGTCGACCAGGTGGAGGACGCTGTGGATGAGCTGGTTCTCGGTCTGGCCGTCCTCCTGGGAGTCGATGAGCAGGACGGTGTGGCCGTGCTCGGCCGCCTCCTTCTGGAAGCCCTTCATGATGTGGGCGTAGACGGGGTTGGTCACGTCCGCCACCACGAAGGCGAGCAGCTTCGTGCCCGGGCTGCTCTCCGAGGAGCGGGCGATCGGGTCGACGCGGTAGCCGAGCCTGAGGGCGGCCTCGTGGATGCGCTGGCCGGTCTCTGCGTTGACGCGGCCGGGCCGGGCGAAGGCGCGTGACACCGTCGACGCCGCGACGCCCGCCTCCCGCGCCACGTCGTAGATGGTGACGCGCTTGCGGCGCTTGGGGGTGGACTCGTCACTCATCGCCGTCCTCCTCGCCGTCGGGCCAGGGGGCGCCCGGGTAGAGCCCGGCACGCCAGGCGGCGCCCTGCGCCCGGGTGAGCGCCACGCGCTGCGCGCAGCCGAGGGTGGTGGCCAGCTCCTCGATGTCGCGGAACTCAGCGGTGGCCTGGTGGATGGCCGAGCCTGGGCCGTCACCGGAGACCTTGATCCGCACCTCGATGCCGTCCACCTCCACCGGCCGCCACGTGCGGCGCAGCACCCGGCGGCGCCACGGCGGCGAGATCCGCACGCCGATGGTTGAGGTGTGGGTGATGAGGGCGTCCACCACGTCGTCGACGGCGGCCTGCGGGACCAGCGCGGAGACGGTGTGGGCGGGGCGGCCGCGCTTCATCGTGATGGGGGTGAGCCACGCGTCGACGGAGCCGGCGTCCAGGAGGCGGTCGATCACCGCGGGCCAGACGCGGGGGTCGAGGTCGTCGATGTTGGCGCTGACCTCGCAGACCTCCTCAGGGGTGCGGTCCTGGCCAGGGGAGCGGCCCGAGGCGTGCTGCTGGGCGGCGGTGGCGCCGATCACGGCCCGGAGCACGCCGGGACGGTCGGCGCGGACCCGGCTGCCTGCGCCGGTGCCGGTGCGGTGCACCGACATGCGGGGCAGCGGGCCCACGGCCTCGCACAGGGCGCGGATCAGCGTCATGCCGGTGGGGGTGCAGAGCTCGCCGACGTCTGCCGGGCCCCCTGCCTCCACCTGCCAGCCGCGGGACAGCTCCATGACGGCGGGCGGCGGGACGGTGAGCAGCCCGTGCTGGGTGGGGACGGTGCCCGCCCCGACCGCCACCACGGAGCTGACGGCGCGCTGGACGCCCAGGGTGCGGGCCGCCTCGCAGACGCCGACGATGTCGCCGATGGAATCCAGGGCGCCCACCTCGTGGAAGTGGACGTCCTCGGGGGTGGTGCCGTGGGCGGCCGCCTCGGCCCTGGCGAGGGCGCGGAAGGCGGCGGTGGCGAGCCGGAGGGTCGCGGCGGGCATGCCGGGTACGTCGAGCATGGCCTCGATGTCGCTCAGGTGGCGGGCAGGCGGGTCCACCTCGTCGGCGATGACGTCGATCTTGAGGGCGGAGAACGGCCCGCGCTCCACGCGGCGCGAGCGCAGGTGCAGGGCGCCGGGGGCGATCAGGTCGAGGACGGCGGCCACGGACCCGGCGTCGGCGCCGGCGTCGATGAGGGCGGCCAGGAGCATGTCGCCCGAGGCGCCTTGCGTCGCGTCGATCCACAGGGTGGTGGGGGCGAGGACGTCCTGGCGGATGCGGCCGGGCTCGATGCGGGTTCCGGCGTCCACCACCTGGCCGTCGGCGGTGGTGAGGCGCGGGTGCGCGTGGTGATGGGTGTGGTGGCCGCCGCCGGTGACGATGTCATGCATGGCGGGCCTCCCTGGGGGCCGCTATCTGCGCGGCCAGGTGGCCCGCGCCGTACCCGTTGTCGATGTTGACCACGCCAACGCCGGGCGCGCACGAGTTGAGCATCGCCAGGAGCGCGCCCACGCCGTCGAACGTGGCGCCGTAGCCCACCGAGGTGGGCACCGCGACGACGGGGCAGGACACCAGCCCCGCCACCACGGGCACCAGCGCGGCATCCATGCCCGCGGCCAGGACGATGACGTCGGCCTCGCGCAGGTTGTCGAGCCGGCCCAGGATGCGGTGGAGCCCGGCGACGCCGACGTCCACGATCTCGACGGTGTCGCGGCCGAGGTAGCGGGCCGTCAGGGCCGCCTCGCGGGCGACGGGGAGGTCCGAGGTGCCCGCGCAGACCACGACGACGCGGCCGCCGGTGGGTGCCGGCGGCTCGGCGGGCCAGGCGAGCAGCGAGGCCGTCGGGTCGTACGAGGCGTGGGGGAGCTCGGCCAGGATGGCCTCGGCCTGCTCGGCGGTGGCGCGGGTGAACAGCACGGTGCCCAGGGCTTCCGTGTCGGCGGCTGCGCGCTCGCGCCACATCCGGGCGATCTCGCGGCACTGCCCGGCCGTCTTGCCGAGGCAGAACACGGCCTCCGCGTAGCCGCGGCGCTTGAAGCGGTCGAAGTCGAGGTGGGCCACGTCGGTCATAGCGCCTCCGGACGGGCGGTGAGGATCTGCAGGGTGAAGGCGCCGGACTGGATGCCGGCGAGGTCCAGGGTGACGGTGCGGAAGCCGGCCGCGCGGACCTCGGCGAGGAGGCGGGCGCTGCGGGCCCGGTCGGCCAGGAGGCCGAACTCGTCGACGGGCACCTCGATGCGCGCGGAGTCGCCGTGGTGGCGCACCCGGCAGTCGCTGAACCCCGCGCCGAGCACGGCGTCCTCGGCGGCGTCGATGGCCGCCAGCTTCTCCGCGGTGACCTCCTGGCCGTGCGGGATGCGGCTGGCCAGGCACGGGGACGCGGGCTTGGCCGCGACCTGCAGGCCCAGATGGGCCGCGATCCGACGGACGTCGGCCTTGGTGGCCCCCGCGGTGGAGAGGGGGTGGCGGACGTGGTGCTCGCGCGCCGCCCTGCTGCCCGGGCGGTCGGGGCGGACCGCGTCGTCGGCGTTCTCGCCGTAGGCGACGACGTCGAGGCCCAGCTCGGCCGCGACACGCGAGTCGAGGCGGGTGAACAGCTCGTCCTTGCAGAAGTAGCAGCGGTCCACGGGGTTGGCGCTGTAGTGCGGGTTCTCGAGCTCGTGGGTGGCCACCTCCACCACGCGGAGGCCGAGCTGTTCGGCCTGGCGGTGGGCGAGGCGGCGCTCGCGCCGGGCCAGCGACGGGGAGACGCCGAGGAGGAGCACGGTGTTGTCCACGCCGACGGCGCGGGCGGTGAGCGCCCCGAGGACGGCCGAGTCCACCCCGCCGGAGTAGGCGACGCCGACGCGGGGGGTGGCGCCGTCAGGTGCGAGGTCGGCGGCCACCAGGGCCGCGACCCTCTCGAGTGCCGAGGGGAGGGCGGTGTGGAGATCGGCCCTCGCTTCCGTCGGCCGCGCTGCGCGATGGGAGGTCATGTCCGTCAGCGACCCTGCTCGTCGCGCAGGCGCAGCCAGCGGTCGCGGACGCCGTAGGCCGCGGCCTTGGGTAGCCGGTCGCGGGTGAACATGCCCTTCTTGTTGCCGCCCACGCGCATGATGCCCGGGGTGGTCTGGAAGTCGGCGAAGTTCCACATCTGCTCGCCGGCCACCTCCGCGTAGTCGTCGAAGACGCGGTGGTACATGCCGAGCAGCTGCGCCTGGAACTCCTCCGACCAGGGGCGGGAGTGGAAGTCGCGGAGGCCGTTGAGCGTGTCGGGGCCGTACTCGGTGAAGATGATGGGCTTGCCGGGCGCCAGCTGGATCCAGGCGTCGATCTCCCTGCGCAGGTGGGCCTCGGCCAGCTCCACGTCGCCGTTGTCCCAGTACCAGCCGTAGTAGCGGTTGAGCATGACCACGTCGTAGAGGTCGGCCACCTTCTCCTTGTCGGGGGTGGACAGCTGCACGTTGACGTAGCCGACGGGGCGGGTGGGGTCGGCCTCGCGGGCCGTCTTGACCAGGGGCTCGAAGTAGGCGCGGCCGGCGTCGGTGAAGGTCTCCGGCTCGTTGGCGATGGACCACAGCACCACGCTCGGGTGGTTCTTGTCGCGGGCGATCAGCTCGCGGATGTGGGCGGCGTGCACG
Organism: Tessaracoccus yangjingae; assembly: GCF_054483935.1. The sequence continues at coordinate 342,889 of NZ_CM137014.1, read as the reverse complement.
CGCTGGGTCTCGTCGTTGACCGTGTCCGGGCTGAAGGTGGATCGCGGGTTGTCGTCGCCGAAGATGCCGCCGGTGATGCCTGCGTTGAGGCCGACGGCCGCGGTCTCGTCGATCACGACGAAACCCTGGCGGTCCGCGTAGTCCATGACCTCCTCCGCGTAGGGGTAGTGGGAGGTGCGGAACGAGTTGGCGCCCTGCCAGGTCATCAGCTCGAAGTCGTGGACCATGAGCGCGTTGTCGTGACCCTTGCCGCGGGCCAGGTTGTCCTCGTGGCGGCCGTAGCCGCGGAAGTAGAACGGCTCGCCGTTGATGAGGAACTGGGAGTCCCTGACCTCGACGGTGCGGATGCCGAACGGCTGGGGGTAGACGTCGTCGTCGGCGTGGACCTCCAACGTGTAGAGGTAGCCGCGCCCGGGCGCCCACAGCTCCGCGTCGGCGACGGTGATCTCGCCGCTGGCGCCGTCCGCGGAGGCCACCTCGGCGCCGGTCGCGTCGAGGACGCGGACCCGGACGCTGCTCGCGCCGTCGGCCACCACGTCGTAGGCCACCACGCCGTCGGTCCCCGCGATGTCGGTGACGATGGTCACGTCGGTGACCGCGACCGCCGGGCGGGTGTAGAGGATCACGGAGCGGTGCAGGCCCGCGTAGTTGTAGAAGTCGTGGAAGTAGTACTGCTTCTCGCGGCCCAGCTCGTCGGTCTTCACGAAGCCCGGCGGGATGGACTGCCACGACAGGCGGTTGTCGACGGCGATGGTGAGGCGGAAGGAGCCGCCCGACTCTACGAGGTCGGTGATGTCCGCCTCGAAGGGCAGGTAGCCGCCCACGTGGCTGACCACCTCGGTGTCGTCCACCCAGACGGTTGCCTGGTGCGTGGCGGCGCCGAAGCGGATGAACAGGCGCTCGCCGTCGACGACGCGCGGCACGGTGACGGAGCGCTGGTACCAGACGACGCCCACGTGGTCGTGGAGGGCGGTGTCCGTGGTGATGTCGTTGTAGGAGGCCGGCACCGGCATGGGGCGGGAGTCCGTCAGTCGGCGGGCGTACCAGCGGTCGTCGCGGCCCTCATGCTCGGTGTCGGCACGGAAGTCCCACACGCCGTCGAGGGTCGTGATGGATCGGCTGACGGAGGGGCGTGCTCCCAGCATGTCTTGCTCCTTTGCGAGGCGGTGCGTACGGGCGGGCTGTGGGATTCATTGCACCATGTTGCCGACTGGCCAGATCCTGGGTTGCCACAAGTTGCCGTGGGATCGGGCGCTGTTGCGCGGCAGCACCATCCCGGGGTGGACGTGGTGGCAAGAGATGGCAACTTATGGCCACCCGGATCGGCCGGTGCGACAGTTGAGTCACAGCCCAGGCGGATCGACACCACCGAGGGACCTGACCTCACACCCCGCAAGGCGGCGTCGAAGCCGCTAGTCAAAGGAGACTTACATGTCAACCATCGCCGCACCCTCCAGCAGGAAGGCAACAGACGTCCGCCCGTTCGGCTGGCGCGACAAGGTCGGCTACATGTTCGGTGACTTCGGCAACGACTTCACCTTCATGATGTCCGCCTTCTTCCTCGGCGCCTTCTACATCAAGGGCATGGGCATCGACCCGGTCGCCGTCGGCCTGGTGTTCCTCGTGGCCCGCTTCGTAGACGCCTTCACCGACGTCGGCATGGGCGTCATCGTCGACCGCTCGAAGCCCACCGCCGCCGGCCGGTTCCGCCCCTGGATCCTCCGCGGCGCCATCCCTGTGGCGCTGGCCATGGTGGCCATCTTCGCCATGTACTGGTTCCTGCCGGTCGGCGAGGCGCAGATGGGCGCCAAGATCGCCTGGATGTGGGTCACCTACTTCCTCTGGGGATCTGTCTTCTACACCATGATCAACATCCCCTACGGCTCGATGGCATCGGCCATCTCGCCCGAGGCCGACGACCGCTCGCAGCTGTCGGTGTTCCGCTCGATGGGCGCATCGCTGGCCGGCATCGTCATCTCGCTGACCGTCCCGCTCATCGCCTTCCAGGGCAAGGACATCCTCACCGGCCGCTTCCCGATCATCGCCGTCGTGTTCGGCATCCTCGCCGTGGTCTGCTACCTGCTCTGCTACGTCAACGTGCAGGAGCGCGTCGTCGTCGAGACCAAGGCCAAGGGTGAGGGTGGCGGCGCCGGCGCACTCGTCAAGGGCCTGTTCACCAACCGCGCCCTCGGCGGCCTCATCCTCGCGGCCATCATGCTGCTGTTCGCCTCCCTGTTCGCCGGCTCCGTCAGCTCCTTCCTGTGGCTCGAGTACTTCGAGCGCGGCGAGCTCGCCTCCATCGGCCAGATCCTGTCCTTCCTTCCCGCCCTCGCCCTCGCCGCCTTCGCCCCGGCGCTGGCCCGCCGCTTCGGCAAGAAGGAGATCGGCGTCATCGGCGTCCTGCTCTGTGGCCTCCTCCACATCGCGCTCTACTTCGTGGACCTCCGCAACTCGCCGTTCGCCTTCCTCGTGGTCTTCGGCTTCGCGGTCATCGGCCTCGGCCTCTTCAACGTCCTCGTGTGGGCCTTCATCACCGACGTGATCGACCAGCAGGAAGTCAAGACCGGTGCCCGCAACGACGGCGTCGTCTACGCGGTGTACTCCTGGTCCCGCAAGTTCGGCCAGGCGCTGGCCGGCGGCCTCGGCTCCATGGCCCTCGGCTGGATCGGCTACCAGACGGCCACCGCCGGCGAGTCGGTCACCCAGAGCGAGGAGACCATCCAGGGCATCTGGATGCTGTCCACCCTGCTGCCGGGCTTCATGTACCTGGCCTGCGCCCTGGCGCTCTGGCTGGTCTACCCGCTGGGCAAGAAGGCAGTGGAGTCCAACATCGCCGAGCTCAAGCGTCGCCGCGCCGAGGCGGAGGCTGCCGCCACCGTCTGATCCTCGACGACGAACCGGGACCGACGTCCCACCCACGAACGGCCCCCGCTCAGGCGGGGGCCGTTCGTCTGTTCCCACCGCCCGGCCCGGCCCCACCCCTCGCCCTGCTCGACGATGAGGCGCGTGCACGACACGCCGTCGCGATCGGGGGTCGCGTACGTATAGAGCACCGAGGTGCGATTCGCGCGGCGTTTCGTGCTCGGCTGACCCTCTCCGACGCTGGTTGGGCCGTACCCTTTCCCGAGCTGGTTGAGCCGCGCCGAGCCGCCTGCGGCTCCGCGCGTGTCGACTTGGGTTGAGCCGGGCCTTTTCTCCGCTGGTTGAGCCGCGCCGAGCCGCCTGCGGCTCAGCGCGTGTCGAAACCCCCGTTGGCTCACTATGGACAACGACACTGCGTCACGCCGCCAGGTGCCGGGAGCCCTGACACGAGGCCCGTGCGGCCCTTGTTCGCCGTCTGCTTGTCGGCCGTGTGCTTGGCTTTGGTCGGGTAGTTGAGGCCGCCCGGGCCTCGTCTCACGTCTCCCTGCACTGGTCTGCCTGTGGCGTGGTCCATTCCGTGCGGGTGCCGTCAGGGCGGCCCTGGCTCGGGTCTGCTTCAGGCGGGTTCTTCTGGGTGTCCCTCGGGCTGGGCATCCCTGCGCCCAGCCGCCCTGCCGTCCCCCACCCTCGCTGTCAGGCTCCGGCAGGCCTGCCCCTTCCGACGCAGGTTGAGCCGCGCCGAGCCGCCCCTTCCGCTGGTTGAGCCGCGCCGAGCCGCCTGCGGCTCAGCGCGTGTCGAAACCATCTCGCGCACGGTGCTGGGACTGCTGCGACCTCAAGGGTTGCCGGTTCGCTCGTCGACCCCGCTGGGTCCGGGTCACGCCGTCGGTGCCGGGAGCCCTGACACGAGGCCCGTGCGGCCCTTGTCCGCCGTCTGCTTGTTGGCCGCGTGTTGGTCGCGGGTCGGGTAGTTGAGGCCGCCCGGGCCTCGTCCCACGTCTCCCGTCACTGGTGTGCCTGTGGCGTGGTCGGGTCCGGGCGGGTGCCGGCAGGGCGGCCCGGGCTCGAGCCTGCTTCAGGCGGGTTCTTCTGGGTGCCCCTCGGGCTGGGCATCCCTGCGCCCAGCCGCCCTGCCGTCCCCCGCCCTCGCTGACACCTCACGTCCCGCCGTCGACACCGTGGCCCCCTACCGGTGGCACGACACGCCGCGCGAATCGCACCTCGGTGCCCTATACGCACCCGACCACCGATCCCGACGGCGTGTCGTGCACACCCCACCCGCCGGACTCCCGCCCCGGGGCAGGCGTCCCCGCCGTCGTCGGCCCGGAGCCCGTGGCACGACACGCCGTGTGAATCGGCCCTCGGTGCTCTATGTGTACCCGAACACCGATCCCGACGGCGTGTCGTGCACCCACCCATCCGTCAGTCTGGGGCGGCAGTCCCGACGCCATGGCCGATGAACGCGAGGGTGTGCGCCACGACGGTGTCCTTGGGCGCGCCGTCCGCCAGCGCCCGGTAGGCGGCGCTGAGCACGCCACCGATCAGTTGCGCGGTGAGTTCGGGACGCTCGTCTCCGAGTTCGGCGAGGTCCTGCCGCAGCGGTTCGAACTGCCGCTGGTGCAGCGCCGCGACGTGCGCCCGGCACTCGGCCGGCAGCGACGCGGGGTCGAGCGCCGCGAGCGACCGGTGCGTGGCCTCCATGGAGGTGTCGAGCGCCGAGCGGACGAACTCCTCGATCCGTGCCGTCGGCGTGGGCGCCGCGTCGCGGGTCCGCGCGAGATGCTCGGCGGCAGAAGCCGCGAGGTCGTTGACCACGGCTGCCAGGAGCGCCGGGGCCGAGTCGAAGTACTGGTACACGCTGGAGCGCGCAAGGCCGGCCGCGGCTCCCACCGCGCCCAGGGTCACGCCGTCGACTCCCTGCTCGGCGAGGAGCTCAGCGCCGGCGGCCAGGAGCGTGGCGCGTTTGCGGCTGTGGTGTTCGGCGACGGTGGGAGCGTCGATCCTGGGCATCTCAACCTTCCTTCGTGCCCGTCTGGACGGGGGTTTGTTCTCGACGGTGGCGTCGGTATGATGCCGACATGACTGTCGGTAAGTTTACCTCAGAGGACACGGACCCGTCGGCGGAGCCGCACCCTCATCCGCATCGGTGGCTGGCGCTGGCCGCAGTGGCGCTGGGCGTCTCCGTGATCATCATGGACGCGACGGTGGTCAACGTCGCGCTTCCCGTGGTGATCGAGGACCTCCAACTCACCTCGACGCAGGCGGAGTGGATGAACGCCGTCTACTCCTTGATGCTGGCCGCGCTCCTGTTGACGGTCGGGCGTGTGGGCGACCTCTACGGCCGGCGCAAGCTCTTCGGGATCGGCATGGCGATCTTCATGCTGGGCAGCCTCGGCGCCGGCTTCGCGAGCGACGGCAACGTTCTCATCGGGGCCCGCGTCCTCCAGGGGATCGGTGCGGCGGCCATCCTGCCCGCGACGCTCTCCACCCTCAACGCGATGTTCCGGGGTCGCGCGCGTGCGATCGCCTTCGCAGTCTGGGGCTCGACGATCGGTGGCATGGCCGCCGTCGGCCCGCTGCTCGGGGGGTGGCTCGCCACGAACTGGACGTGGCGGTGGGCCTTCTGGCTCAACCTGCCCGTCGGCCTGGTGGTCCTGCTGGCGATCATCCTGTGGGTGCCCGAGTCCCGTGACACCTCGGGCCCCCGCGGACTCGACGTGGGCGGGGCCGTGCTGTCGGCCCTGGGCATGGGCGGCATCGTGTTCGCCCTCATCGAGGGGCAGACCTACGGCTGGTGGCGCCAGGACTCTGGCCAGATCTCTCCGGTGCCGATCGTGATGGCCCTCGGGCTGGCCCTCATGGTGGTCTTCGTGCTGCTTCAGCAGGCGCGGGCGCGCAGCGGCAAGGTGGTCCTGGTGGACCTCCGCCTGCTCAGCGTGCGGTCGTTCCGGTACGGGTCGATCGCCGCCCTCGTGGTGGCGCTCGGCGAGTTCGGGCTGCTCTTCACGTTGCCCCTTCTGCTGCAGAACTCGCTCGGCTACACCGCGCTGGGGACCGGGTGGCTGATCATGGCGCTCGCGGTGGGCACCTTCCTCATCTCCGGCGCCACACCGCAGCTGACCGCGCGCCTCGGAGGCCGTGCCGTCGTGCGGATCGGCTTGGGGGTCGAGGCGTTCGCGGTGGCAGGGCTGGCGCTCACGCTGTCGGCCGACATCAGCGGCTGGCTGATCGCCACGTGGCTGTTCCTCTACGGCATGGGCGTGGGCATGGCCACGGCCCAGTTGACCAGCGTCATCCTGGCCGAGATCCCCGTCGCGGAATCGGGTCAGGCCTCCGGTCTGCAGAGCACGTTCCGCCAGCTGGGCTCGGCTCTCGGCGTGGCGCTGCTCGGCAGCCTTCTGCTGTCGTCTCTGGGCACGTCGACGGCCAACAACTTGGAGGAGGCCGGCCTGCCGGATGCGGCCTCGACGCCGATCGTCGAGGTGGTCACCAACTCTGCCGGTGCCGTCATCCCGTCGCTCAAGGCCGATCCGGCCACCGCCGCCGCCGGCGACGCGGCCTCCGCGGCCATGATCACGGCGAGCAGGATCACCACGGGGGTGGCGGCGGCCATCATCGGTCTCGGTCTGGCCGCCACCTGGGCGCTGCCCAACGTCCCCGCGACCCCTCCGCAGGCACCGGCACCGGGCGGCGAGCCCGCCGGCGAGGCGCCGAGCCGACGGGGAGGGCGTCGCAAGGGCTGACCGACAGAGCGCACTCCGCGGGGCCGGCGCGGCGCGCCGGCGCTCCGCCGAGGCACTCACCTCCGCCCGTGAGCCGCCACGACGGTGAGGTCAGGCGGGCAGGCGGTTGCGCTGCTCCTCGGTGCGGTGGAGCAGCTCGCCGGCCTTCGGGACGACGAGCGTGTCCGGGTCCGCCTCGAACGCGTCGAGGTCCACATCCGCCGGGTCGAGGTAGTTCAGGTTGATACCCTCGACCACCTCCCGCGGGATCCCCGTGGCAAGGGTGACCGTCACCCGGTTGGTCTCGACTCCGGTGGCCGGGTCGTAGTCGCCCAGCCCGCGCAAGTGCGTCGAGTGGGCCAGCTCGCCCCAGGGGTGGCCCTTGAACCGGTCCCACTGGCCGACGAAGTACTGCCGGTTGTGATACCCGATCTCCTCGATCCCGGGATGCATGACGGAGACCTGCGTGATGTGAGGGGCGTAGATGATCAGCTCCCCGCCGTCGGCGACCACCGGCTCCATCTTGTAGAAGCCCTTAGCGCCGGTCCACATGTCCTCGTACATCGTCGGGATGATCGAGACCACCCGCTTGTACGCCTTCGGTACGTACTTGACGTGCACCTGGGCCGAGACCTCCGCGCACGCCTCCCACGAGGAGCGGGTGTCGCCGAACGCCAGGAACTGGAGGTCGTCGGAGCCGGGCTTGACGATCATGCCGAGCAGCAGCTTCGTCGACGGGATGAGCTCGGCCGCCGCGTCGATCATCTGCCGCACCGGGGTGATCCCGACGCTGCCGATCATCTCGTAGCTGGTGATCAGCGCGCCCACCCAGTGGGACATGTCGATGACGTCGTGGCCGGAGAGCCCCGGGAAGAAGTACTTGTTGCCGCCCGAGATGCCCACCACCTCGTGCGGGAGGACCGGCCCGAGCACCAGCGAGATGTCGGTGTCGACCACCATCCTGTTGACCAGCACGGTCATCGCGCGGTCGGTGAGCCGGCCGTCGGTGAGCTCGCCGATGCGGGAGGCCTCGATGGTGCCGAGGTCGGCGAAGCTGTCGTCGTTGCGCCAGTCGTGGTTGAAGATCTCCCACCCGGGGAACTCGTCGGCGAAGTGGCCGGGCTCGTAGCCCATGAGGGCCGCGATGGCGGTCTCCGACATGTAGTCGTGCGTGCCGAGGGCGATCACCACCCGGACGTCCTTCGGCCGCGACCCCAGCGCGTCGCGGATGAGATGGGACAGCATCGCGATGGGCGCGTGGCGGGTGCCGTCCGGCACCACCAGCGTGACGCGCTTGCCGTCGAAGTCGTAGGCGCCGATGGCGTCGGCGACGAAGCGCCGGATCTCATCGTCGGTCAGGGTGCTCTGCGCGCCGCCGACGGTGGCGGCCGGGGCGACGCCCGGGTACAGCTTGGTCATGGCTCAGCCTAACTCTCGTGGATGTGCGAACCCCCGGGTCCGGAGAACCGGACCCGGGGGAGTGGAGCAGGTGAGGCTCAGGCCTCGACCTCGGGGCGCCCCTCGGTGGCCCAGAGGGTGTGGAAGGTGCCCTCGAGGTCGATCCGGCGGTAGGTGTGCGCGCCGAAGAAGTCGCGCTGGCCCTGGATGAGGGCGGCGGGGAGCCGGTCCGCGCGGACGCCGTCGTAGTAGGACAGCGAGGACGAGAACACCGGCACCGGCACGCCGTGCAGCGCGGACTGGCTGACCACCCGGCGCCAGGCCGGGAGGGTGGCCACGATCTTGCCGTAGAAGTAGCCGTCGCCGATCAGCAGGGGCAGCTCGGGGCTGGCGGTGTAGGCGCGGGTGATCTCGCCCAGGAACTGGGCGCGGATGATGCAGCCGCCGCGCCAGATGCGGGCCAGCTCGCCCAGGTTGATCTCCCAGCCGTAGGTGGCCGCCGCGGCCTGGATCATGTTGAAGCCCTGCGAGTAGGCCACCAGCTTCGACGCGTACAGCGCCTGGCGGACGTCCTCGATGAAGGCGTCGCGGTCGGCCACGTCCCAGGCGGAGGCGCCGCCGTCGAAGTTGCGGGCGGCGAGCCGCTGCTCGACCGACGACGAGAGGCCGCGCGCGAAGGTGGCCTCGCCGATGCCGGTCACGGGGACGCCCAGGTCCAGGGCGGTCTGGACGGTCCAGGAGCCGGTGCCCTTCTGGCCGGCTCGGTCGACGATGACGTCGACGAGCGCCTGGCCGGTGGTGGCGTCCTTGTGGCGGAGCACCTCGACGCTGACCTCCATGAGGTAGGAGTCGAGGTCGCCGGTGTTCCACTCGGCGAAGATGTCGGCGATCTCGGCGGGGCTGAGGTCCAGCGCGCGGCGCAGCAGGTCGTAGGCCTCGCCGATCACCTGCATGTCGGCGTACTCGATGCCGTTGTGCACCATCTTGACGAAGTGCCCGGCGCCGTCGGAGCCGACGTGGACGCAGCAGGGCTGGCCGTCCACCTGGGCGGCGATCGACTCGAACATGGGGCCGAGGCGGGTGTAGGACTCCACGGAGCCGCCGGGCATGATCGACGGGCCCCACAGGGCGCCCTCCTCGCCGCCGGAGACGCCGGCGCCGACGAAGTGCAGGCCGCGCTCGCGCAGGGCGGCCTCGCGACGGCGGGTGTCGGAGAACAGGGAGTTGCCGCAGTCGACGATGATGTCGCCCTTGTCCATGCGGGAGGCGAGCTCCTCGATGACGGCGTCGGTGGCGGGGCCGGCGGCCACCATGATGATGGCGACGCGGGGGCTGCTCAGCGAGGCCACGAAGTCGTCCATGGTCTCGGCGGGGACGAAGGTCCCCTCGGTGCCGTGGGCGTCCATGACGGCCTCGGTCTTGGCGGCGCTGCGGTTGTGGATGGCCACCTTGTGGCCGTTGCGGGCGAGGTTCCGGGCCAGGTTCGAGCCCATGACCCCCATTCCTGTGACGCCGATGTCTGCGGTGGACGGGGTCGGGGTGGCGAGTGCCATCGATGCTCCTTTGGTCGTGTGCCCCCTCAGGATGACCCGCGGGGTGGGCCGCGCGACAAGTGTTGCCAGTTGTTGCATGGCTGCAGGTGCCCGCGTGGCAACTCGGGCGGCGGCCGCACGCTCGGCTGAGCGTGGCAACAAACGGCAACCACGAGGTCCCGGGGGTGGTCCGGACGTAGCGTGAAGACACCAGCAACGTAGCAAGGAGCAATCATCATGGTGGACCTCAAGGCCACGCCCTTCAACCTCGACGACGAGGCAATCGAGTGGGTGCGCAGCACCATTGAGGAGATGACCGACGAGGAGAAGATCGGTCAGCTCTTCGTCAACATGGGAGCCCAGCGGACCGAGGAGTACCTCACCGGGGTGCTCGACACCTACCACATCGGGGCCGTCCGCTACGTCCCCGCCCCCGCCGCCGAGGTGTGGGAGCAGAACCACATCCTGCAGACCAAGTCCAAGATCCCGATGCTCATCGCCGCCAACACCGAGGCCGGCGGCAACGGCGCCGCCACCGACGGCACCTACGTGGGGTGGGAGGCCAAGATCGGCAACACCGGCGACGCGAAGTACGCCTACGAGATGGGCCGCATCTCCGGCGTCGAGGCCGCGGCCATCGGCTGCAACTGGTCGTTCGCGCCCATCGTCGACATCTACCGCAACTGGCGCAACCCCATCGTGTCGCGGCGGGCCTTCGGCGGCGACGTCGACATGGTCCTGGAGATGAGCCTCGCCTACATGAAGGGCATCCAGGAGTCCGGCATCGCCCCGGCCGCCAAGCACTGGCCCGGCGACGGCATCGACGAGCGCGACCAGCACCTCTCGCACGCCCCCAACTACCTGTCCACCGACGAGTGGGACGCCACGTTCGGCAAGCTCTACAAGGGCCTCATCGACGCCGGCCTCCCGTCGCTGATGACCGGCCACATCGCGCTGCCCGCCTACCAGAAGCACTTCAACCCCGACATGACCGACGAGGACATCCTGCCGGCCACCCTGTCGAAGGAGATCAACACCAAGCTCCTGCGCGAGAAGCTGGGCTTCAACGGCGTCGTCGTCACCGACGCGAGCCACATGGTGGGCCTCACCGGCGCCATGAAGCGCTCCGACATCCTCCCCACCGCCATCGAGGCCGGCTGCGACCTCTTCCTGTTCTTCAACGATCCCGACGAGGACTTCGGCTGGATGATGGAGGGCTGGAAGTCCGGCAAGCTCTCCGACGAGCGACTCCACGAGGCCCTGACCCGCATCCTCGGCCTCAAGGCGATGCTGGGCCTGCACGCCCGCAAGCGCGAGGAGCTCCTCCCGCCGAAGGAGGTGGCCATGGCCCGCATCGGTCTGCCCGAAAGCAAGGAGATGGCCAAGGAGGTGGCCGACCGCGCCATCACGCTGGTCAAGCACAAGCAGCCCGAGAACCTCCCCATCTCCACGGAGAAGTTCAAGCGGATCCTCGTGGTGCCGATCGGCGCCGCGCCCAGCCCCTTCGCGATGATGGCCGGCGGCGCCGGCGAGCACCCGGCGGACAAGATCGTCGCCAAGCTGCGCGAGCGCGGCTACGACGCGGACCGCTACGAGTCCCAGCTGGACAAGATCAAGGGCAAGTCCCCCGAGGAGACCAAGCAGATCCTGCAGAACGCCTACGCGGGCAAGTCTCCGATCTCGGACCTCACCGACAACTACGACCTCGTGCTCTCCGTGGCCAACGTCAACGGCCTCGGCCAGGCCGTCGAGCGCCCCTACTGGCCCGGCACCAAGGGCACCCTGGACATGCCGTGGTACGTCCACGAGCTGCCCACCATCCTGGTGTCGACGGCGTCACCCAACCTCCTGGCCGACATGCCTCAGGTCAAGACCTTCATCAACGCCTTCGACGACCACGACTTCAACCTCGACGTCCTGCTCGACAAGATGGAGGGCAAGAGCGAGTTCAAGGGCACCTCCGCCACCGAGATGTTCCCCTTCCCCGACTCCCGGATCTGAGGACCCCCACATGACAGAGAAGATGCCGGAGCGGGCCCAGGTCCTGCTCGACTTCCAGCCCACCAAGGGTTTCTTCGTCGGGATCGACTCCGACGGCTGCGCCATGGACGCCATGGACATCAAGCACCAGGAGTGCTTCACGCCCTCCTACATCAAGTACTTCGACCTGCAGGCCGCGTCCACCCTGGTGCGCGAGACCGCCCTGTTCGTCAACCTGCACTCCACCACCCGCGGCCAGAACCGCTGGGTGGCGCTGGCCAGGCTGTTCGAGCTGCTCAGGCAACGGCCCGAGGTGCTGGAGCGCGGCGTGAAGGTGCCCGAGGGCGTCGAGCTGCAGAGGTTCCTCGATTCGGGCTACCCCCGCTCGGACCGCGGGATCGCGGAGTTCGCCGAGGCCCACCCGTCGGCCGAGATCGCCCAGTGCATCGCGTGGGGCAAGGGCGTCAACGAGCTGATCGCCTGGATGGTGCACGGCTGCGCCCCCTTCCCGGGCGTGCGTGAGGCCATCGAGGCGATGCAGGCCGACGTGGACTGCATGACGGTGTCGGCCACCCCGATGGAGGCGCTCGAGCGTGAGTGGCACGAGCACGACCTCGCGAAGTACATGAAGGTGGTCGCCGGGCAGGAGATGGGCTCGAAGGCCCAGCACGTGCACTGGGCCGCCAAGGGCAAGTACGACGACGACCACATCATGCTGATCGGCGACGCCCCAGGAGACCGCGACAGCGCCTTCTCCGAGGGGGTGCTGTTCTACCCGATCATGCCCGGCAGCGAGGCTGAGTCCTGGCGCCGGTTCCGCGAGGAGGCGCTGCCCAGGTTCCTGGGCGGCACCTACCGCGGGGAGTACATGGACTCGCTGGTGGCCGAGTTCGAGGCGCTGCTGCCGGAGCTTCCGGCGTGGACGACCCTCTGAGGGTCTGAGTTACAGGCGGGCTCGTCGTCGCGGGTGATCAACCCCGCGGCGGCGAGCCCGTTCAGCTGTGCCTCGACGGCCCCGGTCAGATCCCCCTCTGGAGGGGCGCCGAACTCGTCCTCGAGGGCCTCGGTCAGCTGGGCCTGGCTGCGCGGCCCGTCCTCCAGCAGCTGCAGGACGACGGTGGCCACCGGGCCCAGGCGGAGCACCTTGTCATCGACGAGTACCAGCGACTCGCCGTCGACGGCGAGGAGGTCGGTGACGGGTTCCCGGCGGATCATGCCCCGGTCGTGAGCTGACGTCTCCGGGGTCATCTCCGGTTCCATGCTCATGCGAGTCCCTCCAACCTGTCGGTGCACCACTGGAGGATCTGGTGGCCCTCGCCGTACTCGACGAGCGTGCACCCGGCCCGGCTGTGCACGTCGGCCATGAGGTGCAGCGGCTCGGGCAGCTTCGACAGCGACGACGTCTCCGGGGCGATCATGGTGAGCGCGTCGAGGACGGGCAGCGGGGTGAACGTGGCGCTCTCCCGGTCCGGGGTCCGCCGCAGCACCACGAGATCCGCGAGCACCGGGACCTCCGGTGCGGGGAGCAGCGACAGGTCATCGGGGGAGTTCTCGCGCTTCGGGTGGCCGTGATCCGGGGCGAGAGTGATGGGCTTGGGGTAGGGGTGGATGCGCAGCGTGTCCGGGCTGATCCCCACCGTCTCGTCGGAGAGGTAGCCGTAGCGCTTGCCGAGGCGACGGGTGAGCGTGGACTTGCCCGTGCCGCCGGGGGCGACGAAGACCAGCGCGCGCCCGGTGCCCCGGTGGGCGACGGAGCCGGCGTGGAACATGAGCAGCTCACCCGCGCGGGCCGCGATGAACGCCTGGGTGATCTGCTGCGTGGCGGACTCCTGCGACGAGCCCTTCCTGACCGTCACCTCTGCGCGGGCGGTGGTGTCGGGGGAGAGGCAACGGGCCCAGAGGTGGCGGAAGGCGTCGAGGTCGAGGCCCGACTCGCCGAGGTCCACGGAGATGGTGGTGCCGAGGCCGGCCAGCCTCACCACGGATCCAGGCTCAGTCATCGGAGTTCACCGTCAGGGCCCTCGCCGCCAGATCCTTGAGGTACGCGGCGACGTCCGCCTCGATCTCGGCTGTCGGCGCCCCCGTCGCCTCGCTGACGTCGCGGACGATCTCCTCGGTGGTGGCGCCGTCGAGGACGTCCCAGATGAGGGCGGCCGTGCCGTCCAGGATGACCACCTGCCCGACGGAGGGTGCCGCGGCGATCACGCGGTCGTCGTCGTTGTCCCAGACCACGTCCGGGTGGTGCCGGTGCCTCATCGTCCCCCCGTCCTAGGGTCCCGGCGGGCGGCGAGTTCGCCGAGCAGTCGTCTCCATCGCAGCAGCGTACGCTGAGCCACCTCGCGACGGCTGGGGGCGTGCCCCAGCTCGGCCTCCAGGAGAGAACGGTCGAAGAGCAGCAGCCCCTGGACGACGGCGGCCTTCCTGCCGAGTGTGGTGGCGGAGCGCCAGCGGGCGCGCCACTCGTCCAGGCGGCTGGTGTTGCCGTCGCGGAAGTGCTTCCAGAGCAGGTAGTCGGGGTGGCCGCTGAAGGCCTCCAGGTCACCCACCGCCGCCGCCACCCCGATCTCCGCGCCCAGGTGCCGGGCGAGCGCCAGCACCTCGGCGCGCTCCTCGTCCGTGGCGCGGCCCCAGGCGCGGTCCGTGTCCGGATGGTGCGGCCCGCTGCGGGCCGCGTGCAGGAGGAGGACCAGCCGCTGGGCCGGCACCGACGGCGTGGGGCAGGGCACATGCCCGAGCAGGAGGGTGGAGCGGTCCCGCCACAGCTCGTCGAACGCCTCGGGCGCGAGGCCCGGGAAGTGGCGGTGGACGTCGGCGTTGCCGAGGGTGGGATGGAAGATGTTCATGGCGTGCCCGAAGGCCGAGCTGGTGGAGAAGCTGGTCTTGAGAATCCAGCCGTGCCGGGTGGCCTCGTCGAGGAACCGGCGGACGTGCTGCGGGCGGATGAGCAGGTCCGCGTCGGAGCTGTTGCGGGCCACGGTCTCGGTCCGGTCACCCGCGGGGTCCGCGACCGTGCGCCTGTCCAGGAGCTCCGGCGCCACGGCCGGCCCCTTGATGTGGAGGACGTCGGCGCCGGCCTTGTCCGCGATGCGCTGCAGCACGCCGTGGGTCAGGCGGAGGCGGACACCGAGGGAGGGCTCCAGGCTCATGGCAGGGAGTCGAGGTAGCGGCGGAGGCCGGTGGCGCCGTCGACGGGGGTGTAGCCGGTGGCTTTGATCTTGGTGAGGTCGAGGGTGGAGTGGTGGGGGCGTGGGGCGGTGGTCCTGCCGGCGGTGAAGGTGGCGGTGTCGGTGGGGGTGACGTGGCCGGTGGCGTGGCGGGCGGTGAACACGGTGGTGGCGATGTCGTACCAGGTGGTGGTGTCGCCGTCGGAGGTGAGGTTGTAGGTGCCGGCGGGTGCTGCGGTGGTGAGGAGGTGGAGTGCGGCGGCGGCGAGGTCGTGGGTGAAGGTGAGGCGGCCGTGTTGGTCATTGACGACGGCGGGGGAGGCGCCGGTGTCGGCGAGGCGGGCCATGGTGCGCACGAAGTTGGGGCCCTCGCCGATGACCCAGCTGGTGCGCAGGATGTAGTGGTGGGGGAGGGTGCCGACGAGGGCGTCGGCGGCGGCCTTGGAGGCGCCGTAGGCGCTGAGCGGGGAGGCGGGTTCGTCCTCGTGGTGGGTCTCTGTGGTGCCGTCGAAGACGTAGTCCGAGGAGATGTGGACCAGGGGGAGGCGGTGGCGGCGGGCGGCCGCGACGAGGTTGGCGGTGCCGGTGACGTTGACGCTCCAGCAGGCGGCGCGGCCGTCGGTTTCGGCGGTGTCGACGGCGGTGTAGGCGGCGGCGTTGATGATCGCGGAGGCCTGGCCCCAGGGGTAGGCGGCCACGGCGTCGGGGTCGGTGAGGTCGAGCTGGTGGTGGCCGAGGTGGATGGCGTCGGGGAGGAGCCGGCGCAGCGCGCGGCCGAGTTGACCGTCGGCCCCGGTGACCACCGGTCGGGGCCGGGGCATGGGGGTGACCTGGTGCAGCGGGGGGTGGGTGCGGTCGGCCTCGGAGATGGTGGCGGTGGCCAGCGGGAGGGGCCAGGCGATGGCGGGGTGGTCGAGGTTGGCGAACGTGTACTGGGTCTTCGCGTCGGCGGACCAGTGCTCGTTGACCAGGTAGGAGTAGCAGGTGCCGTCCTCGAGGGCCTGGTACGCGTTCCCGACGCCGCGGGGGGTGAACACGGCGGTGTCGGGGCCGATCTCGCAGGTCACGACCGTGCCGAACGTGTCCCCCTCACGCAGGTCCATCCAGGCGCCGAACACGCGGCCGGTGGCCACGGAGACCAGCTTGTCCCACGGCTCGGCGTGGATCCCGCGGGTCACCCCCGCCTTCGCGTTGAAGCTCATGTTCTGCTGCACCGGGCCGAAGTCCGGCAGCCCGGCCGCGGTCATGGTGGCCCGCTGCCAGTTCTCCTTGAACCACCCCCGCGGGTCCCCGTGGAGGGGGAGGGTGAGGATCAGCAGGCCGGGGATCGCGGTGGACGCCACGGTGAGCTCGGGCATCACTGTCCCTTCGCGGCGTACTTCGCCTCGACGGCGGCCTTCAACGGCCGCCACCACGCCTCGTTCGCCCGGTACCAGTCGATGGTGGCCTGCAACCCTTGACGGAAATCGGTGTATGCCGGGGTCCAGCCCAGCTCGTCGCGGAGCTTCGAGGCGTCGATGGCGTAGCGCAGGTCGTGGCCGGCGCGGTCGGTGACCCGGTCGTAGGCATCCGAGGGTTGGCCCATCAGGTCGAGGATCAGCTCGATGACCTGCCTGTTGGACTTCTCACCGTCGGCGCCGATCAGATACGTCTCCCCGATCCTGCCGTCTTCCAGGATCCGCCACACCGCGGAGTTGTGGTCGTCGACGTGGATCCAGTCCCGCACGTTCGCCCCCGCCCCGTACAGCTTCGGGCGGATCCCGTCGAGCACATTGGTGATCTGCCGGGGAATGAACTTCTCGATGTGCTGCCGCGGGCCGTAGTTGTTCGAGCAGTTGCTGATCGTGGCCCGCACCCCGAACGACCGCACCCACGCCCGCACCAGATGATCACTCGCCGCTTTCGACGCTGAATACGGACTCGACGGGTTGTACGCCGTAGAGGGGGTGAACTTCGCCGGGTCGTCGAGCTCCAGATCCCCGTACACCTCATCGGTGGAGATGTGATGCAGCCGCCTGTCATGCTCCCGCACCGCCTGCAACACGTGGAACGTGCCGAGAATGTTGGTCTCGACGAAGATCCCCGGCCCCTCCAGGGAGTTGTCGTTGTGGGACTCGGCCGCGAAATGCACCACCACATCGTGGGCCTCGACCAACCCGGCCACCAGCGCCGGGTCCGTGACCGAGCCCTCGACCAGGCTCACCCGCTCAGCCGGCAGCCCGGCCAGGTTCGCGGCGTTGCCCGCATACGTCATCGCGTCGAGGACCGTCACCGTCGCGCCGGTGTGTTGCACCACCCAATGGACGAAGTTGCTGCCGATGAACCCGGCTCCCCCAGTGACCAGAATCGTCTTCACGCCTGGGAGCCTACTAGTCGCCCGCGTGGAGGCGCGCACCGCAAGGTCCGAGCCGCGGGGAGCTGCACCGGCGGTGCGCTGCGTGTGTCAAGGTAGGTCCCATGCGGGGGATCATTCTTGCCGGCGGCACCGGCTCCAGGCTTCATCCGATCACACTGGGCACCAGCAAGCAGCTGATGCCCGTCTACGACAAACCGATGATCTACTACCCGCTCGCCACGCTGATCTTCGCCGGCATCCGCGAGGTGCTGATCATCACCACCCCCCACGAGGCCGACGCGTTCCACCACCTCCTCGGCGACGGCGAGCAGTTCGGCGTGGAGTTCACCTTCGCGGTCCAACCCGAACCCAAAGGCCTGGCCCAGGCGTTCACCATCGGCGCCGACTTCGTCGCCGGGGAACCCTCCTGCCTCATCCTCGGCGACAACATCTTCTCCGGCCCCGGCCTCGGCACCAGACTCGTCGAACGCACCCGCTCCATCGACGGCGCCCTCATCTTCGGCTACCAGGTCGCCGACCCCACCGCCTACGGCGTCGTCGAGGTCGACGGCAACGGCATGGCGGTCTCCATCGAGGAGAAACCCGCCCACCCCAAATCCCACTGGGCCGTCCCCGGCCTCTACTTCTACGACGAGCACGTCGTCGACATCGCCACCAACCTCGAGCCCTCGCCGCGCGGCGAGTTCGAGATCACCGACATCAACCGCGCCTACCTCGACCAGGGCCGCCTCCACGTCGACCTGCTCCCCCGCGGCACCGCCTGGCTCGACACCGGCACCTTCGACTCCCTCAATGACGCCAGCAACTTCGTCCGCACTATCCAGGCCCGCCAAGGCCTCCAGGTCGGCTGCCCCGAAGAGGCCGCCTGGCGCCGCGGCTTCCTCACCGACGACGAGCTGGCCGAGCGCGCCGACCGCTACGCCAAGTCCGGCTACGGCACCTACCTACGCGGTTTGTTGCCCCGCCTGAGGGGTGGTCAGTAGGCGCCGCGGGAGCTCAGCACGGCGCGGAAGGTGCGCAGGAGGATGACGATGTCCTGCAGCATCGACCAGTTGTCCACGTAGTAAAGGTCGAGGCGGACGGTGTCGTCCCAGTCCAGGTCCGAGCGGCCTGAGACCTGCCATAGGCCGGTCATGCCAGGGCGCACGTCCAGTCGGCGTCTCACGTGCGCGCCGTAGTTAGCGACCTCGCGTTCCATGGCCGGCCTGGGACCGATCAGGCTCATCTCTCCGCGGAGGACGTTGAAGAGCTGGGGGAGTTCGTCGATCGAGTAGCGGCGGATGAACCTGCCGAACCGGGTGATGCGCGGGTCCTCACGGATCTTGAACAACACGCCGTCGGACTCGTTGGCCTCCTCGAGCCGGTCCAGACGGATCTGCTCGGCGTCAGGCACCATTGAGCGGAACTTGAACAACTCGAACGGCTCGCCCCCGCGTCCGATCCTGCTCTGGCGGAACAGCACAGGCCCCCCGTCGCCGAGCTTGACCATCAACGCGGTCACGAGCATCAGCGGTCCGAGCAGGATGAGCAGCACTATCGCGACCACAGCGTCGAAGGCCCGCTTGGTGAAGCGGAGTGACCGCTCGGCCTGCGGCTTGCTGACGTGCATGAGCGGCAAGCCGGCCACGGGGGTGACGTTGATGCGTTGGCTAGAGATGTCCGTCATGGCGGGGACCACCACCATCTCTGCGCGGTGACCCTCGAGGGTGCGGGCCATCTCGTTGAACTCCCGCCCGCGGCGCACCGAGCCCGTGGTGAAGATCACCGCCCGCGCACCGGTGCGGTCGATGACGCTGATGAGGTCGTCGAGTGAACCGACGTCCGAGACATCGCGCGGATATGGGCCGACTTCGATCACCTCCTCCTCGCGGGGGGTGACGATTCCCACGGGTGTGTAGCCGAGCCAGGTCTCGCGGCGCAGAACCTTCACCACGTCGTCGACCGCCCCCTGGTCGCCGACCACCAGGGTGGGCAGGCAGAACCGCCCTCCGCGGCGCAGAGCCTGCAGAATCCTGCGGGCCGTCAGCCGGCCGAGGAGCAGCGTGGGGATGCCGATCGCCACGAGGATGGCTACGAACCCCCGGGAGAGCGGGTAGTTGAAGATGAAGGCGAAGAAACCCAGGGCGAGGAGGAAGAACATCGACGAGTTGAACACCTGGCGGTACTCGATCACCCCGAATCCCCAGTGCCGGGGGCGGTAGGCCCCCCCGAGGGCCAGGGCGATCAGCCAGCCCACCACGATGAGGGGCGCGACGGGGAGCACCAGCTGATCCGCGTCGTTGATGCTGCGGAGGAAGGGGACCCAGGTGCGGAGGGCGACAGCCGCGATCGTCGCCACCACGATGACGGCAGTGTCCAGTGCGACGAGCGCCCAGCGGTACGAGATGCGCATCGTAGACCCCACAATCAACCCCCCGCGGGCCACTTTAGTCATGGCCTCGCGGTGGTGCCGAATTGGCCGACGGTGCGTGCTCGCCTACCGGTGCCTATACTCGTGGGACCGCGGGGATCTGCGCCCGCTCCAAACGTCCGGGGGTCACACGTGACGCTGCTCGAATTCGTCCGCTTCCTGCGCCACAACGCCACCATCATCGCCCTGCTTACGGTGGTCGGACTCCTGACGGCTGCGGGCTACGCCTTCTTGCAGCCTGTGGTCTACCAGTCCAGCGCCACGGGCATCGTGGTCGCCGGCGATTCCAGCACCGTCGGTGGGGCTATGAGCGGGACGGCTCTCGCCCAGCAGAGGGCCGAGACCTACGCGGCCCTCGCCTCCACGTCTGCAGTGTTCGAACGGGCCGTAGCATCGCCGGAGATTCAGGCGGCGCCTGATGCTGGCAGCGGTGGAATCAGCGCCCGGGTCATGGGAGCCACCTCGATGATCGAGGTTTCCGCCACTGGAACCTCTGGCGAGAACGCGCGCCTTCTCGCGGACGCTGCGCTGAAGGCGCTGGCGGACGAGGCGCTGGCCCTTGAGACCCTGACGCCGAGCGAGACCGGAGGCTCCATCGACCCGGACACGGTAGCCGTGCGGCTGGCCGTGTTCACGCCGGCCAGCGCGTCGTCTGCACCGATCGCACCGGACTGGCTGCGGCTCCTGCTCATCGGGACTGCCGCCGGCCTGGTGCTGGGCGTTCTGGTGTCTTGGGTGCGCACCAAGCTGGACGTCAAGGTGCGCACCATGAAGGACGTGGAGGAAGAGACGGGGCACAGCGTGCTGGGCGTCATCCCAGAGAGCAAGGCTCTGGCGAAGCACCGCGAGGGGGAGCCCATCAGCATCTCCTCGCTGGGGCTCGCCGGTGAGGCGCTGCGCCAGATGCGCACGAACCTGCGCTACGTGGACGTGGACCACCCGCCCAAGGCCATCGTGGTCACCTCGGCTCACCCAGGTGAGGGCAAGTCCACCATCTCCTCCCTTCTCGCGGTCCTCGTCGCGCGCTCAGGCCAGCCGGTGGTGCTCATCGACGCGGACCTCCGCAAGCCCGTCCAACACCAGAACTTCCGCTCCGACGCCGCCGTCGGGCTCTCGCAGGTCCTCATCGGTGACGTATCGCTCAATGACGCACTGCAGGCCACCAGCGAACCGAACCTGCGCATCCTGACTTCCGGCAAGGTGCCCGCCAACCCGAGCGAGATGGTGGGTTCCCGCCGTATGCGCGAACTCATCGCTTCGCTGTCCCGCACGGCCTTCGTCATCATCGACGCGCCCCCCATGCTGGCGGTGACCGACGCCGGCCTGCTGGCCGCTGCCACCGACGGTGCTGTGTTCGTCACCCGCGTGGGCAAGACCCAGCGCGAGGAGCTACGCATGGCGGTCAAGCTGGTGCAGCAGGTGGGGGGCCGGATCCTGGGCACAGTCCTCCACCGCGCTCCGCGCCAAGCGATGGGGGACGTGGTGTATGGGGCCGGGTTCGGCAGCAAGTATCAGTCCGTCTATTCGGAGCGCTACTACCTGGAGACGCCCCCGGAGGATGGGGCTCCGGTGGTGGCCCAGGGTCTCGCGGCGAGGGCCACCGATGCGGACAGTCAGGGTCCCGGGCTCAGCGCCGAGCGGCACCAGCCGCGCCGACTCTCGACCAGGTGAGGCGATGCCCTCACTGATGAAGTCCACTGGCGGGCTTGTCGTGGAGCATGAGGTCGTGGACGAGGGCGCCTCAAGTTGGTTGGCGCGCGTCTATCCCCTGGATGCGCTGCTCTTCAGCCTCTTCATCTTCGATCGGGTCAGTGTTGGTCCTATCCCGGCGGGGGTACTGATCACCATTCTGATTGGTGTGGTGGGCTTCCTGCGGCCGCCAACGCTGCGGATGCGCGGGTTGCCGGTGCTGGCCGTCGGATACGCCGGGCTCCTCGTCTACCTGGTGATCGTCTCGCAGGACGCGGGGGTGGACTGGCAACAGCGTGTCCTGCGGATGTTCATCCTGGGCATCCTGATCTGGGTGTTGGTTCAGGGGCGTTTCGACGCCTTCTCTGCCATCGCAGGACTGGTGCTCGGTCTGGGCATCAATGCGGCGGCCTACTACGCAGGCCTGACGACAGACAACTATCCACCATTCCTGACGGGGTGGCTGGGCGACAAGAACGTGGCGGGCATGTGGTACGCCACCGTCGGCGTGCTGGGCCTCATGCTGTTGAGCCGTCATCGTTGGACCATCCCTTGGCTGGTGGTGTCGGGAGGGTTCCTGTTCCTGACCGGTTCCCGCACCTCGATGTCCGCTCTTCTTGTCGGACTCGTGTGGTTCTGGGCGAGGAACCGGCTGGCCATGCCTCTCCGGTTGGCGCTCGCTGGGGGACTCATCGCCGCCTTGGCCTTCGCGGAGCAGAACTTCGCCCGCATGGGGTTGTTCGCCGACCGCGCGGGCACCGACCTCCTTCGGGGGCGTATCGAAGCGGCGACAGCGCTGAAGGTGGAGCAGACGCCCTGGTATGGCCGAGGGCTGACCGAGGCGTGGGTGAACCTCGGCCAGACGGAGCTGTTCTGGTTCCACAACTCCTACGCCGCGCTCTACGTCGAGGGCGGGGTGGTGCTGCTCACCTTCGCGCTTGTCGTCTGGGGGGTGGTGGCCGGCGGACTGTTCAGCACCGAGAAGATGACACGAGAGACGAGGGCGGCCGAAGCAGCCCTCGTCGTTCTCCTGGTGTGCGCATGGCAACTCGGCGAGGTGTTCTTCACCAGCTGCGCGTTCATCGTGCTGGGCCTGGCCCTGCGCTCCCGCTTCAGTCAACCCCAGGCTCTACGCGACTGAAGCCCCAGAGCTCCGAACGCACTGCGTAAAAACGTCAGGACGCGGGCCAGGAGAGGTTCGCAGTGTTGGTCTCAACGCCCCCGCTGGGCACCGAGAGGACGATGTTGCTGACGGTCACGGAAAAAACTGTCTGCTGCCCCCCGACGGTGATGGTCGTGGAAGCGATGTCGCTCGTGTCGGATGTGAGTGCGTCTGGCGTCACTGGTGGCAGGACTGGTACTGGGGGCCGCGCTGGCCTTCATCCGCCATCATTTCGACGTGCGGGTGCGGACTCAGCATGACGTCGAAGAGCACACGGGTCACGCGGTGTTGGGGGTCGTGCCCGAAACCAACGACCTGAAGAAGCAGCGCGCCGCAGGGTCGATCGGCACCATGGGCCACGCCGGAGAGTCGCTCCGGCAACTCCGCACCAACCTCCGCTTCATCAACGTCGACCACCCGCCCAAGGCCGTGGTCATCACCTCCGCGAGTCCTGGTGAAGGCAAGTCGACGATCGCCACGAACCTGGCTCAGGTGATCGCCAAGTCCGGGCGTGATGTGGTGCTGGTGGATTGCGATCTGCGAAAGCCCGTGCAGGCTAAGGCCTTCGGGGTGGACACGGCGGTAGGCCTGACCCAGGTGCTGGCGGGCGACATCTCCTTGCGCGAGGCTGTGGTCGCCACGCAGGTGCCGCGGCTCTGGCTCCTTCCCGCTGGGAGTATCCCGCCAAACCCGAGCGAGCTGCTCGGCTCGCGCCGGATGCAGGAAGTGATCGAACAACTCACCAGGGAGGCGTTCGTCCTGTTGGACGCCCCGCCGATGCTGCTCGTCACTGACGCTGGCCTCTTGTCCGAGGCATCTGACGGCGCTCTTCTGGTGGGCGCCGTGGGGCAGACCACCAAGGCAGAGCTGGCGCTCTGCGCCAAGCAGTTGGGCCAGGTTGGCGCAGCCCTGCTGGGGACAGTGCTGAACAAGGCCCCCCGCAAGGGGCTCGGTGACGTGCTGTACGGGTACGGGGCCGGCGGCTATGGCAACCGGCGCTATGGCGCATACGCCGCGACAACCGGTGCCAAGAGCGTCAAACGCGGGAATCCCGCCATGCTCTCTGAGGAGGTTCCCGTTGAGCTTGGATCACCCCGAGCACGGCGAGGGGTCGTCCACACATCTGCGACGGTGGCTGCAGCCCACGAGCCCTCAGCGGAAGGCTGAGCCGTTGTTCCCCTCCCTCTCGGCGGCTGATTCTGCCAAGCACAGCGCTGCCGCCCTGGGCGGGGAGGGTGCGGGCGCTGAGGCCTCCACCGGTGGCGTGGGTCCTTGGCGTACCTGGCTGAGTGGGCCGGCGCTGATGGTGGGTCTGAGCATGCCGTTCTGGCGGCACACTCTGGTCACGGGTTTCCCCATCGAGATCGCGGTCTTCGCACTGGCGGTGGCGGCTGGCACTTTCGTGCGGCCCACGGTCCGCACTCCGGCCCTGCCGTGGGTCGCGCTGGCCTATTTCTCGATGCTGGGCTCGGTCATCGCGGTGTCGGTGCTGATGGAGCAGCCGTGGCTTCAACGATCCGTCCGGCTGAGTCTGCTCTTCTTCTTCGCCGCCGTCGTGGCGCAGGGGCGCATCAACTGGAAGTCGGTCGTGGCTGGAGGCACCTTGAGCCTCGTTCTCGTGAACGCGCCTGCCTTCTACCTGGGGCTGACCCCCAACAACTACCCACCTTTTCTGACCGGATGGCTCGGCGACAAGAACGTGTCAGGCCTGTACTACGCGGTGATGTCGCTCTTCGGGCTGAGCCTGTACCAGGAGCGGTGGCCCCGGGCGGTGCACTTCAGCGCGATGTTCGGGCTTCTCTGGTTGACCGGCTCCCGCACCGGTCTGGCCGGTGCAGTGATCGGCCTGGCCTGGTACCTAGTCCGAAACAGGTTCGGACTCGTTGCCCGTGTTGCTCTCCTTGGGGTGAGTATCTGGGTGCTGCAATGGTTCGAGGAGCGTTACTCGCGGATCGGCGCCTTTGCGGATCGGGAAGGGACGGACCTGTTGCGAGCGTCTATCCACGCCGCCGAGCAGGTCAAGCTCGCCGGGACTGCCTGGTACGGACGGGGCTTCAACACGGCTGTGGTCGATCTTGCATCCT
This sequence comes from Tessaracoccus yangjingae, assembly GCF_054483935.1. The sequence continues at coordinate 318,530 of NZ_CM137014.1, read as the reverse complement.
TTCACCGGATGTTCTTCCACGACTCGTACGCGGCCCTGCAGGTGGAGGGAGGCCTTCCGATGCTGGTCGTCGTCCTGGGGCTCTTCGTCGGTGTTGGGCTCGGGCTGGGCAGCCGGCGTCGGATCGTGAGTCCCGAGCTCCGGTCGGTCGAGGCCGCCATCGTCACCCTCATGGTGTGTGCGTGGCAGCTCGGCGAGGTCTTCCTCACCTCGCTCGGGTTCTTCCTCCTGGGGGTGGCGATGTTTGAGCGCTTCGGCGAGCGGACGCAGACTGGGAGTCTCCGCTGATCAGCGACCGGCCAGGGTGGTCAGCCCTCAGGGGGACAAAGGGCTGAACAGCCCATGGCCGAAGGTCTACACCCCTCGGATCACCACGAGTGGGGCGGGAACTACCGGCCGCGTTGTGCGGCGGGTCGGGGGTATGCTGAACGCCCGGAGCTTCTTGGGGGGAGCGGAGTTCACATGTCCATCCGCGCGATCTCGGTCCCACACTGGCGGACCTCGCCAATCTGGACATCGCCCGCGCGTCGGGTTGTTTCCCCCGGCGCCACCGCGATCCCAACTCAGGTTCTCCGGCTCCTGAATCTTGATGCTCTTCTCCTGGCCGTGGCTCGTGGAGCCCACACCACGCGGTCGATTGGTCACCTGAAGCCCACTCTGCTCGCGGGCGATGAGCCGCATATCCATGACGTAGCCCGCGGTCGGCGCTGCGGGTGCGAGTTCGTGAGCGCGCTCCCGAGCAATCACCAGGGAACGCAACCTGGACGGCTGGTCGATGTTGCAGGACATGACCATCCTTGGACGTTCCGTCACGGCTGTGTTTGCCTTCCGCGGAGCGCAGCGATCCGTGGTGAACATGCACGGCCGGCGGGAATACGACGCGCAACGCATCGGTTGAGGCGCCTCGCCGTTTGGCGCCTCGATTGCGCCTCACCTAGAGTTCGTGAAAGGGAAATGCGCGGGCAAGGCGCCGGACAAGCGTTCCCACGCGCCGGAAACACGACCCGAGGTGGCAAGGAACGCCAGACGTCGTCCCGCTGCGCTTCGCCAGCGAGGGTCTCGGTCCTGTGGCCGTCGCCGGCAGGGCTTGACGACAGGAGGCGTTGGTGAGGACACCCGTCATCATCCCAGCCAGAGGTGGCTCGAAGGGGATCCCACGGAAGAACCTCCGGCCATTGGCCGGCAAGCCGCTGATCGCGTGGACCATCGAACAGGTCCTCGCCACCCCAGGGCTGGACTGTTACGTCTCCACGGAGGACGCAGAGATCGCCGAGGTGTCCCGCCACTGGGGCGCGCGCGTCATCGAGCGGCCCCGTGACCTGGCGCAGGACACAACGGCCTCAGAGCCGGTGATCGAACACGCCATCGACGTCATCACATCCTCGGTCGGGCTGCCGGACCAGGTGATGTTCCTCCAAGCCACCTCTCCCATCCGTCGTGCGGACACTCTCGCCCGCGCGGTCCAGCAGTTCACCGATACGGGCGTCGACTCCCTCGTAGGGGTGGTTCCCGAGCCGATCTTCATCTGGGCACAGGACCCCGACGTGCGGGCTCTGTACCCGTATCAGAATCGGCCCCGGCGGCAGGACATGACGCCGGAGCAGTTGCGCTACCGCGAGACAGGTTCGCTCTATCTGACGCGCACCGAGGTGTACCTGGAGCAACACAACCGGCTCGGCGGGCGGATCGGGCTGTTCATCATGGATCCCGTCGAGGGCGTCGACATCGATGCACCGGAAGACTTCATCCTGGCCGCACACACCCTGGCCACACTCACAGCCCTCGATGAGGACAAGCAATGATCATTGACAGACACACAGCTCCGTTCATCGTCTTCGCCGACGACACGGTCCTGACTGCGCTCAACAAGATCGGCGCCAACAAGACCGGGGTGGTGTTCTCCGTCGATGAGCACGGCATTCTGCAGGGCTCACTGTCCGACGGCGACTTCCGCCGCTGGGTCACCAGCCAGCCCGCCATCGATCTCGCCGAGAGCGTCAAGATGGTGGCGAAGCCCTCGTGCGTCAGGGCCGCCATCACCGCGGACACGGCCTCGGTGGCCGCACTGTTCCGGCCCGGGGTGGAGGTCATCCCGTTGGTGGACGAGCGGGGCCACGTGGCCGCCGTCGCACTGGAAGGCTCCCGTGACCTGATCATCGGGCGTCACACCGTGGGGGAGGGCCATCCGGCCTTGATCATTGCCGAGATCGGCAACAACCACCAGGGTGACGTCGACCTGGCGAAGCGTCTTGTGGATCTCGCCAAGGCGGCGGGAGCCGACGCCGTCAAGTTCCAGTTGCGCGACATGGAGGCCCTGTACCGGCAGTCGGGCGCCAACGCGTCGGCCGGTGAGGACCTCGGCGCGCAATACACGATGAATCTGCTGGCGAAGTACTCGCTCACCAACGCCCAGATGGTGGAGGTGCTGGACCACTGCAAGAGCGTCGACATCGACGCGTTCTGCACGCCGTGGGACCTCCCGTCGTTGCGGGTGCTTGCCGACTACGGGGTTCCGGCCCTCAAGATCGCCTCCGCGGACCTGACCAACCATCACCTCCTGCGGGCATGCGCGCGCGAGCACCTGCCGCTGCTGGTCTCCACGGGCATGTCCACCGAAGACGAGATTGTGGGCAGCGTCGAGGTGCTGCGTCAGGCAGGCGCACAGTTCGCGCTCCTCCAATGCCAGTCCACCTACCCGGCCCCGTTCAAGGACGTCAACCTCCGCTACATGGATCGGCTGGCCGGCCTCGGCGGTTGCCCTGTGGGCTACTCGGGCCACGAGCGCGGCTTCCACGTGCCCGTCGCGGCCGTCGCGCGCGGAGCCCAGATCATCGAGAAGCACTTCACCATCGACAAGGCGCTCGAGGGCAACGACCACCAGGTGTCCCTGCTCCCGGACGAGTTCGAGACCATGGTCCGACTCATCCGCGACGTGGAAGCCTCGCTGGGCAGCGACACCGCCCGCGCCGTGTCCACCGGCGAGATGATGAACCGCGCCAACCTGGCCAAGTCCCTGGTGGCCACGCGACGCATCGAGGTGGGCGACACGATCACGCGAGACTCGGTGGCCATCAAGTCCCCCGGACGCGGGGTGCAGCCGAACCGCCTGGAGGACCTGGTGGGCCGCGTCAGCCGCCGGGTGGTGGAGGAGGGCGACTTCTTCTACGCCACCGACCTCACCGAGGCGGTGGCGCAGGGCCGCCGCTACTCGTTCCGGCGCCCGTGGGGCCTGCCCGTCCGCTACCACGACGCGGTGAAGCTCACCTCCGGCAACGACACCAACCCGGACTTCCTCGAGTTCCACCTGTCCTACAAGGACGTCGAGATGGACCTCACCACACTCTTCCCGCGCCGGTTCGAGGGAATGACCTACACCGTGCACACCCCGGACCTCTACGCGGGCGACTTCATCATCGACCTCGCCAGCGACGACGACGCCATCTGGGAGCGGTCGATCGTCGAGGTCCAGAAGGTGATCCAGATCACCCGCGACCTCGGCCGGTGGTTCGACGCCGACGAGCCGCCGATCGTCATCTGCACCATGGGCGGCTTCACCAAGGACGCGTTCGTGGACCCGGATCGGCGGGCGCCGATGTACGCCCGTGTCGCGCAGGCCCTTGAGCGGATTGACGACTCGGGAGTTCGGCTCACCGCCCAGACCCTTCCCCCGTTCCCGTGGCTGATGGGCGGCCAGCAGCACCACAACCTGTTCATGGGGCTGGAGGACACCGTCGAGTTCTGCCGGCAGTACGGACGGCGCCTGACTCTCGATCTCTCCCACTCGAAGCTGGCCGCCACGTTCAACCGGATCCCGTTCAGCACCTACGTGGAGCAGTTGGCTCCGCTGTCGGATCACCTGCACATCGTGGACGCCGAGGGCGTGGACGGGGAGGGGCCGCAGATCGGGGAGGGCGAGATCGACTGGCCCAGCACCGCCGCTCAGCTGGATCGGCTTGCCCCCGGCGTGCCGTTCATCCCCGAGATCTGGCAGGGCCACGTCAACAACGGCGAGGGCTTCTGGACCGCGCTGGACCGCCTGGAGGAATGGTTCTGACGTGAGCGAGCCGACCGTGCTGTGGGTGACTCCGGTGTCGAACCTGGCCGGTGTGGCCCGTCACATCCTCGACGTGGCACGCGTCGGCCTGCCCGGATGGCGGCTCGTCGTGACGGCACCGGAAGGGCCGCTCCTGGAGCGCCTGCGCGAGCTCGACTGCCCGGTGATCCCGCTGTCCGTCGACGGCGTCAGCACCGCGAAGTCCGTCGCGGCGCTCCGGCAGACGCTGAAGCGGCTCAGGCCGGCGGTCGCGCACTCGCACCTGGCCAAGGCGGACATCCTGCTCGCCTTGGCCGCGGTGGGGCTGCCCGTGACGCTGGTCACCACGGAGCACTGCATTCCCCACGACCGGTTCATGTACAACACGTCGCTACCGGGGGCGCTGGCCATGGAGACCGTGCACCGGCTGAGGCTGACGAGGGTCGCGCAGGCCCTCGCGGTGAGCGAAGCCACCAAGCGCGACATGCTGCGGCATTGGCCGACGAAGACCCCCATCGCCGTGGTGCTCAACGGTGTCGACCGTCCTACCGATCAGCCGATGCGGCGGCCGGGGCTCCGAATGCTCTCTCTGACCCGGTTGTCGCCCGAGAAGAACCTCGAGATGACTCTGCGGGTGTTCGCCCTTGTCGTGGGGCTACATCCCGACGCCACGCTGACTCTCGCCGGGACCGGACCGGACGAAGACCGCCTGCGAGGGCTGGCAGCCTCGCTCGGCATCGCAGACACGGTGTCGTTCCCCGGTTTCGTCGACCCGGGGCTTGCGATGGAGAGCCACGACGTCGTTCTGCAACCCTCGCGCTCAGACAATCTTTCCTACACCCTGCTGGACGCCGTGGCGAGAGGACTGGGCGTGGCCGCCAGCCCCGTCGGTGGCAACCCGGAGATCCTGCCCACGCGCTGCATCGCCGAGCTTGACGACGACGCGGGCATGGCGCGCATCGCCATCGAGCAGGGTCTCCACCCGGAGCTCCGGCCGTCGCTTCCCGACGCGGTGCCGACGGTGCGCGGTATGGCTTGTCAGGTCTCGCACTTCTACGACCTTCTCGCGCCCTCAGGCATCGACGGATCCTCCCGAGCCACACAGGTGACGAGGTGACGCCGAGGATCTACATCGCGTCCAACCAGGGCGCGATGGGCGGCGGGGAGGTCATGCTCCTGGCCCTGGCGCGTGCGATGCGCGAGCTCGGGCGTGACGTCACCGTGGTGGGGCCGGGGAATCCCGGCGAGCTGGTGGCGACAGCTCGGGACGACGGCTTTCCGACGGTGGAGATCGACGGCGATTCCACCGCCGCCTACCTGGCCAACCTACTCCGATGGGATGTGGCGGAGCGCGACGGGCTGCTCTGGTGCAACGGGCTGCGGCCCGCGTTCGCCACCGCGGGCAGGCCGAACCGGGTGGTTCACCTCCATCAGCGCCCCGAGGGCAAGCTGGCTGCGCTGGCCCGGGTGGCGCGCGCGGGCGCACTGCGCACGATCGTGCCGTCGCGCAGCATGCAGGAGGCGGTTCCCGGCTCCGACGTGCTGTGGAACTGGAGCGACGCGGCCCCCACCCGGCCACGCAGACCCATGCCGCAGGACCGCCCGATCACGATCGGCTTCCTCGGCCGGCTGTCCCGCGACAAGGGCATCGACACGCTGTGCGCCGCCATGGCGGCGCTGGACGCCAAGTACCCGAAGCGGTTCAGCATCCTGATCGCCGGGGAGTCGCGCTTCGTCTCGGACCGGGAGGCGGCCCGCGTCCGCGAGGCCCTGGCGCGGGTCGAGCACCTGGTCGAGGCGCCGGGCTGGATGGAGCGCGACGACTTCTTTGCCCGCGTGGACCTCGCGGTCTTCCCCTCCGTAGGGGAGGAGTCGTTCGGCCTGGTCGTCGCCGAAGCGATGTCCGCCGCCTGCCCGTTCGTCATCAGCGACGCCGGGGCCTTTCCTGAGGTGGCCGGCGCGGACTACCCGTTCACCGCGGCCGCAGGTGACGCGTCGTCGCTCGCCGACAGCATCGAGCGCGCGGTCTCGGCCGGCTGGGATGACCAGCTGGATTCCTCCCGTCGCCGGTGGGAGCGGCACTTCTCGCCAGGGGCCGCACTCGGACGGGTCGACGAGGTCTTGGAGGCTGTCTCTCCACAACGCCAGGATTCGCCCCGGGTCGCCATCGCGCACGACTACCTCACGCAGCGTGGTGGGGCGGAGCGGGTGGTGCTGAATCTGATGGACGCCTTCCCCGAGGCGCCGATCGTCACCACCCTGCACAACCCGGACACCACCTACCCGGAGTTCGCGGGCCGTGAGGTCATCACCTCGCCCCTCAACCGCGTCGCGCTGCTGAGGAGTAGGTTCCGCGTCGGCCTACCCCTGTACGGCTGGGCCTTCGACCACCTCGCAGTCCCGGCGTCCGCGGACGTGGTCGTGGCCTCCACCACGGCCTTCGCGCACGGTGTGAAGACCCATCCCGGCACCCGGAAGATCGTCTACTGCCACTCTCCGGCACGCTTCCTCTACCTGGAAGACGACTATCTCGGTGCACCGTGGTGGACCTCGCCGTCCGGCTGGGCCCTGCGTGCCCTGCGCCCGCTCCTGGTGCGGTGGGATCGGAAGGCCGCGGCGAGCGCGGACGTGTATCTGTGCAACTCCACGGTGGTCAAGCAGCGGATCGCGGACGTCTACGGCATCGAGGCCACCGTCGTGCACCCGCCGCACGGGCTGGAACCGGCGGCTCCCCAGCAGCCCATCCCGGAGATCGCGGAGTGGGAGGGCTACTACCTGGTGGTGTCGCGGCTGATGCCGTACAAGAACGTCGACGTCGTCCTGAACGCCTTCCGTGACCTCCCGGAGGAGCGGCTCGTCGTGATCGGGCGCGGCCCCCTGGCCGCGCAGTTGCGGGCCGCGGCGCCGTCGAACGCCGTGTTCCTCGAGGGCCTGACGGATGCACAGATGCGCTGGGCCTACGCGCACAGCAAGGCGGTGATCGCGCCCAGCCGCGAGGACTACGGCCTCACCCCGGTGGAGGGCTTCAGCTTCGGCAAGCCGTGTCTGGCCCTGCGTTCCGGCGGGTACCTCGACACGGTGGTGGAGGGCGTCACCGGGTGGTTCTTCGAACAGGCGACGGCCTCGGACGTTCGGGCCGCTATGGCACGTCTGGACCGCGCACCCCTGGACGAACAGCGCATCCTCGCGCATGCCGATCACTTCTCGCCGGAGGCCTTCAACAGGAAGCTCCGCCACGCCGTTGATGACCTGATCAGGAGCAACGCCATATGACCAAGGCAAGCATCATCATTCCCAGCCGAGGGGGTGCCGAGCGGCTCCCGCGACTGCTGGCGGCCCTCGCGGCGCAGACCCATCCCGACTGGGAGGCGATCGTCGTCGTCGACGGCGACGTCGACAACTCCGAGGCCGTGGTGGCCCAGTACGCCCACCTCTCTGTGCGGGCGATCGTGTTTCCGGAGAACCGGGGGCGTGTGGCGGCGCTGAACGCCGGATTCGCCGCGGCCAGGGGCGAGGTTCTCATCCGATGCGACGACGATTTGGTGCCGAGCCCTGACTACGTCCACGAACACGTGAGCGCGACGGCCGGCGGCGAGCGGGGCGCGGTGGGGCTCTACGTCAACGTTTTCCCCGACACGCCCTATGCGCAGGTCTACGGACGGGAGGCGGACGAGAAGCACCGGGCACAGGCCTACGCCACTCCACTGAACCTTCGCTACCGGTATTGGGCCGGCAACTGCTCAGTCTCCCGTGACGTCTTCGACCGCGTGGGCGGCTACGACCCCCGATACCGCGCGTACGGGTGGGAAGACATCGACTTCGGGTATCGCCTCCAGCAGTTGGGGCTGCCCGTCGAGCTGGTGCCGTCGCTGGAGACGCCCCACTACGTGGCCGCCACAACCACGGAGATTCGAGTGGGGCGGGCGATCGCGGCAGGGCGGGCGCGGAGAACGTTCGACGCCATCCACGGGGCCGGGTCGAGCGGGCCCAGTCGTCCCGAAGACAAGGGCGCGTGGAACGGCCTTGTCAACGCACTGGCCGACCGCCTGAACGAACGGCGGGCGGAGTTGCTCGCGCGGTGCATCGATAGGACGCTGAGCGTCATGCCTGCCGAGGTGGGACGCAAGGCCGTCGCGTTGGCCGTCGAGGCGTCGGCGGTGGCCGGCTACAGACTGGCGCAGCACACGACCGTCGGCTGAGGGTAGCCGGCCCTACTCGCCGGCGAAGCGACGGGCGATGCGGATGGCCGGGTCTTCCGTCAGGAGAAGCGGCTGCGGGGTGGGCGGTTCGCCCCACTGCCGCATGCCATAGCGATCCCAGAACTCCACCAGCCAGGGTGGAGGATCGACGTGGAAGACCCAGGCCGGGACTCCCCGTGCTGCGGCTTCGAGGATTCCGGTGGAGAACGCGCTGACCACCGGTCGGTCGACCTCGGCAAGGGGTGATGCGCTGTCAATCGCCATTCCCCGGCGGCGCCAGAAGGCGTGCTGCGCTCGGGAGAGCTTGTCGCGCTCCTGGGGATGGGGTCTGTAGGTCGCGCCCGTCATGCCCCAGAAGGTGGTGACGGAACGTGTCATCGACGTCCGCGAGAGCTCAGCCCCGTGCAGCTGCCCAAGGAACACAGGTCGCTCGAACCGGCTGACGTGCGGGGCCTGACAGGCCGCGGCTGACGCGAGAATCGGGGAGCCGACCACGCTGATCTTCAGGTCTGCGCGCCCCGACTGCAGGAAGGTGGCGTCTTTCTCGGACCAGGCGAGCACCTCAGATGACGGTGGGGGAGGAGGTGAGAAGGGCGTCAGTAGTCCGTGCTGCACCACCACTTGGCGCCAGCCACGGGTGGTGGCTTGCTCCTGGGCCCAAGAGCCGACCGCCAGATGATCTCCGATGGACGCCACAGTCATGATGCGGCCGAGCGAAGCGCGCAGATCGTGGACCTCCCTCCATCCGCTGCCTGGGAGCGGAAGGGCGACATCTGCGGGGTGGATCACGAAGGCGGGCATGTCGTCGAGCGCCGCAAGGGGCGCCAGAAGTGCGTGGTGGTTGGTGGGAGAAGCGGAATCGCAGGCCACCAGTAGCGTGGGATCGGAGCCGCGCGCCCAGAGCCTCAGGCGCAACTCATTCACGGGCTCCGCTGCCGATCGCCGCCTGACCATCGCCGCAACCCGCTGGAGCCGGCGCCGCGACGCCTGCCAGCGTTGCCACGACTCGAGGTCCGGATACCTCAAGCCCATAGCTGGGCCACCTTCGCTGCGCGGTGGGCCCAGGTGTGCTCGGCGAGCGTGCGGCGGCGGCCCGCTTCCCGGAGCGCATCACCCCATCGATCGTCGTGGATTGCCCGCTGGCACAGCTCGACGAGCTCATCAGCGTCTCGGAACACTGCCGCCTCGCGCCCCGGCTCGTAGTACTCGGCGACATCCTCGCGGTCCACCAGCTGCACGCCACCGACGCCTGGGACCTCGAACGTCTTCATGGTGAAGCCGTCCTGGTCTGAGTGGATGTTGATGGCGGCTGGCGCACCCGCGGTCAGTGCGTAGCCGTCTTCCCGGTCGATGTCCCGGGCTGCCGGCACTTCCGGGCGGCGGACCTGCCAGGTGCGGGCGCGGTCGAACGGGTGGCGTGACCACTCCCGGCCGTAGCAGCGAAGGGGAACGTCCGCGGCAGCTACTGCGGTGAGGAGGGCGTCACGACGGGGATAGCGCGCGCCGATGAACACCACCTCTGAAGTGTGGCGTGGTGTGGGGCTCAGGGCGGGGTCGAACGCGTTGGGCACGTGAAGGCACGGTGTGCCCGCGGTGCTGAAGGCCCGTGTATCCAACGGTGAGTAGGAGATCAGATGGTTGTAGCGAGCCAGCGAATCGGGGGTGTGGGCTGTCCTGCGGACTTCATCCCAGAGCCAGAGAAACCGCCGGGAACCCACATCGTCCAGAGCGTCGAACAACTCGTCGCCGAAGCGGTCACCCCTGATGACGAGCGTGATGTCCGGACGGAACGAGCGGATCACCGCTGCGGTTTCTGCGGTCTGGCGTCCGTTCTCGATCCTGGCGGCGCGAGCTCCCAGCCGGACTGGCAGTTCGTGGACGACCTTGTGCGAGACCTTGTTGGCAAGGGTGGTGTTCGTGTCGTAGCAGTGAGTGCCGATCTGGAAGCCGAGAGTGCGGAACCCCGCTTCGATGCTCTGCCAATACCCGTGGAAGACGGGGCTGACCAGCAGGATCCGGGGTTTGGCGCTCACGTCCCTGCCCAAACGGTGGGCATCTCGTTCATGGCCATGTGCACCTCATCGCCCCAGGGCCTATGCGCAGACTGACCCGATGAAGTCTGGGAGTGAGATTCAGCCACCAGGTGGTGGGAGTCAACGGCGCTGGCTGGCTCCCGGCTGGCGGGCATAGGTCCTCCGTGAGGGTCTGCTGTCCGGATTATCTGGCTGAAGTGGTTCATCAAACGCGCCGGTCCTCTGGGGCTCCACCAGTTGAGGTGCATCGATCAAGGGGGCTTCGCCAGCCGACCCCGAACTTCGCGAGCGACCAGTAGAACAGGCCAGCTGGGTCGAACCTCCCAGCGGCCTTCAGAGCAGCCATCATCGCCTCCGCCGCGAGTTCGTTGTTGCCCCCCATCTTGTACAGCCGGATCGCGCGGACCCTCAGGCGTGCGGCCAGCTCTCGAGTCAGGTCAGGCCGTCGGCCGAGCTGTTTCAACTCAAGCCGGATCCACCCCTCGAGCCACGGCTGGCTACCACCGAAGAACAGCTTTCTCCCTAGACCGTCGGTGAGTTCCCGGTGCACTGACAGGGCCTCTGGGAGCATCACCAGCCGGTACTGCGCTGCGATCCGCACGTAGGAGTCATGATCCTCGTAGGCGATGCTCTCGTCGAAGGCTCCCACGTCACGAAGGGCTGCGGTGCGGAACATGACCGTGGGTGCTGGGATCCAGTTGTCGTTGAGGAGTAGGTCGCGGTACGGGTCGGAACTGTCGGGACGCCAGACCTGCTTATGCATCTCGCTGAACAGCAGATCATCGAAGCTACCGCTGGCACTCGACCGCAGACAGTCTGTGTAGCACAGCCCGGTGGATTCCCCGGCCTCATCGAGGGCCGCGATCTGCTTCTCCAGGCGGGATGGTAAGGACCAGTCGTCTCCCGCCAGGTACACGAAATACTCCGTGCTAGTGATCCTCAGCGCCTCATTAAGTCCGGCCGGTAGCCCGATGTTCTCTTGATGCAAGAGCAGCGTGAATAGGTCTGGCCGGCCCGAGCGGCGGACGAAGTCACGGATGACCGTCTGGCTGGCATCGGTGGAACTGTCGTCGACGACGATGATGTGCGGCTCGACCGACTGGTTCAGCAGCGACTGCAGGCAGTGCTCCAGATAGGGAGCGTGGTTGTATGAGACCACGGCCACGGTCACCCGCGGAGGATGAGCAACTGTCATGGCGAGGCCCAGGATTCATGGGTGGCATTCGGTCGTGGTTGGTTCCAGACAAGTGCCAGCTCTTCTTGGGCTACATCCACCGGGTGGACGTGCGCTCCCCTCAACCGCCGAACACAGTTCCACGCGAAGTTGACGACGGTAGCCGCTGTCAGGGCAACCCGCAGTCGTTTCGAGCCGCCCCACTTCTCCGCGTACCGGAACTGGGAGGTAACCAGCCATCGACGGCGCTTTGCAGGCTCCGACGACCCGCCCCCTTCATGCGTGACCGACACTGACGGCACGTAGATCCGTTTGACGCCTCGCTCTGCCAGGCGGCGCTGGAGGTCGATCTCCTCGGAGTTCATGTGGAACCGTTCGTCGAGACCGCCCGCGGCCCGAAACTCGGAGGTCGGCATCAGGAAAGCAGCGCCGACGAGCCAGTCGACCTCGATGGGCTCGGTGGCGTCGAGGACCCTGACGTCGTGGCCGAGAAGCCGACGTAACCACCGTGTCTCGCGCCAGCGAGCGAGAGGGGTGAGCCACTCCAAGGTCTGGTTCAGGGTGCTCGGCCAGTGGCGCGCGCTGTAGGTGATCCTGCCCTCGGTATCGAGGACCCGGGGACCCAGAATCGCTGGCGGTTGCGCGATGGCGGCGCGCAGCAGTTCATCCGGGAAAGAGGGTGGAATTTCAAGGTCGCTATTCAACACCAGGAGATAGTCGCCCGTGGCGTCGCGCGCTGCCGCGTTCACCGCCGCAGCAAAACCCCCGTTGATCTGTCGCCGCACGAGGTGGACTCCATCGATGTGCGGAAAGGGGACGGGCGAGCAGTCGTCGCACACGATGATCTGGTGGACCGGCGAGGCGTTGAGGGCTTCCACGAGGGCGAGCGCTGGTCCAGGGTCGCCGTAGTGAGGGATGATGACCGTTGCGGTCGTGGTGACATCGGACACGGCGCACCCCCCTTCTGCGTGACCTGCAGTGTACAACTGCCTAGTACTGTGCAGACATGCGTCTGGCCTTCGTGACTCCATGGGACACGGACAACAAGCGTGCCTGGTCCGGGGTCGTCTACCCGATGGTAAGGGCGCTCGAAGAGCATTGCGATGTGGTGCCGATCAGTACCCAGAGCGTGCCGGATTCGGTGCTGGATAGAGGCGCGGCGCGGCTCCTTGACGGACGGCGCGGACGTAAATATCTGGTGGGTCACGCCGTTGCCACGGCTGTCCAGAGGGGCCGGTACCTGCGTAGCCGTCTCGCCGAGGCCAAGCCCGACGTCGTACTCGCCGCTGCAGCGTCTCAGGACATCGCTTTCCTAGGGGGGGACCTGCCCGTCATCCAGGTTTCGGATGCCACCCTGGCTTCCATCTCCGACTACTACGACCAGTTCACCCGCATACTGGCGGTCTCGAGATGGCAGGCCGAGATGATCTCGAGACGTTCGGCCAGACGGGCTGATCACACCCTGGCAGCAACAGGCTGGGCGCGCGACTCGTTGATTCGAGATGATGGGATCGACCCAGCCGCCATCACCGTCGCCCCTTTTGGTCCGGCCATCATTCCCCAGGGAGATGAACCGACACGATCCGATGGCGGGGTAGGGCCACTCAAGATGCTTGCCGTCGTGAGCAACTGGGAGCGCAAGGGTGGCAGCCGGGTAGTGGGGGTGTTCGAGGAACTCATCCGCCGCGGTCTTGACGTTGGCCTCACGATCGTCGGTGATGTGCCCGAAGGGCTGCCGCCTCGAATCCACGCCCCTGGCAGGGTGCATCCAGGGCAGTTGCGGGAGCTATACGCGTCCAGTCATCTGCTCCTTGAGTTGGCTCGAAGCAATGCGGCGGGTGTCACGTTGACTGACGCGGCGGCGTTTGGGTTGCCGGTTGTTGCGACTGACACTGGAGGCGTCTCGACGATTGTGGAGGATGGGGTCACGGGGATTCTGGTGCCCGCTCGGGAATCACTGGTGATCGCTGCTGCGGCCGACGCCGTTCAAGGTCACCTTGAGAACTTCGAGTTGATGGGAAGGGCCGCGTCGCGAAGGGCGACGACCGAGCTCTCCTGGGAGGCCTGGTCGGACGCGGCAATGGCAGCGGTTTGCCACCTGGCGGCAGAGCATCGCCCCCACCCTTCCTGATGGGGGCCCAGCCCAGCCGGTCCGTCAGAGCGGGGTGAGTATCCGTCTCCGCATGGCTTCGTAGTTGCGCGCCAACTGGAAGCTGGCTCCCGCCAAGGCTCCCCTCGCCTCGCCTCGACGGACGGCGCTGGGCACCTGACGGGCCCAATGGCCGAACCAGCGAACGGACGCACTCACGCTGACCGGAGCCGGAGCTTTACCCCGGTGCTTCTCATAGAGCACGACGTAGGCTCTCCCTGACTTGAATTGCTGCCTGATCAGGTCGGAGAGACTATCGCGCTGGTAGTAGTCAATCGCCGCGTCCTTCGAGTGCCCCAGATGCAGGCCTGCTTCGACCAAGCGCCAGCCGAGGTCGACGTCCTCCTGCCCCATATCCAACTCCGGATCGAAGTAGCCCACACGGATCAGCGCGTCTCGGCGTGCTCCGAAGTTGCAGCTCGGCGCGTAGGGGCGGAAACTCATGGACACCGGCAGGGCAGTGGAGTTCCAGACCTCCTTTCGCGAGGGCTCACGGGGGTACACAAGGTGTAGTGGTCCAGTGACCGCGTCGGCGGATTCCAGCCCTAAGCGCATGGCGGCCACCCAGCCGGGCCAGACCCGATCATCGGCGTCGCAGAACAGCACTAGCTCCTCGTCGGACGCCTCGATGGCACAGTTGCGGGCGTTGGCAGCCCCCCGTTTCGCCGACGAGTCCACCAGTTCCAGCCCCGTGAAACGGGGTTTCCAGCGGTTGATCAGGGCACGTGTCTGGTCAGTGGAACCGTTGTCACTCACGAGGACGCGGAAGTCTTTGTCCGTTTGAGCATCCAGCGCGGCGAGCTGTCGGCCGATCGTCTCCTCGGCGTTCAGGGAAGGAATGATCACGACGACCCGGCCGCTCACGTCAGCCGTCCAAGCTTCACGAGTTTCGCAAACTCCGCGTTCGAGGACTCGAGCTCCGACATCGTGCCCCGGGCAGCGATCCGTCCATCTGAGAAGAAGAGGATCTGATCCGCGTGCTTCACGGTCGACAAACGGTGCGCGACCACGATGATGGTAATCGTCCCCTGCAGAGCCTGGATTGTCTCCGTGATCCGGGACTCCGTTTCGTTGTCCAAGGCCGAGGTCGCTTCATCAAGGATGAGGACCTGCGGCATTCGGTACAGGGCTCGGGCAATCCCGATCCGCTGCTTCTGCCCCCCGGAAACGCGAGCTCCGCGGTAGCCGACGACCGTCTCCAGCCCCTGCGGCATCTGCTCTACGAAGTCCTCAAGCTGGGCCATCCGCACGGCCTGGGCAACGCGCTGGTCGTCGATGTCCTCCTCGGCGACGCCGAAGGCGACGTTCTGGCGAATGGAACGGTCCAGAAGATAGACGTCCTGGGTCACGACACCGAGCTGCTGCCGCCAACTGGTGGGGTATTGGTGGATGGAGACGCCGGCGACTTCCATAGTTCCCGAGTCGGGCTCGAACAGTGCCAGCAGCAGCTCGACGAAGGTGGTCTTGCCCGCGCCGCTTGTGCCGACGAGAGCCACTGTACGGCCCGCGGGGATGACCCCTGACACGGCATCAAGAACCGGAGTGGAGGCGTCCGGAAACTGAAAACGGACGTCACGGAACTCGATGTCGGCGCGCGGGTAATGATGGTGCCCAGAGGTCAGGGCCTGACGCCCAGACTCGCTGCGCAGCGTGTTGATCTCCTCCACCAGCGAGACCAGGTTGGGGGTGTTGGTACGGATCACACCGACCGTCGCGACCACCCGGTTGAGGGTGGGGATCAGCCGGACCGCCGCGACGGCGAAGACCGCTAGGAAGGCGAAGGCGTCGGCTTGATTCGTCGTGGCAAAGAGCACTAGGGCGGTCAATATGATGCCGAGGATCATGATGATCTCGAGCAGGTAGCGCGGGAGTTCGTTCAGGATGGTCGTGGTCCTGGCCATGTGCGCCACGTTCCGCCGGGTGTCTGAGTAGCCATGAGTGAACTCCTCGGTGGCCCCATTGAGCCGCACCTCCTTGAGCCCGTCGACTGCCGGGCTGAGGTAACTCCACGATTTCATGTGCTCCTGTCGGGTCCTTTCGGCCAGGTCCAGGATCCGAGTCTTGAGGACCGCCTGGATTATCAAGGCAGATCCGCCGAAGAAGACGAGGGCTACCAGCGTCACCACCGGGGAGAGGATGAACAGGGCTGCGAGCAGTGCCGTGATAGTGATGAAATCCACCACCAGCGAGATGACGCCAGTCGTGACACCGGAGAATGCGGTGGTGATGTAGACGTTCATTGCCTGGAGGATGGAGTCCGACGAGCGGCGGCGATGGTGAATCCACGGGGATGTGGTGTAGAGGGTCATCATTTCGTGAGTCGCGTCGGACTGGGCTGTGGCCATCAGCCCCAGCTGCCACCATCTGAACCAGATGCCGTAGAGATTCTTGGCGACCATCAAGGTGACGACGGAGACGAGGGTCACGATGAGTAGCATCCGGGGGTCCTCGACGCCCGTCAACGTTGAGATGGCCTTGAGCACGGGAGACGTCTCTGCTGTCGCGCCCGAGAGGATCTGCATGATGGGCAGGATCAGCAGGACAGCGGTCATGTCGAGGAAGGCGAGGACTGTCGAGCCGATGATGGTGGCTATAAGCTTCGGCCGCAGCCGCCACGGCACAAGCGTGAACACCACCCGCAGATTGGTCAGCATCTGCCATAAGGCACGCATCCGAGCCCCCTCCCGCTGAACCTTCGTCGAGCCACACTCTATGCCACCCAGCAGCAGCACCTCGCTGGCGGCCTTGCGGCCCTCAGATGCCTGCGCAGGCGACGAGGTGCTCGACCCGGCGGCCGAACTCCCGTTCCATGGTGTGTTCTTTCATGAACGTCCTGGCCGCCTCACGGGAGGCTCTGAGGGCGGCGTCGTCGGAGGCGATCGTGGTGATGAGTTCCGCGAGGGCGGTCACGTCGCCGATTGGTGCGGTCCAGCCGAGCCGGTGGGTTGCGGCTAGCCATTCGGCTGCCCGGTTGTTGAATGAGATGAACGGGGCCCCGAGGGCGGCGGCCTCAAGGTAGGTGCACGAAGGGTCCGACTGTGGGTGTGGAGCGAGGAGCAGATCAACGTGTGCTGCCACGTGCGGTACCCACTGGGTCTCGTAGTCGACGTTGCCGTGCACCGTAATGCCGTCGGGAGCCGAGGAGCCGAGCGGGTAGGCGCCGCTGCCGAACAGTTCCAGCCGGAGATCTCGATCGCTGGTGGCACGGGCTTGTGCGAACGCTGCGAGGGCGTGCTCGATCCCCTTAGGCCGGATCCAGCGGCCAGAGAAGGCCAGGGTCACATTCTCACTCGCAGCCTTGGATGGAGCGGAATCGAGCATGTGTTCATTGATGCGTGAGTCGAAGAAGAGTAGCGGGTTCTCCGTCAGGCCCTGATACGTCGTGTAGGACGGCCAACCGTTGGCCTGGATGCCGGCTGCACGACGGAGGGCCTGTCGGTAACGTCGTTCAAGGCGCAGCAGGAAGGCCGTGTGTCGCAGAGATGGTAAGCGGCCCCCACGCTCGGCGCGGGCCCATTCCAACCGCGTCCGCAGATCGGTCTCGGTAACTGCCACAAACGGGACCTTCAGTCCCTCGAGGAGTGGCAATTCGGACATGGCAAGCGTCGTCAGGACGACGTCGGGGCGGAGCTGGTGGATGGTCTTGAGGCGGTCTGCGGTGAAGATCGTGTTGTGCTTAAGCTGATCGATGGGCATAGTCCGCGTGCCCAGGACGACCTCTTGGCTGCCCATCTCTGTCGCCTCGGTGACGTGAGTCACATCCCCCGGCCAGAAACGGGCGAAGTAGTCAAGCCCTGAGAGAGTCTTGGCCGACAGACGTATCAGCGACCCGTCCCGTTCGACGGGACCCGGCACGGTCACCACCAGCAAGCTCACCCTGGCATGCTAGTTCACATCGCATCGCACCAGGGACGGAAGGCGGGAGACATGAGCGCCAAGCTATCGAGGCTGTTGGTGCTTGGGGATCCGCAGCCCGGAGCGGCAGAACTTGCGCCGCCGTTTGGAGTGTTGGAGTTGCAGCGCCACGGGTTTGAGGTCGTCAACCCGCGCCGCCGAGCGGCGGGGCTGCTGAGGAAGGTACGTGATCTCATCGAGCACCGCACCAACATCCTCGTCGAGGATACCGTTCGCGGTCTTGCGGTGCGGGCGGAATGGGTGCTGGCGCTCCTCGACAACAACGCCAACCTGGTGCTGCGGCTCAAGAAGTGGGGCGTGCCCCCGTATCGGACGCGCCGACTCGCTGTCCTCGTCTGCTGGGCAACCGAACGCCTGCTGAGGATGACGGCGAGTGAGAGGCGGCAGCATGTCGACCTGCTCAACGCGGCGGACGTCCTCTTCGTGTTGAGCCGAAACCAGATCCCCATCCTGGAGCGTTTCGGCGTCGAGCCTGGGAAGACGCACTTCATCCCGCTTGGCGTGGAGACCGCGTACTTCTCTGCGGGAGCGACTCCCTGCGAAGAGCGTCGCGGGGTGGTGGCCATTGGTCAGGACGAGGGCCGCGACTATCGGACCATGTTCGCCGCCCTCGTCGGCACCACTGTGCAGGTTGACCTCTTCTGCGCCGAGTGGAACCTCGAAGGGCTAGATCTGCCGGCTCAGGTGACCTGGCGCGGGACGGTGCCGCGCGGCGAGTACCGGGATATCCTGCAACGTTCCAGGGCAGTCATCGTCCCTACCAAGGAGTTTGCGTACCCGACTGGGCAATCCGTCGCGCTCGAGGCCAGTGCCGCCGGCGCGCTGGTCCTGACCACGGCAACCGCCCCCCTGAAGGAGTACTTCGAGGACGGGATCACGGCGCTGCTCTCGGATCCGCTTGATCCGGACGGGCTCCGACGAAACCTGCTCATGCTGGAGGACGAGCCTAGGTGCCGTGAGATCGCGATGCGGGGACAGGAGCGGTGCCTCGAACGGTTCACCCCACAGGCCATGTGGGGTGAGGCGGCCCGTCACCTGGGCCGCTGAGCTACTCGAGGACAGCGTCGAGAGCGGCGGCGATGGTGTCAGGATGGAAGTCCCGGAGCACCTCCTGGCGCAGAGCCGCCGACTCGACCTCGGCCTCCGCGGGACTCGTCAGCGCTCGAATCATCTGGACGGCAAACGACTGAGCATCGTCGGTGACATTGGCCCGCCCGTTCAGCGCATCTATGCCCTCGGCCCCGACGGTGGTAGTCACGAGAGGTACCGCATGAAGGAGCGCCTCTACTACTTTGAACTTCACGCCGGCGCCCAGCCACAGGGGCACCACCGTGAGCGCAGCTTCGGAGTAAACGGCATCGAGATCGTCGACGAAACCGCGGACGGTGAATCCCTGCTGCTCCAGGCTGCGTGCGCGCTCGCCGGTCAGGTTGCTGCCGACGAGGTCGATCGTCAGGTCAGCAACGGACTCCCTGACGATGGGGAGCACATAGGTGGCGAACCAGCTAAGCCCGTGAATGTTCTCCTGCCGCCAACTCGACACGAGGACGATCTTTCCCGGCTTGGGTCGTCGTCGCGGCTCGGCGGGCACCACAACCGGTGGGGGGACGACTCGCACCTTGTGTCGCGAGGATACAGGCAGGAGTTCTGCGTCTTTTCTGCTGAGGACGAGGATGCGGTCCGCTTGCCGGGCGATGTGGCGTTCGACGAGCCGGGACACTCGGGCAGCCACCCATTGTCGCCACCTTTGCCGAGCCTCGGGCCAATGGCGGGCGTAACGCTCATGGGACTGGGACATCACATCGTGGAGGACGGCCACGGTCACTGCCTCGGGATTGATTCGCTTGATGGTGCGCGCCTGGGCGGCGACGTCCTCCCACTGCAGAACCACAACGTCTGCGGACCGGAGCAGTTGTCGTGACCGTTCGTCCCTCATGAGGGCTGCGGTGAGGTTAGGGTCGGGCAGCGACGGGAACCACCTCCTGATGCGTCCGACCATGCGGGGCAGCCACGCGCGACCGCTTGGCGAGGGCCACTCGATGATGGTGCAGGGGGTGAGCGCCGCGTCCAGATCTTCGCGCGCGGACCGGCCCGGCAGCATGATGCACTCGACGTGCCAGCTATTCGACCACGCCTGAACCTGGGCTGTGACGAAGTTCTGGCCGGCGTTGTCAGCCTGCGGGATCGGGGCCAAGTGGGTGATCATCACCATCCGAGCCATCTGGCTCCTCGCCTGTGTGCCCACTGATTCCCCCTTCGGTGATCCTCGGATGTCCTCTGACTGCGCTTGACCCCTGGGGCACCAGCCTACGGTGCTAGCTTGGTCGCTGAATGTGGAGGGGAGTTCGCATGGTCACCGATCCACTCGTCAGCGTCGTGATGCCCTGCTACAACACGGGCCATGTCCTTGACGAGACCATGGCATCCATCGCGGCGCAGGAGTACCGCAACATCGAAGTGATCATCGTCGATGATGGCTCGACGGACCCCGTGACACTGGAACGGTTGCGGTACTGGGAGGAACGCGGAGCTGCCACCGTGATCCATCAGGACAACCATGGCCCAGGGCATGCTCTCAACCGCGCTCTGGAGGCCGCACAGGGCGTCTACTTCCTCAACTTGGGCGATGATCTCATCGAGCCCCCCTATGTCCGCGAAGCAGTGGCCGAGATGGAGCGCGATCCGAGTCTCGGCATTGTCTACTGTCACGCCGACTTCTTCGGCTCGGAATCAGGGCCGTGGCGGTTGCAGGAGTTCTCGATGCAGACCCAGCTGCTGAACAACCTGATCTTCGCAACGGCGCTCATGCGGCGCGCCGACTGGGCCGCGGTCGGCGGCTACGACGAAGTGATGAAAGGGCGAGAGGACCACGACTTCAACCTGCGCGTCCTCAGCCTTGGCCGTCGGGTGCACAGGCTGGATGGCGTGTACTTCCACTATCGGAGGGGCAGGCCGAGCGTTAACGCCAACCTGCACCACCCGGACAACCGCGCACTCTTCATCGACGCGTACGCTCGAATGTTCCGCACGAACACCGAGCTGTACCGCGAGCATGCGGAGGCGTTCATGCGAGAGATCTTCTCCTTCGTCGATGAGCGCAACGAACTGCGGCTGCGGTACCGGCACCTGGAGCGCTTCCGATCCTCGCGCGCCGGCAGGAGACTGCTTGGCGCAGCCAGGTGGGTGAAGTCCACGCTGAGGCGCGGGCCGTCGTAGCTGGTACCAGACGTCACGCGCTACGTCGCGTGGCCTCGTCGAAGTAGCTGGTGCCGGGTCCGCTTGACCCAATCCAGCGCCTTGACCGGTGAGTGCCACCAGCGGCGTATTCGAGCGATCGTCGCCATCGTCTCGTCATACTCGCGCTGGCGCAGTTGCTGGAACTCTGCTGACCCGCTCGTGGTGCCCATCGTGGTCCTGAACGGCGTCCGGATGAGAACTGCGTTCGGCTTCCGTTGGGACCAGTAGAGGTAATCGTCACCGCCCCAGATCAATAGCGAGTCAGGGATGGGCCGGTAGTCCACCCGACGCATGGCCATGAAGGTGCCCCACACCAGGTTCAGCCGCCCAGTGGCGAGGCGGTGCGAGATGGACCCATCCCATCGGTCCCCGTGGAAGCAGGACCGGTCGGGCACCACCATCGCGAACAGGCCCCGGCGGAGCACCCTGGCTGCCTCGTCGAACACGTCATCATCGAAGAGCACGTCGTCGTTGATGATCGCGATGAACTCCCCAGACGCCTCCCGAACTCCCAGGTTCCACGCCGGGTTCACGAAGATGTTGGTCGCCTGCTGCAGCACGCGGACCTTGGGGGAGTCCCACGTCAGAGGGGTCGGCGAGTTGTTGATGACGAGAACTTCTCGCACCAGTGTATGAGCCGCGCATTGAGCGACCAGCGGCCACAGCTCGGGTGCACGCTGCAGTGTCGGGATGATCACTGTGAATACAGCTGAATCGCGCGGCATCTCTGCAGGCTAGCAGCGCCGGAACTGGGGCGCGACGGGGCACAGTAGAAGTGGGCGCGGTGCCGTCGACGGCTTCATGAGGAGCGAGCAAGGAACGAGCGAGCGCTACGAATCCCATCCGAGATGCAGCGCTGACTAGGACAGCTGGCCGCGTCGTCCGGCCTCCGATACACAGCCACTCGCCCCTCGGAGGCTCTCCTCCGCTCAGCAAGAACGAATGACGACTTGCCCAGCGGGACCCGGTTGAGGAGATGTAGGTGGCCCTACCTGCGGACCCGGGCTGGGATGAGGCCGCGGGTGAGTTCGCGGACGCGTTGCACGACGTTCCAGGCCCGGGAGAGTCGCAGCCTCTCCAGCGCTGCGTATCTCGAAAGCAGACGATCACGCTCGCGCGCGAGCCGATCCGCCTCCAGTCGGAGATCCATGACGTACTCCAAGATGAGCTCAGCGTTGTCTCGGTAGAAACCGATGTTATTGCGAATCACTGCTGCGTGGGCGTCAACTTCGCGTCTCCGGTCGCTCACCACTCGATCGTTGAGCGAATCGTCACCCCGGCGGTAGTGGAAGTACTTCCCCGGCAGCTTGTGCACGGTCCTGCCCAGGCTCACAATCTTGGTGACGAAATCGTAATCCTCGAGGCCCACCATCTGTTCGTCCATGCCCCCAACTGCATCGAAGTCCGCGCGCCTGTATAGGGAGGGGGCAAAGATGCAGTTCTCGAAGAGTTGGGTCTTGATGCTGAACTCCGGCAACGTCCAGTCGCCGTTGGTGGCGCCGAAGAATGATGCGTTGCAGTAGACGATCCCTACAGACGGGTCGGACTCTAGGACGCCGACCGCCTCCGCGATGTAGGGAGGGTCGATGATGTCGTCTCCGAGAGGGATGAAGTACTTCCCCGAGCTTGCTCGGATCCCAGTGTTCAGGGCTGCGCCTACTCCTCGATTCTCCTGCTCAACGACGGCCGCCCCCTGTGCTTGCGCCCGTTCGAGCGCAAGGAGCGTCTCTTCGTCAGTAGAGCCGTCGTTGACGATGACGAGCTGGATCCGTGGGTAACGTTGGGCGCTGACGGAGGCGATGGTTTCATCGAGCCGTGCCCCCATTCGGTAGCACGGCACAACCACGCTGACTAGTGGCACAGTTCCTTCGACAGTCTCCACTCGGCGACCTTCCGCGATCTCGGCCAGCAACCCAGACTCTAGCCAGTTGCTCGCGATCCTGTAGACAGGCCGATTCTGTCATGGCTGGGTCGGCCGGACATCGTAGAGGCGAAGGAGCGGTCTGGCTGGGACGCCCTCAAGCACTGGAGGTCGCGCAGCCTGCCAGGAGCGGACGGAGCGGGCGCGGTCATGGTGCGTGATCTTGCGTGTGGTGCGGGGTGTCAACACCAACGGCCGGGCCGAGGTGTCCGCCGGGCGGCTCCGTCGGACTTCATGACAGGTGGGTCGGCAGGCCTTCAGTAGGGCACGCGACAATCGTGGGCGTCCTACGCCTCGAACGGCGACAGCCGGCGGGCGGCGGGCCTCTGCTCGACCGCGATGCGCGACACCCCGTCGCTCACCTCCGCGTGGAACGCCGCGTCGTCGAAGCCGGCCGCCGCCGCGTCGTGGCGGTCGGCCGCGAACACCACCCGCGACACCCGCGCCCACAGCGCGGCCCCCAGGCACATCGGGCAGGGCTCGCAGGAGGTGTAGAGGACGCACCCGGTGAGGTCGTGTGTGCCCATCCCCGACGCCGCCGCGCGGATGGCCTGGACTTCGGCGTGGGCCGTCGGATCGGGGATGGAGGTCACGCGGTTGGTGCCCTCGAAGGATCTCCCGTCCGGGGCGACGACGACGGCGCCGAAGGGGCCGCCGCCGTCGGCGACGTTGGCCGTCGCGAGATCTATGGCGCGGTGTAGATGATCGGTCATGGCGCCCTCCTGATGTCACTGTAGGACTGGTGGGGGGACGATGTCGCCGGCGGTGGGGTGCGGGTCCTCGGGCGGTGAGGGTGGGTTTCGACGCGGGCTGCGCCGCTTCGCGGCTTGGCCCGGCTCAACCAGCGGGGGCGAGGGGCGTCCCCTTCTCGCTGGTTGAGGTGCGAGGAGCGCCAGCGACCAGCCTCGACGCCTACGAAGAGTGTGCTTGTCAGCCTACGTTTCTTAGGGTTCGAGGCCGCTTCGCGGCACCTCGGCCAGCGGGGGTGCGGTACCTCAGCCAGCGGGGGTGTCGCTCGTCAGCCAGTGGGGGTGCGGCACCTCGGCCAGCGGGGGTGCGGTACCTCAGCCAGCGGGGAAGTGGAGGCTCCGCCCGCGGTAGGGCGTCGTGCGGCTTGGCCCGGCTTCAGCAGCGGGCCAAGCCGGGACGCTCAGCCGGCGGAGTTCAGCAGCTCCTCCTCCGCTTCCTTCGTCCACACGCCGTCGTTCAGCTTCGCCGCGACGTTCGGCAGCTTCTCCGCCATGTCCACCAGGCGGGTCAGCGGGAGGTCGTGCAGCGACGGGTAGACCATGATCTTGCCGCCGGAGGTGCGGTTCATCACCGACTCGATGGCGTCGCGGAACCCGGCCATACCGGTCACCGCATCCAGCGAGATGTGGGTGTCGATGATCCCCTCCTCGATCTTCCGCAGCACCGTGCGCATGTCCGACACGTCCGAACCGCTCGTGCCGAGCATGAAGATGCGCCGCTCGATGATCCCCTGAAGGTCGAACGAGCCGATGGTGCCCGCGGGAATGCCGGCGAACGCGTTGATGATCGCGCCCTCGGCGGCGAGGTCCACGGCCTGTGCCACCAGCGCGGGCACGGGCACCATGCAGGAGAGGTGCGTGTAGCCGGGCTCCAGCTTCGTGGTGCCGGTGTTGATGATGCTGAGCTCGATGCCGTTCTTCTCCGCGACCGGACGCGTGAGCGACTCCAGGTGCGCCAGCCTGTCGTCGCTCAGGTCGGTGCCGGCCACCGAGATGCCTGCGATCCCCGAGGTCAGCGCCCGGATGGTGTGCATCTGCCCCATGGGCCCGGCGGCGCCGATGATGGCCACCTTGTCGCCCTCGCGGATCTCGCCGTTGGCGGGGATCCAGGCGTAGCCGTCGGCCGGGTCCGATCCCGTGGTGCCGCAGAAGCGGATGAAGTCGTAGTGCACGCGGCCGATGTCGAGCTTGACCGGGCCCTCGATGCGGCCGCCGTCGAGCACCACGCACAGCACGCCGCGCATGCCCAGCAGCCCGCCCAGCCTCTCCAGCACTGCCGCGTCGGACCCGCGGTAGATGATGTCGTCGAACGCGTTCCCCGCGAGCGTCTCGACGTCGCCGGGCTCGAGCCGCACGATCTCGGCCGGCGGGTTCACGTCGGTCAGGGCGTCCAGCCCGGGCACCTCGCCGTCGGCCACCACCAGCATCCGGCCGCCGGCCTTGGGGTGGTTCCGCTCGGCCCACGCGTATGAGCCCTCGACGGTGGCCCAGGGTTCGATGAGGCCCACGGCCGCGGCGGAGGGGCCGTCGGTGACGTGGATGAGGAACTTCTCGCCGTCGGGTGCCACGACGCAGCGCTCGTCGACCACGACGTACTCCTGGAGGGCGCCGTCGAAGTTGTAGCCGAACGCGCCGTTGGAGGCGGGGGTCTTGAGATGCTTCCAGTCGGCCTGGACGAGCACGCGGTCGCCGACGGCGAAGTGGGTCACCTGGTCACCCACCGCGACGATGCGGGCCACCGGCTCGTGCCCGGGCACCACCGGCGCGGAGCCGGGGTGGTAGCTGGGGATCTCCTTCAGCGCCTCGAGATCGATGCCCGAGACCACCTCGGCCTTGCGCGGGTGCGAGTCGAACGCGTGCAGCAGCTTGGTGTCGCTGAAGCAGATGCCGCACGACTCCACCTTGAGCATCAGCTGGGTGGGGCCGACGGGGTCGACGGGCTTGGCCGGGTTGTGGATCAACTCGTCCACCCCGGTGATCTGGATGGCGTGCTGCGTGGCCGGGAACTCCGTCACTGCTACTCCTTCATTGAGCATGACTGTGCTGTGGTGTTGCCGTCGAATCTATGCCAGGTGCGAGCCCGTGAGAAGCTATCGACAGGCAATTGGGCATCCGCCCACGGCGCGGGAGCCGGGGTGGTCGACGAAGGAGGCGGGGCGCGATGTTGACCCCGGAAGCAGGCGATCTCGACCTCGCCGTCCGCGCGGCCTGGCTCTACTACGAGGACGGCCTGACGCAGGCGCAGGTGGCCGCCCGGCTGTTCGTGTCGCGGCAGACCGTGGGACGTCTGCTGGAGACGGCGCGCCAGCACGGCATCGTTCGGATCGAGATGGACGCCAGTTACCTTGCTGCCCTCGGCCTGGCCACGCAGCTGCGGGAACGCACCCCGCTGTCCGACGCAGTCGTCGTGCCCTCCCTCAGCGCCCCGCTCAGCCGCGAGCGCACCAACGAGCGGGTGGCCTCCGCCCTGGCCGCCTACGCGCGGCGCTACCTGCGGCCCGGGGTCGTGGTGGGAGTCGGATGGAGCTACACGGTGGCACGGGCACTGACCATGCTGTCGGCGGAGTCGCTGGAGGGGGTCACGCTCGCCTCGGCGGCCGGCACCATCGACAACGTGGCCACCATGGTGTCGGAGAACCCGGCCGCGGTCCGCATCCTCCGCACCGTGCCGTCGCCGATGTTCGTCTCCAGCCGGGAGCTGGCCGAGTCGCTGCGCACCGAGGACGCCGTGGCCGCGGTCTTCGACCTGGCCCGGAGCGCCACCCTCACCATCACCGGGGTGGGGGCGGTGCGGCCGGGTGGGTCGGCGGTCCGCACCGGCATGGTGACCGACGCCGACGTGGCCGCCTACGCGGCCGCGGGCGCCGTGGGCGACATGCTCGGGCACTGGTTTGGCGCCAGGGGCCAGGTGATCGAGGGGTCGGCGTCGGACCGGTCCGTCTCACTCAGCCTCGACGAGCTGCGCGCGTTGCCCAACGTCGTGGGCGTGGCCGCCGGCGCGGACAAGGTGGAGGCCATCAGGGGTGCCATCGCGGGCCGCTACCTCGACGTGCTCGTCACCGACGAGCCGACGGCGCAGGCGTTGCTGGCCAGGTAGGTCGCCCAGACGGGTGAGCAAGGGGAGTGAGGCACCGAACCTCAGCCCGGCCCCGGCCCCGGCCCCGGCCCCGGTCTCCGCGGCTACGCACGTGTGCGTATTCCGCCGACGCCCCGGCTGGGGGAGTGTGAAGGCACGCCCGGACAGCGGGCCAGACACGAGAGGGGAGCTCACAATGAGTGCACAGCAGATGTGGCTGAAGATGGCGGCGGCAGGCACCGTCATCCTGATGGCAAGTGCGACGGCGGCCTCGGCACACCACTGCTACAAGGATCAATGGGCCGAGGCGGCCTACCAGCACCACCTGGCGGGTGGGACCGCGTGGATGTCGCTGAGCGACATGGGGGGCATGTTCATCCCAGAGGAGCTCCAGGCCGACTGCGGGTGGGTCGCAGATGCTGCGGTGGCGGACTTCATGGAGGCTGAGGGCCTGGAGCAGGAACCCCTCATCCACTCCAAGACCGTCACCGGCGGCGGCGCCCACAAGAAGGGCAATGACCCCAAGCCGTTCAGCTACCTCACCGAGGATCAGTTCCGTGCGCTGACCATCTCCCTGGAGGACTATCTCGGGGACTGCGCGGCTGAACTGGAGGTCTGAGCCGGATCGCGGGGGCGGGGGAGCCACCCCCGCCCCTGTGCGCGCAGCACGGCGGTGAGCCGGTCCGACGCCCCGAGCTTCCGGTAGAGATGCTCCAAGTGCTTGTGCACCGTCCTCGAGGACACCGCCAGCCGGTTGGCGATCGCCTGGGCGGTCAGCCCGTCGGCAAGGAGCTGCAGCACCACGCGCTCGCGCGGGGTGAGGCTGACCCCGTCCGGTGCCTTGTCGGCTTCGGCGAGGGAAGAGATGTGACGGTCCAGCGCCCGCAGGAGGGGCTGGAACACCGACATCGCCTCGACGGCGTGCACTGAGATCCGCTCGTCGGCGACCAGCACCCACCCGGTGTAGGGGGCGTCCGCCGTCATCGCCTCCAGAGGCACGCTCAGCTGGTGGACGCTCAACCCCAGCCGCTCGATGACGCCCAGCGTCGAGGGAAGCAGGCCGAGGCCGGAGCGCAGGGCGTCCGTCATGAGGGCAGGAGCAGCAGAGCCCGCGGCCGCGTGGAAGCGGGTGAGCGGGTGAAGGGCGAGATCCCTTGGTGTCGGTAGGAGGTGTGGCGGCGGAGCTGGGGGGTCGCCGTCGACGAAGAAGCTCACCGACTGCCGGGTGAAGCTGACCCTGGACACGATGTCGGTGCCCGTGGCAACACGGAGGGCCTCGGCCAGCCGGGTCCGGGCGTCGTCCGCCGCCGGCGCCTCGAGCACCTCCGCGGCGGCCCTGACCAGCACCTCGGTCGAGTCCATGGTTCAGCCTGCCACGGGGGCGTCTGGAAGTCGAGGCCCTTGTCAGGTCTGTGGCAGTCCCGTGTGCCCTCCCGCTGGGGGATGTGGGCGGGGGCGCGAGGCCTCAGCCTGCGAGCGGTCCGGAGCCGGTGGCCGCCCAGAGGGCCAGGTCGCGGAGAAGCTCCCGGTGCCCCGCGGAGTCGTAGGAGCGTTCGTCGTGCCCCAGGAGGTCGACTGCGACCCGCGCCGCCCCATGGCGCCGCTCCCACGCGGTGGGCTCGGGGCCGTGGGGGCCGTCGTGGGTGGCCACCACCCGGCGCGGTCCCACCAGTTGCAGGCTGAGGTAGCGCTCATCCTCCACCTCGAAGCTGCGTCCCGGCGTGTCGTCGGGTGGGGTCCAGTGGATGGTCGCGGTGCCGTGCGGGGGATGCCAGGACTGGCCTGGCACCCAGATTCCGCCGGTGGCGGCCGCCCATACGGGGTAGTCCCGCAGGCTCGCGACGGCGCAGTGGAGTGCGAGCACGCCGAGTCCACGGTTCAGCGCGGAGGCGAGCGAGGCCGGGCCTGGGTGGCCTGCTGGGAGGCGCTCGTCGGTGTCGGCCCACGGGTCGCCGGCGTTGACGACGAGCAGGTCCACGCCCTCGAGGCGCGTCATGGCGCCGTCGACGTCGTCGTGGATATCGACGGCGAACCCCGCCTCGGTGAGGAGGCCGGCGACCCGTGGCGTGGTCCTCCCGAAAGGGTGCCACGGGTCCGCGTAGCGGCCGGCGCCGCTGGCGATCAGCGCGCGCACGGCGCTCAGCTGGCCACCAGCTGTGGCCACCCCGTCGAGAAGTACTCGACGAAGGGCTCGCCCACGCAGTTGTCGCGGAGCTGCTGCTTCGAGACCGGGAACGAGGGGCCGGGGTAGGTCGCGTCGGCCAGGATCCGCTCGGCGATCCGCTGGTCCGCGATGGCGGCGCGCCCGACGACGACAAAATCGACGCCGGTGGACAGTGCCGCTGTCGCGGTGGGGCCGCTGGTGACCTTGCCCGCGATCCCGAGCCGGGTGCTGCCGCGGGGGAGGCCGACGAAGTGGCTGACCAGGGGAGCGTCGCCTTCGGCTGCGCCCTCGGGCAGCTTGGTGACGTCCCACAGCGACAGGTCGAGGTGGTCCAGGCCGCCCTCGGCCATCAGCTCCGCGCTGAGCTGCGCGATCTCGGAGGTGCTCAGGCCGAAGCGCTCGGTGGAGAGCCGGAGCCCGAGGTGGAAGTCCGACGAGGTTGCCGCGCGCACTGCGGCGATGGTCTCGCGGATGATGCGCGACCGTCCGTGCAGGTCGCCGCCGTAGCCGTCGTCGCGGGTGTTGTGGGCGTCGAGGAACTGGCAGAGCAGGTAGCCGTGGGCGCCGTGCAGCTGCACCCCGTCGAAGCCGGCTCGCTCGGCGCGGGCGGCCGCGGCGGCGAAGTCTTCGATCGCGGAGCCGATCTCGTCCGTCGTGAGGGCGCGTGCGCCGGTGGCGGCAT
The DNA here is from genome assembly GCF_054483935.1 of Tessaracoccus yangjingae. The sequence goes on along the minus strand of NZ_CM137014.1, from coordinate 289,199 downwards.
CGTCGTAGGGCGCGACGGCGGGCACACCGGACGCCGCCGGATCTGCCTTCGCGCCTCCGTGGTGGATCTGCACCATGGACGCGGCCCCGGCTGCGCGGATGCCCGCGGCCAGCCGCTCGAGCCCTGGGAGGTGCGCGTCGTCGCTGATCCCGAGCTGCCCGTTCCAGGCCTTCCCGGCCTGGGCCACGTACGCCGCTGCGGTCATCACCATCCCGAAGCCGTGGCGGGCGCGGGCGAGCAGCCACTCGATCTCCGTGTCAGAGAGCGTGCCGTCGGGATTGGACTGCTTGTTGGTGAGCGGCGCCAGCGCGAGGCGGTTGCGCCAGGCGGGGCCGTGGGCGAAGTCGAGGGAATCGGAGAGCTGCGTCACGAGACTGAGAGTAATCGGCCCCCGAAGGCCGCCACGGGGCGGGTCATGCACCGATCAGGGACAACGGGATCACGGCGAGGCCGTCGCGCCGTCGGTATGCCTCCGGTCCGGTGTTGAGGATGATCCTGTCGATCACGGTTGGCCCCATGCGATCGGCGAGCCAGCGAAGATGGCGCGTATCGGAGTCGCTGACTGTGGACGAGAGCTTCACCTCGATCGGCAGGACGTGCCCGTCGTCGCGCACCACGACGATGTCGATCTCGTGGTCGCCGTTCCTGGTGCGCAAGTGGCCTACCCTGGCCCCGGCGGCACTCGCGGCTACCCGTACGCACAATGCAGCGAGCGACTCGAAGAGTTGCCCGAGCATGGTTCCAGAGTGGGCGCCGACGATCTTCCCCTGCCCGTCCACCAGGGAGTCGACGGTGAGGCCGAGTAGCCGCGCCGCAAGTCCTGGATCAGCCAGGTGGTGCTTCGGTGCCTGCTGAAGCCGGTTCAGGGCGCTGCCCATCGGTTGCCATGCGGGCAGCGGATCGAGGAGCCAGAGTTGGGTCAGGACCTCGCGGTATGCCACGGACGTTGATCGTGCGGGCTTGTCCGATTCTGAGGGCGTGGCGGCGTCGAGGATCTGGGCGTAGTTCGCAGTGGTGGCGCTGGCTGCGGAGTAGGCGCAGAGCCAGCGCAGCAGCGCATCCGGTCTGCGCACGGCCAACCCCGCCTCGGGCACGTCGCGGTCGACGACGTTGTGCAGGTAGGAGTCGAGCTGGAACTTCCGCGGACCCTCAGGAAGCTCCCTCATGGCGGGGAACCCTGTCTTGACGATCTCACGCGCGTAATCCACCAACCGCAGGTCAGAGGAGCCCGCTACGCGCGCCCCGCCGTTCAGCAGCCCGGCGAGGCTCACTGCTGTCGGATGGCCGCGTTCGCTCAAGGTCATCGGCCGCATCCGCAGCCTGCCGATCCGTCCCGCGCCGGAGTGTGCGGTGGCTCCGGGGGCCGGGGAAGCGCTCCCCGCCATGAGGAATCGCCCCCCGCTTGGGTCGCGGTCCACGCTGCGACGGATCGTGTCCCACACCGCGGGTGCCTTCTGCCATTCGTCAACGAAGAGAGGGGTCTCTCTGAGGAGGATCGAGTCGGGATCGGCCAGGACCGCCTCCCGCTGGGCCATGACGTCGAGGTTGACGACGCTGCGCGCCCGTTGCTCGGCAGTGGTGGATTTCCCGACCGCCTTGGCGCCGTCGATGGCGATCGCGGGGATGTGGGGAAAGAGGTCGTCGAGTTGGTCGTCCAGGATTCTGCGCCGGTACTCCATCTTCAAACCATACATCGAGCAGCACTTGAATCATGCATCTAGCAGGGTCTGAATCATGCATTCAGCATGACTTGGACCCGGCAACGAGCAGGAGCCACCTTTGACGGCAGGTCCGGCGGGCTCTCCTCCCACCGCGGGGACGGGCACGAAACGCCGTCGCATGTGGGGCTCGCCGCCGTATGTGTGCATGGGAGGCGGTTCCGACGGCGTGTCGTGCTCAGGGGGAGGGGCGGGTCGGAAGGGTGGGTGTCGAGGGGAAGGCGCCCGGGGGGACCGGCGAAGGGGGAGGGGTGCGGGTTGGGCCCCGGGCCTACCGCCATCCGCGTAGGCTGGTCCGCATGTCAGAGTCAGAGCAACCCACAGAGAAGTTGGACCCCAAGGAGGCCATGCGCCAGGCCCTCGAGCGGAAGAAGGCGGCCGAGCACCTGTCGGCGTCGCATGGTGTCGACGCGGAGCGCGGCCAGGTGCACGCCCACGGCAAGGTGGGCGGGAAGCGCGAGTTCCGGAGGAAGTCGGGCGGCTGAGCCCCCGCCTCTCTTGCGGTTGGCGTTCCTCCAGGCCGCCTCTCGGACTCGCAGGAGCATCCGGGACCCGGCTGGGGGAACGATCACCGCATGAGGACAGCGAGAAGAGTGCTGATCGACGAGAAGTGGCCCGCCCCCTGAGGGGACGGGCCACTTCTCGTGTGCCGGGTTCAGTCGGCCAGGCGCTCGTTCAGCTTGGTCAGCAGATCGATCGCCGCCGCCGGGATGATGGTGCCGGGCGGGTAGATCGCGTCGGCGCCGTGCTCGCGGAGCTCGTCGAAGTCCTGGGCCGGAATCACGCCACCCACGACGATCATCAGGTCCTCACGGCCCAGCTTGTCCAGCTCCTGACGCAGCGCGGGCACCAGCGTGAGGTGGCCGGCCGCGAGGGAGGAGACGCCCACCACGTGGACGTCGGACTCGACGGCCTGGCGGGCCACCTCCTCCGGCGTCTGGAACAGCGGGCCTACGTCGACGTCCATGCCGAGATCGGCATAGGCGGTGGAGATGACCTTCTGGCCACGGTCGTGACCGTCCTGGCCCATCTTCGCCACGAGGATGCGCGGGCGGCGCCCCTCCTTCTTCTCGAACTCCTCGACGAGCTTGCGGGCCGTCGCGATGTCCTCGTTGGTGCCGGCTTCGGTGTTGTACACACCTGAGATGGTACGGATCTGGGCGGTGTAGCGGCCGTAAACCTTCTCCAGCGCGTCGGAGATCTCGCCGAGCGAGGCCTTCGCGCGGGCCGCGTCGATGGCCACCTTCAGCAGGTTGCGGTCCGGGTCCGTCGCGTCGGGGTTGGCCGCCACCCAGGTGAGCCGCTCCAGCATCTCCTGCGTCACGGTCTCGTCGCGCTCGGAGCGCAGCTGCGCCAGCTTCGCGATCTGGGCCTCGCGCACCGCGCGGTTGTCCACCTTCAGCACCTCGAGGGCGTCCTCGGTGTCCAGCTTGTACTTGTTGACGCCGATCACCGGCTGGCGGCCGGAGTCGATGCGGGCCTGGGTGCGGGCCGCGGCCTCCTCGATGCGCATCTTCGGGATGCCCTGCTCGATGGCCCTGGCCATGCCGCCGGCCTGCTCCACCTCCTGGATCCGCTCCCACGCCTTGCGGGCGAGCTGCTCGGTGAGCTTCTCGACGTAGGCGGAACCTGCCCACGGATCGACCGTGCGGGTGGTGCCCGACTCCTGCTGCAGGAACAGCTGGGTGTTGCGGGCGATGCGGGCGGAGAAGTCCGTCGGCAGCGCGATGGCCTCGTCGAGCGCGTTGGTGTGCAGCGACTGGGTGTGGCCCTGCGTGGCGCCCATGGCCTCCACGCAGGTGCGCACCACGTTGTTGTACACGTCCTGCGCGGTCAGCGACCAGCCGGAGGTCTGCGAGTGCGTGCGCAGCGACATCGACTTGGGGTTCTTCGGCCCGAACTGGCGCACCAGCTTGGCCCACAGGATGCGCGCGGCGCGCATCTTGGCGACCTCCATGTAGAAGTTCATGCCGATGGCCCAGAAGAAGGACAGGCGGGGCGCGAACTGGTCCACGTTGAGGCCTACGGACTCGCCGGCGCGGATGTACTCCACGCCGTCGGCCAGGGTGTAGGCCATCTCGATGTCGGCCGTCGCTCCGGCCTCCTGCATGTGGTAGCCGGAGATGGAGATCGAGTTGAACCGGGGCATGTTCGCCGAGGTGTAGGCGAAGATGTCCGCGATGATCTTCATCGACGGCGACGGCGGGTAGATGTAGGTGTTGCGGACCATGAACTCCTTCAGAATGTCGTTCTGAATGGTTCCGGCGAGCTGCTCGGGCTTGACGCCCTGCTCCTCGGCCGCGACGACGTACAGCGCCAGCACCGGCAGCACCGCGCCGTTCATCGTCATGGACACCGACATCTGGTCCAGCGGGATCTTGTCGAACAGCTGGCGCATGTCGAGGATCGAGTCGACGGCGACACCGGCCATGCCCACGTCGCCGGCCACGCGGGGGTGGTCCGAGTCGTAGCCGCGGTGGGTGGCGAGGTCGAACGCGATCGAGAGGCCCTTCTGGCCGGCGGCCAGGTTGCGGCGGTAGAACGCGTTGGACTCCTCGGCGGTGGAGAAGCCCGCGTACTGGCGGATCGTCCACGGCTGGTTGACGTACATCGTGGCGTAGGGGCCGCGGAGGAACGGCGGGATGCCGGGCGCGGTCTCGAGGAAGTCGAGGCCGGCCAGGTCCGAATCGCCGTAGAGCGGCGGCACCAGGATGCGCTCCGGGGTCTGCCAGCCGGCGGAGTGCCCGGTGGAGTCGATGATGGCCTCGAACTTGGCCGCGGCGTCAGCCGAGACCGCCTCGGTCAGTTCGATGTCGGTGAAGCGGGGGACAGTCATGCTCAGGCTCCCATCTTGTTCAGGGTGTCGGTCAGCAGTTCGACCACGTTCATGCCGTCGAACACGTTGCCGTCGACGGCGCCCTCGGCGCCCTCGCCCAGCTCCTTGATCTGGCCGGCGACCAGCACGGTCTCGGCACCCGCGGCGCGCAGGGCCTCGGCCACCGCGACGCCCTGGGCGGCGTAGACCTTGGCGCTGGAGCACAGCACCGCGACCTTCGCGCCCGACTCGGTGAGCTGCCGTGCGAAGTCCTCAGGGGTCTCGCCCTCGGCGACGAGCGTGTCGAGCCCGCCAACGTGCAGCAGGTTCGAGGTGAAGCCCTCGCGTCCACCGAAGTCGCGGCGGGCGCCGAGGCAGGCGAGCAGCACCGTCGGCGCGTTGCCGGCCGCGCGGGCCGCCGCGGAGCGGTCGCGGAGGTCCTCGAACACCTGCGAGTCGCGCACCACCGTGAGCCCGCCGAGTTCCGGGGCCGCGGGGCGGGCCTTGCGCTCGAGCGCGGCCTCCTCGTGGTTGGGGAACATCGACACGCCGGTGAGCTGGATCTTGCGGGTGGCCAGCTGCGCGTCACGGGCCGCGTTGAGCTCGTCGAGCTGGGCCTTGACGGTGCCATCGGCCAGCGCTGCGGCGAAGCCTTCGCCGTCGAGGCCCTGGAACACGGCCCACGCCTTGTCGGAGAGCTGCTTGGTGAGCGACTCGACGAACCACGAGCCGCCTGCGGGGTCGTTGACCCGGCCCACGTTGGACTCTTCGGCCAGGACCACCTGGGTGTTGCGGGCGGTGCGGCGCGAGAAGTCCGTGGGGAGGCCGGCCGCGGCATCGAACGGAAGGACCGTCTGCACCTCGGCGCCGCCCGCGGAGGCCGCGAAGCAGGAGATGGTGCCGCGCAGCATGTTGACGTAGGCGTCGTCGCGGGAGATCTGGCGCTCGGAGGTGACCGCGTGCTGGATGGCGCCGCGCTTGGCCTCGGTGACGCCGAGGACCTCTCCGACGCGCGACCACAGGCCGCGCAGCGCGCGGAGCCTGGCGATCGTGGCGAACTGGTCCGTGGTGGCCGAGACGCGGAACATCATGGCGCCGAAGGCCTCGTCCACGGAGAGGCCCGCGTCGGTCAGAGCGCGGACGTACTCCACGCCCACCGCGACCGCGTAGGCCAGCTCGTGCACGTCGCCCGCGCCGGCGTTGTGGTAGATCGTCGCGTCGACGACCACGGGGCGCACGCCCGGGTACGGCTTGGCGAGTTCGACGGCCTGGGCCAGGACGCCGAGATCGGCCGGGGTGCCGGCCAGGGCGGCCGCGCCGATGGGATCGACTCCCAGGTTGCCGGTGAGGCTGGCCGCGTCCTTGCCGGAGGCCGCGAGCACGTCGACGAGGGCCTTGGCCGCGTCGAGCTGCTGCGTCTTCGAGGTGAGGTAGACGGGGGCGAGGTCCAGGAGGACGTCCGCGAGCACCGTCGGTACGTCGGCCACCGCCACGGCGTCGGGATCGACGCGCAGGTAGACGGCGGTGCCGCCGCGCTCCAGGTCAGTCAGGATGGCGCGCCGGGTCTCGGCGGCGTCGGGGTCCTCGTGCAGCTGGGCGATGTGCCAGGCGTCCATCTCGCCGTCGCGCACCGTGGTGCCGCGCACGAACGGGGCGACGCCGGGGTAGCCGAGCTCGGACACGCCGTCGCTCTTCACGTACAGCGGCTTGATGGTTAGGCCGTCGACGGTGGAGCTCGAGAGGCGCTTGTACGCCTGCTCGACACTGAGCTCCTTGCCCTCGGGGCGCTTTCGGTTCAGGACCTTCAGGACCTCTTTCTCCCAGTCCGCCTGGGAGGGAGTGTCGAAGTCTGCGGCCAGGCTGATGTCGGCCGCACTGGTGGCTTGATCGCTCATCGCTCTCCGTCTTGTCTCTAGGGGGTTTGCACCCACGTCACCACACTAAACCAGCGGGATACCCCTGCGAGGGCGGGGCGGTGATAGGTCAGACCGACAGGCAGTGATACCCTCAGCGGCCGCGCTCGGCCCTGGCCGGCGGGCGGTCTCCTCGGATGGAGGCCACCATGTCCAGCGTGCGGCGCGTGGCGCGCACGTCATGGGCGCGGAAAACGGTTGCCCCCAGCCAGGCGGCGACCGCTGTCGCGGCCAGGCTGCCCTCGAGACGTGCGTCGGCGGGCAGGTCGAGTGTCTCGCCGACGAAGTCCTTCCGGCTGATGGCCTGCAGGACCGGGAAACCCAGCGCGACGACGCGGTCGGTGGCCGCCACGAGGGCGAGCGAGTTGGGCGTGGTCTTGCCGAAGTCCAGGGTGGGGTCGACGAGGACCCCGTCGGCCCGGACGCCGGCGTCGAGCGCCCGCCGCGCGCCGTCGCGCAGCACCCGGAGCACGTCCTCCACGACCGCCTCCCCGGGTCCGTAGTCGATGCCGACGGGGTCCGTCCGTGGGGGCAGGCCGCCGGTGTGGGAGACCACGTAGCCGGCGCCGAGGCGGGCCGCGACATGCACCAGGTCCGGGTCCGCTCCCTGCCAGGTGTCGTTGACCAGATCGACGGCGCCCTCGCAGGCGACCGCCACCTCGGCGCGCCACGTGTCGAGGCTGATGGGGAGGCTGGGAAACCGCTCGCGCAGCGCCAGGACGAACGGGCGGACGCGCGCGATCTCGGCGGCCTCGTCGATCCACTCGCCCTCCTGCCCGGCGCGGACTCCTCCGACGTCGATGAGGTCCACACCCTCATCGACCATCTGCACGGCGCGGGCGAGGGCGGCGTCGTCGTCGAGGTAGCGCGCCGAGGCGTAGAAGGAGTCGGGGGTGCGGTTGATGATGCCCATGACAGCGGGCCTGGAGGCGTCGAACCGGAGTCCGCGCAGGACCAGCGGTGCGGGCGGTGGAGGGGTCACTCCGGAAGTCTAGGTCGGGTTCGCGGCGCTCCCGCGGGGGGCGCAGTGGTGACAGGATGGGCGCGTGAGCTCTCCCGCGCGAATCATCCAGGTCGGCGTCAACGGATACGGCCGGCACCACCTCGAGGCCATCGCGGAGCAGGCGGCCGCCGGCCGCGCCGCCCTCGTGGCGGCGGTGGACCCCGCGCCCGGCGGATTCGCCGGTGCGCCCGTCTACGACACCCTCCAGCAAGCGCTCGCCGGGCATGAGGCCGACGTGGTGAGCATCGCCACCCCCATCGGTACGCACGCCGCCCTTGCCACCCTCGCCCTCGAGCACGGCGCCGACGTGCTGCTGGAGAAGCCGCCGACGGCGTCGCTCGCGGAGTTCGAGCAGCTGCAGGCGGTGGTCGAGCGCACCGGCCGAGCCGTCCAGGTGGGCTTCCAGGCGCTCGGCTCGGACGGCATCGACGTGCTGCAGGTGGCCCTCGCCGAGGGGCTGGTGGGGGACCACGCGAGGGTGGTGGCGTGGGGCGCGTGGAGCCGCAGCCTCGCGTACTTCGCGCGGAGCGCCTGGGCCGGCCACCGTGTCTTCAACGGCCGCCGGGTGGCCGACGGCGTGGTCACCAATCCGCTGGCCCACGCCGTCGCCTCAGCGCTGGCCGTCTCTGGCGCGCAGCGCGCCGACCAGGTGCGATGGGTGGACACCGAGCTGTACCGGGCCCACGACATCGCCACCGACGACACCGCCTGGGTGGAGGTGGGCACCACCGTCGGCGTCCCGGTCCAGGCGGCCCTCACGCTGTGTGCCCCGACGGTGACTGTCGACCCGTCCCCGAGCGTGGCCGTGGTCGGCGACCGGGGTTCCGTGACCTTCCGCTACACCGACGACGAGGTCGACTGGCGCCTCGCGGACGAGCCGGCACGCATCGAGCGGGTCACCAGGCAGGGCCTCCTCGCCAACCTGCTCGACCACCGCGACACCGGCGCCGCCCTCCTGGCACCTCTCGTCGAGACCGGCGCCTTCATGTCCGTGCTCGAGGCCAGCCAGACATCGCCTGAGCCGCAACCGGTCGACCAGGCGTTCGTGACCTGGTCGGGCGAGGGCGATGACCGCGCCCCGATCATCGCGCACATCGAGGCGGATCTGCTCGAAGTGGTCCGCCGAGGGGTGCCGTGGTCGGCCGTCGGGGCCCCCTGGGCCACTGCAGCTCCTACCCGCTGGATGCCCTGACAAGCACGGAAAAGAATGTTCACACAAAACGCGTGACATTTGGGAAAGCGCTTGCTAACGTGAAGGAACCCGATCGCACGCTGACGTCTCGGGCGAGAGCCAAAGACGGCGTGTGACCACGAAAGGAGTTCCAGTGCTCAAGAAGCGCTTCACCCTCGGCGTCGCCATGGCGCTGCTGATGCCGCTGGCGGCCTGCGCCGGCGGAACCGATCCGGACACCAGCGGCGGGGCAGAGGCCCCCAGCGGTGAGCCGTTGCAGTTCTACCTCTCCGGCGACACCTCCCAGGGCGGCGGCTACGCCAAGCTCGCCGCCGAGTACACGGAGGAGACCGGCGTCGAGATCGAGGTCGTCGACCTCGCGTACGACGACCTCGCCGTCAAGGTCAAGAACGCGGCCCTCGCCAACGACCTTCCCGCCCTCGCCCGCATGCCATCGGTCGATCCCACATGGATCGACCAGCTCGCCGACCTCTCCGAGATCGGCGAGAAGAACGGCGTGATGATGGATCTGGCCAAGGTGACCGAGGACGGCGAGGCGCTCTCGCTGCCCAGCGACCTCACCGCCGTCGGCCTGTACCTCAACAAGACGCTCTGGGATGAGGCGGGCGAGACATGGCCCACCTCCGGCGACGACGTCTGGACCTGGGACGAGTACGTGGCCGCAGCCACGCGCGTCCAGGAGGCCACTGGCGCCAAGTACGGCATGGTCATGGACCGCTCCTCGCACCGCCTGAAGTCCTTCCTCTTCCAGTTCGGCTCCGAGCTCTGGCTGCCCAACGACGAGGGCGTCTACGAGACCAACGACGCCACCCAGCCGGCGATCGAGTACCTCAAGACCCTCAACGACGACAAGTTCATGCCCCGCTCCGTGTGGCTGAGCGCCGACGACCCGGCCGCGCTGTTCAAGTCCGGCCAGGTGGCGTCCTACTACTCCGGCTCGTGGCAGATCGCGTCCTTCGACGCCGAGATCACGGACTTCGAGTGGGTCTCGGTCCGCATGCCGGCCCAGCCGGTGCGCGCCACGATGTTCGGCAACGCGGCGGACATGGTGGTCTTCGAGGAGACCGGCCAGACCCAGGAGGCGCTCGACTTCGTCGACTGGCTCTACACCCCGGAGAACTACACCCGGCTGATGGAGTACTCCTCCATGCTGCCCGCCTCCGACGGCATCGAGCCCACCTACTCGGGCAACCAGGACGCCTTCGAGATCTACAACGAGGAGATCGCCGTCTCGCCTGATGCGGTGGGCATCGCGCTGGCCAACGACATCCGCAACGCGGTTGCCGGCAAGACCACGGAGGGTGACCCGATCCGCGACGAGACGGTCAAGTACTTGAACGACGAGGTCACGATCGACGAGGCCATGGCCAACATCTCCGAGCAGATGACCGACGCCCTGAGCTGACCGACCAACCGACCAAGGAGGCATCAGCGCCTATGAGCACGCCTGTGGAAAGCCGGAAGCGGCGGGGCAACCGCATCCCGCAACTGGCACCCCTGTCCTTCACCGTCATCACGATGGTCCTGTTCGTCCTGTTCTTCGTCATGCCCGGCGGCCTCGGCATCTACTACGCCTTCACCGACTACCGCGGTATCGGCGAGGCCGACTGGATCGGGCTGGAGAACTTCGTCGAACTGTTCCAGGACGAGGACTTCTACAGCGCGCTGTTCCGGACGCTGACCTACGCGGTCATCACGGTGCCGCTGGGCTTCGTCGTCTCCCTTCTGTCCGCGTGGCTGATCACCAGCCCGCGGACGAAGGGGGCCGGCGTGGCCCGCGTCATCTTCTTCCTCCCGTGGCTCGTCTCCCCGATCGTGGCGGGCGTCATCTGGCGCTGGCTGTTCGGCGAGAGCTTCGGGCTGGTCAACTACCTGCTCAGCCTGATCGGCGTCGCGCCGGTCTCGTGGCAGTCGAACGCCAACCTGTCGCTGTTCGTCGTGGTCATCGCAGGGATCTGGGGCGGCATGGCCTTCTCCATGCTCCTGTTCTCGGCAGCGCTGAAGAACATCCCCCAGTCCTATTACGAGGCTGCCAGCATCGACGGCGCCTCCACCGGGCAGCAATTCTGGAAGATCACCCTTCCCCTGCTCAAGCCCACCTCCTTCATGGTCATCCTGCTCAGCACGATCGGCTCGATGAAGGAGTTCGCACTGATCCAGGCCCTCAACGGCGGCGGACCGGGCACGCGGAACAACCTGATGGTCCAGTACATCTACTCGACCGGCTTCGAACGGGCCAAGATCGGCTACGCGAGCGCGGCGTCGGTCATCCTCATGCTGCTCCTGCTGGTCATCGCCGGCATCCAGATGCAGTTCGACAAGGGAGCTGAGTACGAATGAGCACGCCCACCACAGTCCGTCGCCGTCGCACCCGCGAGCCCGGCCACTGGATCCCGTCCGCGGTTCAGACCGCAGTCCTCTGGGGCATGGCCCTGCTGTTCATCGTGCCGCTGGCATGGTTCCTGCTCAGCTCCTTCAAGCCCGCCGGCGAGCTCTTCCGCTACCCCCTGACCGCCCTCCCCGAGGACTGGTCCGTTGCGGGCTATCAGACGGCCTGGTCGCGCTACGACTTCGCCCTGTACTTCCGCAACACCGCCGTGGTGGCCATCGTCACCACCGTGCTGACCGTCATCGTCAGCGCCATGACCGGCTTCGCGTTCGCCAAGTACAAGAACAAGTGGCTGAAGGTGTTCTTCATCTGCATCCTCGCCACCACGATGCTGCCCACCGAGGTCATCATGCCGTCGACGTTCATCGTCATCCGCGACCTCGGCCTCTACAACCAGCTCCCCGGCGTGATCATCCCGTCGATCATCACCGCCACCGGCATCTTCATGTTCCGCCAGTACTACCGCAGCGTGCCCGACGAACTGCTCGAGGCCGCCCGCATCGACGGCGCCAGCGAGATGCGGATCTTCTGGTCGATGATGCTGCCCCTGGCCAAGCCCATCGCGTTCACGCTGGCCATCTTCTCCTTCCACTGGCGCTGGAACGACTTCATCTGGCCGTTGCTCGTGCTCAACGACCCGAACCTCTACACGCTCCAGGTGGCGCTGCGCTCCATCGTCGGCGCCGAGAACATCGACTGGTCGGTGCTGCTGTCCGCCTCGGTGATCTCGATCATCCCGATGGGGTTCGTGTTCATCCTGTTCCAGAAGTACATCCTCAACGCCGATCTCAACAGCGGGCTCAAGGGGTGACGACGGTGGGTGCCCTGCGGCGACGGGTCATCGGTTCGCTCCACGACACCTGGAGCGGGCCGGACGTGAGGACTGGCGCCGAGGCGCCGCACCGCAGCCTCCAGCACGTGGCCGAGGCGGCCTGCTACTGGATGCTGCTGGAGGGACGCGTCGACGACGCCGCAACCACGGTGGCTCTCACGGCCCTCGACTCGCTGGCGCGCCAGCAGGACGAGAGCACGGGGCTGTTCGTCGTCGGCGACAACGTGCTCTCCCCGCCCGACACGAGCTTCAGCATCAACGGCCTGGCGCGGCTGGCGCTGGTCCTGCGCGCCGCGGACGCCATGGGTGACCCGTGGGAGGAGGTGCGCCGACGGGTGGAGGGAATCGTCTCCTCGGTCGCCGGGGCGCTCAGGGTCGGGGGAGTGCACACGCCGAACCACCGCTGGGAGATCGCGTCGGCGCTCGCCCGCTCGGGCGCCCTGCTGGGCGACGCGTCGCTCACGAGCCGCGCACAGCAGTGGCTCGCCGAGGGCGTCGACGTGCAGAGCGACGGCCTCTACTCCGAGCGCAGCCCCAACTACGCGGCCTACGTCAGCAACCCCAGCCTCACCGTGCTGGCCTCGCTGCTGGGCCGGGCGGACCTCCTCGACGTGGTGCACCGCAACCTGCACACGCACGCGCTCCTCACCTCCGACGACGGGTCCGTGCTCACCCTCCAGTCCCGCCGCCAGGATCAGGGGCGCGGGTTCTCCGTCGCGCCCTTCGAGTTCGGCTACCTCACCACCGCAGGCGCCTTCGGGTGCCGGCTCTGCGCGTCCATGGCGGAGCGCTGCGCCGCGGCCGGAGGCGGAGACCCGGTGGAGATCGCCGCCGGGCTACTGGACGGCTCCGTCGTCGAGCCGGCGCTTTCCGCGGAGGCGCACCGCCAGAGCGGCTGGCACGACCTGGCAGCCAGCGAACTGGCGCTGTTCGTCGGTGAGGACGAGGAACTGGTGGTCCGGGCGGCCTCTGACGTGGCGGCCGTTGGCAGGGTCTGTTCGGGCGTCAACCACGAGCCCGCCTTCGCCGCCTACCGGCGCGGCGGGGTGCGTGTGACGGGGATGCGGCTGTCGCGCGCGTTCTTCGGCCTCGGTCCCTTCCGCGCGGACGCCATCGTGCGCGACGGAGGCACCGTCACGCTCCGGGAGAGTGTCGCGGCGGCCTACTACCAGCCGCTCGACCCCGGGCGCCGGAACCCCGCCGGCGAGTACGGCCTCGGCTTCGAGGGCCGCTTCGCCGCCAGGATGTCCTTCGACGAACGGGGCCGCGACACCGTCGCGCTCGCGACCACGGTCACCGTCGAGCGCCTCGACGACGGGATCCGCGTGAGGGTCGACACCGACGGCCCGGCGGTGCCGATGTGTCTGGAGCTCGCGCTGGGGGCAGCCCCGGCAGACGTCACCGGGGCCGATCCGGGGGACGAGCCGGACCTCTGGGTGGCCAGGGGGCCCGTCCGGATCACCACGGCCGACGGCGAGGCATGGGCCGTCGAACCGACGGGTGCCGCCCTCAGCGCAGCGGCCTTCTACGAGCCCGGCGAAGCCGTCCGCTACGCGGGTGGATCGGACGCATTGACCGGACCGAGGCTGGCCGTCGCCTGGCGCTCCGGCACCCCGCTGGAGCTGCGCCTCCTCGCAGCCTGAGGAGAGCCCACCCCCCACCGCTGCCCGAGGTCCGACCCCGCTGGCTGAGGTGTGAGGAGCGAAGCGACGAGCCTCGTCCTCAGAAACGTTCCTTGTCAGCTCGCGTTTGTTAGGCTTCGAGGCCGCTTCGCGGCACCTCAGCCAGCGGGGGGAAGGCCGCTTCGCGGGGTCTCAGCCAGCGGGGGAAGGCCGCTTCGCGGGACCTCAGCCAGCGGGGGGAAGCCGCTTCGCGGGACCTCAGCCCACAGGGAGGGGGCCCGCTACCGATCCACCCGGGCGTTACCGCCGCCGGCGAGCTTGAGCACCTCCGCGGTGGTCACCATCGAGGTGTCGCCCGGAGTGGTCATGGCGAGCGCGCCGTGGGCCGCGCCGTACTCGACGCAGGTGGAGAGCGGCTCTCCGGTGAGCAGGCCGTAGATCAGGCCGGAGGCGAAGGAGTCCCCACCGCCCACCCGGTCGAGGATCTCGAGGCCCTCGCGGTGGGTGGCCTGCACCAGGCCGGTGTCGGCTGACCAGGCCACGGCGCCCCAGTCGTTGATGGAGGCCGAGCGGACGGTGCGCAGGGTGGTGGCGATGACGGACATGTTCGGGTACGCCTGCGCGACCTGCTCGATCATGGCCCTGAAGCCCTCGATGGGCAGCTCCGCGAGGTGCTCGTCGACCCCCTCGACCTCGAAGCCGAGGGCCGCGGTGAAGTCCTCCTCGTTGCCGATCATCACGTCGACATACCTGGCCAGCTCCCGGTTGACCTCCTGTGCGCGGGCCTGACCGCCGATCGTCTGCCACAGGCTGGGGCGGTAGTTCAGGTCGTAGGAGACGGCCGTGCCGTGCTTCTTGGCCGCCTTCACCGCCGCCAGGGCCGTCGCGGCGGACTGCTCGGAGAGGGCGGCGTAGATGCCGCCGGTGTGCAGCCAGCGGACCCCGGCCTCGCCGAACAGGCGGTCGAAGTCGATCTCGTCGGGGCGCAGCTGCGAGATCGCGGTGTGGCCCCGGTCTGAGACCCCCTTCGCGCCGCGCACGCCGAAGCCGCGTTCGGTGAAGTTCAGGCCGTTGCGGACAGTCCGGCCGACGCCGTCGCTCTTCGCCCACCTGATCCAGCGGGTGTCGACGCCGCCGGCCAGGATGAAGCCCTCGACGAGGTGGCCCACCTCGTCGTCGACGAGCGCGGTGACCGCGGCCGTCGGCAGGCCGAAGACGCGAGAGAGGCCGCGGACGACGTTGTATTCGCCGCCGCCCTCCCACGCGTCGAAGGAGCGGGCGGTGCGGATGCGCAGGTTCCCCGGGTCGAGGCGCAGCATGACCTCGCCGAGCGAGACCGCTTGGTAGCGGCACTCGTCGGCGGGACGAAGGGTGAGGGTGCCCATGTCAGGCCTCCGTTGCGAATGAGGCGACGGCGGCGGAGGCCTCGGCGCAGAGTGTGCGGACGGTGTCCATGTCGCCGGCGTCGACGGCGGCGGCCGGAACCATCCAGGAGCCGCCGACCGCGGCGACGTTGGGGAGCGTCAGGTAGGTCTCGAGGTTGGCCGCGGAGACGCCGCCGGTCGGGATGAACCGCACCTGCGGGAAGGGCGCCCCGAGCGCCTTGAGCGCGGCGGCCCCGCCGTAGATGTTGGCGGGGAAGAACTTGAGGGTGGTCAGGCCGAGGTCGAGGGCGGCCATGATCTCCGACGGCGTGACCGCCCCGGGGAAGACCGGGAGGCCGTGGTGCTGGGCGCGCTGGACGACGGCGGCGCTGAACCCGGGGGAGACGATGAACCGGGCGCCTGCGTCGACGGCCTGGTCCACCTGGGCGACGCTCAGCACGGTGCCCGCGCCGACGAGCAGCGCGGGATTGGCGGACATCCGCCGGATCGCCTCGGGCGCCGCTTCGGTGCGGAAGGTCACCTCGGCGATCGGGATGCCGCCTGCCACCAGCGCCTCGCCCAGCGCCGCAGCGCGCTCGGCCTGGTTGATGACCACCACCGGGATGATCCGATTGTCGGCCACGTGCATGAGCCCTCCTTTGGGTTCATCGGGATGAAGACGAAGTTAGGATAGCGCTTTCCCAACAATTCCTCTAGTGTGTTGTCGTGCCTGCCCGCTGAGGCGGGCGCCCCGCCCATCCTCACCGTGGAGGTCCCATGAAGTTCGACACCGGGCCAGGTCGGCTCCTGCTGGTCGACGGCGATGTCACCGTCGCCGAGTACGTCCACGAGCCGACGGAGGCGCAGCTCGAGTCGCCGCGTCCCTACGCGATTCTCCGGACGCGCGCCGGCGCAGACGTCACCGCCTACCGTCCCGACGACCACGTCTGGCACAAGGGGCTCTCGCTGGCGCTGCCCGTGGTGGGCCCCCACAACTTCTGGGGAGGGCCCACCTACGTGCACGGGAGCGGGTACGTGCAGCTGCCCAACAACGGGGCGCAGGTGCACCGATCCTTCGAGGTGGGGGCGCGCGACGACTGGGCCGAACTCCTGGAGCGGCTGGACTGGGTGGCCGAGGACGGCTCGCTCGTGCTGACCGAGGAGCGTCAGCTCACCGCCGGCCCGGTCGACGACGACACCTGGGCGCTCACCTGGCACAGCGCCCTGACCAACGTCTCGGGCGAGGCGCTGGGCTTCGGCTCGCCCACGTCGAAGGGCCGGGAGAATGCGGGCTACTGCGGCATCTTCTGGCGCGGTCCCGTCAGCTTCACCGGCGGCGAGATCCAGGGGCCGTCGGGGGCCGTCGGCGACGCGGCGCGCGGTGGGGCCGGCCCGTGGCTGGCCTTCGTGGCCCCAGACCGCTCCGCCGGCGTCCTCATGCTCGACGGTGCCGAGGAGCCCAACCCGTGGTTCGCCCGCAGCGAGGAGTACGCGGGCCTCAACCCCGCGCCGTTCTTCTTCACCGAGACGCGGCTGCCTCCGGGCGAGACGCTGATCCTGTCCGCGGCGGTCGTCGTCGGCACCTCCGACGTGGCCGTCCATGCCTCTGGCGTGGGCGCCGATCTCGTCGCCGAGCTCCGGGCGATCGGCACTCCTGGATCCAGGGCATCCGCATGACTCAGACCCTTCGCTGCGCCATTGTCGGCACCGGCGCCGTCGCCCACTTCCATGCCCGCGCGGTCGAGGCCCACCCGCACGCCGAGCTCGTCGCGGTCACCAACCAGACCCGCTCCAAGGGCGACGCCTTCGCCGCGCAGTGGGGGAGCCCGGCCGTCTACGACACGCTCGACGAGCTGCTCGCCGCCGAGCACCCCGACGTTGTGCTCATCTGCACCCCGCCGGGAGTGCATCGCGCCCAGACGCTCGCGTCGTTCGCCGCGGGTGCGCACGTGGTGGTGGAGAAGCCGCCGGCCCCGTCGCTCGACGAGCTCGACGACATGCGCGCGGCCGCCGCGGCGGCTGGAAAGGAGCTGGCCGTCGTGTTCCAGCAGCGCACCGGCACCGCGGCCGCGCACGTCCGCCGGCTGCTCGATGACGGCGCGCTGGGGCGCCCGCTCATCGCCGTCTGCCAGACGCTGTGGTTCCGCGACGAGGCCTACTTCGCCGTGCCGTGGCGCGGGAAGTGGGAGACCGAGGGCGGCGGAACCACGCTCGGCCACGGCATCCACCAGCTGGACCTCCTGGGCTTCCTCCTGGGGGACTGGGCCAGCGTGCAGGGCCGCCTGTGGCGCCTCGACCGCGAGACCCAGACCGAGGACGCGTCGACCGCCACCATCACGTTCACGAACGGCACCGTGGCGCAGGTGGTCACCAGCGCGGTCTCCCCGCGCCAGGTCAGCGCGGTCCGTATCGACACGCAGAAGGCGACGGTCACCGTCGAGCACCTCTACGGCCATGGGCACGAGAACTGGCAGATCACGCCGGCCCCCGGGTTCGAGGACGAGGCGGCGGCGTGGGCGTTCCCCGAGCACGAGGAGCGCAGCGACCACGCTCCGCTGCTCCGCGACGTCTTCGACGCGCTGCTGTCCGGGCGGCCGCTGCCGCCTACGGCGGATGCGCCCGCCCGCTCCATCGAGATGGTGGCGGCGATCTACGCGTCCGCCGCGGCCGACGGTGCCGTCATCACCCCGGCAGACCTGGCTGACCACGCGACCCACCGCCACGGGTTCGCGAGCCCCGTGGCCGACATGCGCGGTGTCGCGGAGCGGCTGTAACCGCTGGCTGAGGTGCCGCGCAGCGGCCCTTCCCCCGACGCTGGTTGAGCCGGGCCGCGAGGAGCGAAGCGATGCGCGCCCGTGTCGAAACCGACGTGAGGTCACCGTGGACCTGGGCCAGGTCCACGAACCGGCTACCGGAGGCTTCGACGCGGTCGGTGGCGCTTCGCGCCCGACCGGCTCACCCAGCGGAACAAGGCGAGACGGGCCTCCCCCCGCTGGCTGAGGTGCCGCGCAGCGGCCTCGAAGCCTAAGAAACGCAGGCTGACAAGGAACGTTTCTTAGGCTTCGAGGCTCGTCGCTGCGCTCCTCGCGCCTCAGCCCGCAGAAGGGGCTCGTCGCTGCGCTCCTCGCACCTCGGCCCGCAGGTGGGAGAGTCAAGAAGTGCGCGACGGCACCCCGTGGTCGGTGCGGAAGCTGCGCCAGACGTTCTCGAAGAAGTCGTCGTCGCTGGGGATGGGGCGCACGTCGCGCCACGCGAACTCAGGCACGCCGTCGCCGGTCCAGTCCACCTCCTGCGTCACGCCGTCGAGCGCGCCCGCGTCGAGCACGAACCGGAACTCCTCGGGCAGGCCGAGGTCCTGGTCGGGCCAGGGGAGGTCGCCGGCCGGGTCGGTGTAGAGCACCGAGCCGCGGGAGTTCCCGCCGTGGTCCAGGTAGTCCCGCATGGCGTGCAGGTACACGTACTGGCTGGTGAGGATGTCGTGGATGAGGAACAGGCGGTTGACGCTGCGCCTCGACGACTCGTCGACCACCATGAGCTCCTCGTACCTCGCGAGCCACCCGGTGACCCGCTCCAGCGCCTCCAGCACGGACGCCCGGGAGCGCACCAGGCCGGCGTTGCGGCTCATCAGCTCGGTGACCTCGGTGATCAGGCTGCCCGTGTTGTCCTCGGCGCCTGCGCGGAAGCGGTCGACGGCGTCGGCCAGCAGCCGCGACGCCCGCCCCAGGGCCGTGCCGGCCACCTCGTCGAAACCGCCGACGGCGCCATCCGGGGGCTGGGCCCGGTGCGCCGCGATGTACTGGGCCGCGCGCGTGGCGCCCACCTGGCCGGAGTTGAGCGCCGCCCCGCCAGGCCGGTAGACGCCGTGGGCGCCCGCGGCCTCGCCGACGGGGAACAGCCCGTCGATGGCGGAGGAGTGCCACCAGTCGTCGACGGCGATGCCGCCGTTGTTGTGCTGCGCGCACACCGCGATCTCCAGCATGTCGGTCTCCAGGTCGACGCCCGGGTTCCGGCCCAGGTAGAACTGGTAGGACGGCTCGTTCATGTACCGGAGCCGCTGGATCGGGGTCGTGCCCGGGAGGTCGGCGACGCCGGCCCGCTCCAGGTAGACGCGTGCCTGCTCGTCGAGCCGCGCCGGGTCGAGCGTGCCCACCGGGTTGCTGCGGAAGTCCAGGAAGACGCGTCGTCCGCGCATGGCGGTCTCGCGGTAGACCAGGAGGTCGATGAGGCTGGAGCCGTCGCGGGCCTTGCGGATGTCGAACGGCCACTGATAGCCCTTGAGGAACACGAGGCTGGCCAGCAGGTTGGGGTCGGCGATCACGTCGGAGAGGAACTCGCGCTCGTCGCCGCCGTCGGCGTCCGTGGACACGAACCTGGGCACCACTTGCATGTAGGTGCCGGACACGTTCCAGCGCGGCTTGATCGAGGCCAGGCCGAACTGCCACTCGGTGAGGTTGTGGCCGCGGGCGCCGTTGCGCAGCGCCGCCCCCGCGCCGCCCCACTGGCCGTGGGGGAAGACCGAGTCGGCGTACATGCCCGCCGGGCCGCCGGTGGCCTGGATGACGTTGGTGGCGCGGACCACGAGGAACCGCGAGGTCTCCCTCGCGAGCTGCTGGGCCAGGGTGCCACCGGGCTCCGGCGCGGGCACCTCGCCCCGGTTGGTCTCGACCGTCTCCTCCTCCAGGGCGGCGTTGCGGCTGGCCCCGACGTCGGTGCGCAGGAACAGGGCCCCGCGGATCTCGCCGTCCTCGGCCAGCAGGTCGACGAGCCGGCAGTTGCCGATCACCGGGATGCCGAGCGTGCGGATGCGCGCCTCGAGGGATTCAACCATGGACTTGCTGGTGAACGGCCCCACGGACGTGGCGCGCTGACGCGGGTCGTGGTCCGTCTTGTACCCCACGAACTCGCCGGAGTGGTTGGCCGGGAAGGGGACCCCTGCCTCGATGAGGTGGAAGAAGCAGCGCGCGCTGAGCGCCGCCTCGGCCAGCGCGTTGTCGCCGTCCATGGACCCGCCGCTGAACAGCGTCTCCGCCATGGAGCGCACCGAGTCGGGCTCCCCGCCGGAGAGGGTCAGTTTGTAGTAGGTCTGCTTGTCGGAGCCGGCGTTGCGCGAGGCCCCCGCGCGGATCTTGTCGGCCACCATCACCACGTCCGGGGCGCCGAAGCCGGCCAGCCGCTCGGCGGCGCAGTACCCGGCCGAGCCGGTGCCGATCACCAGGCTGGTGGTGGTGATGACGGGCACGAGCTCGTCGCCGAGGCTGAGGTGTGTCAGGTGGGGAGCGGTCACGGCAGGTCCTTCAGAGTCGGGGGAGGTGCATGCCGCCGTCGACGTGGATGACGTCTCCGGTGCTGTAGGGCATGGCGCCGGAGGCGAGGGCGGCGACGGCGCCACCCACGTCGGAGGGCTGCCCCCAGCGGGGCATAGGGGAGATCCCCTGGGCGAAGAGGGCGTCGTAGCGCTCCTTGACGCCGGCGGTCATGTCCGTGGCGATCACGCCCGGCCGGACCTCGTAGGCGAGGATGCCTTCGGGCGCGAGCCTGGCCGCCCACAGCCGGGTGGCCATCGAGACGCCCGCCTTGGACAGGCAGTACTCGCCGCGGTTGACCGACACGGTTGTGGCGGAGATCGACGACACGTTGACGACGACGCCTCGGACCGCCGAGTCGGGGGCCTCCTGCTGCAGCATCTGCCGGGCGACGGCCTGGGTGAGGAAGTAGGGCCCGCGCAGGTTGATCCCCATCACCCGGTCGTAGCTCTCGGGCGTGGCGTCCAGCAGGTCGCGGCGCTCCTCCGGGGCTACGCCGGCGTTGTTGACGAGCACGTCGATGCGGCCGAAGCGGGCGACGATCTCGGCCACCAGGCCTGCGTGGGTGGCGACGTCGTCGACGCGACCCTGGAAGTAGGCCGCGCGGTCCGGCCCTCCGAGCTGGTCGATCAGCCCCTCGGGCTCGGGGCGGGTGGCGACCACCGCCACGCGGAAGTCCTGACTGATGAGGGCCTGCGAGATACCGAGGCCGATGCCCCTGCTGCCTCCCGTGACCACGGCGACACGATTCATGACCGCCATTGTTCACTGATCCACGACGCTTGGCAAGCGTTTTCCCAGTTCCCGTGGGGAATTTGCGGCGGGCCTCTTGCGGGAGGGGCGGGTGGCGTGTCAGGATGGAGGAAAGCGTTTACCCAACGACGTCCAAACGCAAGAGATAGGAACCGAGAGTGACGACGACTTTTGAGCCTCTGCCTGCCCAAACGGTGCAGGGATCCTCCTCCGTTCGCGAGATCGGCATCATCATGAACGGGGTGTCCGGCCGCATGGGCTACCGGCAGCACCTCGTGCGGTCGATCCTCGCCATCCGGGATCAGGGCGGCATCGAGCTGCCGGACGGCTCCCGCGTCACCGTCCGCCCCCTGCTCGTCGGCCGCAGCGAGTCGAAGCTCGCCGAGCTGGCCGCCAGGCACGGCATCGAGGACTACACCACCGACCTGGACGCCGCGCTCGCGGATCCGCGGTGGGAGATCTACTCGGACTTCCTCGTCACCAAGGCCCGCGCCACCGCCCTGCGGAAGGCCATCGCCGCCGGCAAGACCATCTACACCGAGAAGCCCACGGCCGAGACCGCCGAGGAGGCCTTCGAGCTGGCCAGGCTGGCCGAGGCCGCGGGCGTGAAGACCGGGGTGGTGCACGACAAGCTGTACCTGCCCGGCCTGCAGAAGCTCAAGCTCCTCATCGACTCCGGCTTCTTCGGCCGCATCCTGTCCGTGCGCGGCGAGTTCGGGTATTGGGTGTTCGAGGGCGACTGGCAGCCCGCGCAGCGCCCCAGCTGGAACTACCGGGCCGAGGACGGCGGCGGCATCATCGTCGACATGTTCCCGCACTGGAACTACGTGCTGGAGAACCTCTTCGGCGGGGTGAAGAGCGTCTACACGCAGGCGTCGATCCACATCCCGGACCGCTGGGACGAGAACGACGAGCACTACACGGCCACCGCCGAGGACGCGGCCTACGGCGTGTTCGAGCTCGAGGGCGGCGTGGTCGCGCAGATCAACTCCAGCTGGACCGTCCGGGTCAACCGCGACGAGCTGGTGGAGTTCCACGTCGACGGCACCCACGGCTCCGCCGTCGTCGGCCTCTTCGGCGCCAAGATCCAGCACCGCAACGCCACGCCGAAGCCCGTGTGGAACCCGGACCTGGCCGACGAGCACGACTACGCGGCGGACTGGGCAGAGGTGCCCACCAACCAGGTCTTCGCCAACGGGTTCCGGCAGCAGTGGGAGGAGTTCCTCACCAGCTACGTCGAGGGCACCCGCTACCCGTTCGACCTGCTGGCCGGCGCCCGCGGCGTGCAGCTCGCGGAGGCGGCGCTGCGCTCCAGCCGCGAGGGCTGCAAGGTGGTCCTCGACGATTCGCCGCTGGGCTGAGCCGTGACCGCCGCGCACCCCCGCCTGTCGATCAACCAGGCCACCATCAAGCACGCCACCCTGAGCGACGCGCTCACCGTCACCGCCGCCTCGGGCATGCGGTCCATCGGGCTGTGGCGGGAGCCGGTCGCCGACGTGGGCCTGGCCGTCGCGGCGTCGATGCTCGCCGACTCCGGCCTGCGCATGTCCTCCTACTGCCGGGCGGGGTTCTTCACCTCCATGGCAGGGCCGGAGAGGCGCGCGTCCCTGGACGACAACCGTCGCGCCATCGAGGAGACGGCCGCGCTGGCCGCGGCCGGGGCGGAGGGGTCGCGGCCGGTGCTGGTGCTGGTCGCCGGCGGGTTGCCGGAGGGGTCGAAGGACCTGATCGGGGCCAGGGGGAGGGTGCGCGAGGCGCTTGAGGAGTTGGCGCCGGAGGCGGCGGCGGCAGGCGTGACGCTGGCCGTCGAGCCGTTGCACCCGATGTACGCGGCGGACCGCGCCGTCGTCTCAACCCTGGGGCAGGCGCTGGATCTGGTGTCGGGGTTGGACCCGCGGGCTGCCGGGGTGACGGTGGACACGTTCCACATCTGGTGGGACCCGGAGGTCCTGCCCCAGATCGAGCGGGCTGGCCGTGAGGGCCGGATCGCCGCCTACCAGGTGTGCGACTGGCGGGCGCCGCTGGAGGCGGACGTGCTGTTGTCGCGGCATCAGCCCGGCGACGGCGTGATCGACTTCGAGACGCTGACTAGGGCCGTCGAGGCAACCGGCTACGACGGCGACGTCGAGGTGGAGATCTTCAACGCGGCCATCTGGGCAACGGACTTCGAGGTGGTGGCCAGGGAGACCGTCGACGCGTTCGACCGCTGGGTCGCGCCCCACCTACAGCCCTAGACTCATGCAGGTGAGCCCACAGCAGCGCCGCTACGGCACAGCCACCCTCGTCGACGTCGCCCAGGAGGCGGGAGTGTCGCTGGCCACGGCGTCGCGCGTGCTGAACGGGTCCACCCGCAAGGTCGCTGAGCCCTACCGGGAGCGGGTCCGCGCCGCCGCAGACAAGCTCGGATACACCGTCAACGTGTCCGCCCAGGCCGTGGCGAGCGGGGCCTCGGCCCTGATCGCCCTGCTTGTGGCAGACATCGCCGACCCGTACTTCGCCCAGGTCGCGGCGGGGGTGGCGCGCGCGGCGGACGAGGCAGGATTCCTCGTCACCATCGCGACGACGGGCCGCGACCCCCAGAAGGAGGCCGCGCTGCTGCGCGTGCTCAGAGGCCAGAGGCCGCGGGGCGTCATCCTGGCGGCGTCACGGACTGCGGTCCCCTTCGAGCCGGTTCAGATGGAGGTGGACGCCATCCACGGCATGGGCGGCCGCGTGATCGCGCTCGGCCCCGGGGCGGCGGAGCTCCGATCGGTTGTGATCGACAACTGGGGCGGCGCGAGGCAGCTCGGCGTGGCGCTGGCGGCCCGCGGATATCGGCGCGCCGTCGTGCTGGCCGCGCCGCGCGGGATGATCACCACGGACCAGCGCCAGGCCGGCTTCACCGACGGCTTCACCGCCGGTGGAGGGCGGATCGAGCGCGTCCACCGGGCGCCGTTCACCCGCGAGGGCGGCGCCGAGGCGATGCGCGAGGCGTTGGCGGCGGGCATCGAACCGGGGACGCTGGTGTTTGCGCTGAGTGACGCTGTCGCGCTGGGTGCGGTGCACGAGCTGCGTGAGGAGGGGCGTCAGCTGGGTGCGGACGTGGCGGTCGCGGGCTTCGACGACATCCCCTCCTCCAGCGACGTCACCCCGCAGCTCACCTCGGTCCACATCCCGCTCGAGGAGGTGGGATACCAGGCGGTCCGGGCGGCCATCGACGCCGACTGGACCCCCTCGCCCCTTCCACTCAGGGTCCACCTCCGAGACAGCACCCCGCCGCTGAACGCCTGACCGCCTTTGGGCACCTTCCAAAACTTGCCTGGATCTGCGCCCGGTGCCGGTAGCCCTGACATGAGGGAGTTGTCCCGCTGAGTGAGCCGGGCCAAGCCGCGCAGCGGCGCAGCCCGTGTCGAAGCCTCGGGCGCACGGTGCGGAGAGCCCTGACACGAGGCATTCCCGCTGGGTGAGCCGGGCCAAGCCGCGCAGCGGCGCAGCCCGTGTCGAAGCCTCTGGCGCACGGTGCGGAGAGCCTTGACACGAGGCCCGTGCGGCCCTTGACCGCACCCTGCTCTTTGACCCGGCTTGGTCGGTGGCTGGGTAGTTGAGGCCGCTCGGGCCTCATCTCACGTCTCCCCGCACTTGTCTGTCCGTGGCGTGGTCGGGTCCGGGCGGGTGCCGGCAGGGCGGCCCTGGCTCGGGTCTGCTCAGGCGGGACGCCAGCCTGGCGACCGTCGGGTTGGGCATCCCTGCGCGCAGCCGCCCTGCCGTCCCCCACCCTCGTACACACCTCACGACCCCATCGGCCCTTCGTTGCCGTGACCCCCGCTCCGCTGGCTGACTTGGAGGAACGCGCCTTCGTACGCCACAAGGGCCGCCTGCGGCCCCTGACACTGAGGTGCGAGTACGAGGCGACCGCCCTCCCGCTGGCTGAGGTGCGAGGAGCGCAGCGACGAGCCTCGAAGCCTAAGAAACGTTCCTTGTCAGCTCACGTTTCTTAGGCTTCGAGGCCGCTTCGCGGCACCTCAGCCAGCGGTGGGGGCGGGTGTCGTCGCACTCCGACACCCGCAGACGGTGTGTCGGCGACACGCAGATCCCATGGCCACCACCGGGCACTTCTCGTGACCGTGACAGGGCAGGTTTCAAGTCCGCCTCCGGGCAGAAACCAGTGGCTCTTGACAACGGTGAGGGAGCAGTCGGGCGGCGCGGAGGTGGGCGGTGAGGGATCAGATCCGGCGGCGCGGAGGTTGACGGGGAGGGATCAACCGGCAGCGCGGAGGTTGACGTGCAGCGCCACCGCGCCCATCGCGGGCATCGCGACGGTCACCTTTCCGTCCGCCACGACGAAGGTGCCCTCCTCGCAGCGATCCTCGGTCCCCGGGGCTGCGGGTGAGGATGCCGCGTCGCAGTAGGCGCCGTCGGGCAGGTTGGTGGTGAGGGTGGCGGTGACCGGGGTGCTCGTGTCGTTGACGGCGATGAGCCCGCGGTCCCCGCGGTCGAACGCCACGGCGTAACCCTCCTTCCACAGGTTCTCCACCGGCGCGTCCCCCACCACCGCGACCCACTCCGCCAACCCCGCGACCTCGCGATGCTGGCACAGCCACGCCCCGTCGGCCGGCTCCTCCGACGGCTCGGCGCACGCCACGTCGTCGACCCGGCCGTCGGTCTGGGGCGCGCCGGCGTCGCGGTCCGAGAACCCGTAGCCCGAGTACACGACGGGGGTGCCGTAGTCGATGCCCAACAACAACGCCGTGGCCACGCGGAACTGGTCCCCGTCCTTGGAAGTGAGGGTCTGCCCGTTGCGCTCGGTGTCGTGATTGGTGATGAAGGTGAACGCCTGCTCGGACGGGACCTCCCCGTCGCGCAGCTCCAACGCGCGGGCGACGGCGCCGCCCGGGACCACGCCCGAGATGTCCTTGGCCACCTGGAAGGCGAACACGGCCCCCGCGTCGAGGTAGTCCTCGGGCTGGATGGGCTCGCCCCCGCCGCGGATGACCTCCGAGATGATGAGCGGCTCGCCGTCGAGCCTGCCGACGATGGCCTCCACATCGGTGGCGGACATGTGCTTGGCCGCGTCGATCCTGAACCCGGACACGCCCAGGGCGGTGAGGTCGTTGAGGTAGGCCGCGATGGTGTCGCGGACCTTCTCGCTGCCGGTGTCCAGGTCGGCGAGGTTGACCAGCTCGCACTCCTGGACCTGCTGCTGGTCCGAGTAGTTCTCGATGTCCCCCGAGGCGGTCATGGGGCAGTCGTGGAAGTCCTCCTCCGCGTAGAGGCCGGGATAGTCGTAGTGCGTGAAGTCCGTCCCCGCGACACCCGTGCCGCCGTCGATGCCGGCCATGTGGTTGATGACCGCGTCCGCGATGACGTCCACCCCCGCCTCGTTGCAGGCGGTGACCATCTGCGCGAACTCCTCGCGGGTGCCCAGCTTGGACTCGAGCTGGTAGCTCACCGGCTGGTAGGAGGTCCACCAGGCCTCTCCCTCGATGTGCTCCTGCGCGGGGGAGAGCAGAACGAAGCCGAACTGGTGCGGGCCGAGTACCTCGGTGCACTCCTGGGCCACGGACCGCCACGGCCACTGGAACAGCTGGACGCCGACGGTGGGGGTGGTCTCGACGGCGGGCTCGGGCGTCGCGGCGCAGGCCCCGAGGGCCGACGAACCGAGGAGGAGGACCAGGGTGAGGAGGCGTCGTCGCATGTCGGCCAGCGTAGGCGCTCGCGGCGATCGGGCGTCCGGTTCGGGCCTCGAACCTAGACTGGCCGCATGAGCAAGTTCGGCATGATCATCAAGACCACCGGCGCGGCGATCGCGACGACCGTCACGCTGGTCTCCGCGCTGCGGGAGAATCCGCAGATCGCCAGGAGCCTGGATGACCTGGTGGGGAAGCTGAAGTCCGCCACGGATGCCAACAACCCCAAGATCCGCTTCGACGCGAAGATGGCGGCCATCGACACCGCTGCGGACGCCGTCGAGTTGGCATTCCCGGAGGCGACGGAGCCCGCCGGGTGGCACCGGCACGCCCAGGCGCTGCGCGTCCGCGGCGAGCTGGTGTGGGGGGCGAACTCCGGCGGCAGCAGGCGGAAGGCGATGAAGTCGTTGAACGCGGAGACGGCCGAGCTGCTGGAGCAGATCAACGCGAGGCTGTCGTCGCTGCAGAAGCAGCTCCCCGCCGACGACCCCCGCGCCAGCTGACTCGCGTGCCGCCACACCGATCCGGGTGGTCGGCTGTTGGGGGCCGGCTGGCCGCCTGACGGGTTTGAGCCAATGGATGGGTTCGCGGGACGGGCCGCGCTCAGTGTGAGCGCGGCCCTCCTCGCGAACCCATCCATTGGCTCAAACCCCACCCGGCCCGGGGCACCCGGGGCACGGAGGCGCACCCAGGCACACGCAGGCCCCGGTCCGTCAGGAGCGGACCGGGGCCTGCGGGGCTGGGATCGCGGGGTCTGGCCCGGATCGAGGGAATGGATCAGGCGGGGGCGATGAGGAAGTCGCGGACCAGGGCGTCGAGGTCGCAGTCGGCGCCGAGGAACTGACGCAGCGTCTTGCGGGTGGGCCCGAAGTTCTCGAACTCCTCGATGCTCAGTCCGTCCTCCTCGTAGGCGCGGTTGAAGTCCTCGATGCGCTGCAGCGACGCGATGATCTTCGGGTCCACGGGCACGTCGATGCGGCTCTCGGCCACGTAGTCCGAGTTGTTGATGCGCTTGGCCCACTTGAACGGCGGGGAGACGACGAGGTCGCCGCCGACGAGCTCGCTGTACTGCAGCACGTTGCGGAACGCGGCCGACAGCACGCGGGAACGGAAGCCGCGCTCCTGGAAGATCTGGTAGGCCTTCTTGATGGCCGCGACACCCGCCCACTCCATGTGGCCGGGATCGATGAACAGCTGGGTGCGCTCGGCCTCGGACTTCATCCAGTCGTCGAGGCGGCCCACCATGAGGGTGACCACGGGCCACATGTCCTCGATGGACTTGCCCTCCGCCACGCGGCGCTGGAGGCCGCGCTCGATGGCCTCGCCGGAGCGGACCACCTGGGCGACGGTGAACGACACGGTCACGTTCATGACGACGCCGCGGTAGGTGGCCTCCTCGATGGCCTCGAGGCCCACCTTGGTGGCGGGGATCTTCACGATGATGTTCGGGGCGAGGTTGTGGAACTCCTCGGCCTGATCGGCCAGGGCCTTGGCATCGCGGTGGTGACGCGGGTCCGTCTGGACCGACAGGCGCCCGTTGCGGCCCTTGGTCTCCTCGAAGATCGGCAGCAGCAGCTCGGCGGCCTCCACCGACATGTCCTTGATGGCCTGCCAGCCGATCTCCGACTCGCCCCAGGTGGGGTTGGCGGCGGCGATGGCCTGGATCCGGGGGCCCCAGATGTCCTTGTGCTGCTTGATGGTGGTGTACCCGATGACGGGGTTGCAGGTGGCGCCCACGCCGCCGTACGAGATCGACTGGCGCAGCTCATCCAGGTCTGCCGAGTCGTTCCACAGGGCGGTAGGAGTGGTCCGGGCCGCGGTCAGGAGCGGTCCGTCGGTGTACTCGATGGTCATTGCCATTTCCTTCTTGAACGGTGGTGCGGTCTCGACGATGAGGCCTGACACCAATTGGACACCCATTTAGTTTGTCCTGTCAAGAATATGTCAGAACAAATCTTCCGGCAAGTTGGAGGGAAGGTCAGGCGAGGACCGTCTGGTCGTAGGAGTACATCGACGCCCGGTAGACGTGCATCCCGAACTCGACGGCGCGGTGCTGGTCGTCGTAGGCGGTGCGCTGCATGGTCAGCAGGGCGGCGCCGGTGGGCTCGTTGAGCAGGCGCCCCTCGTCGGCGGTGGCCAGGCGGGCGCTGATCTGCTGGAACCCGACCGCCACCTTGATGCCGCGCTCCCTCAGCCGCCCGTAGAGGCCGCCCGACTCGAGCTCGTCCCTGGTGGGGGCGATCCCTGCCGGCAGCCAGTTGCTCATGATCGCGAGCGGCTCGTCGCGGAGCATCCTCAGGCGACGCATCCGGACCACCTGCGACCCCACGGGGATGTTCAGCGCCGCCGCGACACCGGGCGCCGCATCCTCGACCTCCCACTCGAGCACCGTGGTGCGGGGGTCCACCCCCGACTTCTCGAGGTCGTCGTTGAGGGAGCTGAGCGCCATGGGCCGGTGCACGCGCGTGGGCGTCACCTGCGTGCCGGCGCCCCGCCGTCGGACGATGAGCCCCCGGTTGGTGAGGGTCTCCATGGCGCGCCGGGCGGTCGGCCGCGACACCTTCAGCCTCTCCGCCATCGAGACCTCGTCCTCGAGGCGGGTCCCGGGCTCGATGGCCCCGTCCTCGATGAGCTTGGCGAGCGGCTCGGCGATCTGGGCGTGCAGCGGTGTGGAGCTGGTGCGGTCGATCGCGATCTGCGCGATATAAGGGGAGCTGTGTGGCATGTCGTCTTCTCACGTCGTTGTGTGTGCATTGTATGGGCAATGTGAGCCCGCGGCTAGGCCTTTGTCAGGAGTTTTCGGACCGTAGCGCGGTAGCGCCGGCAGCGAGGCAAGGTGCCTGGCGGCCAGATCGACGATTTGATCGTTCAAGCCCGTGCCGTCCGCCCACCTTTAGCCCCACCCCTCTTGCCCCGGCGCGACCATGATCACGGCTTTCACGGTTTGTCTTGACAAATGCCGCGACCCGATTACGATGGAGGGGACCACCTCGAAGAAGCGGGAACACGCATGGGACTTTTCGGCACGCGCACCGTCGATGTGCTGACCATGGGTCGCATCGGCGTGGACATCTACCCCCACCAGCATGGGGTCGGCCTGGAGGACGTCACGTCCTTCGGCAAGTTCCTGGGCGGCAGCGCCACCAACGTGGCCGTGGCCGCCGCTCGCCTCCGTCGGTCCGCCGCCGTGGTCACGGCCGTGGGCGACGACCCCTTCGGCCGGTTCTGCCGGGCCGAGATGGGGCGCCTGGGCGTGTTCGACGACTACGTCAAGGTCGACGGCGACCTCAACACCCCGGTCACCTTCTGCGAGATCTTCCCGCCGGACAACTTCCCCCTCTACTTCTACCGCCGGCCCACGGCTCCGGACCTGCGGCTGCGCACCGAGGACCTGCCCATCGACGCGATCGTGCAGGCCCGGGTCTTCTGGGTCACGACGACGGGGCTGAGCCGCGAGCCCAGCCGGGCCACGCACCTGGCCGCGCTCAAGGCGCGGGGGAGGCGCCCGTTCACCATCCTCGACCTCGACTACCGCGAGCAGTTCTGGTCCTCCCCAGAGGCCGCCCGCGAGGCCATCGCCGAGGTGCTGCCCTACGTCGACATCGTCGTGGGCAACGCGGCCGAGTGCCAGGTCGCCGTCGGGGAGTCGGACCCGGAGCGCGCCGCCGAGGCGCTGCTGGAGGGCGGCGTGGACGTCGCGGTGGTCAAGCGCGGCGAGGACGGCGTGCTCGCCATGGACGCGGACCGCGTCATCGAGGTGGACGGCACCCCCGTCGAGGTGGTCAACGGCCTCGGCGCTGGGGACGCGTTCGGCGGCGCGCTGTGCTTCGGCCTCATCAAGGAGTGGCCGCTGGTGGACACCCTCGTGGCCGCCTCCGCCGCCGGCGCCCTCGTCGCCACCCGCCTCGAATGCTCGACGGCGATGCCCAGCGAGCCCGAACTCCTCGCGGCCGTGCGCCGCAACCCCGTCGCCACCAAGACCCGCCACCGCGTCAAGGAGAACTGATGCACACCCATGTCCTGCCCGCCGGCACCAGCGGCCGCGCCCCGCTCGCCGTCGACGTGAGCCCCGAGTCGGCCAACTGGACCTACTCCGGCCTGAAGATCGCGGTCCTGGGGGCGGGGGAGTCCTACGCCCTGGCCACCGGTGAGTCCGAGTGCCTGGTGCTGCCGCTGGAGGGCGCCGCCACGGTGGCCGTGGGCGGTGCCACGTTCGAGCTCAAGGGCCGCTCCACGATCTTCGGCGAGGTCACCGACTATCTCTACCTCCCCCGCGGGGCGGAGGCCACCATCACCTCCGTCGACGGCGGCCGCTACGCGCTGCCCAGCGCGGTGGCAGGCGAGACCCTCGAGCCCCGCTACTGCCCGGCCGACGAGGTGGTCGTCGGGCTCCGCGGCGCCGGCGTCATGTCGCGGCAGGTGACCAACTACGCGCTCAACAACACGCTCCACACCGACCGCCTGCTCGTCTGCGAGGTGATCACCCCCGGCGGCAACTGGTCCAGCTACCCGCCGCACAAGCACGACGAGACCACGGAGAACGAGCGCGAGCTCGAGGAGATCTACTACTTCGAGATCAAGGCCGACGAGCACGGCCCGGGCATGGCCTTCCACTCCACGTACGGCACGCCCGAGCGCCCCATCGACGTCGCCCTGCGCGTCGGCACCGGCGACACCGCCCTGGTCCCGCACGGCTGGCACGGGCCCTGCGTCGCGGCGCCCGGCTACGACCTGTACTACCTCAACGTCATGGCCGGCCCCGGCGGATCCGAGTGGCTGTCCGTGGACGACCCCTGCTACGGCTGGCTCCGCCAGACCTGGGACGACACAGACGTCGATCCCCGCCTTCCTTACGCACCCAACCGGCTCGACGCCTGAGAAAGCGAGTTCCCCTCACATGACCACCATCCGCCTTTCGGTCGCGCAGGCAATCGTCCGGTACCTGGCGCACCAGTACACCGAGCGCGACGGCGTGGAGCAGCGCTTCATCCCCGGCATGTTCGGCATCTTCGGGCACGGCAACGTCGCCGGCATCGGGCAGGCGTTGCTGCAGCACGAGGTCGACCCGGCCTTCGACGAGCCCTTCGACTACTGGATGGGCCGCAACGAGCAGGGCATGGTCCACGTGGCCGCCGCCTTCGCCAAGCAG
Organism: Tessaracoccus yangjingae; assembly: GCF_054483935.1. Next base: position 257,480 of record NZ_CM137014.1, on the reverse strand, counting down.
CGCGACCGCCTGCAGACGCTGGCCGTCACCTCTTCGATCGGCCCCGGCGCCCTCAACATGGTCACCGGCGCCGCCCTGGCCACCACCAACCGCGTGCCGGTCATCCTGTTCCCCTCCGACATCTTCGCCAACCGGATGCCGGATCCGGTGCTGCAGCAGGTCGAGGACCCCACCAACCCCGACGTGAGCGCCAACGACGTGTTCCGGCCGGTGTCGAAGTTCTGGGACCGCGTCAACCGCCCCGAGCAGCTGATGGTCTCCCTGCCCCGCGCCATGCGCGTGCTGACGGACCCGGCAGACACGGGCGCCGCCGTCGTGTGCATGCCTGAGGACGTGCAGGCCGAGGTCTACGACTGGCCCGAGGAGTTCTTCGCCAAGAAGGTCTGGCACGTGGACCGGCGAGTGCCGGACCGTGCCGCCCTGGCGCGCGCCGTCGAGGCCGTCCGCGCCGCCAAGCGCCCCCTCATCATCTCTGGTGGCGGCACCATCTACTCCGGTGCCACCGAGGAGCTCCGCGCCTTCGCGACCGCCACCGGCATCCCCGTGGCGGACACGCAGGCCGGCAAGGGCGGCATCAACTGGGACCACGAGTGCGCCGTCGGCGGCGTGGGCTCCACTGGGGCGGGCTCGGCCAACGCTCTGGCCGTCGAGGCGGACCTCATCATCGGGATCGGCACCCGCTACTCGGACTTCACCACCGGATCCCAGACCCAGTTCAAGAACCCGGACGTGAAGTTCCTCAACATCAACGTGGGCTCCTTCGACGCCGCCAAGCAGGGCGCCCAGATGCTCGTGGCCGACGCCCGCGAGGCGCTCACTGCGCTCACCGAGGCGCTCGAGGGCCACCGGGTCGACGCCGCCTACACCGAGCGCATCGCGCAGGAGCGCGCGGCCTGGGCCGAGGCCACCGACACCTGCTACCACCTGGGCCACGGCCCGCTGCCGGCCCAGACCGAGGTGTTCGGCGCCCTCAACGAGATGATGGGCGACGACGACATCGTCATCAACGCCGCCGGCTCCATGCCCGGCGACCTGCAGGCTCTCTGGCGCGCCCGCACCCCGGGGCAGTACCACGTGGAGTACGCCTTCTCGACGATGGGCTACGAGATCCCCGCCGCGCTCGGCTGCAAGATGGCCTCCCCGGACTCCGAGGTGGTGGCCATCGTAGGCGACGGCACCTACCAGATGCTGCCGATGGAGATCGCCACCATCGTCCAGGAGCGGGCCAAGGTGATCTTCGTGCTGCTGCAGAACTACGGCTACGCCTCCATCGGCGGGCTGTCGGAGTCCCGCGGCTCGCAGCGGTTCGGCACCAAGTACCGCATGCGCTCGGCCGACGGCGGCCGCAGCGACGAGCTCATCCCCGTCGACATCGCCGCCAACGCCAGGTCCTGGGGCATCGACGTCATCGAGGTCTCGACCATCGCCGACTTCCGCGAGGCCTACGCCACCGCCGTCGCCTCCGACACGGCCACCATGATCCACATCGAGACCGACCTGTACGGGCCCAACCCGCCCGCCACCGGCTGGTGGGACGTCCCGGTGACGGCCGCCTCCACGCTCGAATCCACCCAGAAGGCCTACGAGGAGTACGCGGAGGCCGTCAAGGCCCAGCGCCGCTTCTTCTGAGCCCGCACACTAAAGGAATGACAGATATGTCCATCACCATGCCCCATTGGATCGACGGCGCCGAGTACGTCGAGGAGGGGGCCGAGGTCCTCCCGATCGACAACCCCGCCACCGGCGAGGTCATCGGCGGCGTCGCCGAGGCCAGCATCGAGCTCATCGACCGCGCCATCGCCTCCGCCCGCACCGCCCAGAAGGCCTGGGGGAGGGCATCGCTGGCCAAGCGCACCCGCGTCATGTTCAACTTCCGCCAGCTGCTCATCGAGCGCCAGGACGAGCTGGCCGACACCATCGTGCGCGAGGGCGGCAAGACCCGCGGCGACGCGCTCGGCGAGATCGCGCGCGGCCTGGAGATCGTGGAGTTCGCCTGCGGCATCCAGAACGCGCTGAAGGGCGAGCACACCATCGAGGCCGCAACCGGCGTCGACGTGCACACCATCCGCCAGCCTGTCGGCGTCGTCGGGGCCATCGTGCCCTTCAACTTCCCGATGATGGTGCCGATGTGGATGCACCCGATGGCCCTGGCCACCGGCAACGCCGTCATCCTCAAGCCCGCCACGCCGGTGCCGTCGGTCTCCCTGATGGTGGCCAAGCTGTACCAGGAGGCGGGCCTGCCCGACGGCCTGTTCCAGGTGGTCTGCGGCGACAAGCAGGTGGTCTCCCACATGCTCGGCCACGCCGGCATCGACGCGGTCTCCTTCGTCGGCTCCACGCCCGTGGCCAAGATTGTCGCGGCCGGCTGCGCGGCCTCAGGCAAGCGGTTCCAGGCCCTCGGCGGCGCGAACAACCACGCCATCGTGATGCCCGACGCCAACCTGGACTTCGCGGCCCAGCACATCGTCTCCGGCGCGTTCGGCGCCGCGGGCCAGCGCTGCATGGCGCTGCCGGTCGTCGTCGCGGTGGGCGAGGCGCACGATCCGCTGATCGAGAAGGTCAAGGCGCGCGCCGAGCTGCTCAAGGTGGGTCCGGGCTCCGACCCGCAGAACGAACTGGGGCCGGTCATCTCCTCGAAGTCCCGCGAGCGGATCCTGTCCTGGATCAACGACGCCGAGGCCAAGGGCGCCAACGTGGTGCTGGACGGTCGCGGCTTCTCCTCCTCCGTCGAGGGCACCGAGGCCGGCAACTGGGTTGGCCCCACCATCGTCGACAACGTGCCGCTGGAGACCCAGCTGTACTGCGAGGAGGTCTTCGGGCCCGTCCTCGTGGTGGTCAAGGCCGAGTCCTACGAGGAGGCCATCGAGATCGTCAACTCCGGCGCCTTCGGCAACGGCTCGGCCATCTTCACCGAGAACGGCCAGGTGGCGCGGCAGTTCCAGCTGGACGTCAACGCGGGCATGGTGGGCATCAACGTGCCCATCCCGGTGCCGGTGGGCTACTACTCCTTCGGCGGCTGGAAGAACTCGCTGCTCGGGGATCACCGGATCCACGGCCAGGAGGGCGTGAACTTCTACACGCGCTCCAAGGTGATCACGACGCGGTGGGCCGGCTCCGGCAGCCACGGCAGGATCGGCCTGGACTTCGTCGCCACCAAGTAACACCCCGGCTGGACTCCAGCCATGAGCACCTTCCCGGGCCCGATCCGGATCGGGCGCCGTTGCCCGATCACAGCGCGGTCCGGCCCGGGAGGGTGTTCCTCCATCACCTGAGCTCACCCACGACGATCGTGAGGGTGAGCGGCACAGTGGCGCGGGGCGCCAGAGAAAAGGAACTCGTCATGGATCAGCGCATCGGCGTGGGCGTCATCTCGCTCGGATGGATGGGCCGGCTGCACACCCGCAGCTACAAGGCCCTCGCGGAGCGGTACCCCGAACTCGGGATCGGGTGCGACCTCGTCGCCGCCTGCGACCCCGTCGAAGGCACCAGGACGTGGGCGGTCGACGTGGCAGGCTTCCGCCGCGCCTACGCCGACTATCACGACCTTCTCGCCGACCCCGAGGTGGAGGTTGTCTCCATCTGCGCGCCCAACTTCCTGCACCACGAGATCGCGCTGGCCGCCGCGGCGGCGGGCAAGCCGTTCTGGATCGAGAAGCCGATGGGGGTGAACGCGACGCAGTCGCGGGAGATCGCCCAGGCGGCGGCGGCCGAGGGGCTGGCCACCGCCGTCGGCTTCAACTACCGCCACGTGCCCGCCATGCAGTACGCGCGCCAGCTGATCCGCGACGGCAGGCTCGGCCGGATCACCAACTGCCGGGTGTGGTTCATCGCGGACTACGCCTCCAGCCCCGACGGCCCGCTGACCTGGCGCTACGACCGCGAGCGCGCGGGCGCCGGCATCGTCGGCGACCTGCTCTCCCACGGCGCGGACCTGGCCCAGTACCTGGTGGGCCGCATCGAGTCCGTCTCCGCCATGACAGACACGTTCATCAAGGAGCGGCCCATCCCGATCGGCTCCGGCGGCGTGGGGCACAGCGGCTACACCGTCGGCGAGGAGAAGGGCCCGGTGGGCAACGAGGACTGGGTGGCGGTGCTCACCCGCTTCGAGGGCGGCGTCGTCGGCGTGCTGGAGGCCAGCCGGGTCTCCGTGGGCCCGCGTGCCGAGTACGTCGTCGAGGTGTACGGCACCGAGGGTTCGGTGCGGTGGAACTTCGAGTCGCTCAACCATCTCGACGTGTGCATCGGCCGCGGCGACGGCCCTATCCAGGGCTACACCCGCGTGATGGCGGGGCCGGGCATGCCCGACTTCGACCGCTTCCAGCCGGGCGCCGGAACGTCCATGGGCTTCGACGACCTCAAGGCCGTGGAGGCGGCGAAGTTCCTCATCTCCGTCACGACGGGGGAGCAGGTGGCCCCCTCTGCAGGCGACGGCTGGGCCGCGGCCGAGATCGACGAGGCTGTGGTGGCGTCGGCAGCCGACGGCCAGTGGCACGACGTCCCGACGGTCGAGGCGGTCACCACCTTCGGGCGCTGACCGCCGCTGGTGGTTGAGCAGACCCGGTGGCTGGGTTGGGCGGGAGGTGGTGGGGGCCGGGCCGCTGTGGCTGGGTGCGGGGTGCCCGCCGGGGGCCGGCCTCGCCCATGGGCGCCCTCGGCACGCCCAAAAACGCCGGCGTGCCTCGCCCAACGCCCGACCCACCGCGACCGGCCCCCGTCGGTCACCCCTCTCCTGAATGCTCGGCTCCCTGCGACCACACCCCCGCTGGCTGACTGGAAAGAACACTTTGTCCCGCTCCACGTCGGCCGCGGCCCCGGACACTGAGGTGCCGCGAAGCGGTCTCGAAGCCTCAGAAAAGTAGGCTGACCGGCCCGTTATAGAGGACGCTTCGAGGCTCGACGCTGCGCTCCTCGCTCCTCAGCCAGCGGGAGGGTCGCTGGGGGTCGCGATGGTCGGGCTCGGGGTGGATCCCGGGGGTTCACCGAGGGCGCGGGAAAGGGGCGGAGCACTACGCTCGACGCATGAAGCTCTTCCTCCGCCTCGTCGCCACCGCCGTCGCGACCGCCATCGCCGTGTGGATCCTCCCCGGCATCACCCTCACCGCAGACTCCGACGTGGACAAGGCCCTCACCCTGCTCGGCGTGGCCGTGATCCTCGGGCTGGTGAACGCCTTCGTCCGCCCCTTCGCCTTCGTCCTGGGCGCGTGCTTCATCATCCTGACGTTCGGCCTGTTCCTCTTCGTCATCAACGCGGGCATGCTGATGCTGACGTCCTACCTGGCCGGAGAGCTGGGCCTCGGCTTCCACGTCGACGGCTTCTGGAACGCCGTCTTCGGGTCGCTCATCATCTCCGTCGTGTCGACATTCGTGGCCTCGGCGCTGGGTGTGAACGATTCCACAGAAACGCTCATGTAAGAACAAATTTGTTTGGCAGGAATGTTCGACCCCGCTAGTGACACGGGCAATGCCATGGTCCATACTTGACATTGTCCAAACAAATATTCACTGAGGAGTACCATGGACATTCCTGCAACGATGCGCGCCGCAGTCCTCCGGGCTCCCGGAGAGCCGCTGTCGATCGAGACCATCCCCACGCCGCGCCCCCGCGCCAACGAGGTGCTGCTGAAGGTGGCGGCCTGCGGCCTCTGCCACTCGGACCTCCACGTGCTCGGAGGCGCCATCGCCTTCCCCACGCCCTGCGTGCTGGGGCACGAGGTGTCCGGCACCATCGTCGAGCTGGGCCCCGGCATGCTCAGCGGCGAACTCGCCGTCGGGCAGAACGTCGCCGGCGCCTTCCTGATGCCGTGCGGCCAGTGCAAGGCGTGCCGCGCCGGCCGCGACGACCTCTGCTACCCGTTCTTCCAGCTCAACCGGCTCAAGGGCGTCCTGTACGACGGCGAGACCCGCCTCTCGGACCGCGACGGCAACCCCATCTGGATGTACTCCATGGGCGGCCTGGCCGAGTACTGCGTGGTCCCGGCCACGTCGGTCACGCCCATCCCGGACAACCTCTCGCCGAAGAACACGGCGATCCTCGGGTGCGCCGCCATGACCGCCTACGGCGCCGTGCGTCGCGGGGCCGACCTCCGGTTCGGGGAGACGGTCGCCGTCGTCGCCACCGGCGGCGTCGGCAGCATGATCCTCAAGTTCGCCAAGGTGATGGGCGCCCGCCAGGTCATCGCGCTGGACGTCGACGACGACAAGCTGGCGGCGGCGAAGGCCATGGGCGCCACCCACACCGTCAACCTCAAGCACAGCGACGCCCGCGAGGCCGTGATGGAGATGACCGGCGGCTACGGCGTCGACGTGGCGTTCGAGGCGCTGGGCCGTCCCCAGACCTGGAACACCGCCCTGGACATCCTGGCCGACGGCGGCCGCATGGTGCCGATCGGGCTGGGCGCCGGCGTGCAGTCCGCGGAGGTGCAGATCAACCGCACCGTCCGCCGCAGCCAGTCGATCATCGGCTCCTACGGCGCCCGGACCCGCGTGGACCTCCCAGCCGTTGTGGACATGGCGGCGCGGGGCCTGATCGAGGTGGACGACGTGGTCAACCAGGTCTTCAGCCTCGACGACGTCAACCTCGGCTACGACAAGCTGCGGGCCGGCACCATGTCCGGCCGCGGCATCGTGGACATGAGCCTCTGACGGCGCTGCTGCCCGGACGCGACGACGGGGCGGTCACCTTGGAGGGTGACCGCCCCGTCGTCGTGGGGGAGTGGCTCAGGCCAGGGCCTTCAGCGCCTCGAACGACCTCGCCGCGTTGTTGATCGGGCCGCCGACGGCCGGGGGCTCCTCATCGAGCATGATGTCCTGCTCCAGCACCCAGTAGCCGTCGAAGCCCGCCTGGTTCAGGAGTCGCACGATGGCCGCGAAGTCGATGTCGCCGTCGCCGATCGGCACGAACATCCCGCCCTTGATGCCCTGGGACCAGTTGATCTCCCCGGGCAGCAGCTTGGCGGCCATGTCCATGCGAACGTCCTTGGCGTGCACGATGCCCACCCGGTCCGCGTACTTGGCCACGAGCGCGACCACGTCGGCGCCGCCGCAGGCGAGGTGGCCCGTGTCGAGGCAGAGGCCGACGGTGGAGTTGTCGAGCACGCGCTCCACCTCGTCGACGTTCTGCACCATGGTGCCCCAGTGGGGGTGGAGGACGGCGGTGACGCCCTTGGCCTTGCAGACCTCGCTGATCCGGCTGAGGTTGGTGAACAGCGTCTGCCAGCCCTGCTCGTCGAGCTCGGGGCGGGCGTCGTAGCCGTCCTGGCCGGAGTCCGCCGCCAGGACGAGGAACTCGCCGCCGGCGATTTCGAAAGCGCGCAGCTCGGCCTCCACCATGGGGATGGGGTCGAAGTCGGGGTCGTGCATGACGGCGAGGAAGAAGGCGCCGACCGGCTTGAGGCCGAACTCGGAGACGACGGCGGCCCGCTCCTCGGCGTCGACCGGCAGCCAGCCCTGGGGGCCGAACTCGGTGGCGGTGAGGCCGATCTCCTTCATCTCCGTGAGGACCCGCTCAGGGGACATCTGGTAGCCCCAGCCCGGTACCTCGCATACTCCCCAGCTGATGGGTGCGCCAGCAATCTTCATGTGCAGCTCCTTCGCGGCAGAGCCGCCGTGCGCGACTCGATGGAACCATTATGTCCTGCCAAAGTCTGTTCGTGAAGCCGCCCCCGGGTTGCGTCGTCCGGGGGCGTTGAGCCTGACACGGCTCTCGGTGAAAGGTGTTGAGCCGGAATCGGCTCTCAACTCCGGAATCGCCGATATTGAACGTTCATACTGGCGCGGAAGCAGTCTCAGGCTCAACGCACTTCATTGAGATGCGTGTAAGGCTCAACGTCCCCCGTTGAGAGCCGTGTCAGGCTCAAGCCACAGTCCGGGGGGTCCCCGGTTCGGGCGGACGACGGCGGGCGCGCGTTAGCTGACCCCGCGTTGCACCTTCACTCCCTTATGTGCTGACATTGATTCTGCCGTGCGCTGTTGCCCGGCCTGACCCAAGGAGTACATATGATCCGCTTCGCGATCATCGGGGCCGGACGCATCGGCCAGGTCCACGCGCGAGCCATCGCTTCCCATCCGCAGGCACAGCTGGTGCTGGTCTACGACGCCTTCGAGGCGCCCGCCAAGAGCCTCGCGGAAGCGTACGGGGCCCGGTACACCCTCAGCGTCGAGGACGTCTACAGCGCAGACGACGTCGACGCCGTGATCATCGGTTCGCCCACCGCCCTGCACGTCGAGCAGATCCTCGGCTCCGTCAAGGCCGGCAAGCGCGTCATGTGTGAGAAGCCCGTGGCGCTGGGCATGGACGAGGCCCTCAGGTGCCAGGAGGAGCTCGGCGCCGAGGCCACGCGCGTCATGCTGGGCTTCAACCGTCGCTTCGACCCGTCGTTCGCCGAGGTCAATGCCCGTGTCGCGGCCGGGGAGATCGGCGCGCTGCAGCAGCTGACCGTCACCTCCCGCGACCCTCAGGGCCCCCCGGCCAGCTACGTCGCCGGCTCGGGTGGCATCTTCAAGGACATGACCATCCACGACTTCGACATGGTCCGCTTCTTCCTCGGCGACATCGTCGAGGTCAGCGCCTTCGGCACCAACGCCGACGAGGAGATCAAGGCCGCCGGGGACTTCGACCAGGCCATGGTGCTCCTGCGCAACGCCGACGGCGCCCTGGCCACCATCGTCAACTCCCGCACCTGCGCGTACGGCTACGACCAGCGCCTCGAGGCGTTCGGGGCCGACGGCGCCCTCTCGGCCGACAACCTCACCGCGACGTCGGTGCGGGCCGCTACGGCCACGCAGACCGACGCCAGGGGACCGGTGCTCAACTTCTTCCTGTCCCGCTACGAGGCTGCCTACCGTGAGGAGCTCGGTGCCTTCATCGACGCCGTGGTGGCGGACTCAGACGTGTCGCCCAACGTGATCGACGGCGTCGAGGCGCTCAAGCTCGCCGAGGCGGCCACGGTCAGCGCGCGCGAGGGTCGCACCGTCCGCCTCTGAACCATCCCCCGCCGACACTGTGTGCCGTGGATGGGTTCCGCGGTGCCTGAGGGGGACCGGCCTCGCCCATGGGGCGCCCCGTCGGCAGGCCCAAAACCGCCGGCCTGCCTAGCCCCAACGCCCGACCCACCGCGACCGGTCCCCCTCAGCCACCGCTCCGCTGTCATCTCAGGTCGCAGCGTGCCCGCGCGGGAACCGACGCCGACGCGCATGAGGCACGGCCCTGACCACGGTGCTGGGGCTGTGCACGAGGGTGGGGGACGGCGGGGCGGCTGCGCGCAGTGATGCCCAACCCGGCGATCGCCCAACTGGCGTCCCGCTTGGGCAGACTCGCTCCAGGGCCGCCCTGCCGGCGCCCGCCCGGGACCGGCCACGCCACAGCGGAACCAGTGTGGGGAGACGTGGGACGAGGCTCGGGCGGCCTCAACTACCCGACCACCGACAATCGGGCGCCCGACGATGCGACGGGGGACAAGGGCCGCACGGGCCTCGTGTCAGGGCTCCCCGCACCGTGCGCGAGTCGGTTTCGACGCGGGCTGCGCCGCTGCGCGGGCTGGCCCGGCTCAACCAGCGGGGGGTGGCCGCTCGGACCTCGTGGCAGGGTCAGTCGGTGTCGTCGGTGGAGGTGACGTAGTCACCCCACTGCTCGATCTTCCATCCGTCGTTGGTGGACCCGTTGAGGACGATCCACTGCGTGTTGTGCAGCGGGTGGGCGTTCTCGAACCCGATCGACGGGTCCTGCGAGATCGCCCAGACGCGCAGGGCCGCGCCGTGGCTGACCAGCGCCACCACCTCGTCGCCCGCCTGCTCCATTGCCGCGACGGCGTTGGTGAAGCGCGTCATGAACTGCCGTGCCGTCTCGCCTCCCTCGAGCCCGACGTCGAGGTTGTCCGGCGCCCAGGTGTTGAGCATGCCCACGTACACGCTCCAGTCGGTGTTCATCTCCTCCACGCCGGCCGCGATCTCCTGGATGCCGTCGGTGATGATCAGCTCCAGCTCCCGCGCCCTGGCAAGCGGCGTAGCGGTCTGCTGGGCCCGGGTCAGGGTGGAGGCGTACAGCGCGTGGATCTCCTCGTGCGCGATGGCCTCCACGAGCGCCTCAGCCTGCGCCAGGCCGTTCTCGTTGAGCGGCGCCCCGGGGAAGGCGGTGTCCAGCTGTCGGTTGACGTTGCTCTCGGTCTCTCCGTGGCGGATCAGGATCAGGCGCATGCCTCCACCGTAGCCGGAGCATGCGACAGGGGCGGAGCCACCCGGCCCCGCCCCTGCAGCGTGTGGAAGACGACTAGCGGTTCTTGCGCTCGTCGATGATGACCGCGATCACGATGATGGCACCCTTGACGACCATCTGCATGAACGGGGAGACGTTCATGAGGTCGAGGCCGTTGTTGATGACGCCGATGATCAGTGCGCCGACCACCACGCCCCACACCACGCCGATGCCGCCGTTGAAGGACACGCCGCCGATGACCGCCGCGGTGATGGCGTCCAGCTCGAGCATGACGCCCAGCGTGGGCTGGCCCGAGCCGATGCGCGCCGCGAGGATCATGCCGGCGAGGCCGGCGAGGATGCCGATCAGGGTGTAGATGAGGAACTGCACCTTGCCGATGCTGATGCCGGAGACGCGGGCGGCCTGCTCGTTGCCGCCGATGGCGTAGGTGTGCCGGCCGAACCGGGTGCGGTTGAGGACCACCCAGATGACCAGCGCGACCAGCAGGAAGATGATCATCGGGACCGGGATGCCGAGGATGGCGCCCTGGCCGAGCCAGTTGAAGCCGTCGGCGAGGTTGGAGACGGGGCGTCCGCCGGTGTAGATGTTGGCGAGGCCGCGGGCCGCGGTCATCATGCCGAGGGTGGCCACGAACGGCGGGATCCGGAAGTACGCCACGAGCGTGCCGACGATCGCGCCCACGATGGCGCCGACGAGCAGGCCCACGAGCACCGAGACGAAGATCGGAAGCGGCGGGAGGCCGGGGAGCAGCATGCTGTCGCTCTGGACCTGGGCGAGGCTGGCCGAAACCACGGCCACGAGTGCGACGGTGGAGCCCACGGACAGGTCGATGCCCTTGGTGATGATGGCGAACATCATGCCCAGCGCGACGATGCCGATGGGGGCAACCTGCACGACGACGTTGATCAGGTTCTGCGCCCGCAGGAACGTGCCGCCTGTGACGAGGGTGAGGATCACCATGAAGGCGATGAGGATGAGCAGGATGGCGTACTTCTTGATGGCCGCCGTCGCGTCGAACTTCGGTTTGGCCTCAACAGTGGTGTCAGACATGAGTAGTGGTTCCTTCCTACGCGGCCGCGGTGCCGCCGGTGGCGAGTTGCATGATGGACTCCTGGTTGGCCTCCGCGCGGGAGAGCTCACCGGAGATGCGGCCTTCGTGCATGACGATGACGCGGTCGCTCATCCCGAGCACCTCGGGCAGCTCGGACGAGACCATGATGATGGCCTTGCCCTGCTGCGCGAGCTGCGACATGAGGCGGTGGATCTCGCTCTTGGCGCCCACGTCGATGCCTCGCGTGGGCTCGTCGATCATGAGGATCTCGGGGACGGTGAGCAGCCAGCGCGAGATGAGCGCCTTCTGCTGGTTGCCGCCGGAGAGGTTCTTGATCAGCTGTTCGAGCGTGGGGGTCTTGATGCGCAGCGCCTGGCGCTGGGCCTCGCTGTCCTTCTTGATCTGGGCCATGTTGAGGAAGCCCTTGGGGCTGTACTTCGGCAGCGCGGCGATGGTGATGTTGTCGCGCACCGACAGCACGCCCATGATGCCGTTGAGCTTGCGGTCCTCCGTGAGCATGCCGATCCCCGCCGCGATGGCGTCCTTCGGCTCCCGCACGGTGAGCCGCTTGCCGTCGACGTAGATCTCGCCGCTGTCGGCGGTCTCGATGCCGAAGATGGTCTCCAGGACCTCGGTGCGTCCCGCGCCCATGAGGCCGGCGAAGCCGAGGATCTCGCCGCGGCGCACCTCGAAGCTGACGTCGCGGACGAGCCGGCCGCGGTTGAGGTTCTTCACTGACAGGACCACTTCGCCGATCTCAGCGTCGAGCTTCGGGAAGAGGCTGGTCAGTTCGCGGCCCACCATCAGCTGGATCAGCTTGTTGCGGTCCAGCTCCTTGGCGGGAAGGGAGACGACGTGCTTGCCGTCGCGGAAGACGGTGATGTCGTCGGAGATCTTGAAGACCTCATCCATCTTGTGGGTGATGTAGACGATGGCCACGCCGAAGTCGGTGAGCCGCTTGATCATCTTGTGGAGGTGGTCCACCTCGCGCTCGGGGATGGCCGAGGTGGGCTCGTCCATGATGATGATCTTGGCGTCGTAGCTGATGGCCTTGGCGATCTCCACCATCTGCTGGCGGGCCACCGTCAGGTCCTTCATCTTGGCGCGCGGGTCGATCTTCATGTCCCACTCGTCGAACAGTTCCTGGGTCTTGCGGATGATGAGCTTGGGGTCCAGGAGGCCGAACTTGCCACGCTGTTCGCGGCCGAGCCAGATGTTCTCCGCCACCATCATCTCCGGCACGGGGGACAGCTCCTGGTGGATCATGGAGATGCCGTGCTCGAGGCCGTCCTTGGTGTCCTTGAACTTCACCAGGTCGCCGGCGAGTTCGACGGTGCCCGCGTCCGGGGTGTACATGCCGATCAGGCACTTCATCAGCGTGGACTTGCCAGCGCCGTTTTCACCCATGAGCGAGTGGACGGTGCCGCTCCGTACGTCGAGTTGCACGCCGTCCAGGGCCACCACGCCCGGAAAGGTCTTGCGGATGTCACGCATCCGCAGAATTACCTCTTGCATTTCTTCCAATCTCCCTGCGAAGGGGGTGGCCGGGCCGGTCATCGCGCCCGGCCACCCGTGGGGGTCACTTCTCGAAGTCGGCCATGTTGTCAGGCGTGACGAGCTGGTACGGCACGTCGATGACGCCGGCGACCTTCTCGCCGTTGTACAGGTTGATGATCGAGTCCACGCCACCGGCGCCCTGACCGGCGGCATCCTGGAACACGGTGACCTCGAGCTCGCCGGCCTTCATGGCTGCCAGCGCGTCGGCGGTGGCGTCAACGCCGCCCACCAGCACGTCGTCGAGCTTGCCGGCGTTCTTCAGCGCCTGGATGGCGCCGAGGGCCATCTCGTCGTTGTTGGCGCAGATGATGTCGATCTCGTCGCCGGACTGGATCCAGTTCTCGGTGATGGCCAGGCCCTCTTCGCGGTACCAGTTGCCGGCCTGCTCGCGCAGGAGCTCCATGTCCGGGTACTCCTCGAGGATCTGCTTGCAGCCCTCGGTGCGGTCACGCGCGGCCTCGTTGGCGGGGTCGCCGATGAGGATGCCCACCTTGCCCTTGCCGTCTGCGAGCTCGGCGAGTGCCTTCATCTGCAGCTGGCCGGCGACGAGGGAGTTGGAGCCCACGTAGGGCACGCCCACGGGGAGGTCCGAGGGGCGACGGTTGACGTAGACGAGCGGGATCTCGGCGTCCTGGGCCTTCTCGGTCATGGGGCCGGCAGCGTCGGTGTCCACCGGAATGATGATGATGCCGTCAAGGCCCTGGGAGATGAAGTTCTCGACCTGGCCGAGCTGGACGTCGGCCTTCTCCTGGGCGGCCACGATGGTCACCTCGACGCCCGCCTCAGCGGCGCGCGCCTCGATGCCGTCGGCGACGGTCTGCAGGAACTGGTCCAGGATGGGGAAGGTGACGCCGATCTTGATGGTCTCGCCGTCGGCGGGCTTGACCACATCGCTGGGCTCGTAGGCCACGGTCTCGATGGCCTCCGACGAGGGGGCGTCCGAGCCTTCGGCCGCGGTGGTGGAGGGGGTGCTGGCGGTGGTGCCGCAGGCACTCAAGGCGAGGGCACCGGCGGCCAGCAGGCCGACGAGCTTGATTCCTTGCTTCATTGCAGTCTCTCTTCCGAGGTGGGTGCGGGTGTCTGGTGACCCCGCAGGGAGGAGCGTCGCATCGTCGCGACACAGTCATGATGGCTTGGATTGAAGATCTATGTCAAGACAAAGATCCACTTGTTATCAGTTTGTTGCGAACTCGGATTCCAGGCGCTCGCGCATCCGGATGTGGATGGCGTCAGCGTCCTCCTCCCAGCCGAACACGCACACCGACAGGCGGCCGTCGTACTCGACCTCGCGCAGGTAGCCGAACACCTCGTCCCACGGGACCTCGCCGTTGCCGATCTCGTTGTGCTGGTGGATGCGTGCGTCTACGCCCGGAGGGTTGATGATGTAGCGGTTGCCGACGTTGGCCAGGTGGTTCCAGACGTCCGCGACGTGGACGTGGCGCAGGCGTTCCCCGGCGTACTCCATCAGTTCCCGGGGGTTGCTCTTCCCCTGGGACAGGTGGAACAGGTGCGGAAGGCAGAACTGGTAGTTGAACCAGTCCTTGTTCACACCGCGGACCACCTGCACCGCGCGGTCGTTTGTCTCAACAAAGTCGTAGGGATGGGCCTCGACGACGCACTCGATGCCGCGCTTCTCGAAGTCCGGGATCAGCTCCTCGATGGAGCGGTAGAACTGGTGCTCGCTGGCCAGGGGCCGCGTGGGGTCCCCGGAGAACTCGGTGGCGATCATCGGCACCTCCAGCTCCTCGGCGATCTCGAGCAGCCGCCGCCAGTTGCGCACCTGCGCCTGACGCTCCTGCTCGTCGGGGGAGGCCCAGTTGAAGACGGGGTTGAAGGTCTCGATCTTGACGCCGGTGGCCTTCATCGCCTTCTTGACGCGGGTGATCTCGGCGTTGTCCACCTTGGGGTAGTGGTGCCATTCGTGGAAATCGGCGCGCGGTGAGAGCTCGATGTAGCCGTAACCGAGGTCGGCGGCCTTCTCGCACTCCTGGGCGACGGTGAGGTGGGGGTGGTACATGGAGGGGTCGAGCAGGATCTTGACCATGACGGCTTCCTTGGCGTGCTGGGCGGGGGCGGAGCGGGGAGAGGAGCGCGAGACGGAGAGCGGGTGCCCGCCCGGGGGCGGGCACCCGTCAGGTCACGCGTAGAGGGCGGGACGCTCCATCATGGAGATCGGCACTTCGCCGTCCTCCGTCAGGGCCTTGACCCCGGCGTCGCAGACCACGGCGGCGGCGTAGCCGTCCCAGGAGCTGGAGCCGGTGTGGCGATCCGCGGCGGCCGCGGTGATCCACTCCTGGACCTCGGTGACGAAGGCCTGGCCGAAGCGCTGGTTGTGGTCCATGGTGAGCCGGTTGTGGCGGCCGAGCTTGTCGGCGCGGACCACCAGTTCCTGGTCGCCGAGGCGCACGATGCCCTGCTCGGCCACCAGCTCGCACTGGATGTCGTAGCCGTACTGGCAGTTGACGAACACCTCGTCGTCGACGCGTACGCCGGACTCGGTGGTGAGGATCAGCACCAGCGGATCCTGCAGGTGCGGATACCGCAGCGAGGTCTTCTTCGGCTTGTCGACGCGGGCGGAGACGAACTCCTCGCCGAGCAGCCAGCGCATGGTGTCGATCTCGTGGATGGCCGTGTCGTTGATGGCCATGTCCCACGTGTACATCTCGGGCACGGTGGGGTTGCGGTGCGCGTTGTGCACCATGAGGGCCTCGCCCACCTCGCCGTCGTCGAGGATCTTCTTCATCTCGCGGTAGGAGGCGTCGAAGCGGCGCATGAAGCCGACGGTGACCAGCTTCTTGCCGGCCTCCTGCTCGGCGTCCATGATCTCGACGCACTCTGCCGCCGTCGGCGCCAGGGGCTTCTCGCAGAACACGTACTTGCCGGCCCTGATTGCGGCGATCACGTCCGGCTTGTGGGCCGGGCCGTAGCTGGCGATCATGATGGCGTCCACCTCGGGCGAGGCGATGAGCTCGGCGCTGCTCGCGAAGGCCGTGCCGCCGATCTGCTCGGCCACCGCGGCCGCGTTGTCCGGGTTGACGTCGCTGACGGCCACCACGCGGCCGCCGGAGATGACGGTGTGGATGCGCTCGATGTGCGCCTTCCCCATGCCGCCGGGGCCGATCATTCCGATACGAAGGGTCATGTGAGTCAGTCTTTCGCGGATCAGAGGAGGCCGAGGCCGCAGGAGGCCAGGAACTCGCGGGTCTTGATGGCGTTGGGGAGGGGGTAGCCGGGGTCGCAGCCGAACATGTCCTGCTCGGTGATGACGTAGAGCTCCTTGTTGAGGTCCGCGAGGGCCTCGACCAGGGTCGGCATGTCGGGCTCGCCCTCCGGCGGTGCGACGGAGCAGCCGGCCTTGACGGCCTTCACGAACGGCCAGTCCTCGTCGTGGGCCTGCTTGACCAGCTTGGGGTCCATGGCCTTGATGTGGACGTAGGAGATGCGCTCCGGGTAGTCCTGGATGAGCGCGATGTTGTCGGCCATGCCGTAGACGATGTGGCCGGTGTCGAGGCAGAAGCCCACGTACTCGGGGTCGGTGGCCTGGAAGATGCGGTCGATGTCCTCGCGGGTCTCGATGTGCGAGTCGCCGTGGGGGTGCAGCACCATCTTGAGGCCGTAGTCTTCCTTCATCATGCGGCCGAGGCGGTTCGCGTTGTTGATGTAGAGGTCCCAGGCGGCGCCGTCGAGGTGGCGGTCGTCGGTGAAGTCACCGGTGATCTCGTCGCGGAACATGGGGGGCAGGTGCACCACGTACTCGGCGCCGACGGCGGCGTGGGTCTCGCCCACCGCGCGGAAGGTCTTCTCGGTGTCCGCCCACGCCTCCTCCTTGTGGAGGATGCCCCAGGCGGTGCCGGCGACGACGCGGAAGCCGCGCTTGCCCATCTCCTCCATGAGGCGCTTGGGGTCGGTGGGGAAGTAGCCGAACGGCCCGGTCTCCATCACGGAGAAGCCGGCCTCGGCCATCTCGTCGAGCGCCTTCTCCCACGGGATCTGGTCGGGGTGCTCGGGGAACCACACGCCCCACTGGTCGGGGCAGACTCCAACCGTCAGCCTGGAGTAGCGCGGG
Source organism: Tessaracoccus yangjingae (assembly GCF_054483935.1). The sequence continues at coordinate 240,596 of NZ_CM137014.1, read as the reverse complement.
TCTGTGTTGCGGCTCTTGTCGACAGCCATCGTCATCCTTTCGGGTTGCTCATCCTTGAGCGTGCCCTCAGCCTAGATCCCGGTCTTTGTACTGTCAATAGGGGGTCCGGATAACGTTTGTCTGGTTCTATGCCGTCCGTATGGCGCTCAGTTGTCTGCACATTGACCGCGCGGGGCGCACGCTCAGCGGCCCGCCGCGACGAGGGAGTTCAGGGTGGCGACGTCGAACCCGGGCCGCTCGGGGCGGTTGGTCATGAGGGTCCAGGCGAGCCCCGCCGTCGGGTTGATCCAGAACTCGGTGCCCGACCAGCCCGCGTGGCCGAACACCCCGTCGGCCGCACCCCAGCCGGGGAGCTTCCATGTGAAGCCGTACTGGTCGCCGTCGTCCTGCGGGAGCGGCTCATGCACCGGGACCCCGACGGTGAGCGGGCGTCGCGTCAGCTCCAGCGTCTCCGGCCGCACGACGGCGCCATCGCCGCGCAACAGTGAGGAGCCGACGGCGAGCAGGTCCTCGGCGCGCGCGATCACGCCCGCGCCCGGGTGGTGCTGCGCCGCGAACCTGTCCATGTGGAACCCGTCGAGGCCCAGGACGGGCGGCGGATCCGCGGCCTCGTCGAGCGTGAACCGGGTGCCGAGCGTCGAGTTGAGCCCCGCCAGCCCCGCCTCCCACGTGGCGCCGGAGGCGTGCTCGATGAGCGCCGCGATGCCCTCGAAGGCCAGCGACGAGTAGCGGCGCAGCGTGCCGACGGGAGTGTCGCGGCCGGCGCTCAGCAGGGCTTCGCGCAGTGGGCGCGGGTCGTCGAGCTCAGGCTCGGTGATGCCCGAGGTGTGTGAGGCGAGGTGGCGGAGGCGCACCACGTCGTCGCGGTGGCTGCCGAACCCGGGGAGGGCGTCGGCCAGCGGCGTGTCCAGCGTCAGGGTCCCGCGCTCCAGCTCGCGGGCCGCGAGCAGGCCGACGAGGGGCTTGGTGATCGAGAAGAGCCGGAAGTGGTCCGCCGTGCGGATCGCGCGCGTGCCCGATGAGCCGAAGGCCTCGAGCTCCACCACCCCGTCGGCGGTGGCCACGCCCAGCACCGCGGTGGGCAGCCCACCGTCGTCGACAAGGCCGGACACGTAATCGAGCGCGGCGGAGAAGGGGCCGGAGGGTGTGGTGGTGGTCATGCTTCGCCTCGCGCGGATAAGGGAGGGACAACGCTTGCCCCCGGGCATCCTAGCGCCGGCTGATCGGGTCCGTCGGCCGGCGGCCCTGAACGCGTCGACAACCCCAGGGCGGCGCGTCCTCAGGACAACGATTCCACGGACTTGGCTACCCCAAACGCCCATGTCTACGGTCTTTGTCCTGTCAACATTACCGAACCGTTACCAGAATTCCTCCGGCGGGCTCTTGCAAAAACGTTTCAAGCGGTGTTAGCTTTTGGGAAGGCGCTTTCCAAGCGTGGCGGACAACCAGATGCCCGTGACGCGCCACACCAGAACGACGACGTTCCGACCGAGAGGACACCTGATGTTCCCCAAGAAGCGAGCCATTGCGGCGCTGTTCGCGAGCACGGCACTCGCCCTGACCGCCTGCGGCAGCGGCGGCGGAGAGACCGCCCCCGAGGCCACCGAATCCTTCGACCCGCAGGCCGCGGTGTCGCTCAACTTCACCTGGTGGGGCAACGACGACCGCGCCGCCCGCTACGAGAAGCTGATCGCCGCGTTCAACGAGGAATACCCCAACATCGAGATCAACGGCACCTTCACCGACTTCCCCTCCTACTGGGAGAAGAAGCAGACCGAGGCCGCCGGCGGCGGGCTGCCTGACGTGTGGCAGTTCTCCGACAGCTACCTGCGCCAGTACGCCGAGCCGGGCTACCTCCTGGACCTCGGCACGGTCTCGGACTACATCACCATGGACACCTTCGACGACGGGCTCAAGGGCACCGGCCAGCTCGAGGGCGTGCAGTACTCGCTGCCCACCGGCTACAGCACCTGGGCGAACTTCGTCAACGACGACCTCGCAGCCGCGAACGGCGTCGAGGCTCCTGAGGGCGGCACCACGTTCGACGAGTTCATCGACTGGATGGCCGGCGTCACCGAGGCCACCGGCGGCGCCGTCTACGGCGGCACCGACATCACCCAGCGCATCCAGACCTTCGAGCTGGCGCTGCGCGCCGACGGCAAGAACCTCTACACCGACGAGGGCGAGCTCGGCTTCACCAAGGAGGAGCTGAAGGCGTTCTGGGAGTCCGGCGCCGTCATGCGCGACGGTGCGGGCATCCCGCAGAACAAGCTCGAGGAGATCTCCCCGAAGTCCGGCTTCGGCGCCAACCTGACCATCAGCGAGACCAGCTGGAGCAACTTCCTGGGCGGCTACCTGGCCGACTCCGGCGCCGCGTCCATCTCCATGGTTGCGCCCCCCACCGCCAAGGAAGGGGCGAAGGACCTCTACCGCCAGGCTGGCCTGCAGATGGCCATCTCCGAGGGCACCGAGCACCCGGAGGCGGCCGCGCTGTTCCTCGACTTCGTGGTCAACAGCCCTGAGGCCGGCGAGATCTTCGGCACCACCCTCGGCTTCCCCGCCTCCAGCAGCAAGCTCGAAGGCGCCGTGCTCGAGGGCCCGGACAAGCAGGTGGCCGACTTCCTGGCCTCCGTCGAGGACCGCATCGGCGATGCCCCGCCGGTCCCCGTCGTCGGCTACGGCGCCCTGGAGCAGAAGTTCTGGGACCTGGGCAAGGCCCTCGGGCTCGGCGCGGTGACCGTCGACGAGGCCGTCGACCAGTTCTTCGCCGAGGCCGACGTCATCCTCGCCTGAGGGTGAAGACGGACCGATGACCATGACCACCGCACCCAAGAGCGTGGCGTCGACCGCCGCGGACCCGGCTCGCCGGGCCCGCGGCGGGGCCGCCGGCGCCACCACCCCAGCGCCCGCGCCTCGGCGGAGGAGGGCGCTCCAGCGCCGCGAGGACGCCGCCGGGTACCTCTTTCTGACTCCCTGGCTGATCGGATTCTTCGTCCTCACCGCAGGGCCCATGCTCTACTCGCTCTACCTGGCGTTCACGAACTACAGCATCTTCGGCACCACGGAGTTCATCGGCCTCGGCAACTTCGAGCGCATGATGAGCGACGAGGTGTGGTGGGGCTCGGTCCGCATCACGCTCATCTACGTCCTCGTGGGCACGCCCATCAAGCTCGCCGCGGCGCTGGCCGTCGCCATGCTGCTCAACTTCCGCAGCCGCGGCACCGGGTTCTTCCGCTCGGCCTTCTACGCGCCGTCGCTGATCGGCGCTTCCGTGAGCATCGCCATCGTGTGGCGCGCCATGTTCTCCACCGGCGGCCCCGTCGACAGCTCGCTGAGCCTCTTCGGCATCGACATCGGCGGATGGGTGGGCATCCCCGCCCTCATCCTGCCGATGATGATCCTCCTGGCCGTGTGGCAGTTCGGCGCTCCCATGGTCATCTTCCTCGCCGGCCTGAAGCAGGTCCCCGCCGAGCTGTACGAGGCCGCCTCCGTCGACGGCGCCGGCCCCCTCCGCAAGTTCGTCAGCGTCACGCTGCCCATGCTCTCGCCCGTGATCTTCTTCAACCTCCTGCTCGAGATGATCCACGCGTTCCAGATCTTCGCCTCGGCCTACATCATCGGGTCGGGCACCGGAGGCCCGGCCGGAGCCACGAACTTCTACACCGTCTACCTGTACACCAGGGCCTTCACCAACTCGCAGATGGGCTACGCCTCGGCCATGGCCTGGGTGCTGCTCGCCGCCGTCGGCGTGATCGCCTTCATCATGTTCCGCACCTCCAACCAGTGGGTGCACTACTCGGGAGACAAGCGATGACCGCGATCACCTCCGCACCGGACCGGGGCACCGCCGCCCGCACGTCGCGCAGCATGCGCAGCCGTCGCACGTGGTCCACCGTCGTGTGGATCGTGGTGATGATCGTCATGACGGCAGTGGTCCTCTACCCGCTGGCGTGGATGTTCTCGGCCTCGTTCAAGCCCACGGCCGAGTTCGGCTCCAACCAGTCCTTCTTCCCCGAGAACCCCACCATCCAGAACTACTTCAAGGTGATCGAGGGCGTGGGCGGCGTCCCGCTGTGGCGCAACTTCCTCAACTCGTTCATCCTGGCCTCGTTGTCGGTGGTGGGCATCGTGATCTCGGCGTCGCTTGCGGCCTACGCGTTCGCCCGCGTCCGGTTCCGCGGCAGCGGCGTGTGGTTCGCCGTCATGATCGGCACGCTGCTGCTCCCGTTCCACGTGCTGATCATTCCGCAGTACATGCTGTTCCGGCGCCTTGACCTCATCGACACCTTCGTCCCGCTCCTGCTGGGCAAGTTCCTGGCCGTGGAGGCGTTCTTCGTCTTCCTCATCGTCCAGTTCATCAGGGCCCTGCCCCGCGACATGGACGAGGCCGCGCGCATCGACGGCTGCGGCCACTGGCGGATCTTCTGGCTGATCATCCTTCCGCTGATCAAGCCCGCGCTGGTCTCGGCGTCGATCTTCGCCTTCATCTGGAGCTGGAACGACTTCCTCGGCCCCCTGCTCTACCTCAACTCGCCGGACAACTACCCGCTGCCCCTCGCGCTGCGCGTGTTCAACGACCAGACGTCGACCTCGGACTACGGGGCCACCGTCGCGGTCTCGGTGCTGGCGCTGCTGCCCATCCTGCTGTTCTTCATCATCTTCCAGCGCTTCCTCGTGGAGGGCGTCTCGACGCAGGGGCTGAAGGGATGAGGCGGCGCTCCAGGTTCGCGTTGGTCGAGCCCGCCGACGGCAGCGTCCTGCGCTGGCCCGGGGCGTCGTCGGCCTTCACTCTCCTGGGCGAGGTCCTCTGGGTGGGAATCCTGATGGCGTTGGCGTGCGTGCCCGTGGTGACGTGGCCCGCCGCGCTCGCTGCCGGGGCGGCCCACCTGCGCAGGTTCCTGCGCGGAGAGGGGGCGACGGTGGGGCAGTTCTTCGCCGACCTGCGCCTGGCCGCGCCGGGAGGCGCCGCAGTGGGCGTGGCGTCCGTCCTGCTCGGCGCACTCATCGCGCTGGACCTGGGCATCGCCGCCGGAGGGGGGCTCCCGGGCGCCATGCCGATCGCGGTGGCGTTGAGCGCGGCTGCTGGTGTCGCGGCGGTGGTGATCCTGACGGCCGCTGTCTCCTGGCGGCCCGGGCTGAGCTGGAAGGCTCTCCTGACCCAGGCGCCCCGACGTCTGGCCCAGGCCCCCTTCGTCGCAGTGATGACGGCCGTGGCGCTGGGCCTTGCCGTCGTGATCGTGTGGCAGTACCTGCTGCTGCTGGCACCGGCGCTCGGGGTGCTGGCCTTCGCGCTCGTGGCAGTCCACGAGCGCCATTCAGCCTCGCTGGCCGTCAGGGGAGGTGCGGCACCTCGCCCTTGAGGCCCGTCGACGTGACGATGCTGTCCGGCTGGCCGCCGCTGTGCGTGATCGAACGGTCGTCGTCGTGCACCGTCAGCTGCGTGCGGTGATGCCGCAGCGCCTTCGCGACTCGGGGACGGTATCCCTCGAGGTCGAACCACCGTGCGGCAGCGTCGCGGTCGGTGGTCAGGGCCGCGAACGGCAGCCCCAGCTCCTCGGCCGCGGCCCGGCTCAGGTGGTGGGTGCGCACGTGATCGGGGTGGCCGTAGCCGCCGTCGTCGCCGTAGCTCACCACGAGATCGGTGCCCATCTTCCGCAAGAAGGCCGCGATGTCCGCCGTCGCCTCCGCCTCGTCCGCTGAGGTGAGAGACCGTTCGTCGGCCTCGTCCGCGGGGCCGGCGAGACCCTCCGAGACCCACTGCATGCCCGAGTCCAGGTAGCGCCGCGGCTCGTCGGTGGCGCGGGCCGGCGGCATCCCCAGGTAGGCGTGGGCGTGCACGCCCAACGAGTCCAGGGCGCCTGCAAGCTCGGCCTCGCGGCGCTGCTCCAGAGCAGGGGTGCCCGCCAGGTGCGAGAGCGGCCCGGGGACCACGGCACCCATCTCCCCGCGGGTGCAGGTGAGCACGGAGACCCTCAGCCCCTCGTCGACGAGGTGCGCGATGAGCGCCCCGGAGGAGAGGGTCTCGTCGTCCGGGTGGGCGTGGATGAACGTGACGTGCTTGACGGCCCCGTTGGCGATGGCGCGACGGTAGGCCTGGAGGGTGCGGTCCGCCACGTGCTCCCAGGTCATGGACTCGGCGCGTTCGCGGGCGGTGACGCCCATGCCGGTCCGGCGGTCCGGGTCGCGGAGGAGAGCCAGCAGCGCGTCCGCCCAGTCCTGGGGCTCATGCGTGGGGACCAGTTGGCCGGTGTGCCCGTTGCAGATGGCCTCCGTGAGGCCGCCGGCGGCGGCGGCCAGAGTGGGGATGCCGGAGGCGGAGGCCTCCAGCGCCACAAGGCCGAAGGTCTCCGAGTAGGACGGCACGAGCATCACGGAGGCGTGACGCATGATCTGGGCGAAGGACTCGCGGTCCTGGCCGGGCAGGAACGTCACACGGTCCGCGACGCCGCCCGCCTCGACCAGCCTGTGCAGCTCAGCCTCGTAGTCGGCGAAGTCAGCCGACACCTGGCCGACGATGACCAGGTCCGGGCGCTCGTCCTCGGGCAGCAGCGCCAGGGCGTTGATGGCCACGTCGGGCGCCTTCAGCGGCTGGAGCCGCGCGGCCAACAGCACGTAGCCCGGCTCCACGCCTGACGCGGGCACCCACACCTCGCCCGGCCCGGCGGGGTGGAACAGCTCGGTGTCGACGCCGGGGCGCACGATCATCACCTGCTCCGGGTCCGCCTGGCAGCGGCCGATGACGACGGCGGCCTCGTGCCGGCTGACCGCCAGGATCAGGTCCGATTGGGTGGCGCAGTAGACCTCGCCGTCGAGCCGGGCCGGCGACTCGGGCGGCTCGCCGTCGCGGAGGGGCGAATTCGGGTGCGCCGCCACGGAGTGGAAGGTCATGAGGTGCGGGATGCCGGCCTCGCGGGCGAGCGGGATCGCGGCCACGCCGGACATCCAGTGGTGCGAGTGCACAAGATCGAAGCGGTCGAGCGAGCCGAGGTTGGTCCGGAACTCGTCGATGTGTTGGTCAATCTGGCTCTTCGGCAACGGGGTCTGGGGGCCCGCGGTGATGTGGTGGACGATGAGGCCGTCGTCGAGGGTTGCGGTGTCGGGCTGGTCCGGCGAGGAGCGCCGGGTGAAGAACTCGACGTGGGCGCCCGCCCGCTGCAGGGCCTTCGCGAGCGCCCTGATGAGGACGTTCATCCCGCCGGCGTCGGCGGTGCCGGCCCTCTCCGCGGGTGAGGTGTGGAGCGAGATGAAGGCGACGCGCATGAGGTGGACGGTACACGACCGCCGCAGGCCACTGTGCGAGTGGCCTGCGGCGGTAGCGGCAGGATCAGACCTGCACGGGCCCCTTCCTGTCCGCGGGCAGGGGCACGGTCATCTCGGCACCGTCGACGACGAGCGTGGCGGTCGCGGCGGCCGTCGGGTCAGCGTCCTCGAGGTCGACGAAGAGGCGCCGTCCGCCGTCGGTGAGCACGCCCCGCACCCAGACGCCGTCGCCGGGCACGACGCCAGACATGTCCGCGCGCCGCGAGCCGTACAGCACCTCCTTGTTTCCGGCCTGCATCCAGACGCCGAGGTCCTCAAGGGCCCGCCGCTGCAGGTCCGGGAGCGTGCCATCGGCCTTCGGGCCCACGTTGAGCAGGAAGTGTCCTCCCCTGGAGACGATGTCGGTCAGCATCCGGGCAATCTGGTAGCCCGTCAGGTAGTGCCGCTCGTCCTCCAGCTGGTTGTAGGCGAAGGAGTAGCCGATGCCGCGGCAGTTCTCCCAGGCCTTCACCGACTCGTTGTCGAGGTTGTGGGAGTACTCGCTGGTGCGGTAGTCCGAGTGGGTCTGGCCGTAGCGGTCGTTCACCACCCCCGTCGGCACCTTGTCGTAGAAGTAGTTGAACAGGGTGCCGAGGCCGCCGGGCTCGAAGTTCTTCGCGTCGTCCGGCCACTCGATGTCGTTCCACAGCACCTCCGGCGAGTACCGGTCGATGAGGTCGCGGCACTGCATCGCGCAGTAGGCGCCGTACTCGGCGTCCTTGGGTCGTCCGGTGTCATCGACGGACTCCTGGCTGGTATGCGGGGGCAGAGGCCGCACATGCCAGTCGAGGCCACCGGAGTAGTAGACGCCGAAGAGCATGCCTGCCGCGCGGGTGGCGTCGGCGATGGGGCCGATGAGGTCGCGCTTCGGGCCCCGCGCCACGGTGTTGCGTCCGTCGGTGCCCGGGGCGTCCCACAGCGTGATGCCGTCGTGGTGCTTCGTGGTGGGGATGACGTAACCCGCGCCGGCGTGGCGGAACAGCTCGGCCCACGCCGCGGGGTCGAACTTCTCCGCCTGCCAAAGGTCCAGCAGGCCGTCGTAGGGCAGCTCGCCGTACACATCGCGATGATGCTGCTGGGCCGGCGAGCCCTCGATGCGGATGGTGTTGTAGTACCACTCGGAGTAGGGGTTGTGGCGGAACCAGGTCTCCCAGTCGATGGTCCCCAGCGCGCCGATGGGTTCGGCCCAAGCGGGGACCGAGTAGGCCCCCCAGTGGATGAAGATGCCGAACGGGGTGTCCTCGAACCAGTGGGGCAGCTGGCGCCTGGACAACTCGTCGAAGGATGTTGCCGGTGTCATGGTGGATCTCCTTGTCAGCGGCCGCCGAAGCCGCTCATGTTGATGCCTTGGACGAGCTGCTTCTGCAGCGCGACGACGATGATGACTGAGGGGACGACGGCCAGGGTCGAGGCGGCCATCAGCGGGCCCCAATCGGTCCCGCGTTCACCGGAGAACATGGCCAGGCCGAGGGGGACGTTGGCCATGGTCGTGTCATTGACGATGATCAGCGGCCACAGGAACATGTTCCAGTAGTCGACGAACGCGAAGACCGCGACCACGGACATCGGGGCCTTGAGCAGCGGGAGGATCACCCGCACGAAGGTCTGGAACGAGCCCGCCCCGTCGACCTTCGCCGCCTCCTCGTACTCCGACGGGATGCCCATGATGAACTGCCTGAGGAGGAAGGCGCTGAACGCGCCGAACGCGAAGGGCAGGACCAGAGCGACGTAGCTGTCCACGAGCCCGGCCGACCTGAACATCATGTAGAGGGGGATGACCAGCACCTCCTGGGGCAGCACGAGCGTCCCGAGGAACAGCAGGAACAACTGGTCACGGAACCGGAAACGCAGCCGGGCAAAGGCGTAGGCCGACAGCACGCCGACCCCCGCGGTGAGGGCGGCGCCCAGCGTGGCGATGATCAGGCCGTTGACCAGGTAGCGCATGAACGGGACCGCCGTGAACGCGGTCACGTAGTTGCCCCACTCCACCGTCGAGGCCAGCAGGCTCGTGCCTGTGGAGAACACCTCGTTGCTGGGCTTGAGGGAAGTGGCCACCATCCATATGAACGGGAAGATGAAGATCAGGCCGACCACGGCCACCAGGATGCGGCTGATCACAGCGCTGGTCGAGAGGCGGTCACGCATCGTAGGTCACCCTCTTCTGTTGGGAGAACTGCAGGGCGGTGATCAGCATGACGATGACGAACAGCACCCAGGCCAGGGCCGAGGCGTATCCGAGCTTGTCGTAGCTGAATCCGTTCTGGTACAGGTACAGCACCAGCGTGGTCGTCGACGTGCCGGGACCGCCCAGGGTGAGCGTGTACGGCTGGGTGAAGACCTTGAACGCGCCGATCACCGTCATGACCGTGCAGAAGAAGATCGACGGCGTGAGCATCGGCAGCGTGATCCGCATGAACCGCTGGAACGCGCTGGCCCCGTCGATCTGCGCCGCCTCGTAGAGGGACGGGTTGATGGCGTTGAGGCCGGCGGTGAGGACAATGATGTTGTAGCCGATGCCCTGCCACAGCGACATGATGATGAGCGAGGTCATGGCCAGCGGACCGTCGGTCAGCCAGGGCAGGCCCGTCATCCCGAGCGACTCGAGGGCCGAGTTGATCAGCCCGTCGCCGTTGAGCATGAGTTTCCACACCATCGCGTTGGCCACCATGGGGGTGACGACGGGGACGAACATGAGGACGCGCACGATGGTGCCGGTGCGGCCGGTGCTGAGCAGCCAGCGGGCGATCAGGATGCAGACCACCAGGTTGGCGGTGGTGTAGACGGCGGCGAAGAGGACGGTGTTGAGGAGGACCTGCCAGAACAGGGGGTCCTTGGTCACCAGGTCGACGTAGTTCTGGACGCCCACGAACGTGGCATCGCCGAACAGTGGCCAGTTGAAGAGGCTGATGACGAGCGAGGCCAGGAGTGGGACGACGATGAAGAGGAGGAAGCCGGACATGCCGGGGGCCAGGTAGGCGGCCGCCTGAAGGACGTCCGACTTCTTCCTCTTCGTCTTGCGTGCCACCCCGGCCGTCCTGGGGACGGTGGCGGTGGTGGTCATCGGATCAGCCCTGGGCCGACTGCTGGATCTGGGTGAGGATGTCCTCGGCGGACTTCTGGCCGTTGGTGGCCTCGGCGCCGAACTGCATGCTCAGGGTCTGAACCTGGTTCCACGAGGTGGTGGTGACCAGCGGCCCGCCGCCGGCGAGCATGGCCTTGACGGCCTCGAGGTCGCCGGGGGTCTTGTCCTCGGCCCAGTCGGCGACGACCGATTCGATCGAGGGGACGGTGCCGCGGGTTCGGCCGACGGTGCCGATCACCTCAGGTGTGGTGATGGCCATGATGTTCTGGAACGCGCCGTCCTTGTCCTCGCACGTCTTGGCGATGCCGAATCCGGAGCCCTGGATCACCGAGCCGGCCTCGCCGTCGGTGGTCGGGATCACGGCCACGCCGAGCTCGCCTTCCGTCAGTCCCTCCTTGTACGCGGTGTACATCCAGGGCCCGTCGACGACCATCGCGGCCTCGCCGGACATGAACGCCTGCTGGGTGGCGGCCTCCTCGGCGCCGCCGGTGGGCTTGCTGACCTTCTCGACGTTGGCCAGGTCCATCACCCACTGCACGGACTCCATGAAGGTGGGATCGGTGAGCGTCAGGGAGCCGTCGGCGGTGGGGGCTGCACCCTCGGCGAACGCGACGGCGAGCGCCATCGGCGAGATGACGCCGGGGAGCAGGGAGATGCCGTACTTGCCGTCACCGGTGAGAGCCTTGGCGTCGCTCAGGAACTGGTCGCGCGTGTAGCTGGTGGTCGGCTCGTCCAGGCCGGCCTCGGCGAAGGCCGTCTTGTTGTAGAAGAGGACGTTGGGCTCTGCGTCGTAGGGGATGGCCCGGACGGTGCCGTCGACCGTCATGCCCTCCATCATGGCCTGGTTGTACTGGCCGAGGTCGAGGCCGTGCTTGGTGGCCAGGTCGTCGAGGGGCTCCAGGAGGGACTCGAGCTCCTGTGCGCGGGCGGCCTGGGTGGTCATGATGCAGGGGGCGTCGTTGGCCGACATGCGCGTCTTGACCTTGGTCCAGTAGTCCGCGAACGTCGGGCCCTCGAGGGTTAGGTTGAAGTCCGGGTCCTTCTCCTTTGCGGCATCCACGAAGGCCTGCCACTGTGCCCGGTCGTTCTCGTTCGAGATCCAGGCGTACATCGCGTTGGTCTGCGCGCTCGTGTCGCCGCCGGCGTCGCCGCCGCCGCACGCTGAGAGGGCCAGGGCAGAGGCGCCAATCAGGGCCAGGGCAGTGGTGCGGGTGGTGCGATTCACGTCAACTCCTTCGTTGTCGATGCCGACCTGCGGTGGTCGTCATGAGAATGATCACCCGCCAAGGTGACAAATGTCAACGCTAACAATCGAATTTGTCCGTTATGTTAACGTGCGACATTGGCAACTGAAACGAACAAATACATCGGTTACCGATGGTGTCCCGCCGACGGCGGGCGTGTTGCCGCCGGTTGCCGGTAATCGGTGAGAACGGGTTCGGATTTCGTCCAGATCTTGGGGCTGTGGGCCGATCGCTGGGGTCGGCCGAGCCCGGAGGCGGCCTGTTCGTCCAACGCGCTCGGCCCCTGCCGTCGGCGCCCGCCCGGCCCGGCTAGAGGCGGGAGATGGCCTCGCTGACCTCGTGGCCGAGCGCGCGGGCGTGGTGCTCTGCGGTGGCCGGGTCGCCGTCGGCCACCGCGCGGGCCAGCAGCTCGTGGTGGGCCAGGGCCTCGTCCTCGGGGTGCGCCGGTTGGAGGCCCAGCCGGGTGCGGCCGGCCAGCACCTCGCTGACGGACTCGGTCAGGGCGGCGAACATCTCGTTGCCCGAGGCGGCGAGGAGGAGCGCGTGGAACTCGATGTCTGCGCTCAGGAACTCCTCCCGGTCACCGGCGCCCGACTCGCCCAACCGTCGAAGATCGTCGGCCAGTTCGAGGAAGCGCGAGCGTTGCTCGTCGGTGGCGCGGGCGGCCGCATGGCGCGCTGCGGCAGGCTCGACGGCGGCGCGCAACTCGGTGAGCGAGCGGAGCTGGGCGTAGTTCGCGTCCGTCTGGAGCCGCCATCCGATGACGCGTGGGCTGAACACGTTCCAGTGCTCGGAGGGGAGGACGGTGATGCCGATCCGCGGGCTGGCGGCAACCAGGGACAGCTCCTCGAGGGCGCGCATGGTCTCGCGGGCGACGGTGCGCGACACGCCGAAGCGTTCCGCCAGGTCCTGCAGCGTGAAGCCGTCCCCGGGCGCCAGCGTGCCGCCCACGATCTCCACGCCGACGGTGTCGAGGACCGAGTGTGAGAGTGCCGAGCGGGCGATGACCATGGCCAAGGGTAACCGCAGGTGCGGCACGTCAGACAGTGCCCATCTCGGTTGGTGGGGGGCCGGGCCGGACGGCTCACGAGCAATGGTATGATCATTGGGCCGACGAGGAAGCGGCATCGTGAGGGGACCCAACGGATGGATCAACAGGTTCGTGACATTGCCGGACAGGGCGCTGCGGTGCGCCCCGTGCACCTGGTCGTGCTCGGCGCGGCCGGGACGGGGAAGACCACCATCGGCCGGGCCCTGGCCGAACGGCTGGGACTCCCGTTCGGCGAAGGCGACGACTTCCACAGCCAAGCCAACCGCGACAAGATGGCTGCGGGTCAGGCGCTGACCGACGAGGACCGCTGGCCATGGCTGCGTTCGCTGCGGGACTGGATGTCGGCGCGGGCGGCTGCCGGCAGCTCGTCGGTGGTGGCGTGCTCGGCCCTGCGCACCGCCTACCGCGACGTGCTCCGCGAGGCAGACGGCGACGTCTTCTTCATCCATCTCGTCCTGCCGGAGGATGTGAACCTTGAGCGACTGGTGGCACGGCAGGGCCACTTCATGAAGCCGGTGATGCTGGGCTCCCAGCGCGCCACCCTCGAGGCGCTGGGGGAGGGCGAGGAGGGCATCGAGGCCGTCAACGTGGGCGACCCGGGCCTCGTCGTCGACGACCTGGCCGCGATCCTCAGGACCCGGTTCGGGTCGCGGCTCAGCGCCGAGCGAGGCTGAGCCGCGACACCGGTCCCCTGGTCAGGCCGTGAACTCTCCGGCCAGCTCCACCCGGACCGGGGTGTCCAGCACCCGGCCCTCCGCGACCACCCGCCGCGACCCCGCCACCTCGACGGACACCGCCGGCAGGCGGTTCTCCGACGACGAGCCGACGGACAGCTGCACCTCCCCGGGCTCGACGATCCGCCGGAGGTCGGCGCCCGTGAACGACAACCGGTCCGCGTGCACCTCGAACGTCACACGCGCCGAGGCCCCGGCGGCCAGGTCCACCTTGCGGAAGCCGATCAGCTGCTTGAGCGGCCGCACCACCTCAGCCCAGGGGTCGCTCAGGTAGAGCTGCACCACGTCGGCCCCGTCGCGGTCTCCGCTGTTGGTCACCGTCACCGACACCTCGACGGCGCCGTCGACGGGCATCGTCGGAGCGGAGGCGGACACGTCCGAGTACGTGAAGCTGGTGTAGGAGATGCCGTGGCCGAAGGGGAACCGCGGGATGGGATCCAGGTTGGAGATGCCGTTGGAGAACCACGCCAGGGGGGCCGCCAGGTAGGTGCCGGGCTGGCCGCCGTGGTGCGCGGGGAGCCCGATGGGCAGCCGGCCCGACGGGTTGATCCCGCCGGTCAGCACCCCGGCCAGGGCGTCCGCGCCCTCGACGCCCGGCATGAACGCCTGGACGACGGCCGCGCACCGGTCCGCGTACTCGCCGACGGCGTAGGGCCGGCCGGTGACCAGCACCAGCACCGTCGGGGTGCCGGTGGCCAGCACGGCCTCGACCAACTCGCCCTGGCGCCCGGGCAGGCGCAGGTCGACGGCGTCGCAGCCCTCGCCCGAGGTGCCGTCGCCGAACATGCCGGCGATGTCGCCCACCGTCACCACCGCCACCTCGGCGGCGGCGGCGGCCTCGACGGCCGCGGCCAGGTCCTCGTCGGTCCCGTCCATGAAGCCGGTGCCCTGCGCGAACGACACCTCGCCCAGCAGAGCCCGCAGCGCGTCGTCGAGGCCGCGGATCTCCAGGCCGGTCTCGGTGCCGGTCCTGGCCATGACGTGATTGGGGAAGGAGTAGCAGCCCATGAAGCTGCGCACATCGGCCCAGACGGGGCCGACCACCGCCACGCGACGGCGGGCGTCCAGCGGGAGCACCCCGTCGTTGGCGAGCAGCACGACCGACTCCTCGGCCACGCGCCGCGCGATCTCCCGGTTGCGGGGCGAGTCGAGGTCCGCCCCGGCATCGGCGCTCACCGCCCACCCCTCGTCGAGGAGCCCGAGCTCCAGCTTCTGCCGCAGCACGCGCCGGGCGGAGCGGCGGACGTCGTCCTCGCTCAGCATGCCCCGCGCGATGGCCTCCTCGATCGCCCAGTAGGCGCCGGTCGACGGCAGCTCGATGTCCAGGCCGGCGCGGATGGCGAGGGCCGCGGCGGTTGCGTCGTCGGGCGCGATCCGGTGCATCCGGGTGAGGAACGCGATGCTCCAGTAGTCCGACACGACGGTGCCCTCGAAGCCCCAGCGGTCCCGCAGCACCCCGGTGAGCAGCTCGGGCGACGCGGCTGCGGGCTGGCCGTCGACGTCGCAGTAGGAGTTCATGATCGAGCTGGCCCCGCCCAGGCGGACCGCCATCTCGAACGGCGGCAGCATGACGTCCTCGAGCTCGCGGCGCCCCATCGACACGGGCGCGTGGTTGCGGCCCGCGCGCCCGGCCGAGTAGCCCACGAAGTGCTTCGGGGTGGCCACCACGCCGGCCGACTGCAGGCCCCGCACGTAGGCGGTGCCGAGGCAGCCCACGAGGTACGGGTCCTCGCCGCAGGTCTCCTCCACGCGGCCCCAGCGGGAGTCGCGCACCACGTCCAGCAGCGGGGACAGCCCCTGTTGGACGCCGACGGCGGCCAGGTCCGAGCCGATCGCCGCGGCCATCTCCTCGATCAGTTCCGGACGCCAGGTGGCGCCCCAGGCGATGGACGCGGGGTAGACGGTGGCGCCCAGCGCCGTGAAGCCCGTCAGGCATTCCTCGTGCGCGATCGCCGGGATCCCGAAGGCGTTGCCCGCCGCGACCTCAGACTGCAGCCGTGACAGCTTCGCCGCTCCGTCGGCCACGCTCACTGGCGCGGTGCCGTACACGCGGGTCAGGTGGCCGAGCCCGCCGTCGACCGCCTCGTGCCAGGGCCGCAGCTCGGAGGTGAACTCGGTCTCCATCGGCGCCACCTCGTGGGCGTCAGGGTCCGGGGCCGGGCGGTCGGCGTCGGCGGGCAGCCAGTAGGAGCCGAGCTGGTGCGCGAGGTCCGTCGGCGACATGGCGTCCATCAGGGCGTCGAGCCGCGCGTCGAGGGGGGCGGTGGGGTCTGTCCAGGTCATGGGAGGAGTCATTTCTGCGCGGGGGCGTCAGCCCTTGACCGCGCCTTGGAGGCCGCCGACGATGCGGCGCTGCATGGTGAGGAAGAACACCATGGCGGGGATCATGGAGAGGGTGGTGAAGGCGAACACTCCGGCCGTGTCTGAGGAGTGCTCGGTGGAGAAGTCGGCCACGCCCAGCGGAAGGGTGCGCATGTCGCCCTGCAGGAGCAGCAGCGGCAGCAGGTAGGCGTTCCAGGAGCCGACGAAGGCGAGGACGCCGACCGTCACCAGTCCGGCCCCGGAGAGCGGCACCATGATGCGGGTGAAGATGCTGAGCCGGCTGGCGCCGTCGATGGCGGCGGCCTCCTCGAGCTCGGCGGGGATGGCCTGGAGGAAGGGGCGCAGGATGACGATGGTCATCGGGAGCGCGAACGCCGCCTGGGGGAGCGCGACGCCCCACCACGTGTTGCTCATGCCAAGATCCTTGCTGATGATGATGAACAGCGGGATCACGGCCACGGTGGCCGGGAACAGCAGGCCGAGCACGAAGATCATGTAGATCTTCTCGCGCCCGGGGAACCGGTAGCGCGACAGCGGATAGGCGGCCATGAGGCCGAAGACCACCACCAGCGCAGTGGTGAGCAGGGCGATCACCAGCGAGTTGAGGCCGTATCGCCAGAAACTGGGGTTGGTCAGCACTCCGGCGTAGTTGGACCACACCCAGGGGGAGGGCAGGCCGGCCGGGTTCTCGGCGAGCTGCGCGTTGCTGCGGAAGCCGCCCAGGATCGAGTAGAGCACCGGGCCGAGCGAGAACGCGGCCACGATCAGCGCCACCAGGTAGATCAGCGGGGTGGTGAGGCGGCGGCGCCGCGCGGCGGCGGGGGCGACGGCTGAGGCGGTCATCGGCGGGCCTTTCGCTTGTCGTTGTCCGGGGTGTCGCGGCTGAGGATGAAGCGCTGGTAGAGCAGAGCCATGGTGAGCGCGACCACGAACAGCACCACGGACGCGGCGCCGGCGATGCCGTAGTTGCTGCGCCGGGTGCCCTCTGTGATGAGGAAGGTGGCCATGGTGGTGGTGGCGTTGGCGGGGCCGCCGCCGGTGAGGATCCAGACCATGTCGAACAGCTGGAGCGAGCCCACCATGGACAGGAACGCCCAGGTGCGCAGTGTGGGGCCGAGCAGCGGGATGGTGATGTGGCGCTGGGTCTGCCACCAGGAGGCGCCGTCGATCTGGGCGGCCTCGTCGAGCTCCTGCGGAACGCCCTGCAGGCCGGCGAGGAACAGGATGATGGCGAACCCGAGGTACTTCCAGGTGAGCACCACCATCACGGTCCACAGGGCCAGGTCGGGGGTGCCGAGGAAGCCCTGTTCGGGGCCCTGGATCCCGACGGCGGCGAGGATGGTGTCGATGACGCCGTAGCGGGGCTGGAGCAGCTGGAACCACACCACGCCGGCGATCACCTCGGCCAGGATGTAGGGCACGAACACGACGGTGCGCAGCACGCCCTGGAACTTCATCTTGCGGTTGAGGAGCAGCGCGACGGCGATGCCGAGTGGTAGCTGGATGGCGATCGACGCCACCACGATGAACAGGTTGTGCCCCAGGGCGCCGATGAACACGTCGTTGGTCAGCACCGAGACGTAGTTGCGGAGGCCGACGAAGTCCGTGAGCGGGCCGAAGCCCTTCCAGCGGTAGACCGAGAACTGGACGGCGCGCAGCATGGGCCACACGACGAACATGAAGAACAGCACGAGGGCGGGCAGCACGAAGACGGCGATCTCCAGGCCCATCCTCCAGTTGACGGGCCGCTTCCGGACGGGGGAGAGCGGGCGCTCGTCGCGCCCGCCCTCACCGTTGTCCCGGAGCGCCGCCGCCTGCGTCGAGGTGGCGGTCATGGACTACTTCTCCGCGTCCGCGGCCGCCTGCGTGGCGTCGACGATGTCCTGGGCGGAGGCCTGACCGGCGAAGACCAGGGCGATCTCGTCGTTCATGGCGCCGCCGATGGAGGTGCCGAAGGCGGTGTCGAAGTAGAGCTGGACGTAGCCCGCGGCGTCGCGGACCTCGAGGAGCTGGGCCAGAGCCGGATCCGCGACGTACTCGGACGCGGTGGGGTTGGTGGGCAGGCCCATGTCCAGCTCGGCGAAGCCCTTCTGGACCTCGTCGGACAGGAGGTACTCGACGAACTCGACGGCCTCGTCGGGCGAATCGGCCGGGACGCCCCAGGCGTCGCCGCCGCCGAGCGCGGCGCTCTGGTCGCCCTCGCCGCCGTCGACCTCAGGGAACGCGAACCAGCCGGTGGCCTCGCCGAGACCCTGCTCGTCCTCGGTCAGGCCCTGCATCACGCCGGGCTCCCAGTGGCCGGCCAGCTCCATGGCCACCTTGCGCGTGGCCAGCAGGCCGGAGGCACTGGTGGGGCCGGACTGCGCGGGGGTGGTGAGGAAGCCGGGGTTGAACGGCTCGGCCGCAACCAGTTCCTCCAGGTCCTCGCCGGCGCGGATGAAGCACTCGTCGGAGAAGTCCAGGCTGGTCACCGCGCCCGACAGGACGTCCTGCGAGCACTGGCGAAGCGCGAAGTAGTACCAGTAGTGGGCGGCGGGCCACTTGTCGCCGGCGCCCACCGAGATCGGGTCGATGCCCGCGGCCTTGAGCTTGTCGATGGCGTCGTAGAACTCGTCCATCGTGGTGGGGGCCTCGGTGATGCCGGCGTCGGCGAACATCTCGGTGTTGTACCAGAAGCCCACCACGCCCAGCGAGAACGGCAGCGCGTAGGTCTTGCCGTCCACCTGCCAGCCGTTGACGGCGCCGCCCAGCTTGTCGATGGTGTCCGACGCGGCCTCGGAGAGGTCCTTGACCAGGCCGGCCTCCACCTTGTCGGCCAGCTCGCCGCCGCCACGCTCCATGTAGATGTCGGGCATGTCGCCGCTCTGCCAGGCGGCCTCGATCTTGGTGCCCATGTCCTCGTGCTGCATCGCCTCGACGGTGATGGTCACGCCGGGGTTGGCCGCCTCGAAGTCCGCGGCCACCTTGTCGTAGTAGTCCTTGCCGGCACCGGTGTTGGAGTTGTGCCACCAGGTGAGCGCCACGTCGCCGCCGGCGGCGGACGAGGAGCCAGGGGTGGTCCCGTCGGCGGAGCCGCCGCAGGCGGTCAGGGCCAGGGCGGCGCTGGCGACGAGGGCCGCGATCTTGGGGAGCGTGTGGGTCATCATTGAACCTCCGGTAGTGGTACCACGAAAAGTTTCGTGAAACATTGCCTTGTGGGCCAGAGCTTACGCATAGAACCATTTAGTCTGCAAGTGCAACCAAAAGATGTGTCCAGTTCGTTAGCGTCTTGCCGAAACTTTTCGCTATGCTGGCCCGCGTGAGAGTAGCGAAGGACGTGCGCCTGCAGGACGTGGCGCTGCGGGCGGGGGTGTCCAGCGCGACGGCGTCCAAGGCGCTCAACGACCGCGGCGGGGTCTCCGCCGCGACGAAGGCGCGGGTGCTGGCCGCCATGGAGGAGCTCGGCTACCAGCCGGTGTCCGGTGAGGCGGCGCCCTACCCGCAGATGGCGCTCGTGGCTGACGACCTGACCACCACCTACACCTTGGAGATCCTGAAGGGTGCCATCTCGACGGCGATGGCGGAGGGGGTTGCGCTCGGCACCTTCTACCTGCCCGAGGCCGCGCCGTCGGGGGTCGCGGTGCCGCTCGACGACTCATGGCTGGACCTGATCAAGGCCAGGGGCTATCTCGGCGTGATCGTCCTCACCGCCCGCCTGTCGGAGCATCAGCTCGCCAAGGTGCGCGACATCGGCCTCCCCCTCGTGGCCATCGACCCGGCCAACGCGCTGCCGCCCACCGTGATGAGCATCGGCGCCACCAACTGGAACGGGGGCGTGGAGGCGGCGCAGCACCTGATCGACCAGGGGCACCGTCGGATCGGCTTCGTCAAGGGGCCGCCGGAGTCGGTGCCCGCGACCGAGCGCCTGCAGGGCTACGTGTCCGCGCTGCACATGAACGGCCTCTCGCTGGACTCGTCCCTCGTCGTCGACGGCGGGTACACCCACGAGCTCGGGCTGCGGGCCGGACGCGAACTGCTGTCGCGGCCGGCGGGGGAGCGGCCCACCGCCATCTTCGCGCCCTGCGACCCGGCCGCCATGGGCGTGTGCGAGGCCGCGCGCCAACTGGGCATCCAGGTCCCGCAGGAGCTGAGCGTGGTGGGGTTCGACGACACGGTGCTGGCCGGACTGGCCGTGCCCGGGCTCACCACTGTCCACCAGCCGCTCCAGGGGATGGGCGCCGCGGCCGTCCGCCGACTGCTCGATGTCGCGGCGGGGCGCCCCGTCGAGTCGGGCCATGTGCGCCTGGCCACCAGGTTGGTGGTGCGCCACTCCACCGCCCCCGTCGCGCAAGGCTAGGGTGAAAGGGTGCCCGCCGCCCGGCGGGGACACGACGAAGGACACGACGATGAAGACGTTCAAGCTCGGAACCAGCGATGTCGATGTGCCGGCGGTGGTCACCGGCGTGATGCGGATCCAGGACAAGACCGACGACGAGGTGCGCGCCCTCTACACCGCGTCGCGCGACGCGGGCATTGACTTCTTCGATCACGCCGACATCTACGGCGACGCTCCCTACCACGGCTGCGAGCGGCGGTTCGCCGAGGCCCTGCAGCTCACCACGTCGGAGCGCGAGGAGATCACGCTCCAGACCAAGGCCGGCATCGTCAAGGACGGGCCGTACTTCGACTTCTCCTACAAGCACATCGTCGTCCAGGTGGAAGGCTCGCTGCGCGCCCTGAACACCGACTACCTCGACGTCCTGCTGCTCCACCGCCCCGACGCGCTGGTGGAGCCGGAGGAGGTGGCTCGCGCGTTCGATCACCTGGCGCAGGCCGGCAAGGTGCTGCACTTCGGCGTCTCCAACCACACGCCGGGACAGATCGAGCTGCTGAGGCGGTACGTGACGCAGCCCATCGTGGCGAACCAGCTGCAGCTGTCGATCACGCACGCGCCGATCGTGGCGCAGGGTGTCGCGGCGAACATGGCCGGCCTGGATCAGTCGGTCTCTCGTGACCTGGGCATCGTCGACTACTGCCGTCTGCACGACATCACTGTCCAGGCGTGGTCGCCGTTCCAGGCGGGCTTCTTCACGGGCGTGTTCCTCGGCAACCCGGATCACCCGGAGCTGAACGCGGTGATCGACCGGCTGGCGGCGAAGTACGACGTGCGCCCGGAGGGGATCGCGACGGCGTGGATCACCCGCCACCCGGCCAACATGCAGGTGGTGCTGGGCACGACGACGCCGGAGCGGGTCACGTGGGCCGCCGCGGGCGCCGACGTCGAGCTGACCCGCCCGGAGTGGTACGAGCTGTACCGCGCGGCGGGCTACCTGGTCCCCTGACCGTTCCAGACGATAAACGCCCCTCCGGCCATCAAGGCAGGAGGGGCGTCGTGCTGACTGGGGCCGCGGGGTTTGCGGCCCACCCCGCTGGTGTCCTGTCGCCGGGCCCACCGCCACTGGCCGAGGCTGGTAGGCGCCCTGCGGTTTCTGTTCCTCCAGGTGCCCGCTCGGCCCCGTGAGTGCACCGGATGCCCCCCTGGAGGAAGAAAACCCGCGCCAGGATGTCCACATCCCCACCGAGGGGCGGCTGATCTCCCGATCCGGTGGGCCGCAGCCGGCACATGATTGATCAGCGCCTTGCCTTCGAGGCTCGTCGCTGCGCTCCTGGCGCCTAGGCGGTGTGCGCTCGTCGCATCGCTCCTGTGGCGCCGATCTTCCGGCTGGCTGACGTGCTGCCTGGTGTGGCCATACCCCGCGGGCTGAGGCGCCGCGAATCGGCCTTGAAGCCTAGGAAACGCGAGCTGTCAACGCATATCTCCCGGACGGCGGCGAGTGCCTCGCCATGGCGCGGTCAGCGTGGTGGCACGGGCGGCACGATCCCGATCACCTCGTCAGCGGGATCGATCCTGTCCCCACCTGCGTCGACGGGGTTGCCGTCCTCGTCGACCCTGTTGCCCTCGTGGTCCACGCGGTTGCCGAACTCATCGCGCCAGTAGCCGTCGGCATCGGCCTCGTGCTCGATGTCCATGCCTGCCATGCCGTCGCGACCCAGGGGCTCAGCTTCAGGTGGGCTGTCGGGGCTGGCGGGCGAATCCGAGGAGTCGGGAGAGCCGGGAGAGGCCGGGGAATCCGGCGAGTCCATCGATACCTCATTGCCCAGGTCCGGACGTGCGGCAGGGTCGGGGTACGGGGTGCCGAGCGGATCGGTCATCTTGCTTCACTCCTTGCCAAGTCGTCGGCTGGAGTCACGCGGCCGGTGCGGACGCGGTCGTCCAGCGAAGTGGGTCTTCAAGCCTAAGCCGGATGCTCCTCTGCGGGGCGGGTTCGCCGGGATCCACGACGCTGAACCCCCTCCTGCCCACAGTCGATTTGCGGAGCCTCCCGCTCGTCGTGCTATTGTTCCTCGTCGGGTCGCAAGGCCCAACGCGCGAGTGGCGGAATGGCAGACGCGCTGGCTTCAGGTGCCAGTGTCCCTTGGGACGTGGAGGTTCAACTCCTCTCTCGCGCACAACGATGTATGGTCCCCTGGCTACATCAAATCCCCTCTGACAAGGACTTCGGTCCTTCTCAGTTGTGGACTCTCATGGACACGGATGGCCTTCAGAGGCCTCCCATTCCCCACGTATTCCCCACGGTTCCCCACGTATTCCCCACGACATCGGTGGCGTGGGGAACGCCGTCGGCGTCGCCCACTGTCCACCCGACCGTCCTTCGGCCCGTTACGGAGTGTGACGGGAGGGGCGCACCATGGGTAGACCACGGGCCAAGGTCAAGCGCGGCTTCGGTGAGGTCGGCCAGCTGCCGAGCGGGCGGTACCGGGCGCGCTACACCGGCCCCGACGGCGGCCGGCACAGCGCTCCGATCACCTTCGTCGCCCGGATCGACGCCGAGGGGTGGCTGGTCGACCAGGAACGGATGATCAGTCGCGGCAAGTGGGAACCGCCGGCCCGTCAGGTCCGGGAGGTCCAGGCGGCACCACTGTTGCTGGGTGAGTACGCCGCCACCGTCGTGGCCCGCCGGCGGATTCGACCCGGCACGGCGGCGCTGTACGCGAAGCTGCTCAGGTTGACCATTGTCCCGGCCCTCGGCGGCAGGCCTCTGGGCGAGATCACCGCTGCGGAGGTTTCGTCCTGGTACGCCGGGATGCGGACGACACCCACCCAACAGGCCAACGCCTACGGGCTGCTCAAGTCGATCTTCAAGGAGGCCGTCGAGGAGAGGCTCGTGGAGGTGAGCCCCTGCCGGGTGAAGGCGGGCACACAGAAGGAACGCGCCCGCGAGATCGAGGTGCTCACCGTCGACCAACTCAACCGCTACCTGGCTGCCGTGCCTGAGGCGCGTCGGGTTCCGCTGTTGCTGGCGGGGTGGTGCGGTCTGCGTTCCGGCGAGGTTCGAGGGCTCCGCGTGCGTGACCTGGATCTGGACCTCGGGGTGGTGCATGTCCGTCAGGCCGTCGTGCGACTCAAGGGGCAACTCCTGATCGGCCCACCCAAGACGGACGCCGGGGTCAGGTCGGTGTCCATCCCTCCTCACCTCCTACCGGCGTTGCGGGAGTGGGCGGCGCGGCAGCCGGTGCGTGAGCGGGACTCATTGATGTTCCCGGCTCGCGACGGACACTCCCCGCTCAACGACAGCGTCCTGCGGGTGGCCCACAACAAGGGCAAGGCGGCCATCGACATGCCGGGCCTGACGGTCCATGGGCTGCGTCATACGAGTGCGACCTTGGCAGCGCAGTTGGGCGCCACCCTCGCCGAGCTCCAGGCGCGGATCGGGCACAGCACGCCGAACATGGCCATGCGCTACCAGCACGTCGCCGCCGAACGCGACGCGCAGCTGGCCGCTCGCATGTCAGCGTTTGCCACAGGTCTATCCGGCTGACTCCTTGACGCCTTACTGGTCGCCTCAGAAGTGTTCGCTCAACGAGGGACCAGGGAGGACAGGACTCCGGGCATGGAGGTGCGGACCTGGGACGAAGTGTCTTGCAAGGCGAGTTCGCAACTGCGTTCGCGGCGGGCTCGTTCGCGGAGGGAGAGGAGGGGGTCGGCGATGGTGGAGGGGAGGTGGCTGGCGACTACCCAGAGGGGCATGTCGCCGTGCACGTTGGGATTGCGATCCTCGTCGTCTTGGGGACGTGTGGAGTGTTGCTCAAGCGCGCGAGGTGCGGCGTGAGCGACCCGAGGACTTGGGAAGCGGTGCGAAGGGGGCAGCTAGGTGTGGCCGCAGTCCTAGACCGAGGGTGGCCGAATGAAGCGCAACGCCGGCTGCACGCCGGAATGAGGTAGGGCGAACAGGTGGACGCCCGATGTCCCGCCAGTCAGGTGCTTCCCAAGGAGGTTGACCTGCATGGCAGCGACCGCCGCCATGTCAGCCGAAGAACCATGGAAAGTCGGGATCGAGCACCCCAACGCTGGGATCAGCTCATCTTTCTCGCGTTCTTCCCAGAACGTGCGGTATGCCTCAAGCGCGCCGTCCGAGAGGACGATCTCCTTCGCATGGAGGTCGAGGCTGTACGTCGTCGTCGACCCAAGAGCACTAACTGCCATCATCCCGAGGGAACCGGTGCCAGTGTCCGTGAGCACTTGGGCAATCGTGGCTTTGCGCTCTTCGGATTGAGCGATGCCATTCAGGACCTGGGCGACGGCGAGGCTGACAGTCGCATCGATGACGACGGCACCCTCCTCGGCAAGAAGCTCGATCAGCCTCCGAGAGAAGGTGCCGTCGGTCGCTGTGGTGATGGAGCATTCTGGGGCGATCATCTGTAGACGTTGCGCGAGGGAGTTCGCTTTCGGGTAGGCGACATCTCCCTCCACGTAGTTCTGGCGCACCAGCAGGCCGGGCGAGACGAGACCGGGGTCGGCGAGATCGATGGATCTGACCCCAGCCCGAACCATGAACTCCGCGATCCAGGACCCCAAGCCGCCACAGCCGAGCAGGGCCACATCTCGTCCAGCAAGGGACGTGACGGGGCGTGCAACATCGCGTCTGGTAGAGATCGAGGGGCGTTCGTCCATGACAGTCCTCCACTCGATCGGGACATCGACGTGGGACCAGAGCCCCCGAGCCAGGTCCGCTAACTGAACTTGACCGACCTGAAGATGGTGGGTTCCCGCAGCGTCGTTGGGGATCGCAAGAACAATGTGGACGTCGCTCCGACCTTGGTTCTTTCGCCGAACCGCTCGTTTCAACCAAGCGTCGGTCGCCTGCCGGGCAAGGCCAGTCCCCAGATGGCCCAGAACTTGTTCGAGAGTCCTTCCGGGTCCGAGGAACATCGGCTGATGAGCCTGAACGACCAAGACCTGCTCTGCGTCCTCGCCGTCGACGGGGTCTGGCGAAAGCAGCAGTTTGCGCTCGCCCAGGCGGGTCAACCAGGCGAACGAGAGGCGCTTCGCGAGCGGGAGGTCGTGCTTGCACACAACTACTTCCTCCGTCAGTGTGAAGTGAGCTCGGCCTCCGACCACGTGCCACAGCGCTGTTCGAGCGTCGAACTGGTCAGCCACAGCGTCCGTGAACCACCGATATAGACGGTCCACGAAACCCACCGCGCCCTGCATCGGGTTCCATTCACTGGCAGGGTCTAGATAGATGCACAACTCGCCGCCTGTGAGGACGTGGGGGGTTCCCACGAAACGGTCGTGGGTCACGAAGACCTGCGGGGGGTCGAGCGGTGAGCGGGAGAGGGCTACGATCACGGTTTCCACGGCGTTGGCTTTGAGGCCGGCTGCAGCGGGAACCATCTGGGAGGTGTGGAGGTCGAGTTCCAGCAGTTGCCAGTCATCCTTCATCCCCCGTCGGCGCACCCCCGCCAGCACTGCCGGCATCGTTACGGCAAGCTCATCGAGCTCGCTGACGAAAGTCGCCCGGTAGGACGACTTGCGCTTCTTGGTCACCCGCCACGTCCTGACCGCGAGACGGAAGTGCCTCCGACGAGGAGAGGCGCGAAGGGACTCGACGACTCCTTCGGTTCATTTCCCTTGAAGCCGTCTCCGAAGATGCCTTGCCACCTTGCCAGACTCTCTTCGTCGTCTGTGGCGGTCAGGGCCCCACGCATCTCCGCGGCCACGACGTTGACCGACTTCCTCAATTGTGAGTAGGTCTCAGGCCGCTTCCACCGGTGGTCGAACGTAGTGCCTGGGGAGCTGGGGTCCTCGATCGACGGCCTAAGGGGATTGTCCTGGAGCCAGACGTCCAGCGCGTCCACCACGGTGACCAGTGTCTTGGGTACGTTCTGGTAGGCCCTAGGGTCGCCGTACTCGGCGTCGTGCGAGATCCGGTTGCCCATCATCGTGGTCAGGATGATCGACGGAACGTCGGTGAAGGATGCCCGGTGGTCGCGGAGGAACTTCATGATCCTGACCACCTTCCGGAAGTTCCCGTTGGTGATGTCGTCTCGCTCCCGCATCCAAGCGGTGAACCCTTCGGGGTTCGTGTCTTCCCACTCGCCGGTCTCGGCGTTGACGATGTGGTAGCCGTCTGACGTGAGGACATAGGGGACCAGGTCGACATGGCACTCGTTTGCGTAGCTCACGCGCACGCACCGGGTCTTCGCCTGGCGGTGGGCGTAGCCCGCAGACTCCAGCGCACGGTCGATAACGTCAAGGTACTTCGCCTTCGTCGTATCCCAGGACTCGTTCTCTTTCATGTGGATGAGCACGTCCGCGTCGTACTCCAAGCCCGGGAGAGGTTTGATGATCGTCCGGTGCGCCCACGAACCCTGTGGTGTCTTGCCAGTGACGAGCTGGCCGACCGAGTCACTCAGACGGAGCTTCCCGTAGAGCGTCTCGACCCGCTCCGGAAGCTGCTCCAGCCGCCATTTTGGCAGGTTGATGGTGTCCGTCAACAAGTTGTCGAAGTGCTTCGTCAGTTCCATGTCAGTTGTCCTCGGGATCAGTGATCGGGGGTGTGCGGATGTACTTCTTCTGGTCGAGCTCGTAGACCACCAGCTCGGGGTGCGCGCCGCGCATTCGTTGGCGACCCATGCTCACCGCCACACTGACCGGCACAGCGGCGATCACGTGGAGGGTCTTGACCTTCGGATAGAGCGTTTCAGCTTTCGCCAGCAGGTCCGTCCACGCTCGAACGACCGCGGCGAGGTCCTCCTCGGACTCAACGAGGCCGGCCCGGCCACCTCCCTTTGCGGGTCGTAGGCGGATGCGCGGAAGTCCGGCGATCTCCGGTGGAACGCTTCCAGCGGTGGCGGAGCCGGAGACAGCCACCTCGGCCACAACTTCGGTCGCCTCTGGGTCTTCTTCGTCCTCCACGACCTCGAAAGCTGTCGCTTCCCCCTTGTGCTGCCGCCAGGTCCAGGAGTCCGAACCGGTATCGTCCCGATGCTTGTCGAAGACTGTGGTCCCCAGCTTGCTCCCGAGTGCAGCCCCGAGGTACACCAGCAGCGGGATGGGCGCCATCGCGAACAGTGCGAGCCGTTCCACTTCACCTTTGGCGGCAGCGACTAGCGCGCGCCGGACGATGTCGTCGATTTGGTCGCGTCCAGCCTCCCAGTAGTAGGACTTTCGCGGGCTGCCTTGGAGTTGGATCACGTGCTCGTTGCGCTGTCCGCGGTCCACGTGGGTGATCAGCCCGGCCTCGATCATGGCGTGCATGACCTGTCTAGGGTTTACCTGGGCCAAGCTCCCTCGGACCTTGCCTTCCGTGGTGATCAGGATGGCCTGGGTGAGCGTCGCGAAATCTGTCGCGCGGCACACTCTTGACTCGTGCTCTTCCTTGCGTTGTGCGAGACGCTGCTCGGTCCAGTACTCAATGTTCGCCGGATCGTCCACCATGCGGTGACAGGGATGGCACAAGAGAAGGAGGTTCTTCTCGCCCGCCCGTTCTTGCAGAGTCAAGAGGCCCTGGTTGCGTGGCGAGTTGTCGGTGGGCGTGGCACCCACGATGTGCGCGACCTCACCCACCTTGGTGGTGTGGTAGTAAGCCCGACTGTCGAGGAGATACTCCGAGCACAGGACGCAACGTCCGGCGGCCTTGGTCCAAATGCGCAGATCGGTATTGGGCGTGATGTCCTTCCGAAAGATCCGGGTGTTGCGCGTACTCGCTTTGCTCACGGTCAAGACGTTACTCAGCAGGTCCGACAGTTCCGAGTGAGGGAGAGGCAATGCCCTGGTTGCGAGCGGCTGGATGACGCGCCAGAGCTTCCCGTCTGAGCGCCACGTGGACGAACTGGTGGCGCTCCGGGATGGGGTCAGGTCGTTGGTGGACGGAGCGCAGGCGGCGTAAGTGCAAGTACGGCTGGGGCTCGAGTTGCGTTGCGCTGAGGACGGACGGGGGGCCCCGCGCGACACGCCGCCGGCGCGCCTTCCCACCGTCCCGACGAACCTGCAGTAACCTCAGTGCCGGGAGAAGTGCGCCCAAAGACAAGAAAGAGCCTCGGTCACCGCCGGGGCTTTCTTGCTGTCCGGCTACGGCGAACACCCCGAACCCACCACCACCGGCGAGTCGCGCCCAGAGCGTCAGCGTTGCACTGTCACGGTTGTACACGTGCGGGTCTATAGCAAGGCCAAGGAACTCGGCGTAACAAGCCGCGCCCTCCTGCACTACCTCGCCACCAACGGCTGCCCACTGCCCAGCGCCAGCTCCAACCTGACCGACGAGGCCCTCGACCTCATCCCCGAGCCGCGCATCATGGAGGTCGGCCGGACAATCATGTTCCCGCCCCACCCCGATCACATCGCGCCCTGGCCGCCCTGGCCCCAGCTCGTCACCGGCTACCAGGCATCCCGGATCGCCGGCGTCGCGCCCGCCACCATCCGCCAATGGGTCAAGCGCGGACATCTGCGACCGGCCGAACTGCGGGGCCGGACGAAGACCGCGTTTTACCACCTCGACGACGTCCTGGCCGCCCGACTGCAGACCCGACAACGCCGCCGCGACATGGTGCCTGTCTACCGCGTGCCCAGGATGAGGTTCGAGGACTTCGACGTCGTGGTGACTGCCCGCGAGGCCGCCGACTATTTCAACGTCTCAGAGTCGACCATCCGCTCCTGGGCCAGCCGTGGCCACCTGGTCGCTGTCGGCCGGCGGGGCCGTTCGCCCTTGTACAGGGTGCGTTCGATCCAACTGCTGATCCGGAGCCGGGTCCGGCCCGATCTGGAACTTCGGAAGCCGCCGTCCCGGGACTACCCGGATGACGACGGCTACTGGGACGACTGATTGCCCTTACTGAGGGGAGGTAGCCATCTTGCGACCTCCCTAGGCAGAGCCCTGCCCTGATCCAGTTCTGCGTCGGCAACGAGCCGTGTCCCGGCTCCCCAAACCACTTCATCTCCCAAGGCCCGCTCCGGCGGGCCTTTTCCATGCCCGGAGGAGGCTCCCATGAACGGTTGGGACTTCTTGATCTCGCTGAATGAGACCACGTTGATCGTAGTGCTGCTTATCGCGCTGGTCGCCATGCTGGCGACGGTGGTCGGCGTGGTGGTGGCGATTTGCCGCATCACCTGGTTCGTGTCGGAGTTCGCTCGCCTGCCGAAGGCTGGGCGCCGCGATGCGTCGGCTTTGTTGAAGCAGCTGCCGAAGGTTCTTGGCCGGTGACGACGATGTCGATCGGGGCGAGGGGGCCGCCCGGGCCCGGGGGCGGGTTCCTTGGTCCCTCCGGACAGCGACGGCCCTCGCTTGTCCAGCGCTAGCCTGAACACCTCGTGTGCGCTCACGTTTGACGCGTCGCGACAGTCTGGCTCTCGTCTTCAAACGCCAGGCGGAGACAACTATGAGGCGCGTTGAGCGGTCCCTGTCCTCGTCGAGACCCGCGGCCCTGTTGACCATTGCGGGTATCGGCTGAACATGGCGTCGACGTCGTCCGGGTCCAGTCTGAGGATGCGGCCGCACCGGTACACAGGGAGGACGCCCTCGGCGATTCGCCGGCGGATGGTCTTCACGCTCACCCCGATCCGGGCAGCGGCCGTAGGCAACGACTCGTAGGTTCGCATGGTCATGGCACTGTCCCTTCCTGGGCCCAAACGGGCCTCAAAGGCACAAGACCAGCTCGACGTACTCCTAGCCGCAGCCCCCTGGCCAGCCTCCCTGGAACTGCAGGGCCGCTTCCTGGGCGAGCGGCGAATAGTCAGCCCTTGTGGGAGCGGGGTTGCGCAGCCTATGAGGCGCACTGCCATCCAAGACAACCGGGAGGACGTCTTGTTGCAGGGCGGCACGCGCGGTGAGCGGACCCAAGCGGTGCGGTCGCGCTGCGGCAGGCCCCTCGTGTGCCCGTCGAGCCTTGTGGATCTGGAGTTAGGCCGTCTGCGCCCGGATCAGGCGTCGTCCGTAACCCAGCTCGCACGCACGGTTCTCGCTTTTTGTCGCCGGGAGCGGCATCCCGCCGCCCGTCAATCCGACGCGGTCGGCGATTCGGCGGGGGGTGTGGTGGCCTGGATGAGCTCGCGCAGGTCGGCGTGGAGCTTCGAATGGTTGAGCGTCCAGTGCGTGCGCCGGCGGCGACGGTCGTCGCGGGGAACGTCCCCGGTGACGTAGCCGTGGTCCTCGAGCTCGTTGAGGTTGCGCGCGATCGTGGTACCGGCCACGCCCTCTCCGAGCGCGGCGACGAGCTCCGGAGTGCTGAGACACCCCCCATGCTCGGCCAGTGCGACGGCGATCGCGAGCTTGACGCGGTTCATACCCATGCCGACCAACGCGTCCAACTCGACGGGGAGCGGGGCGTCGGAGTAGGCAGGCACGCGCCCATTGTTTCAGTGGTCCGCGGCAAGGGGAGACGAGACACGATGAGCAATCTATACCGCTAAACGGTGTAGACGTGCTAGCGTGACACGCAGAGGGACGAAGCTCGAAATCCGCAAGATCGCCGAAATCCATGCTTAGCCTTCCCGTACAAGGTCCACCCCCTGGAGAGCTTGGAGCCAGCGATGGCCGCTTCTGACATTGGCAGTACCCGCGACAGCGCCACACGAGCGCCGAGCGCCTCCGGGATCGGCGCTGCCGCCTTCCACGAGAAATCACCACGCACAGGATGTCCGCGAGGTGCCTCCGCGCCCCGTTATGTCCCGTAGGCGAAGGAGGATGGGATGACCCACCTGGGACTGGCCACCAAAGCGGTCGGCGCCATCATGGCCGCTGCCCTGATCGGTGGCTGCACAGCCACGCCCACCACCAGCCCGACACCGACAGGCCCGTCGCAATCGCCGTCGCCCACGGTGACTCCGACACCGACCCTGAGCCCCGAAGACCAGAAGCTCGAGGACGCGAAGGCGCGGGTCGTCCTGCTGTGGCAGACGCTCGACGGCCTCCTGGTCGACTCGAGCAGGAGCATCAACGAGCTCGACACCCTTGCCTCGGGAGAGGCGCTGAGCAGCCTGCAGGTGATGCTGACCACGGTCCGGCAGCGCGGGCAGGTGCAGGTGGGAGCCACGAAGATCCCCTCCCAGAGCGCCCTGGCCAAGGGCGACGGGTGGGTCGTCACCTCGTGCGTCGATCGCAGCGGAGCCATCCTCACGGACAAGGCCGGGCAGCCGGTCACGCCGGCCCCGCAGCCACGGCTCTCACACGAGAGCACGGTGCAGCTCGTCGGCGCCAACCTGCAGATCACCAAGGACGAGGTCCTCGGATCATGTTGACCAGGTTCCTCGCGGCGCTCGCGCTGTGCGTGGCTCTTGCGACAACGTCGCTGACGGGGACCCCTGCCTACGCGGACGCCGGGTGCGAAGGGGCGAGCTGGGGAGTTGCCTGTGGTGTCGGCGTCCCCGGTTACGGTGGCTCCGGCGGCGCCGCTCCGCTGAAGCACACCGGCTCCGGCAGCAGCGACCCGGTTGCCTGCGTGACGCAGGAAATGCCCCCTCGCGAAGTCCCCTGTTCGAACCCGGAACTGGGGACCTGGAGCAACGCCCGAGCCTGCTACATCAAGGCCGAGTCGCCGCCGCCCCCGCTGACGGACGCGGTGTGGAGCGGCAACACGACGGGGTCGATCTACCGGTGTTCGGCTTCCGGCATCTGGTCGGGTCCGGGCTCCTACCTGTTCTGGGCCGACAGTGCTCCGGGTGTCGTCCCGGACCCCCGCGTCCTGGCGCAGCAGGCGGTCACGCAGATGCGCCTTCGCGCGGTCACGATCGGGATGGCGCCTGACCCCTCGCCCGGTTCTGTGGGCCTGGTGGGCCTGCCGATCTGGCTGTGGGTGGCGTCGCCGGATCAGAGCACGTGGGGACCCAACACGAAGACCGCGTCTGCGGGCGGCTACTCCGTCACCGCGACCGGCAAGGTCACCCGGGTGGTCTGGAGCATGGGCGACGGCGGGACCGTCGCGTGCACGTCCACGGGCACCTCGTACACCGACTCGTTCGGGATGTCGGCGTCGCCGGATTGCGGCTACCGCTACACGAAGCAGGGCACCTACACGGTCACCGCGACGAGCTACTGGACCATCAACTGGTCCGGGATCGGCGAGTCCGGTGTCATCAACCAGACGTACACGAGCTCGGTCGTTGTCACGATCGGCGAACTCCAGACCGTGGTGAAGGGATGAGGACGTGAGGACACCGACCTTGGCGCCGACGACGGCTACGACCACGACCCCTCCGGCGCCCGCGGCGTTGGGTCCCGTGAAGACCCGGCGGCGTCCGGTGCTGATCATCGCGTCCGTGGCGGCGCTCCTGCTGTCGGCGCTGGGCGGTGTGTGGCTGTGGACGGCGGCGACCTCGTCGGTCGAGGTCGTCGTGGCGAAGGCGGCCGTCCCTCGTGGCGCGGTGATCGCCGCCGGTGACCTGATGGTCGCGCGAGTGTCGCTGGATCCGGCCGTCGCCTCGATCCCCGCCAGCGAGGTTTCTACAGTCGTGGGGCAGCGAGCCGCGCTCGACATCTCGGCCGGCGGGCTGCTTACCCCCGACGCCATCGCCCCCGAGACCGTCCCGGCCAAGGGCGAGACCGTGGTGGGTCTGTCCCTGGTGGACGGGATGCTGCCCGCCATTCCCTTGAAGACCGGCGACGACGTGCGGGTGGTCCAGACTCCCGGCGCGCAGGGCCAGGTCGGCGACATCTCGCCGGTGACGATCGCGGCCAAGGTCGTCGCGGTCACGCGCTCGCAGGACGGGCAGTTCGCCCTCGTCGACCTGTTGGTAAGCGCGGACGCTGCACCCGATCTGGCAGCCCGGGCCGCGACAGGCAAGGTGGCCGTGGTTCTCGACTCCCGGGAACGGTGACGCCATGCCCCTCTTCACAGTCGCTTCCGTCTCGGGCTCGCTGGGTGTGACCACCCTGGCGGTCGGTCTCGCCCTGACGTGGCCCCGCCCGGTGGTGCTGGTGGAAGCCGACCCATCCGGGGGCTCGGCGATCCTGGCGGGCTACTGCACCGGGGTCGCGCGCCCTGGACTCTCCGAGCTGGTGCTGGCTCACCGGCACCACCAGTTGGCCGACGAACTGCCGTCACGGCTCTTCCCGCTGGCCGACTCGAACGCGAGCCTGTTGCCGGGGCTGCGGGCGCACCAGCAGGCCGCGTCGCTCCTCGGCGTGTGGGACGCGCTCCTGGACGCCCTGCGCGGACTCGACGCGGACACGGGCGTGGACATCGTCGTGGACGCCGGCCGGCTCGGCATGGTCGGCAGCCCGGAGCCGCTGATCTCGGAGTCGGACGTGACCATGGTCGTGACGGGGACTGGGCTGCCCGAACTGGCCCGGGTGCGGTCATGGCTGCCCGGTCTCCAGGAAGGCTCGCTGGGCGACGTGCGGTTGATCATCGCTGGCCCGGCACGTCGGTACAGCACGTCCGAGGTCACCAAGACTCTGGGCGTGCCGGTGGTCGGCGAGGTCGCGTGGGATCCGGACGCCGCGCGGTGGTGGTCCCACGGGGAGCCCCAACGTCGGTTCGACCGTTCGGCGTTACCGCGGTCCGTGGTGGCGTTGGGGGAGTCGCTCCGGGCTCTGGCGCCGCGCACGGAGGACGCGCTACCGCGCACCAGGACGGGGGCGGAACGATGACCAAACAGCCGCAGCCCACCTGGGAAAGGCCCGACCTGGCCAGCGTGCCCCTGTTCACCGCCTTCGCCGACGGTACCGATCCGGCGCGGCCGGGCCGCGTCCGATCTGGGTTCACCTTGTCGACGGCAGCCGCACCGACATCGTCGTCACTCCACGTTGTGGGACGCGAGGCGAGGTCGGGCGCCGGGGGTCGACCCACGGAGCGGTCGACCGAGGTGGACTGGGACGAGGCGTCGGAACTGCGCGCGCTGGCGTCCAAGCGCTTCTCCGAGCGGATCGGGCAGTCCCCCCTGGCCGACGAGACGGCGCGCCAGGAGCTCGGGCGGGCCGTGATCATGCAGGTCGTCCAGGAGGCGACCGAGGCGCGGTTCGCGGTCAACGGCTCCGTCAGCTCCGCCACCGCGCAGGACGCCTTGGCGCAGGCCGTCTTCGATCTGATGTTCGGGCTGGGCCGGTTGCAGCCGTTGGTCGATCGCCCGGACGTTGAGAACATCATCGTCGTCGGGCACGACCGGGTGTTCCTGGACCTGGTGGGCGGAGAGAAGGTGCCGGGGCCGCCGGTCGCGGCTTCCGACGATGAGTTGATCCAGCTGCTGCAGGACCTTGCGTCCAGGGCCGATCCGCCGCGCGTGTTCTCGGACGCCAACCCCGACCTCCACCTGAACCTGGAGGGCGCCCGCTTGGCGGCGTCCGCGTTCGTCACCCATCGACCCAGCGTCGTGATCCGCCGACACCGCCTGGTGCGCATCACCCTCGACGACCTCGTCGGCCTGGGCACGGTCAGCCCCCTGCTCGCGTCGTTCCTCGCGGCGGCCGTGAGGGCTCGGCTGTCGATCGTCGTGTCCGGCCAGCAGGGCGACGGCAAGACCACGCTGCTGCGGGCCTTGTGTGCCGAGATCGGTCCGGAGGAGGTGCTGGGGACGTTCGAGACAGAGCGGGAACTCGGTCTGGAGCAGTTGGTCGACGAGCACCCCGTCGTGTTCTCGTGGGAAGCGCGTCCCGGCTCCGGGGAGCGGGGTCCCGACGGGCGTCCGGTGAACGAGTTCACCTTGCAGGACGGCATGCACGCCTCGTTCCGGTACGCGCTCGACCGGCAGATCGTCGGCGAGGTCCGCGGACGCGAGGTGGCACAGATGATCATGGCCATGGAGTCCGGCTCGGGCTCGTTGTCGACCACGCACGCCGCGTCGGCGTCCGACACGATGGAGAAGCTCGTCAGCTGCGCGATGCAGTCCGGCGAGTTCACCCGCGATTCGGCGGTGATGAAGCTGGCTCGCTGCCTCGGCCTCGTGGTGCAACTGCGGTCCATGTACGTCCGCGGCCGCGACGGCTCCGTCCGCAAACGGCGCGTGATCGACGAGGTGCTCGCGATCACGCCGGGCGAGGAGTCCGCCGGCTACGCCGCGACCACAGT
This sequence comes from Tessaracoccus yangjingae, assembly GCF_054483935.1. The sequence continues at coordinate 205,544 of NZ_CM137014.1, read as the reverse complement.
ATTCCGCAGTGACCCCGACGGCCCGGCCGTCGCCTTCGTACTACCCGATCACCTACGCATGCTCGCGGGTCACGGGTTCACCGCGAACGAGTTCCTCCTGGAGGCGCAACGCCACGGCGGTGTCGCATGAACCCGCTGGTTCCCGCGCTGGTGAGCGTCCTTGGCGTGGGTGGCCTGATGGGGCTGGTCGCGGGGCTCCGGCGCGTGCCGGTGCCGACGGCCGCTCCGGCGACGCCCCGGCTCCTTGTGCGGCTTGCTTCGGTCCCGCGCCGTATCCTCGTCGCCGGTGTTCTGGCGGCGGCTGCCGGGGTGGTGGTGGCCTTGCTGTCCGGCTGGGTGATCGCCATCGTGATCTTCCCGCTCGCGGCGGTCGGCCTGCCGGTGGTCCTGGGCGTCTCGGACGAGTCCCACACGATCGAACGCCTCGAAGGCCTGGCGGAGTGGACGCGCAACCTGGCCGGTGTCATCACCGTGGGAGTCGGCCTGGAGGGCGCTCTGGTGGCCACGCTGCGCACGGCACCCGACGTGATCCGTCCGGAGGTGACCACCCTGGTGGGCCGGATCCGGTCGCGGTGGAACACGGCCGAGGCGCTCCGCGCGTTCGCCGAGCAGTTCAACGACTCGACAGGTGACCTGGTGGCAGCCACCTTGATCCTCGCGGCCCAGAAGCGGGCGGATGGTCTCTCCCAGATCCTGTCCGGACTCGCCGAGTCGGTGTCCGCGGAGGTCGCAGCCCGGCGCCACCTGGAGGCCGACCGCAGCAAGCCGCGCCAGACCGCGCGGATCGTCACCCTGATCACCGTGGTGTGCCTGGTCGGGATGGCCGCCACCGGCCAGTACCTGGAGCCGTACCGCTCACCGGTGGGGCAGGTCGTCCTGTCGGTGCTCCTCTCGCTCTACGTCGTCGGTCTTGTGGTCATGCGACGGATGGCGCGGGTCAAGCCGCTGCCCAGACTGTTGGCGTCCGGAGAACCGTCATGACCGGCCTGCAGCTCGCGGCCCTGACGGGCCTGATGCTCGCCACCAGCGTCCTGTGCGCAGTGTGGTGGCTTGCTCCGACCGTGCCGGCGCTCGGTCCCGCGTTGGACCGGCTGACCGGCGTGCCGACAGGTCCGGCCCTCCTGGGCGGCGTGGACGTCCAGGATCGGGTGGGTGCGTGGGTTGCGCGCCGGCTGCCGAGGTGGGTGTGGATGACGCCGGTCAAGGAGCTGGCGCTGCTGCGCCGGACGGAGGCCAGCTTCTACGGTGAGAAGCTGATCCTGGCTGCCATCGGGCTGGTCGCACCCCCGTTGCTATCGACGCTGTTCAACGTGTTCGGCTTGCGGTTCCCGATCGCGGTCCCGTTGATCGCGTCGCTGGTCGGCGCTGTCGGGCTGTTCTTGCTGCCCAACCTGGACATCCACGGCAAGGCGAAGTCGGCCAGGCTCGAGTTCAACCACGTGTTGACCGGCTTCATCGACCTGGTGGCCCTCGAACGCCGCGCTGGATCGGGGCCCCGGCAGGCGCTGGAGAACGCGGCGCGCGTCGGCCGCGGCCAGTGGGTCTTCGACCGCCTGGCGGAAGGCTTCACCCAGTCCAGCGTCGACGGACGCCCACCGTGGGACGTCCTCCGCGCGATGGGCGACGAACTGGCCCTGCCCGAGCTCGACGACCTTGCCAACATCATGGCGCTGGCCGAACAGCAGACCATGCCCGTCTACCAGACCCTCCGGGAACATAACCGAGCGCTGCGCGTGGCGCTCCTGACCGACGAGCAGGCCCGTGCGAACGCCGCCTCCGAACGGCTCACCATCCCTGCGACCATGCTGGCGATCGTCTTCATCGCCATCCTGCTGGGGCCATCCCTGATGACCCTGATGAGCAACACCTGACCCCCAAAGGAAGAACCCCTTCAGGAGAGGAACCCCATCATGATGCTCAACCTGTACGTGGAGAGCCAGCTCATGCGCCGCGACCTCGAGTCGTGGCTCGCCAAGCAGCGCAAGCGGATGCTCGCCGAGGACGGCATGTCGGAGACCATCCAGAACGTGCTCTGGGCGATCTTCGCCATCGCGATCGTGGGGATCGTCGCCGCGATCATCCAGGCCTACATCGTCAGCAAGGCCAACGAGATCCGATAGCGGGCGGCGACGACCATGCGACGGTCCAGGACCAAGCAGTCGGCGAAGCGAGGGGAGCGCGGCTCGTCATCGATCGAGATGGTGATCGCGCTCCCGCTCGTGCTCACCGTGCTGTTCCTGGCCGTCCAGGCCGGCACCTGGTTCCACGCCCGGTCGATCGCCCTGGCGTCCGCCCAGTCGGGTGCCCGCACGTCGGCGATGCTCAACTCGTCCCTGGAGGCGGGGTTGTCGAGCGCGAGGTCCTTCGCCGCGGACGTGGGCGGGACGACGCTGACCGGGGTGACCGTCACCGGCGACAGGACCGCGACCAGCACCACCGTGACGGTGACCGGCCACAGCGTCCGGCTCGTGCCGTTCATGGACGTGACCGTGTCCCAGTCGGCCACCCTGCCGGTCGAGAGGTACACGCGATGAAGCCGCGAGTTCACGAATCCCGACGCCGCAGCGCTCGGGGCTGGAAGACCGCCGCCGATGAGCGCGGCTCGGCGGCGATCGAACTGGTGTTGTTGGTGCCGGCCCTGATGCTCCTGCTGCTGTTCGCCGTGGCCGGCGGGCGCGTGGCGATCGCCCACGGGAGTGTGCAGCAGGCAGCCGCGGACGCCGCACGCGCGGCGTCCATCGCCCGTACCGCAGGCGCCGCCCAGACGTCGGCGGTGACGGCGGCAGGCGCCACCCTCGCCAACCAAGGGCTGACGTGCGCATCCATGACGGTCACCCTCGACACCTCGGGGTTCGCCACGCCGGTGGGCACGCCCGCCAGCGTCGAGGCGACCGTGAGCTGCACGGTGGAACTGTCGGAGCTGGCCGTGCCCGGCCTGCCGGACCGGGTCGTCAGCGCGACAGTCACAAGTCCGCTCGATGTGTTCAGGGGGCGATGATGCGGCAGCGCGATGAACGAGGCTCGGTCACGGTCTGGGGCGTGCTGATCGCCCTGATCCTCACCCTCGTGATCGGCATCACGGTCGACCTCACCGGACAGGTCAACGCCCAGCAGCGCGCGCACGACCTCGCCCAGCAGGCGGGGCGAACGGCCGCGAACCAGGTCCAGGCCAGCCAGATCATGCGCGGCCAATCCCCGCAGATCGATACAGCCTCCGCCCGCACGGCCGCAGCGGCCTACCTGCACGCCGCGGGTGTCGAGGGCAGCGTGAGCATCACCGGACCGACCACCCTGTCGGTGCACGTCACGATCGTCTACCAGCCGAAGTTCCTCGGAACCGCAGGCATCGGCCCCAAGACGGTCAGCGGCGACGCCACCATCCTGCTGTCGCGTGTCGTGAACGGAGCCCCCCGATGAACCAGCGTCCGCGTCACCCCCGTCTGGTCGGTTTCGCCGCCTCCGTCGCGCTGCTCGGCCTGCTCGTGGGGCTGCCGGCCGTACTGCTGGCCCTCGGATGGGGGCCGACGCCCTCCGGCCAGGACGGCTGGTGGGCGGCGCTCACCACGCCGGATGACGGCCACTTGACCCTCTTGGTCCTGAAGGTCGTGGCGTGGATCATCTGGGGACTGCTGGCGATCACGATCGTCACGGAAGGTGTGGCGGCCCTCCGGGGTTTGGAGGCACCCAAGCTGCCCGGGCTCCGGTGGTCCCAGGTGCCGGCCCGCCGGCTCGTGGCTGCAGCACTGCTGCTGTTCATCACAGTGCCAACGGCGGGGATCGAGACTGCATCCGCAGTCCCGGACAGCCCGAACCCGGTGGCCTCGCCGACGGTGACGGCCGCACCCCAGCCGTCGAAGCCCGCCCGGTCTACGCCGAGCGCCGTGGCGCTCTCGGCGAACGCCACCCCGCCCGTCACTCACACGGTCAAGCGTGGCGAGACCCTGTGGTCGATCGCCGAGCACCACCTGGGGTCGGGGAGCCGCTACCCCGAGATCCTCAAGCTCAACCACGAGCTCCTGCGGGGTAAGGCGCAGTTCCTCAGGCCGGGCTGGGTGCTCACCTTGCCCGCCAGTGCGCAGGCCGACGGCGAGCGGGCCACGGCAGCGAACGACCGCGCTCACTCCCGCTACACCGTGGTCAAGGGAGACACGCTGAGCGAGATCGCCCAGGAGCACCTCGACGACGCCGACGCTTGGCCCCGAATCTTCGAGGCCTCCCGGAAGCTCTCCCAGCCGGACGGCCGTCGCTTGACCGACCCGGACCTCATCCTCCCCGGCTGGCACGTTCTCATCCCGTCCGCCGCGGAGGCGACGCCCGATCTGCCAACCCCGGAACCAGAACAAACCGAGCCGACACCCCAGACCTCGCGGCCCACGCCGGCTGGCGCCGTCCCCTCCGTAACCGCCACCCCAACGCCGGTGTCCGAGACGTCGCCTGCGACGCCCGGGTCGGCCGGCGCTGTTCCCGTCGCCCCGTCGAGCGCCCCGTCGACGCCCTCCGCGGCTGCCTCGGCGACCGTGGCCACGGACGTGAACCACGACGAGAGGCCAGCGAGCGAGTCCTCCGATCGGGAGGCCGAGGCGCCAGCCCCCTGGTTGCTGGTCGGGCTCACCGGAGCCGGCGGCGTCCTCGCAGCCGGGCTGCTGGCCGGGCTACGTCAGCGCCGGAGGGCCCAGTTCCGTGCCCGGCGGCCCGGGCGGACGATCCAGGCACCGCCCCCGGAGTTGGTTCCGGTGGAGAAGACCGTGATGACCGAGGGGCAGGCCGCGACCCCCACCCTGCTCGCCACCGACCACGCCCTCAGGCTGCTCGCCGTCTCCGGCGAGGACCGCCTCGCCCCGCCCCCGCTCTTGGCTGTCCAGCTCCTGCCAGGCGAGGTTGCAGTTCAGCTGGTCGAGCCCATCAAGCTGGCGCATCCGTGGCGCCCGGACCCGGCCGACGACCGTCGATGGCTGCTGGCCACCGGCGCGCACCAACATGAGCCGACCGCCCGATCCGCCTACCCGCAACTGGTCTCCGTGGGACTCGACGACGACGGCGCCACCTGGCTGGTCAACCTCGAACAGCTCGGCACGATCAGGCTCACCGGGGACCCCACCTACGCCGCCGACTTCGCCCGCTACCTGGCTGCCGAAATCGCCGTCAACCCGTGGGCACGCCAAGTCCAGCTCGACTGCATCGGGATCGCCAAGGAGGCCGAACCGCTCGACCCGGCGCGCATCCGCCACCACCGCCTCGAGGACCCCACCGCGCTGGACGCCGCGATCGCAGCGGCCGGAGCGACCGTCGACAAGTGCGCCGAGCATGACGTGACCGCAGCCGCCGGGCGCGTCGACGACATGGGCGGCGACGTGTGGGACAGCTGGCTCGTCCTGGTCAACGGGGCGCTGTCGAGCACCCCGCTCGACCAGCTGCTCGCACTCGTCGGCGGGCATCCCGCGAGGACCGGCACCGCCGTCGTCATGGTCGCCGACACCGAGCCCGTCCGTGGCCTCGGCGTCCGACTGACCGGGCAGGGGCGGGTGCTCATCCCGTCCCTCGGCCTCGACCTGATCGCCAACGGACTCACCCCCGCCGAAGCCCACGGCTGCGCGCTGCTCCTGGCCCACGCGGACCTGCTCGACGACGTCGAGATGCCCAGCGACGGCGACGACGGCTGGCGTGAGTACGTGGACGCCGCCGGAGCGATCCGTGGCGAACTCGTGCTACCCCGCGACACTGACCCGGAGTCCGAGCCGGGGGCGACGGTGGTTCCAGCCCCGGACGCCGAGGTCCTCGACGTGGCTGCGACCACCAGGGACGACCTGCAGCAACTCGCCCCGCACGTGCCCGAGAAGGTCCGGGCCGCCGTCGAGGGTGCCGACCCCGGTCTGGACGGCGACCTGGCGGCCTGGGCTGCTGGCACCCGACCACACCTGCGGCTCCTCGGCCCCATCCAGGCACGCACCGGTACCACCGGGAAGCCCACGGCGGTCGCGAAGCGCAAGGCCTTTTACACCGAGCTCCTGGCGTTCCTGGCGCTGCACCCCCAAGGCGTCACCATCGACCAGGTTACCGACGCGTTCGGCTCCGACGCCACGCAGATGAGAGTCCATCTGTCGAAGGTGCGCAGCTGGCTAGGCGTCGATCCCACGACCGGCGGCAACTACCTGCCCGACGCCACGAAGTCCCCGGCCGGCATCGCCCGAGGCTTGGGCATCTACCAGCTGGTCGGCGTCCTGGCCGACATCGACCTGTTCCGCCGGCTCCGGGCGCGGGGCCAAGCACGCGGTCCCGAGGGCCTCAGCGACCTTCAGGCCGCCTTGGGGATGGTCACCGGAGAGCCGTTCACGGGACAGCGAGGGCGCGGCTGGAGCTGGCTCGCCGACGGCGTCCGCATCGATCAGCACATGGTGTGCGCCGTCGTCGACGTGGCCCACACGGTCACCACCGCGGCGCTGCACTCCGGCGACCTTGAACTGGCCCGCACGGCTACTGAAACGGCGCTGCTCGCGGCCCCGTACGAGGACACGCCGCGGCTCGATCTCGCGGCCGTCATTGCCGCCGAGGGTGACCGGCAGGCTGCCGAGCGCATCCTGCGGGACGACGTCAGCAACCGCGCCGACGACGGCGATGCCCCCGATGACCTACCTGAGCGAACGGCCGAGCTCGTCGCCAGCGCGCCGTGGCTGAAGAAGGGACGCGTCGCCTGAACGGGCGGGCACCGGGCCCCTGCGGAGTCCCCACTGCGCCCGCATAGACGGGAGATCCGCGACCCCTCGCGTGGGTGACCGACGTGCTGCCCGTCACCTTGGCCTGATCGGCTCCAGTAACTGTCGGTGCGCCCCGATACGCTCGATTCCGAGGCCAGGGCGGCACTCACACGATTACAGGTAGGGGATGAATCATGGCCGACAAGAAGGTCGTCTTCGTTGCGTTCGCGATCGAGGATGAGAGAATGCGTGACTTGTTCAAGGGGCAGTCGCTCCACCCACGCCATCCGTACGAGTTCATCGACATGTCCGTCAAGGAGCCCTACGACACGGATTGGAAGATCAAGGTTCGCACTCGTATTCGTCGGTCCGACGGTGTAATCGTGCTGGTCAGCAAGAATTCGCTGACGTCCTCGGGTCAGAAGTGGGAGATCCAGTGCGCGAAGGAGGAAAATAAGAGGATCCGGGGCATCTGGATCTACTCCGGTGACCGCACCGAGCTACCCGGTGTGCACACCGTAGCCTGGACGGATTCCAACGTCGCGAACTTCATCGACTCGCTCTGAGCGTCATGCGAAAAGCACTCATCGTAGGGATCGACTACTACCGTTCGATCCAGTCGCTGCACGGAGCAGCCAACGACGCCTATAGCGTCAAGAGCGTGCTCGATCGGCACGCCGACGGGACGACCAACTTCACTCAGCCCAAGCTGATGGTTGCGACCTGCCCAGACACGGCCGTGACCCGAGCGGAGTTGCGCGAAGCTGTCCAAGAGCTCTTCCGGGACAAGGTCGACATCGCGCTGCTCTACTTCTCGGGCCACGGCTACATTGACAGCGCCGGCGGGTTCTTGTGTGCCAGTGACTGCGTCGACGGTCACGACGGACTCGCCCTGGCCGAGGTGATGACGTTCGCCAGCCAGTCGCCGGCGGAGAACAAGATCATCATTCTCGACTGCTGCCACAGCGGGGGCGCCGGCAGCAATCCCATCGCGCCCGCGTTCGCTGAGATCAAGGACGGCGTCACGATCCTCACCGCCTCCACGGCGAAGCAGTACTCGATGGAATCGAACGGCTCCGGGGTGTACACCAACCTGCTGGTGGACGCCCTGAGTGGCGCCGCAGCGAACCTGGTCGGCGATGTCACGCCCGGCAGTGTGTACGCCCACGTCGACCAGTCCCTCGGGCCTTGGGCTCAGCGGCCGGTCTTCAAGACTAATGTCGAGCGCTTCGTCTCGCTGCGAAAGGCCGAAGCGCCGATCGCACTGGCGGACCTACAGAAGCTGACCAGGCTCTTCGAGGATCCAGCGGTGGAACTCCCGCTGGATCCCTCCTATGAGCCCGAGCGCAGTGGAACCGAACCGCCGGGCACTCCGGAGCCAGATCCCCTGAGGACCGCCGACTTCGCCGTCCTGCAAGACCTTGCCAAGGTCAATCTCGTCAGACCCGTTGGGGAGAAGCACATGTGGCACGCCGCGATGAACTCCAAGGCCTGCGAGCTCACAGTGCTCGGCCAGCACTACTGGGGACTCGTCGACCAAGAACTCATCTGATGACCGAGCACGACAGAATCCGTAAGATCCTCGAGAGTAGCGAGGTCATCGACCGGCTCGCCTCGATCGAGCACGATCGGTGGTCTCACTGGCAAAGGTACGTCCACGCTCAGTGCCAACGACGTGAGGACGGTTCACTCATTATTCCCCCAGAACTCGTAGCTAGGTGGGAGCGGCAAATCGAGACACCCTTCTTCGGCCTTTCCGAGAACGAGAGGGAGAGTGATCGTCAACAGGTGCTCGAGTACCTGCCAGTAGTCATCGAAGCATTGATGGACTAAGCTCCTTCGAGCGGCGAACGCCACTTGATTGTGATTGCGGCTGGCTGGGCTTCTCCATGGACCTCTCCGATACGCACAGAGGGACTGCTCTCGTGCCGCGCTCATTGGTACGACCAAGTATCGCGGAGGCCCCGGTCTGGCAAGTCCACAGTCTCAGCGATCTCGGCGTCGACAGCGACTGGGTTCGGCCTGGCGCCCGAACTAGGGGCAGCCGCTTGAGAGTGTCGATGTTTGCATTGGCGAGAGGGCGCCGTGCGCCGCCTGCGCTGGCGAGCACACTGAAGAGCGCCGCGGACTGTTGGCCAATCCAGGGCCAAACGACCTCAGTGCGGGCGTGGGCGTCGATACTGTGTCCATGTCTGGTTTCACCAGAGGCGGTCGCTATGGTGACCGCCTCGTCTACGAGGCCCTGCAGTCAAAGTGGGTCCGCTATCACCGCCACTGCACCTGTGGGAAGGACTGGGTCGAGGCGCACGCCATTCCAGCCGGCTTCACCGTAGTGAAGGCGGGAAACGGTTGGGTTGGGTTGGTCGGACCGGGTCTCACAGAGGGCGTGGACGAAGACAAGCTGACGGTCAACGCCCTCTGGGAAGCTGTGACTGGGCGCCCTGGAAGCCAGTCATGGTACGAGGACGTAACTCTGCTTCCAGTTCCAGTTCCGGGCAAGTCAGGTCGGCGAGACCCGGGCAAGTATTCCCCGATGCCTCCGCGCGCTACGTGGCGCCAACTCAACTCCGAATGGGTCATCCGGGCCAAGAACATCCAGGTCGGTGACAAGATCACCGTCTACCGGCGAGATGGCGCCGGGTCGGAAGAAACCGTGGCCGAGGTCCTACGCGAAGAGCCGGCAGGGTGGCAATTGGCCAGGCCCCTCAAGGCTGAGGTGCGTGAAGACGGAACGGGTCAGCGTCCTCTGTGAACCCGACACCTGCGAATCTCTCGTCCTGAACAGCAGGCGAGCTCAGGCGGCAGGCTGGCAACGACAAACGACACTGCAACGGGCCCGACCCGATCCTGAGCTCTGGCTCGCGGATCCAGGCGCGTGATCCCGAGGTGACCGACCTTCGGGGTCTCAGGAGGACAGCCCGGCCCGGTTCACGGCCGACATCAGGGCGGGGCGGCGGCGGTAGACCTCGCGCAAGCGGACGATCTCGGCGTCCACCTCGGCTCGGTGGCCTGCCGTGTCATGGAGGGCGCGTGCCCGCACGAGGAGGTCGACGATGGCCGGGTACCGCTTGGAGTCGGGTGTGGTGAGGGACTCCAGTACCTGAGCCAGGCACAGGCGGCCCGCCCGGAGCGGGAAGTCGTCTTCCGAGGCGTCCACGAGTTCGCGCCACGCGTGGCCCGCGCCGAGGGCGTCCGCCGCCTCCCACGCGCGCGTGACGTTCTTTTCGGCGAGGTGGAGCCGGACGAGGTGGGCGCCGCCGCTGCTGTGTGCCTGCTGCGTGGCCTGCTCGAACGCCCACGTGCGTTGTTCGTCTTGGCGCCCGCACCGCCCCCCCACCTGGCTCAGCAACCGGAAGGCGTCCACGCTGAGGTCGCGGTCGAACAGGGTCCGCGCGATCGAGAGGGCGGCGTCCGGACGCCCACCGTCCAGGTAGACGTCGACGGCGTCCTCGACGGGCACGATGGTGGGCCCCGCCCGCCAAGCGACGTCCACGCAGCCCTTGGTGACGGCTCGGTCCAGCCACGCGAGGACGTCAGCCGGCCGTCCGGCGTCACGCAGCCGGCGGAAGATCTCCCGGTAGTACGGGCGGTCACCTCCGGACAGCAGGGCGACCGCCTGGTCGACGTCGCCGTCGTGGTCGGCCAGTTCCAGCAGCATGCGGTCGATCTCGCTGCGATAGGGGTCGGCACCCGGTCCACCGCCGCCCAACGTCGCGACGCTCGCGCGGTAGGCGTCCCAGGCGGGCTCGTCGAACGCATGGGCCACGGCGTCCAACGTGAGCGACGGCCAGCCGCCGTACTCGACCCGGAAGTCGACCACCCAGCGGGCCAGGGTGACCGGGTCGGGGTGCCCTTCGGCCGCGCGGCCGAACAGTGCCGACGCTCGTTCGGCCACCTCGAGCAGGGCGTCCGCGTTGTCGGCGTCCCGGGCCAGGTCGCCGAGCCGGGTGAGTAGGTGCTGGAGCACTCGTAGCACCACGGGGTGGGCGCCGCCGTCGAGGTGCCGCTCCAGTTCGTCGACGGACTCCTCGACTCCTTGGACGCCGTCGTCGACGTCTTCGTAGAAGGGGTCGTGGTAGTCGAGGTCGACTCCGGCCAGCGCTGCGTCGACGGCCGTCAGGAGTTCGGAGGCGGTCGGTTCGTCCTCGGGTGTGGCGCGCAGCTGCAGCGATCGCATGGCCTCGGGGCTGTACCCCGCCATCTCGAGTACCAGCGACTGCAGCGCATCACGGTCCATCGAGCGCAGGAACCGCTCGACGTCTGGCGTGACCGGATACCGCACGCCGTCGGGCCCGATCACGTTCTTCACCCTCTGATTATCGCGAACCTTCCGCACGTGGCCGGCCGCGGTCCGCGTCGTTGCTTCTCTGTGAAAGGCCAGACCGCTCTTCACGCGCTGGCGCATCTCCAGCCTCAGGCCGGGTGTGTCAGGGGCTACGCGGGGAAACACGGGCCGACTAGTCGCTTTGGTCGGTGTTGGCCGCGTCGTGGGTCGCGGTTCGATGCCGCGAAGCCCTGTGGACTACGAAAGGAACAACGTCGGATTGGTGATCTTCCCGCATACCCACGCGGAAGGACCACGGCAATGAACATCACCGAGATGTTGGGCTTGCAGGACGAGCGGATGGAGTCCGTCGTCAAGGATCACTGGGCGGACTGGGTCGCCTTCGAGCCCCGGCTGGGGGTCGTCGACGACCCTCGTCGGCTGGACGCCTGGAGGCGAGCGGCCGAACCCGCGGTCGCCAACGGCGTCCTGCTCGGCCTGGCCCGGTTGGCGGCGTTCGATGGCGCCGACGACCGGGAGGCAGCGCTGGTGCTCGCGTGGCTCCTGCTGCCGACGGCCCTGCGCGTACGCCGCCGGTTGGGACTGGCCAGCGATCGGGTCGACGAGGTGTTGGCCGCCCAGCTGTGGGTCGAGGTCCGCGGGCTACCCTGGCGGCGTCCGCACTGGGTGGCCGCGAAGGTCGCCGGTCAGCTGCGTGAAGGGGTGCTATTGGATTGCGGGGCGCCCACGCACCACATGCCGCACCGGCTGTCGATGGTCTCGCTGGGCCCCGTTGACCCGGCCGACGATCGGCTCGTCGAGGACGACGACGCGGCAGCCGAGTTGGCCGAGCTGCTCGCCTGGGCGTGCGCCGAGGACGTCATCACCGACGAGGACCGGGAACTGCTGGTCAGTCTGATCGAGGCCGCGAAGACCCTCCAGGCCGATGGTCATGCCCGCGAGGGCGGAGTTGCCGGCCTGTCGAGCCGCCAGCTGAGCGCCGTCGTGGCCCAGGAGTGGGGCGTGTGCGCCCGGACCGTGCGGCGTCGCACTGCTCGCTGCGTGGCGGCCCTCAGCGAAGCCGCCGGCGAGTATCTGAACGCCCTCTGCTGACTGTCCACCGATGAGGGGCGCGGCCCGTTAGGGATGGCGGAGGTGATGCCGAGATGACCAGCACCCCGGCCGAGGTGGCCGCCCTGTTGAAGATCGCGGCCACGGAGCCGGAGACCCTGGACGACCTGGACGGTTGTCTGCGCAGGCTCCGGGACGTGCAGCAGGCCAGACGTGAACTGGCCAAGGTGCCCCCGGCCATGATCTTGTCCGGACTGCTGGATCGGAGGCCTCGGGGCGGTGACCCGTCGTGACCGGGCACAGCGTGGCAGAGCTTCGAGAGGCGTGGCGCGCGATCGAGGCGGGCGAGTTCGCCCACGGGCCCCGGTCCACACCCGCGGCACCGGGAACTGCGACTGTCTGGACGCCGGCGCCAAGTGAGCGGGTGGTCGCCGTCGTGGGCTGCGCCGGCGGAGTGGGTGCGTCAACTGTGGCGCTCGCGCTGGCCACCGCGACCGGAGCGTCGGCGCGGGTGGTGGAGTGCTGCCCTCCGTTGGCGTCCGGCTTCTCTGCCGCAGCCAATGCCGAACTGGGGACCGAGGGCCCGTGGCGCCGCGGCAGTCGTGGCGACGTCCTCCTGGAGCGCCCCATCGCCAGCGACGCCATCGTGCCGGTTCCGACCGATTCAGCGGTCGAGTGGACCTTCGTGGACACCAGCTGGACGACCGCGTCAGGCGCGGGCGCCGGGTGGCTGGGGTCAGTGCTGCGCACACTCGACGACGTCGTCCTCGTCACGAACGCCACCGTGCCCGGGGTCCGTCGCCTGGAGTCGTGCGCCGAGCTAATTGGCCGCGACGCGTTCGGGGTGGTCGTGGGGCCCGCGGTCAAGCGGTGGCCGCGTCCGGTCAAGGTCGCCGCAGCAGGGATCCCCGCGCGCGTGCGCCTGGCCGACTTCCCGCTCGACCCACGTCTGCAGATCACCGGCCTGACTCCCGACCCGTTGCCCGCCCCGCTCCTTAAGGCGGCCCAGAACGTCCTCGCCCTCCTCCGAAAGGAACCGACATGAACCCGCTGATCGTCCCGCTGAAGATCTGCCCGGTGGCGCCCACGGGCGTCGCCGCCTACACCGACCAGATCTCGGGAATGGTCCTGTGGTCGGTGCTGTGGCTGTTCGGCATCGCGGCCCTGGTGTCCGTCGGGGCGATCCTCGTCGGACGTGCCACGCACTCCCCGCACCTCTCGAAGGGCGGCATCATCGGCCTCGCCGGCGTCCTGGTGCTCGCCGTGGTGCTGATGGGCGGCTACGGGATGCTCAACGGCATCCTCGGCGACGGCTGCGTCGGCTGATGTTCCGGCGTCGCCCACCCCGCCCGACGAGCTCAGCCGAGGTCGTCCCGCTCTCGCGCACTCAGCTGCTGGGCGTCCTCGCGGGGCTGCTGCTGGTGGGCGGTGTCCTGCTGTACGGCCTGGGCTACACCTTGGTCTCCGGCATCTCGGCGGGAACCGCGCCCGGCGGCGTCCAAAGCAGCGCTCACCCGGACGCCGACCCTGCCCAGCGGCGGGACCTCATTGCTGCAGCGCCGATGGCGACGGTGGCCCAGGACGCCGGCCTCACGCCGGGGGTGGCGATCGCCCTGCCTCCCGCGATCAGGCTGCCCGCCGCCACGACCGTCGGCGTCAGCGGTGTGCCGTCGGGCTTCCCGCACACCCCCGAGGGCGCGGCCGCCCAGTTGGTGGCCATCGAGGTGCGCGTGCTGTCCGCGATGTCGCTCCCGTTGGCCACCGAGGTGTACCGCGACTGGGCGATGCCCGGCGGTGTTGGCGCCGCGGACTGGTCGCAGACCCGCAACGTGCAGTCGTTCCTGAGCCACGCCCGGCAGTCCTCAAACCAGTTGGACCCCGGAACCTTGGTCAGCGTCGCTCCCGCGGCCATCCAGATCAAGGGGACCGACGGCCCTGACTGGGTGGTCGCGTGCGTGCTGCTCGACGTGCGCGCCGCGCTGAAGGCGGAGGCCCGCATGGGTTACGGCACCTGCGAGCGGCTGCAGTGGGCCGGCGACCGATGGCTGATCGGCCCTGGCGCGCCACCCGTCCCGGCCCCGTCGACCTGGCCCGGTTCGGACGCCTCTGTCGAGGCCGGCTGGCTGCCGGTCGCCTCCAACTGAAGGAGCTTCCATGCCCATCGATCCGTTCGGCCTGCTCGGCTCGGCCATCGCCAACGTGGTGACCGACAGCCTGACCGCGGCCATGCTCGCGCTGTGGAACGCCGGCCTGTGGGTGCTCAGGGCGGTTCTCGAGTTGGAGGACGCGATCCTCACCCCGAGTCTTGGCGAAGACGGACCGGTAGGGGAGCTGTACGCGACCACCTTCTGGATCGCCCTCGCGCTGGTCGGGATCCTCATGCTCGTCCAGGTCGGCGTCGCCCTCGGGAAGCGTGACGGGCACAGCATCGGCCGGCTCCTGGTCGGCGCCGCCCAGTTCGGTTTCGTGTGGTTCGCGTGGGTGGGGTACGGCGTCACCCTGGTCGCCGCCTGCAGCGGCCTCACCAAAGCCCTCATGCAGTCACTGCTCAACGTCACCCGCTGGGCCGAGTGGGAACCCTGGGAACCGTTCACCGCCAGCGACATCACCAACGGCACCGTCGCCGTCATCCTCGGCATCATGGGGATGCTGCTGTGGCTCGCGGCGATCGGCCACACGTTGGTCATGGTGGCTCGGGCCGCCTCCCTGCTCGTGTTAGCAGCGGTCACACCGATCGCGGCGGCCGGGCTGGTCACCGACTTCGGACGCGGCTGGTTCTGGAAGTCGTGCCGATGGTTCCACGCCGCCGCACTCACCCCGCCGCTGATGGTGCTCGCGCTCGGCATCGGGGTGAGGATCACCACCGAGGTGGCGGTCGGCGGTGAGGACGACGTCCTCAAGTCAATCGGGACGGCGTTCGTCGGCGTCGTGCTCATCTGCGTGTCATCGTTCTCGCCGCTGGCGCTCTACAAGCTCTTCGCGTTCACCGACCCTGGCAGCACGTCTGGGTCGGCCCTGCGAGCGGGGATCGCCGCCGCCGGCGGCATCGGCGGCGTGCTCGCCGGACGCCAGACCGGCAGCAGTGCTGCCACTACGACCGACGAGGCCGGCCGCACCGCGGGCGAGGACGGAGCCGCGGCGACCACGATCGGCCGATTCGCGGCGGGCATGGGCCCGGTCGGTCAGGCGCTCTCGACCGGCATCGGCGTCATGGCCGCTGTGGGCGGGACAGCCGCCGCCATGGGCGCCGATCAGACCAACCAGATGGGAGTCGGACACAACAACTTCCCGCCCGACTACTCACGCCGCGGCGTCCGGGCCGGCAGCGGTCAGTCGGGATATGACGGTGCCACCGACGATCCGGCCAACCCGGACGACCCCACCGTGGCCAACGGCTACGACGGCGGCGGGTGGGGAGGCCCACCCCCGGACGCCGGGACGGGCGGGTGGGGGGCTGGACCGGGGCCGATGCCGCCCACAGGGACACCGGCACCCACCGCAGCGCAAGGGGGAACTACGGCGAGGGGTGCTGCCAGCACCTCCGAAGTGGCAGAGGTCGCACAGGTGGCGGCACTGTAATCGGGCGCTGACAGGCGAAGCTCCTGCCACATGTGGAGTAACGCATCCCGATGGCGGCTCAAGCAGCGGCAGGGACCCCGCTGGTGCGCGAGGGACTCGAACGTGAGCCACACGCCAGCCGGGATGCGAGCGCTGACTCCCAGGTCGCCGAACAACGGTTGAGCTGCGGCGCGACAGGAGCTGGCTCTGTGCGACGTCTTCCTCTGCCACGCGTGGGCCGACCGGCGGCGGGGTTGCGACCGAACTGCACGAGCTCCGGTGGCCCAGGCCGTGTCTGTCGGGGTCAGCGAGACGGGTGTCGACGACGCCCGAATTTGATGCCGTAACGACGGGCGAAAACGAGGCCACCCGGACAGATTGGTTGGGTGATCTCAGTGGAGGATTGGGCGTTGATCCGGCGGCTGGTGGCCGAGGGGGTCCCGCGGCGTCAGGTGGCGCGGGAGCTGGGGATCGGTCGGGCGACGGTGGACAGGGCGGTCGCGTCGTCGGGGCCGCCGAAGTATCAGCGGGCGGCGCAGCCGACTGCGTTCGCGCCGTTCGAGGGCAGGGTTCGGCAGCTGTTGGCGCAGTGCCCGGACATGCCGGCGACGGTGATCGCGGAGCGGGTCGGCTGGGAGGGGTCGATCACCTGGTTTCGTGACAACGTGCGCCGGCTGCGGCCTGAGCATCATCGGGTCGATCCTGCTGATCGGCTGTCGTGGGCGCCGGGGGATGCCGCGCAGTGTGATCTGTGGTTCCCGCCGCAGAAGATCCCGCTCGAGGACGGGACCAGGGCGCTGCTGCCGGTGTTGGTGATGGTCGCGGCTCATTCGCGGTTCATCACCGCCCGGATGCTCCCGTCGCGCCGGACCGAGGACCTGCTGCTCGGCTCGTGGGACCTCATCGCGCGGTTGGGGCGGGTGCCTCGGCGGCTGATCTGGGACAACGAGCCGGGGATCGGGCAGCGGGGCCGGTTGACCCAGCAGGTGACCGCGTTCGCCGGGACCCTGGCGACGAGGGTGGTTCAGTTGAAGCCCTACGATCCCGAGTCGAAGGGCATCGTCGAGCGTAGTAACGGGTTCCTGGAGACCTCGTTCATGCCGGGGCGCCGGTTCGTCTCGGCGCGGGACTTCAACGCGCAACTGGCCGACTGGCTGCCCCGGGCGAACAGCAGAACCGTTCGGGCGCTCAAAGCCCGCCCGGACGACCTGATCGACGCCGATCGGGCCGCGATGCTCCCGTTACCGCCGGTCCCGGTCACGCTGGGCTGGCGGGAACGCGTCCGGCTGGGACGTGACTACTACATTCGCCTCGATTCGAATGACTACTCCGTCGACCCGACGGCCATCGGCCGGTTCGTGGACGTGACCGCGGACTTGGACCGGGTCCAGGTGATGCTGGACGACAGGATCGTCGCCGACCACGCCCGCGTCTGGGCTCGGGCCGCCACGCTCACCGATCCCGCTCACCTGGAGCGGGCCAGGCAGCTGCGCCAACAGTTCCAGCAACCCGCAGCACCACCCACCGATCAGGATCTCAGCCGAGATCTCGCTGACTACGACCGGGCGTTCGGGCTCACTGGAGGTGTCGCGTCATGACCGGCAGGACGAGCGAAACCCTCAAACAGATCCACTACCTCGGCTCCGCGTTGAAGGCCCCCAGGATCAGCGAGTCGGCCGCCCGCCTGGCAGACCAGGCAAGAGACGCCGGCTGGTCGTTCGAGTACTACCTGGCCGCGGTCCTGGAACGCGAGGTATCGGCCCGCAACGCCTCCGGCGCCGAGCTACGGATCCGCGCCGCGGCGTTCACCGCCCGCAAGACCCTCGAGGACTTCGACTGGGACGCGCAACCGGCAGTCCGGCCACAGGTCGCCGCCCTGGCCTCCGGCGCGTTCCTCACCGAGGCCCGCAACATCGTGCTGCTCGGCCCGCCCGGCACAGGGAAGACCCATCTCGCGATCGCTCTGGGTATCGTCGCCGCCCGCCACGGACACCGAGTGCTGTTCGCTACCGCCACCGACTGGGTCACCCGCCTCACCGATGCTCACCGCCAAGGCCGCCTTCCCCAGGAACTCGGCCGCCTACGCCGCTACGGCCTGATCATCATCGATGAGGTCGGCTACCTACCGTTTGAACAAGACGCCGCGAACCTGTTCTTCCAACTCGTCTCCAGCCGATACGAACACGCCTCCCTGGTCCTGACCTCGAACCTGCCGTTCAGCGGCTGGGGAGGCGTGTTCGGCGACCAAGCCGTCGCCGCCGCGATGATCGACCGCATCGTCCACCACGCCGACGTCCTCACGTTGAAGGGCGCCAGCTACCGCCTCCGAGGACGCGGGATCGACAGCCTGCCCAGCATCAAGACCCAAGATCAGGCAGACTGACCCCACGACGAAACAGTGGCCCCATTTTCGAGCGTCGCATCGGCCTCGTTTTCGACCGTCGTCGACAACGGGATCGTGCTTGGCGAGCCATTCCTGCGCGAGATCGATCGAGGTCTCGCGAAGTCACGCACGGGGAACCCTGCTGTCGCACCAACGTGTCTGAAGCGGGGCGACGCCCCGGCGTCTCCAACAAGGAGCTGTCCGAACTGCTCGCGCGTGATCTCCTCATCCCAGTCGTGCACAAGCCACCGACCACGACCGCCGGAAGGTCAGTCCGCTGCTGAGGTTCGCGGAACGGATACGACCCAGGATTCGATGGTGGCCATCGCTGCGAGACTCACCGAGTAGGCGTTCCGACTTCTGCGACGAGCGGCACGTCGTCGTCGTTGTCAGTCGGCGCAGGGCTGGCGGCATGAGCTACCACCGACGCGGCGACATCGCCGCGAAGGGTGCTTGCTGCGGCAAGCTGACCTTCGAGATCGTCGCATAGCGCGAACAGCTCAGTGACGCGGTCGACGATTCTGTGCTGCTCGGCCGTTGGAGGAAGTGGAACGAGAAAGCCCTTCAACTTCTCTCCCGTGAGGTGCTTGATCGTTGATCCCGTGAACAGCTCGGTGATCCGACCCGAGTTGACTCCATTCCTCAAGACGAGCGCGATGTAGCGGGCCGAGACTCCCTCTCCTGGTCGAACCCGATGGAGCGCTTTCTGAAAGACCATCACGCCATCGGCCAGCGAGTTGTCCCAGATGGCGCATCGGGCTGGTTCGCCGCCCTCGACGACGAGAAGGTCACCATCGCGCAGCGAATACTCCTCAAGCTCGTCGTCCTCCAGCCTGATCTCCTTGATGTCGCCGAGGTTGAACCGGCCCCACTGGACGTTCATGTTGCGGAGATACGGGCGGGGCACGCCGGTGTTCTTGCGGTCATCGAGCATCTTCCCGAGGCGGCTCTCGCAGATCTCGCCCAAGCGGTTCCATTGCCACGTACCTGGAAGGCTGAACGGCGCATCCACATTCCCCGGAATGGGCGAGGGGGCGAACCGCTGTCGCCCACGTCGCGGGAGTGCCCCTCGGCTCGCCTTCACTCGCGCAACCAACTGGGAGGCGGGCTCATCGTTAGTGTCCTGGCGCGTGAGGCGACCGCGGATGGCGAGGTCGAGGATGGCCTGACGGACGCGGTTGAGGGCAGCGAGGTCGCCTTCTCCAGTGGCGAGGTGCAGACCGATGTTTTCCGCGAACGAACGGACCGCGCGGCGCACGCCGGCCGCCGTGTCCACCTCGGCGAACCTGTTGAGCGATGACGCTGTGAGAGCCGAGCGCGCCGTGGCCCGCGCCGCCTGCTGCTGCTCCAGCTCATCGCAGAGATCAATCAGCTCACCGACACGCTGGACGATCCGCTGCTGTTCCTGCAAAGGCGGGATGGCCAACGGAAGGCGCTCCAGCTTATCTTTCGTGAAGTGCTGGAGTCCGACCCCACCGTGGGCGTCGTCGATGAGGACTTCAAGGCGGCTATTGATCGCGAGGCAGATGAAATCCCGGTAGTCCTCGAAAAGGCTGCACTTGAAGATGTGCTGGTTAAGCACCCCTGTGGGCCCGCTCCAGACGAAGGCGCCGAAGGAAGTGCCAGGGGTGCCGGACCAACTGATGAGGAGGTCCCCCGGCTCGACGAGGTGTTTCTCATCCACCGATCCGCTGAAGTGGTTGTAAGGGGCCGCAACACTGTTGAGGTTCTGGATTCTGATGATTGGCAGCCCGGAACTCGACCAATCGGTCGGCTTGAAGGCTCGCCCGTTGACGGTGTGGATCAGGTCAACGGTGCGGCACCAGGCCCAGCCCGGAGGAAGCGGATAGGGCTCGTCACCAGGACCGACAGGCCCGTAGGCCTTCGACTTACGGATTTGTCCGTCGGCGATGAGTGCGGCCTTCGCCTCGCGAGCGCGGTTAAGCAGCGCGGTAGCTGGCTCGTCCGCAGCCTGCCGCTCAGTCAGCCTCCCCCGCATGGCGAGATCGAGGATCATGTCGCGGAGTCTTTCGATCCCGCCTGGGGCGTCGGCGAGGTGGCCGAACGACTCGAGGAACGTCTCGCGTTTCACTGCAGGGCGTCCTCGATCGCGACGACGAGGGCGTCACGGAGACCAGCGCGGGTGGCCTCGATGGATTCGAGGAGCGCCTGGTACTCCCTCAGCAGCTCCTCTGGGTCGCGGTGCTGCGCGTCGACCTTGCTCGGGTTGGCGACGTCGAGGTTCCAGTTGTTCGCTCGGATGTCCTCGACGGACACCTTCCAGGCTACCTCGGACTCGATGCGCTCGTCCCACCATGCTTTCTCGGCCGCGAACTCCTCGATGCGGATCGGCTTGGTCTTCGAGTAATTCTTGTAGCCCGCCGGGTACTGGTGCTCGTAGTACCAGATATCGTTTGTCGGCTCGCCCTTGGTAAAGAACAGCAGGTTCGTGGCAATGCTGGTGTAGGGGTTGAAGACGCCCTTCGGCAGCCTCACGACGGTGTGCAGGTTGCAGTCGGTGAGCAGTTTCTCCTTGATGCGCGCCTTGACCCCCTCGCCGAAGAGTGTGCCGTCGGGGAGCACGACCGCAGCCCGCCCCCCGGTCTTGAGCAAGTGCTCGATCAGCACGAGGAATAGGTCGGCGGTCTCGCGGGTGCGGTATGCCTGGGGGAAGTTGTTCTCGATGCCTGGTTCCTCGACGCCGCCGAACGGCGGGTTAGTGAGTATGACATCTACGCGGTCCTTCCTGCCGTAGTCGCGCAGAGGCCGGGCCAGCGTGTTGTCGTGGGCGATGTTCGTCGGCACGTCGATGCCGTGCAGCAGCATGTTCGTTGTGCACAGCAGATGCGGGAGCTGCTTCTTCTCGACGCCACGGATCGAGGACTGGAGCATTACCTCGTCCTCGGGGGTCTTCACGTGGTTCGTGCGGACGTGCTCGATCGCGCCGGTGAGGAACCCGCCGGTGCCACAGGCGGGGTCAAGAACGGTCTCGCCGAGTTGCGGCGCGACGATGTCGATCATGAACTGGGTCACCGCGCGCGGGGTGTAGTATTCGCCGCTGTTCCCGGCGCCTTGAAGGTCTTTCAGGATTTGCTCGTAGATGTTGCCGAAGAGGTGGCGATCCTCGGAGCGGTTGAAGTCGATCTCGTTGATCTTGTTCACGACCTGGCGGATCAGGGTGCCGTTCTTCATGTAGTTGAAGGCGTCCTGGAAGACGTTGCCGATAACGCTGGCGCGGCCCGTCGTGGAGGTCTCGGAGAACTGCTTGAGTGCGGGGAAGAGTTCGTTGTTGACGAAGCCGAGCAGTGCGTCGCCGGTGATGCCCTCCTTAGGCGCCGCCCAGGTTCGCCAGCGGAGGTCGTGTGGGATGGGTGAGCGGTAAGCGGAGTCAAGTAGCTCGGCCTCGGCCTCGCGGTCGTCGAAGATCTTGAGGAAGAACATCCAGGCGAGCTGGCCGATGCGCTGCGCATCGCCGTCCACGCCGGCGTCCTGCCGCATGATGTCTTGGATCGACTTCACGACGGCACTAATCGTGCTCACACGAACTCCTTACGAGGCCGTCGGGTAGAGGTGCTGCTCCAGTTCATCGACGGCCGAATCGAAACCTGCCTTGCCCCCGAACTCGACCACGATCTCCATCGGTGTGCCGATGTCGATGAACGGGTGGATGCGCAGAACGCTCGCGTCGCGGTCGGGCTCGAAGCCCTCGTCAGCGTACTTGTTCAGCAGCGCCTTCAGCGTCGCCTGGGCTTTGGATGAGTACTTCGCCCAGTACCCGGTGGCTGCCACGTTGTCCGCTCGTTGCCGGCGGGTCAGGGCAGGCTGGTCGAACGCCACGTGGCAGACGAGGTCGAAGGGGCTGTGGTCGCGGCCGACCTCCTCGGCGAGGGCCTCGAAGAACACGCCCTGCTCCTGAAGCTCGGCGACGATGGCCTGCTTGCTGTCGCCCCCCTTCCACCGGGTGAGGAAGGTGTCTAGCGTCGGATAGGCATCCCGCACGCGCTTGCGTGTGTAGTCCGTGAGGCTCTCGGTGATGAGCTTCCCATCTGGCCCCATGTACTGCACCCGCTCAGCGAGGAGTGTGACCGGTATGTCGCCGACGACGTACTTGACCCGCCGACCGCGTGGGTCGTCCGGATCCAACGGCGGATCGACGACCAGTGGCGCATCGGAGTCCTCGGAATCGGACGGATCGAGGGCCTCCGGCGGCTCGAGCGGCTCGTCGGAACCCGGGGTGTAGACGACGACTGGATCACCGTCGAAGTCCGGGTCGGCGAACAACTCAGTCACCTTCCGGAAGTCCATGATCGTGAAGAAGAACTTGCCGTGCTCCTCGTTGATACGAGTGCCGCGCCCGATGATCTGCTTGAACCTGGTCATCGAGCTGATCGATTGGTCGAGCACGATGAGCTTGCAGGTCTGGGCATCGATCCCGGTCGACATGAGTTCGCTCGTCGTCGCGATGACCGGGTAGCGGGACTCGGGGTCGATGAAGTTGTCCAGTTCGGCCTTGCCCTCGGCGTCGTCACCGGTGATCCGCATGACGTACTTGCGGTTCTGCGCCACCACGTCGGCGTTCTCGTTCGCGAGGGCCGACCGCATCCGCTCGGCGTGGTCGATGTCCTGGCAGAACACGATCGTCTTCGCGAACCGGTCGCCTGACTCCTTGAGGTACCGCGTCACCTTCTTCGCGACCAGCTCGGTGCGCTTCTCCAGCACGAGGTTTCGGTCGAAGTCCCGCTGGTTGTAGATGCGATCCTCGATCAGCTCGCCGTGTTTGTCGACCTTGCCCTCTTCAGGCCGCCAGCCCTGGAGGTCCTTGTCGAGGTCGACGCGGACGACTTTGTAGGGGGCGAGGTAGCCGTCGTCGATGCCCTGCTTGAGCGAATAGGTAAACACCGGCTCGCCGAAGTAGGTGATGTTCGACGTGTCGGCCGTCTCCTTCGGCGTCGCGGTGAGACCTACCTGCACGGCGTCCGTGAAGTACTCCAGGACCTCGCGCCACTGCGCGTCCTCGCGGGCGCTGCCGCGGTGACACTCGTCGACCACGATCAGGTCGAAGAAATCGGGCGAGAATTGCCTGTAGATATTCTGCTCGTCCTCGGTGCCAGTGATCGCCTGGTAGATCGCGAGGAAGATCTCGAACGACGGATCGGCGGTGCGGTTCGTGATCTTCGTCATCGCGGTGCCGAACGGCTTGAAGTCGTTTACCCGCGTCTGATCGACCAAGATGTTCCGGTCGGCAAGGAACAGCACCCGCTTGGCCCGGTGGGACTTCCACAGTCGCCAGATGATCTGGAACGCGGTGAAGGTCTTGCCGGTGCCCGTCGCCATCACGAGGAGTGCGCGGTTCTGGCCGCGCGCGACGGCCTCGACGGTGCGGTTCACGGCCTGGAGCTGGTAATAGCGCAGCTCCTTGCCCTGGAAGTAGTAGTCCTGCTCGACGACCTTGGTCTCGGCGGTTCCCGGAGCCAATCCCTTCCACGCAAGCCACTTCTGATGCAGCTCGTTCGGCGAGGGAAACTCACTGAGGGTCAGCTCGCGTTCGATCGCGCCGGTCGTGACTGTGCGGTCGTGGAAAAGGAAACCGTCGCCGTTCGAGCTGAAGATGAACGGGACGTCGAGCCGGTCGGCGTAGCCCTGCGCCTGCTGCATACCCGCGCCGACGCTGTGGTTGTTGTCCTTTGCCTCGACGACCGCGAGCGGGAGGCCGGGCTTCAGGAAGAGGACGTAGTCTGCGGACTTCGGTGCCAGGCGGGAATGCAGCCTGCCACGCACCATGATCCGGCCTGGGGCGATCGTGTACTCCTCGCGGACCTGGTTCTTGTCCGGGTCCCAGCCGGCACGCACGATGGCGGGCGTGATGTACCGAGTGCGGACCTCGGTCTCCTTCAACGCCTTCTTGTTTATCTCGCTCACGGCCCCCAGCGCCTCCTCTGCGACAGCGTATCGGTTGTTCTAAGCGGTTTCTCTGGCGCTGGGTGGGCGGCCAAAGTCAGCCGGTGCAAGGGGGCATTCCATCTACTGCTGCTGACTGTGTTGGCGAAGCCAACTTCTGGCGACCACTCCGGTCGCGAACACCCGACCGCTGGCCCGCGCAGGACGGAACCGTGGTCGCCGAAAAGCGCTGGTCGTCCATGGCGGGTAGACCCCAGTGTGTGCACGCCTCTCTGCTGGTGGCGTGGGACACGAGACGTCGCGCGCACAGACAGCACCACCCGCCTCGGGACTGTCCACGAGGCAGCACCTAGCTCCGTTATGCGTGCGAGTGGCCTCTGCCACTGCACCCGACAGGAGGCCCCGCATGGATGACTGGACCTACCCCTACCCGGACGTGGAAGTGCCCGACACGCAGCCACCGCTCCTAGACGAGGACGGGCGTGTGATGGAGGCGCGTCGCGCCCGCGCGCAGCAGGCGGAGGCCGCCCGCGTGGCCGAACTCGAGCAGACCCTAGCCTTCGACGCCGCCGGCAGCCCCGCCGCGGCAGACATCCCGCTGCCGTTCGCGACACCGCCCGGTGCCGCGCTGACCTTCTGAGCGGCCGGTTCTCATCATGGCTGCGGTGTACGACGACTACGGCCCGGATCGGGTCGGCTTCTTCTTCGGATTGACCGGCCCCCGGCTGGCGGCCCTGACCCTCGCGGTCATCCCCGTTTTCGTGGCTGCCAACCAGCAACGCTGGTTGCTCGCGGCCCAGCTCGCCGCGATCGCAGCCGTGGTCACGGTGCTGGTCGTTGTTCCCGTCCGTGGCCGATCGGCCACCGGGTGGCTACTCGCCAGCCTCAGCTTCACCATCGGCAAGTCGTTCGGCTGGACGTCGTGGCGCAGCAAGGCCGCCACAGGGAAGGCCGAAGCCCTCGAGAACGCCGACCTCCCCGGCGTGATGACCGGCATCGAGGTCCACGATGGAGCCCCCAAGGGCCCGGCGCAGACCCGGTACGCGATCATCCAGGACCACGGCCTGCGCACCTGGGCGATAACCGCCGCGATCCGCCACCCCGGCGTCGGCATGGCCGAGGGCGACCGCCGCGACCAGTACGGACGCGGCCTCACCGAACTCCTCGACGTGGCCGCCCGGGCGTCCCTGATCAGCGACGTCGTGTTCCTGGTCCGCACCGTCCCCGACGACGGCGCCGAACGCCAGCAGTGGATCGCAACCCATCGGCGTCCCGAAGGCCCCGAACTCGCCCGCCGGATGAACGACGAACTCGCCACTGCCTTGACCCGGGCCGCCATCCGCACCGAAGCCTTCGTGAGCTTCGTGGTTCCCGAAACCCGGATCACCAAGCAGGCCCGCGAGTTCGGCGGCGGCTTCGAAGGCCGCACCCGCGTGCTGTACGCGCTGGCCGACGAGATCTCCGCCATGCTGCGCGGAGGCATGGGCATGACCGACGTCGCCTGGCTCACCTCGCCCCAACTCGCGCTCGCGGTCCGCACCGGCTTCGCCCCCGCCGACCGCGCCGGGATCATCGACGCCATCGCCGCCCACCAGAGCGACCCGTCGGTGTGCACCGAAGTGCCGTGGGCGATGGCCGGCCCCTCCGGCGCCGACACCACGATGCGGCACTACTCCCACGACGCCTGGAACTCGATCAGCTCCACCATCAAGCTCCCCGACCGGGGCGCCTGCCTCGGCGCCCTCGCCCCGGTCCTCACCCCCAGCGAGCCGGGGGAGCGGCGCAGCTACACCGTCGTGTTCCCGATCCTCCCGTTCAGCCGCGCCGACCGGCAGACAGCCTCCGGCGAATGGGCCGCCGACATGGGCGAAGGACTCCGCGGCCGCCTCCAGATCAGGCAACGCTCCCGCGACCGCGCCAACGTCACTAGGGCCCACCGCCTCGACGCCAAACTCGCCTCCGGCCACGCCCTCACCCGCCCCTACGCCGTCGCGTGCGTCACCGTCGCCAAGACCATGCGCGTCGCCGAGTTCGGACGCCGCCTCGACGCGTCCATCCGCCGCGCCGGCTTCGCCCCCCTGCGCCTCGACCTCGCCCAGGACTCCGGCTTCGCCGCCGCCACCCTGCCCCTCGGACTCGGGCTCACCCGAAAGGCCGACGAATGAGGACACCGCCCCGCGGGCGATCCACCGCCCAACTGCTCGCCGACTTCGGCCACGACCTGCCCACCAAACCCGAACCCGAACGTCCCGGCAAGGAGCCCTACCTGTTCCACCCCTCGCCGCGCCACGGACGGCGGCGCCCCGGCCGCGGCTGGAACCCCGCCCAGACACCGGTCGTCCAGTACCGCATGACCAGCGACCAGGCTGCGGCCTGGTGGCCGTTCATCGCGAACCCGCCCCTGCCGCCCACCGGCGCGCAGATCGGCATCGACGAACTCTCCGGGGGCAGCTTCTACGCCGACCCGCTCGGCTGGGTCCTCGACGACACCGTCCCGGTCACCAACCCCAACGTCATCACCTTCGGCAAACCCGGCGGCGGCAAGTCCACCAACACCAAGAACTTCGCCACCTTGATGATGGACTTCGGCTACAAGGTGTTCGTCCTCGGCGACCCCAAAGACGAGTACGAACCGCTGTGCCGCGCGTTGGGCGTCCACCCCTTCGCCGTCGGCCCCGGCATGAGCGCCCGCATCAACCCCCTCGACTTCGGCCCCCTCGGCGACAGCTGGGACACCCTCGACCGCGTTGAAGCCCAACGCCGGGCCGGCATCATCTTCCGACGCTGGCTCACACTGATCCGCGGGCTGGTCGGCTCCCAGTTCGTCGGCGAACAACGCGTCCCGTTCGGACCCACCGACGCCCGCGTCGTCGAAGCCGCCCTCGCCCAACTGACCGGCTACGTCGACGGTCACCACACCCTGCACGTCACCACCATCCCCGCCCTGTGGCAGCTGCTCGCCAACCCCACCGACCAGCTCGTCACCGAATGCCGGTACGCCTCCACCCGGCAGTTCCTCGACGAGACCCGCCTACTGCGCGACGCCCTCGGGCAGCTGGTCACCGGGGCGCTGGCCGGCCTGTTTGACGCCCCGACCACCATCGCCGTGGACTGGACGGCACCGATCCAGTCGTTCTCCTTGTCCCGCCTCGAACCCCTCGGCGACGAGGCCATGGGCATCGCCCTGACCTGCCTGTCCTCCTGGGGGCGCGCTATGCGCGAGATCAAGGCCCCCGGCGACCTGCGGATCAACATCCGCGACGAGATGTGGAAGCAGATGCGCCTTGGCCTCGAAGCCGTCAAGAGCCTGGACGCCGACATGCGGTTCTCGCGCCGCGACGGGGAGATCCAGTTCGTCGTCGGCCACAAGCCCGGCGACATGCTCACCGTCGGCGAGTCGACTTCCGCGGCGACCGCGATCGCCAAGGAACTGCTGAACCTGGCTGACCTGAAGATCCTCCACGGGCAGGACCCCAGCGTCGCCCGGGAACTCGCCGACCTCCTCGAGCTCGGCCCCATCGCCGAACACCTGATGGCCGACTGGGCCACCCAGCGCAAGGGTCGCGCCCTGTGGTGCGTGGGCAAGCAGATCTACAAGGTGCAGACCGTCCTGCACCCCGCGGCCGCCGCGTTCACCTACACCAACCAGGCCATCGACGGCGCTCGCTAGCTAGGCGTCGAATTTCACCGGGGATGACCGAAACGAGCTCACGATGAAGGCGATTGTCTGGACCCTCTCACTCTCCCTTGGCGCATTGCTCACCCTCCCGCTGGCGTTGGTGTTGTTCGTCACCACGCTCGCCACACCGGCGGTCGCAGCGAACACCTGCACCGCGCCTGCGTCCGCGATCGGTCTGCCGCAGCCCGGCAGCCCGCGTCAGGCGAGCCTGCACAACCCGCCGACCGAGATCCCCGCCGCCGTGCTGGCGCTCTACGAGGCGGCCGCGACCCGGTACGGGCTGCCTTGGACGCTGCTCGCCGGGGTAGGGATGGAGGAGACCAACCACGGCCGCAACAACGCCACCTCCAGCGCCGGGGCCCGCGGCCTCATGCAGTTCATGCCGGCCACCTTCGCCGCCTACGGGGTCGATGGCAACGGCGACGGACGGGCGATCATCACCGACGATGCGGACAGCATCCACTCCGCTGCCAACTACTTGGTGGCCTCGGGTGCGCTGTCGGGTCCCGAGGGCGTCCGGAAGGCGCTGTTCGCCTACAACCACGCGCTCTGGTACGTCAACGACGTCCTCTACTACGCCGCCGCCTACAGCGGAGGGGACGTCGCAGAGAATCCGTGTGTCACCGACGACACGGACACCACAGGCACGCCGTTGACCGGCACCGGCCCGGCGACGGACGCCGTCAACGCCGCCCTTCGCTGGATCGGCACCCGCTACAGCTGGGGCGGCGGCACCCCCAGCGGACCCTCAACTGGGATCTGCTGCTCACCCGGAGGCCAGGACGGACGCGTAGTCACCGGGTTCGACTGCTCGGGACTCGTCCTGTATGCCTACGCTCAGATCGGCGTCCGTCTCCCACACCTGGCCCACGACATCACCTACAACTCCGGCGGCCAGGTGATCCCGAGGGACTTCGCGCAGATGAGGCCGGGAGACGTGATCGGCTTCTCCTACACACCAGGAGGCCGCGTGTTCCACGCCGGCCTCTACATGGGTGACGGCCGCATGGTGAACGCCGACGGCAGCGGCGTCTCGATCGACAGCCTGACCACCGGGTACTACAGCCGCCTCGCCTGGCGCGTGGTCCGGTTGACCTCGCTGGCGGGATCTTGACTCACGGCACTACAACCCACAATCAGATCTGGGTTAGTGTTCCCGAACTCGGCATGCCGACATACCGACAAAGACCCCTGGCGAGCGTGTCGGGAAGTACGCAACGGTATGGAGTCTGTGGCTGGGGGCTGGGACTCGGGGAACCGCCTCAATCGTCGTCTCGGCCGCTCGACTCTTTTCGGTCGCGGTTGTCATCTTGCGTTTCTGCGGGTCGCGCTCGGCCCTTCTGGGGCTTATCGAGGAGTCGCACCTCATCGGCGACCTGCTTATTGGCGGCTTCCAGTGCTCCAGTCCATGCTCGCTGATCGGCGATGTGGTTCATCGTGATTTGCACGAGTTGGCATGCCCCCACAAGTGACCAAACAGCCAGTCCAGTGATCAGGGCAACTATGGTGG
Source organism: Tessaracoccus yangjingae (assembly GCF_054483935.1). Next base: position 176,489 of record NZ_CM137014.1, on the reverse strand, counting down.
TGGCGGCCGATTGGGGAAGGGTCTTGAACAGCGCCGTCGCCAAGAGAGAAAATATCGACAGGGTGGTTGCCTGGACCGCCACGTATCGGTATGGCCTCAGTGCACCGACGATGCCCGTAGAGGCACGTTCAAGTAGAGCTAGATATTGAGCGGAGAGAAACGCGGTCATTATGGCCATGACGGCCAGGACCGCCCCCAGGATCGCAACACCGGTGCCCAACAGGGCGAGCAAATACGGAAGCGCCGCGTTCCAGTCGTCCAACCCGGTTGGGCGAAACCTGTCGACAACAAGCAAGCTGAGGCCAGCGAGTAGGCCAAGTCCGAGATCTGCTGCGAGCCAATCCGGCCTTCGGTGGGTGTCAGGTTGATGACCCATCGAGGTCTCCCTGCTCCAGCATCTGGTCGAGAATGTCCAAGCCCACGTCGCCGGTCTGCGCGTCGGGGGTGACAGTATCGATGCGCGGCTCCACCCCACGCACGTACTTGACCGTTCGACCGTCTCGTTCGCCTGTTGCGCTCAAGTGCCCGTATCCGCGCCTGTCTGCATGTTCGATGAACTGTTGGATGAGAGCGTCTTCGACGTCCAGCCCCTCCTCGGCCACCCACCGTGCGTTAGCCAATGTGGCGTTTGGGCCCTCCAGGAACGACTGTACGTCTGGCCTGCCGCTGTAGTTGGGATTCGGCGGTTGGACTGTCACGTCGACTTCTACGACCTTCGGGGTGCGGGCCCGCCAGCCGTCGAAGGTCGCCTCCCCGCCGATCGGCTCGACAGCCCACATCTCGCCGGAGGCGAGTGTCATCAGCTTTGCCAGAGCGAATCTGAATGAGCCCTCGTCAATATCGCTGCCTTGAAGCTGGTAGGCGATCGTCATATCCGCCACCCTCACGCTAAACGGGGTTGAAGCGCCGGTCGGATACAGGGTGGCCACGAAATCTTGCTTGTCCGCATCCCAGACCTCGGTTGCTTTGGGTCTCTCTCGTTCGAATCCAAGACGACCACGCACGTGACCCTGAGTGGTTGAGACCGGGCCGAGGCGCCACTGCTTGCCGTAGCGCGTGGTTTCGGTTCCGGTTCGGATCGATGCTTCGAGCAGTTCCTGGTTGTCTTGGGTGAAGAGGCTGCGTCGTCCTCGAAACACGGCGCGAGCATAGGCAATTCTGACTTGCTTATCCCCGCTCATGAGGACCTGGTCTGGCATGATGCGATAGTAGTCGGCCTCGAGTCAGCTCGATCCAACTGCAACGATTTGGCCATCTGGCTGCTCAAGCGTTGGGGCTGGTCACTCACTCCTGAGCAACCTGGGTCATCGGCCCCGCGGTCGTGTCATTCGCGTTGAGGAGGACCCGTCGTCTTGGGTCGGGTCCCTAACATCAGCCGATGCGATTCGGAAAGGCCGCTCCGACGGTCAAGCTCTCGCCAGCGGGCATCAAGACGGTGCCAATCATGGATCCGTGTCCCCGGGGGCGTCCTTGGAACCGTTACGAGGGTGACACTAAAGGAGCCGTGATGCAGCGGGAGCGCGTGCAGGACCAGTACCCATGGACGTGGGAGGTCCCCCTGGTCGTGATCTGTGCGGTGCTTCTCCTGGGAGTCATGGTGTGCCAGTTGAGTCGGTCGCTGGCGAACTGGGTCGCGGGCGCTGGCTGGCTCTGGCCGCCCCCGGACAAGCTGGTGACCAGCATCCCGGTCCTGCTGGCCGGTGACGCCGCCGCCGGACTGTCCGGAGTCCAACATGCGGCCAGCGCCGCCGCCCTGTGGGGGTGGCTGACTGTCGTCGGCCTGCTCACGATCACGGCGTCCACCCTCGCCGGCGTCAGGGGGTGGCAGCAGTGGGGGCCAGGGCGGATGCGCGGCATGGCGACGGTCACCGAAGCCCACGAGCTCCTCGGAGAGGATCGGCTGTGGAAGGTGCGACACGTGGTGCGTCCGGACCTGTACCCCGCAGGCAGAAAGGCCAACCGATGAACGCCGCTCAAGCCGTCGAGCCCCGAACCAACCGAGCCAAGCGCTTCGATCCCGCCCAGGTGGGCTGGCGCATCGGAGCCGGTCACCAGCCGAGGTCTGGTGAGCTGTGGTGCCCCTGGGACCGGACCGCGGGCGTCATCGGCCCCCAGGGTTCGGGCAAGACCCTGGACCTGCTGACGCCGGCGCTCATCAGTGCCCCTGGCGCTGCGATGGTCACTCTCACCAAACCCGACGACCTGCTTCTGTCGCTGCCTGAGCGTTCCAAGGGCGGCCGGCCCTGCGTGGTGCTGGATCCGTTCGGTCTCGTCCCCGGCCTGCCCGAGCTGGTGTGGGACCCGATCGCTGGATGCGTGGACCGGATGGTGTCCGAACGCCGAGCGAAGGCGTTCACGGCGGGAACTATCCATGGGACGAGCCACGGGTCGGGGGATGCGGCGGCGCGGTTCTACGCCGCCGAGGCCGCGAAGGTGCTGATGGCCTACTTCCACGCAGCAGCGCTCACCGGCAAGACCTTGGATGACCTGCTGGCGTGGGTGGCCAAGCCGTTGTCGACCTCCCAGCCCGAGGAGATCTTGCGGAGACATCCGCACTCCGATCCCTTGTGGGCCGGGCTCCTGCAGGGTGCGCTGCGCGGTGACGAACGCACGAGCGCGAACACCATCACGACCGTCCAACAGGCCATGTCGCTGTTCTTCCAAGACGACATCCGACGCCGCTGCGTGCCGACGGCGGGACGACCAGCTACCAACGTCGCTGAGGTGCTCCGCAACCGGGGGACCATCTACCTGTTGGGCCGCGAGGACCCTTACGCGTCGGCGTCCCCGTTGATGACCGCCGTCGCCGAGCACGTCCTCGACACCGCAATCCAGCAGGCCAACGGCAGCCAGTTCGGACGCCTGTGCCCGCCCATGCTGGCCTGCCTGGATGAGCTGCCCTCCACCGCGCCGCTGCCCACGCTGCGCACGCGGATGGCGAACGAGCGGGCCCTCGGCCTGTCGTTCATCTACGCGGCCCAGACGTTCCGGCAGTTGGCGGCGATCTTCGGCGAACAGGAGGCCCGTGCGCTGGTGGGTCTCACCAACGTTCTCGTGTGGTTCGGCGGCTCGAAGGACGTGTCGTTCAATCAAGAGGTGTCCGACTTGGTCGGCCGCGTCCGGGTGCCTCGCTCGTCTTGGCAGATGGGAGGTGGACGGGGACGCACGATCCACTCCGAGGAGATCCCGATCCTGCGCCCCGAGGAGTTGCGGCAGCTGCCCGACAAGCAGGCATTGGTCATCGCAGAGAATGCCAGACCGATCATCGCCCGACTGCATCGGTGCATCGAGGGACGTGATGGCCGACGGCTGCTGGCCCAACAGCGAGCGCTTCGGGAGGAGCTTGCCGCGGGACGTGCCGGCGGCCGCGACGTGGAGGCCCGCACCGCCGCCGCCCTCATGGAAGCGCAACGTCATGGTTGGTGAGCGGGCGACCCAAGCAGGCGCTCTAGTGATGAGCTTCCCTGCGCCGGGTAGTCGGGTCCAGAAGGCGTACCACGATCTGTGGGACGCCCAGAATGGCAGCGAGGAGCGCAAGAAGAAGTTGGGCAACCCCGCCAACCTCCCGCGCCCGTGGGATCCGACCACGTGCCTGGAGCGGGGTCTGCGGTGGGAGGTCTGGCTCTGGCTCGACCAGGTGGCAGAGTGGATCAACACGGAGTACGTGTGGGAGGGCTCGGGAGGCGGGTGCATCCCTCACTGCTGGCCGCTGCATCCGCACCTCGTCCACGAGCTGGCCGTGGTGGCCGATCAGCGCAGGCGAGCCGGCCACGCGCCAACCTCGGACATCCTCGAGAACTGGCACCGCTACGTCCTGCCCGGCTTTATCGACCGGATGAGGCAGCGCCTCAAGCAGTCATGCGACGACGATCACCAGCCGTGGCCGAGCCGCAGCCGCTATACCCGCCACACGAGCGAAGACGCTTCTGCCCTGCGACTCCGAGCCTTCGAGGTTGACCTGTTCGCACTCGCCCACGACGAAGACACTCGAGCTTCCGGGCACCAACTCACGCTCCTGGATGGCGGTGACCTGATCGACCCGACCACCGGCGAGGTCCTCTAGCCTCGATAGTCAGCACTCGCCGGGTTGGGACTGCGGGCCGCTCACCCGAACAACGCGATGGCCGCTAACGCCCCGATGGCCAGCCAGGGCCCAAAGGGGAAGGCGGTTCGCCGCCGGCGGAACGGGGTCGCCCCGACGGCTGCCACACAGGCGATCAGGAATGCCCACCACGCCACCGAGAGGCTGACCGCTGCGGTTGCGGCGCCAATGATCGGAATGTACTTGCCATCACCCCATCCGAAACCGCCGGGCCGGACCCGGTCGAGGATCCAGAAGACCACGAACGCGACCACCGCAGCGATGGCGGCCTGGATGGCAATGCTGAGGTCGCCGGTGATGATGGCGGCGGCTCCCACCCCCAAAGCCACGAGGGCGCCGTGGACCGCGAGAAGGCGGTTGGGCAGCCGGCGGACGTCGAGGTCGATGGCGGACAACCACGGGCCAAACCACGCGAGTGACAGGGTGGGCAGGAGCAACGGCCAGCGGTCGACTCCGAAGCGCCACGCGAGGAGTCCACTGGCGGCTGCTGTTGCGAGGGGGATCCACCAACGCGGCCCCGGGTGGGGGTGGTCGACTTCGACGTCGCGGCGGTACGGGAGGTCGGCAAGACGAGACCTGATGGCCAAGCCGATGAAGGCGCCGACAAGGGTGAGGGCGGCAGTGAGGATCAGGTCGTCACGAGTCATGGCTGGGACCCGTCTCCTGCTTGTGCCGGTAGAACGTGGCTCGACTCCATCCCACCAATTGCGCGGCGTCGGCGGCGGTAAGGCCGCGGGCCCGCGCGTCTTCAACCGCGCGGATCTTGTCTCGGATCAACACCCGATCGAGCGGCGGCCGGCCGAGTCTCTTGCCCGCCCGTCGGGCCGACGACATGCCCGCGGCGACCCGCTCGCCGGTCAAGCGTCGTTCGTACTCAGCGAGGCTTACGGTGAAGTCCACCATGAGGCGGCCGGTTGCGGTGCGCGAGTCGATGCCGTCCTGCACGGAGAGGAGATAGAGGCCACGCTCGACCATGATGGCCACGGTGTCCAGAACTTCACTGAGGGACCGGCCGAGACGGTCAATCCGCCAAACGACCACCGCGTCGCCCATCGCGGCATCTTCCATCAGTGCTCGCATCCCCGGGCGGTCACCATCGACCTTGGAGCCACCGATCACATCGCCCGTGATGTCGTGGGGGAGCACTCCGGCTGACATCAGCGCATCGGTCTGGAGGAGGGCGTCGTCCGTGACGCTGTTCACGCGGGTGTACCCCAGAAGCCTCACGATTCTATTGTCTCAGTAATCCATCTGGTGCCAGTGAGACACGCGGTTCGCTGTGCTGTCGGTGTCGGACCAGCGGCGAGGGGCCGCCGGAGCACGTCAGCTGGAGGTGCGAGTTTGAGTGCGCGTTTTGGTCCGCTTTGGGTGTGGGGCGGCTAGACTCAATGAGCATGTACCCAAACCGCGAAGTCTTTCCTCGAGCACCCCTGGCCCTCGTGGCTGCAGAGGTTCGCTTCACCGACGCCGCACGTCTTAGGCAACAGCAGACCAAGGACGAGCTAGCGATCGCGCTGGAGGATAGGTTCCCGTTCGCGGAGCCGCTCCAGCAGACGGATCTGAGTCTCACGCCAGCTGGACCACCCCAGATCCAGGAGCGAGTAGGGGTGGTGCTCAGGAACGCCACCAGTACTGAGACGCTCACCATCATGTCGGAGTCCCTTACCTATGAGACGACCGCTTACGCAAGCTTCAACGAACTCCTGGAAGCGGTGACTGCGGCTTGCGATGCGTTGGTCGCAGCAAAGGTGCGGCCCGCGGTGCGGAGAGTGGGGCTGCGGTACATCGACGAAGTGCGGGTCCCTGAACCGATCAGCGATGTTCGCCACTGGAGCAAGTGGATCAGTCCGCAACTCCTTGGGCAACTGGATGTGGGGCCCGAGGGCATCCCTGCAACGATGACTCAGGTCATCAGCACATTCGACCTGGGCGGAGGACGGGGGATCAACATTCGCGGGGCTGCCTTGAATCAGGGGCCCGTCGTCGTTCCGCAGTTCCTCCGACGGCCACCCATCGAGTCCGGGCCATTTTTTGTCTTGGATTTTGACGGTTTCCACGTGTTCGCCGGTGCTGAGGATGTCCAGTTGAACTCCGAGGTTGTTAGAGAGACCCTCTCTGCCGTTCATGCTCCGTGCGGTTCCGCCTTCCAGCGTTCCATCACCGACGAGGCACGCAGGCTCTTCCGTGGAGAACTGTCATGACTGTCACCACTGGTGGCCAGGCGACAGGCTCCATTGCTGGCGGTGTGGTCGACTACACCCCGCCGGCGCCCAGCGAGACCCGGGCGCTGTCACTGCGTGCCGACTATCTGCGCACGGAGATCGACCTGCTCGGAGGCGAGGTGCACGAGCTGCACGGCGAGGCCCGTGTGATGGATCTGAGCGACCGCACGCTCGCGAAGTCCAAGAGGTCGGTCCCGGAACTCCTGGATGAACTGGCAGGCCACCGAGGCATGGGTTGGTCTGACCTTGCAGAGGTCGTCGGCGTCAGTATCTCCGCGATCCGGAAGTGGCGAAAGGGCTTGGGTGTCAGCCCGGAGAGCCGCTCAAAACTCGGTCGATTCGCGGCCCTACTTGACGTGCTCGAGGAGAAAGGGCTTGTCCAAGAGCCTGCGGCATGGATGGAAATGGACCTCCCACTAGACGCCGGCTACTTCATTCGACCCATGGACTTGTACCTCGAGGGCCATGTGACGGCCCTGATTGATCTTGCTGAGCAGCGGCTGACGGTCGCTCAAGTGCTCGATCAGGTCCGGCCCAACTGGCGAGCCAGCCGCAGCGATTTTGAGGTCGTCTTTGACGTTGACGGTGAACGTACCATCCGGCGACGCGAGCAGTAGAGGCCAGTCATGGACCAGATCGAATCTGAGGCGCTATACGACGAGCGCGGTGATGTCAGTTGGTGTCGTCCCTTGCTGCAGGGTGACGTGTTTGACGGCGTGGTCCTTCCTGGTTTCGGTTCGGACCCAATGAAGGTCCAAGTTGTGAGCCACCCATGCGCGATGAGAACAGGTACGAAGTTGACGCCACGCATTACCGTGGCACCAGTCGAGCCGCATGCATCGGTGACCGGCCGGGGGTGGGACGGCAACTTACGCGTCATGCCGCTTGCGGAGCTCATCGGAGGCCAGCATTTCGCGACGAAGTTCATCGACGTGACCGCCGCGCCCACCCTTCTGCTGGCAAGGGGGCGGAGGATTGCCACTCTGTCCAACCAGGGCATCTACGTACTGCAGCAGCGGCTCATCAAGCACTACACCCGCGTCGAGATGCCCTTGGATCTGCTTCGGCGCGAGTCCGCGGCCGTTCTCACCGAGGCGCAACTCCAGTGGGATTGGCTCGAGACGGTACTCACCGAGCCCGAGCAGATCGATGAGGCCGCAATCGATGCCGAGGAAAGAGTGTTCGATGGCTGGCTGCGTGAAGGGACACCTTCTCGCCGTGACCTATTGAGCATCGAGATCCACCACCCGGATCTTCGGCGGCAGGCGCAGCGTGCAGCTCGGGAGCGAACTCGCGGACGAGACGACGAGAGGTAGGCGAAGGCACATGGAGCATCTGCGCTACGACCTTGGCAGCCTCAAGAGGGGGTCCACCGTGGTGGTCACCCTCAAGAATCAGGCCAACGTCCAGCTGATGACGCGCACCGACTACAACAGCTACAAGGCTGGCCGACGCTATCGATACCACGGAGGACGGGTCACTCGATCCCCATTCAGCATCACCGTTCCATCTGACGGGCAGTGGGTCGTCGCCGTCGACCTGGGCGGCCATTCGGGGCGCATCGTGGCGAGCGTTGCTGTGAAGCCGCCGCCTTCGGGCTTCCTTCCAACGGCACGTTCTGCACAGGATAACGTCCTATCCAGGGTCGCAGTCCGGGAAGCACCCCTGGAGCCCGAGGGTGATCAGCTCGGTGGCCAGACGTGGGACGTCTTCATCAGTCATGCCAGTGAGGACAAGGACGCCGTGGCCCGACCGCTCCGGGATGCGCTCACACGGTTGGGCGTGACCGTCTGGCTCGATGAGGCTCAGATGCGGATTGGGCACAGCCTGCGTCGCAAGATCGATGAGGGCATCCGTTCGAGCCGATTCGGCGTAGTGATTCTTTCAACGGCCTTCCTTCGGAAGGGGTGGACGAATCATGAGCTCGACGGCCTGGTGACACGCACCGTGGCAGGTGAGCAATCGCTGCTACCGATTTGGCACGACCTGACTGCCGATGATGTAAGGACGTTCAGTCCTTCGCTCGCAGACAAGGTTGCCCTGAGCACGAGCCAGTTCAGCATTGATGAGATCGCCGACCAGATCGCCGAGGTGGTCAGTGGCGCCCGCTGACTAACATGGCGCAACCTGGTCTGACGCCAGGAGCCACGCATTCCGGCGCCAGATGGCGCTCGAAGCCCATAGGCGGCTATCTGCTTCTGGAGCGCGGTCAGTCCGCCCGTCCTGGCTAAGCGAAACGACCTCGCCGGCCTCGGGTGGGAGGGTCCTGGGATATCACCACGGTGGCGTGCTGGACGGCGCAAAGCCAACGCGCCTCGTGATCACCAGGTGAGCGGGTGCCCTTCGCGACTCCGGCTGATGCCTTGGAGGCGTTCGTCCTGCCGGGCCTCTGCGGGCAAGCGCACCGAGTCGGCTATGAACGGCTCGGGGCAGTTGAGCCGTTGAAGCCGGCTGGCCAGGTCGGCGGCGGGGGCGTCCGGGTTGAGGGGTCCGTCTTCGAGGGCGACGGTGAGAGCGTTGGCCACGTCCACTCGTTGGGCATGGGCGTCGTGAAACGCGGAGGCGAGCTGCTGCCAGTGGGGGTCCGCGACGAGGCGGGGGTCGACCTCCTCGGCGAGGGTCTGCCAGCGGAGGGCGTTAGCGGCTCCGGTGAGCCGGTCCCGGACCTGGGCGGTCAGGCCGCGTTGCTGGTCGGCAAGGCGGACTGGGTCGGTGTTCCAGGCCCGGATGAACGCCGCGACGCTGGATCGGATGACGTCGGCGTCGACTTTGATCCTCTCCGCCACGGTGTGAACGGCGGGTTCCCAGGCGTCGACGTGTTGGGCGGCGATGACTGGCGCTGCGGCGAGGGCCGCTTCGACGGGGGGCAGGTTGGCAAGGCGCTCGTCAATGAGGACATCTGCCAGAGGGCGAGCTTGGTCGAGGGCATCGACCAGCTGCGGGGCACTGCCGGTGGCCACGAGGTAGGCGGGATCGGAGCCGTCAGGCAGGGCGGCACAGCGCGACTGGAGGAGTTGCGGGGTGAGGATCCAGTAGTCCCGCTGTGCGGCCATCTGGCCGGCCACGTCGGCGTCCGTGGCGATGATGGGATTCACGCCGTAGCCGCGGAGTTGGGTGGCTTGCTCGCTGGTCAGGTTGGTGCCGAGCGGCGCGACGCCGACGTAGCGGCCGTGACTGGCGCGGGTGACGGCGATGGCGTCGGCGGGTCCTTCGACGACGACGGGGATGCCGTCGGCGTCCAGGTGTCGGGCTCCGGCGACGAACAGCTGGGCTCGCTTGTGGAACAGCAGGGTCTCTGCGGTGTTGAGGTACTTCGGTCCGGCGTGGCCGAGGTCGGTCGCGTCGGGGTGGCGGCGTCCGACGAACCCGAGGACCTGCTGGTCGTGGACGATGGGGAAGACGGCTCGGTCGCGGAACCGGTCGATGAGGCGTCCGGTTGAGGCAGTCACGGCGAGCCCTGCGGCGAGCAACTCGTCGTCGGTGACGCCGTGGCGGTGGAGGTGGGTGACGAGGCTGGTCCAGCCGGCGGGGGCGTAGCCGGGGCGGATGTCGGGGTCGTCGGTGATGTCGGTGCCGAAGCGCCTGCTCAGGTAGGGCTGGGCCCACGAGCCGCGGTAGCGGTCCTGGTAGAACTTCAGTGCGAGTTCGTTGACGGCCGCGAGGCTTTCGGGGGTGTGGGGGCTGGCGCGCCAGGCGTCGGCGCGGTCGAGTTGCGCGTTGAGGTCCGCGGCGGAGATCTCTGGCGGCGTCATCACCCGGCGTTCGATGGCTTCGAACGTGAAGGCCAGGTTCGGTTCGATCGCGTCGATCTGGTTGTCCTCCGTTGTCGCGCCGGCGGCGTCACCGTGGTCGGCGTGCGGCGTCCAGTGCTCGTCCGGGGCGGTATCGGCGGGGTCGGGGGGCAGGTCGTCGCTGTCGGGGAGGGGGTCGAGCAGGACGCTGGTTCGCCACACGAGGGCCTGGCAGTCGTCGACGTCAACGGCACCCTCGGGCGTGCTGATCAGGTCGGTGAGCTGCCATCCGCGGGCGAGTGCCTGCTCGACCGAGACGACCAGCGCCGGCCACCACGGCGAGGCCTGCAAGGCGTCGGCTCGTTCGGGGCCGACGTTCTGCTCGAGGGCCGCCAGCCAACTGGTGGTGACGGCGTTGTGTTGATCGGCGAGCTGGGTGGCGACGGCGGGGGTGAGGTGCCGGCAGATCCGCCACCACAGGGCTGACGCCGCGTGGTCGTCGGGGAGCTGGCCCTCGTTGGTGGCGGCCCGGAGGAGATGGTGGGCATCGAGGCCGACGCCGGAGATCTGCGCGAGCCGATGCGCCAGCACGGGGAGGTAGGGGTCCCGGTCGGCAGCCGGTGCCAGCTGGTGGAGCAGCGGCGTCCATTCGGCGACGGCGGGGGCGAGGTGGTCGATGATGCGCCGGTCGAGGCGGGCCTGCCAGCGGGCCTCGACGGCCGAGTACTGCCGTTCGCCGGTGGGCTGGGTATCGGTGGGGGGCGTGCGGTGCGCGGCGCGCCACACGGTGAGGTCGGCGACGGTGGCGGCGTCTGGACGGAAGCTGCCCGCCGGCGCCCACGCCGGGAGCTGGGTGGACGCCAGCGCCTGGTCGCGCACCTGATCGGCGAGTTCGGCGACGAGTGCGTGGCGCCGCTGCAGGTAGTCGCCCCAGTCGCGGTGGAGGCCGAGACTGGTCGGCAGGCCGGGGAGCCAGGGCAGGGGTGCGGGCTGGGTCTCGCGTCCGGTGGCGGGTTCGAGGCGCCAGTCGAGGACCGCGGCCGGGTCGGCGGCGGTGCCCAGCTCGCGAGCCTGCACGGCGTCGGCGAGCACCCGGACCGGGTCGGTTCCGGACGCGGCGATCAAGAGCAGATGGGCGCGGAGCGTGGGCCACGCGGGAGCGTCGGTGAGTCCGGCGACGAGCTCGTCGGCGGCCTGTTCGAGGCGCTGGACGAGGTCGGCGCCTGCGGTCTGTTCGGCGGCGTAGCCGAGGGCGTCGCTGTAGCGGGCGACGGCGTCGGCGAGTCGGTTGGCCGGGTCGGCGAGGGTGCGGGCGGTCGTGGTGGCGGAGGTGTTGTCCTCGTCGCGGGCGAGGATGCGCCTCAAGAGGTCGGTGGCGGTCGGCGGGATGATCGCCTCGGGTCGGATGAGCGAGTGGGCGTCGCCGTCGCCGACGACTTCGAGGTGGACGTGGTTGGCGTACCGCCCGCGGGTGAGCATCGTGTACAGCTGCTGGCGGGTCTCCGCGCCGGTGGCGATGCCGTGCAGGACGTCGGCGGTGACGCCCTGGGCGCCGTGGATCGTGCACGCGTAGCCGAGTTCGACGGACTCGGTCACGTAGCCGGCGGGCAGGATCACGGTCTGCCGGTTGGTCTGGTGGATCGCCCTGATGGCCCCGTCTGATGCGATGCCGGTGATGGTCCAGCGATCGCCGTTGCGGACCCAGTCGGTGCCCGAGGTGCGCAGCCGGCGGTCGTTCAGGCGCGTGATGATCACATCACCTACCGCGGCGTCGCTGCCGTCGGCGAGGGCGACGGTGCGGGTGGGGTGATTGCCGTCGTGGAGGTGGGCCTGGGCGCGAGCGTTGAGTTCGGCCACCAGCGTCCGGGTGGGGGCGACCATGAGGGCGTCCGCGCCGGCGTGGCGGGCGGTGAGCCAGGAGTCGAAGACCTGGTCGGCGCAGGTGCCGAGATCGCCGACGTGGACGCGGTGGTTGTCGAGGTAGAAGCCGAGCGCTTCGGGGTCGCCGGCGCGCAGCGCGAGGCTGGCGGCGCCTTCGGCCGGGTCGGCGAAGCGGACGAGCTCGTTGAGCTGCACGGCGCCGTGCTGGGCCTGGATGTCGCGCAGGACGCCGCCGGCGCCGATCGCGGCGAGTTGCTGGTCGTCGCCGATGAGACGCACCGATCCACCTCGGTCGAGGACGAACTCGACGACCTGGTCCAGCGAGAGGGTGTCGGCCATGCCGGCCTCGTCGATGATGACCAAGCTCGTCGGCCCGATGTGGTCGGCCCACGCGGGGAGCGGTCGCCGGTGGTTCAGGGCGTGGGTGAGCAGGGCCATCGTGTCGGCGTGGGTGTCGATCTGCGCCCCGAGTTGGGCGGCTGCGGCGGCTGACGGGGCGAGGCCGACGACGGTGCCGCCGCCGTTGCGCCACGCGGTCGCGAGGGCGCGCATGGCGGTGGTCTTGCCAGAGCCGGCGGGGGCGATCGCGAGCTGGAGTCGGGCGCCCGAGGTTGCCATCTCGCGGACGAGGGCGACCTGTCCGGGGTTGAGCGGGGTGCGGTTCGCGGCCGCCTCGATGAGGGCGACCTCGACGGCCGGGGTGGGGACCTGGTGGCCGCCGCGGCGTCCGGCTGCGTCGACGAGGCGGTGTTCGGCGGCGACGATCCGGCGGGAAGTGTGCCAGGTGGAACGTGCCACGGTGTAGACGCTGTCGCCGTCGGTGCGACGCAGCGCGGCGGGTTCAGCGATGCCGTCGGCGGGGGCTTGCAGGGCGACGGAGTGGCGGGTGAGCGCGGCGTGCGTGAGGCGCGCGACGACGTCGTCGACACGCCTGCGGGGCAGGTTTGCGGCCCGGACGATCCGCAGCGCTTCGGCGCGAACGTGCCAGTCCTGCCACGTGGAGCGCGAGCCCTCCATGGTCGCGACGATCTGCGCGGACTGGGTGCGCACCCAGCCGCGGGTGACGAACACCGGACGCCGCAGCGTCCGGGCGGTGAGGGTCGCAGTCAGCATGTGCTGGACGCCGTCGGGGCCGAGGACGGTGTCGGCTTCGTGGCGCCAGGTGGCGCGTTGTTCGGCGAGGGTGCGGGGTTCGTGTTTGGCCTGCCGGGTCTCGAGGTTGGCCTGCTGCGCCAGCGCGCGGGCCTCGACCATGGTCGGGGGCCGGTGGTGCTCGCGCTGGAACGCGGCCGTCAGTTCGCTCTGGCGGTGCTCGATGGACGCCCGACGCTGCGACCAGCGGGCGTTCAGCGCGGGGTCGACGCCGACGAGCTCGCGGACGGGACGCTTGCCGGGGTCGGTGCACGGGCGTTCGGCGAACCGGACCGGCAGGGCGTCGGAGAGGCGGCGTTCCAGGGCGGTGTTGTAGACCTCGGAGGCGGCGACGATGGCCTTGAACAGGAGGCGTCCGTCGATGGAGAGCCATCGGCCGTCGAGGGTCTGGACCTTGTTCGCGACGGGGACGTGGGTGTGCAGGTCGGGGTCGCCGGCGCGGCTGTCGCGGTGGGTGAACCGGGCGGCGACCAGCCCGGTCACGTCGACCTGCCGGACGCCGTTGTGGCCGGTCCGCGTGTAGAGAGCGTGGGTCTCGATGAACCGCAGCGCGTCGGCGATGGCTGCGAGGTGGGCGCGTTCGATGGTGGCCGCCGTCGCGGGTGCGGCGAGCGCCCAGAGGGTTGAGACGCTCTTGACCGGGGAGAAGGTGAGGTCGTAGCCGGCGACGGCGGTGGTCTGGGGGCGGGACGCCGTGGCGATCAACCCGGCCAGTTCGCGGGCGTCGACCGGGTCGCGCCCGAACGTGCCGCGGAACGTCTCGCGTCCAACCTGGGTGCGGATCGCGGCGCGAACCTGAGCGGGGACCGGCGCGTCGTGAGGTGCGCCTACCTGGGCGTTGTAGGCGGCGAAGCGTTTGGCGACCTCGATCCGAAACTCGGGCATGTCGTGCGGGTAGACCTTGAACGGCTGGCCCAGCCGGATCGCGTCGCGGGCCTGGGCGACGGTGGCGTCCGGCGGGAGGGCGTCGCCGCGTTGTCGGGCCAGTGGGTGGTGGCCCGATCCGAACAGGAACCGCATCTGCTCGGCGGTGACCGGGTCGCCGGCGTCCAGGCCGTCGATGCCGGCCATCCCGGAGCCGACCCACACGCCGGGGGTCTCGCCCTTCTGCGTGTAGTAGGACGCCAGCCCGGTGTGGCCCTTCTCGGTGGAGTCCATCGCAGCCACCTGCCGGGTCAGGTACTCGTACCCGTCCCCGGCGGTCAGCTTGTGCAGACTCATCACACCCGACCTAACGGGGCCGCCGATGCCTCGGCGGACAAGCGTCCGTCGACGCCTTCGGTGGGCCTGGGACGCAGCTGGTGCGATTGCCACTTGACTAGGGCAAACCGGTGATGCAACAGGTGTGCGGGTCTCGAGGTTGAGGGGTTATGAGGGGTGTCGGACGGGCTTGTCGTCGTCGGCGGCGAACGACTGCGGAGACGTGATCGGACGCGGCGGCGCTCGGTGGAGACGGCGGCTTGGCGGCAGTCTGAGGGACGGGTTGGAGAGGGTCGACGGGGTCGTGCGTGATTGCGAGGGTCGGGTGATTCGAGTGGTCCCGGTGGCGGCTCTTCGCTGGGGTCGCTCGGTGTCCACGAGGCTCGGCGGCGTCCCGTTAGGAGGGTGAACGAGAAGGACCTGCCGACGGCGCGGGAGGGGCGACAGCGATGGCGATGAACGAGATCCGGCAGCAGGCACGCAAGAGCGCCGCAGAACGGGTCGCCCGGTTGCGGCAGCAGCGGGCGGACCTGGTCAAGAAGCAGGAGGAGCTGTCGGCCACGGTGATGACTGCCCTGGCCGAACGCGACGCCGTGATCGTGGACGCCGAACGGCGGGCGGGCGCGGCCCTGCAGGAGTTGGCGTCCAGTGGCCTGAGCCTGGCGCAGGCAGCCCAATGGTGCGACCTGGTCGACAAGGAAGCCGCGCGGCTGGTGAAGCTCGCTGCCCAGCCGACCACTCCGGAGGGCGGGCCGACGGCGAGGGAAACCGTCAGTGGTGACCGGTAGCTTCCGGAGCATCGGGAGGTCGAGGAGGACCATCATGACGACGTCAACGGAATACCCGTTCCAAAGCGGCCAACTCCGCCGAGCGGGCGTGCTCATGAGGTTGCCGCGGGTGGTGATCGCCGCGGTGGTGTGGCTGTTGGTCATCGAGGCCCTGCCCGGTATCGCGGCGTGGGGCGTACTGGCTGTAGTTGTCGCCGGGACGGCCGCCGGGGTCGTCGCCGAACCGGTGATCGTCCGCCTGATGTGGTGGGCGCGGCACCCCTCGACTCCACTCACGATGCCCGGCGACCCGCGGGTCCGCGTCCTGGTCACCGGTCGACGGATCGCCGGCATCGGGCAGGCCGGACGCCGCCACCTCATCGTCCCGGCGACCGGGATCGGACGGAGTGACCTACCCGAACTGCTCACCCGCGCGCGGCAGCGTCAGCTGGTGTCGGCGGGACGGTTCGACGTCGCCTACCAGTGGTTCACCTGGCCGTGGCAGCTGCTCGCCGCTTCTGCCGCCGGGTTCGCCCATGGCATGGCCCGGTTGCCGCTGATCGGGTTCGCCTGGCGGTTACGCATGGCGGTCGCCGGCATCGCGCTCTGGCAGACCGTCGTCGCCGGCCAGCACGCGGCCACCGTGGGGATCGTCGTGGTGATCGGGCTGACGTACCTGCTGCCGTGGACGCGAGCCCGTCATGAGCGCTTGGTGTCGCAGGAGCTCGCGGGCCTCGAACGGCGGTCGGTCAGGCCAGCCGCGCCGGCGGCGCGGCGTCCGGTCGTGCTGCCCGTCCGGTCCACCGCGACCCACGCCGGACGCCGACCCTGCACCTCTGCGCGGCGGCGTGGCCTTGAGCCCCGTGGACAGTGGCGCTCACCCACACGCTTGGTGACTTGTACGGGCGAAGGGATTCATGGGGGCGCCCACGATCCGAGGACAACTGGAAGGAAGGGATCACGATCATGACCGGAGTGCCGATGCCCGCCGAATCGATCGCCAAGGTCGATCTGTTGCTGGGGCAGGCGACGATGCTGACCGCTGACCGCTGGGACGACCTGGCCGCGATGATCCACGAGGCGATGGGGATCTCGATGTTGATGGCGGTCACGCACCCGTCGAGCGGACCCGTGGACGTCCCGGGACTGACACGACTGACGGCGCTCGAGTGTGTCGAGAACGCTTTGCGCGAGGTTCATGCCTGGGACCTGGCCCTCGCCTCAGATCTCCCCGACTTGGCCCGGCTGCGGGTGCTGTTGGCCGACGTCCGCAGGGAGTTGGACAGCACTGTCGGACGGCGAGGGTAACGGCCCATGTGGCAGGCCGTTCGGCGGGAACTCGCCCGCCTCGAGTGGGACGTCGAGCCGCCGCTCACCCTCGATCTGATGGCCGACTGGACCCAGACCGTGTCCAGCCTCGTGACGATCCGCCGAGCCCTCGGCCCGATCTCCACTGCCGACCCCCTCGCGCTGCTGGCTACTGCAACGACCGGCGCAGCCCGGACTGCTGACGTGAGGCCCGTTCTGGCGCCGTCGCTCCACGCGGTGAGCGCGGCGCTCGCCGACGTCGCCCAAGGCATGGCGTCCCGGCCCGACTTCGACCGACAGCGCGACGGGGCGACCCTCAACCACGTCGCCTACGAACTCGTGCACTGGGTGCGCGTCCGGACGCCGGACGAGCAGGCGAAGGCCTGGCTGCTGGCCGGCGAGACCGCACTCGACGGCGCGATCCACGCCCCGACCAGCCGATCGGCCGTCGGCGTCGGCCTGGCTGTCTGGCAGGACGCGCTCGCAGCAGTGCAGCCCGTCAAGAACGCCCCCATCGTGCGCCGCAGCGTGGCGCTCGGACACCTCGCGATCCTGCGCGACACCCACGCTCTGGTGGACGAAGTCGCGAAAGCCGGGGCGCTGCCCGGGCCATACGCTGACGCCCTCCTCGGCAACATCCGCGACCTTGCCCGCGCACACCAGACCACCCTGAGTCAGATCGACGGCCGTCTCCTCGGCGCCACCCGCGTCGATCAAGCCGTCATGCTTCAGGTCGGCACGGCCGTGCGGCAACTCACGGGACGCCCGGATCTCACCGAGCCCTCCCACGTGCGTCTCAACGCGCTGCTCCGCTCAGGCCTCGGCCAAGCATTCCTGGTCGCCAATCTCACCGGCGAGCCGTCGGCCCAGCCCGCTGCTGCGAGGATCAACCGACTCTCACTGGAGTACCTGACCAACCCCCGGATGCTCCGCGAGGTCGACCTGCCGGAAGCCCCAACGTCGCCCGCACCGTTGGAGCCCAAAGCCGCAGCCGCGCGGGAACCCCGAGCGGCGGCACGGATCGCACCCATGGACTCGACGGTCAGCCCCGGGACCGTCCTGGACGGCCCCTTCATCCTGGCCCTCTGCCAGGCCCGTGACCTTGGCGTCGCCGCGGCGACCGGCGATCCATTGAACCCGCCCGAGATCCTCCGGGGGGTTGACTCATCGCGTTGGCCGCAGTTGGTTGCCGAGGGGCGGCAGGCCGTGACCGACTTGGTTGGCTCAGTCATCCCGATGGTGTACGCCCAAACCAGACGAACACCGAACGCTGCGGACACCCGCGGTCAGATGTTCGTCGAACTCATGGGCGCCGCCTACCGATTCGACCCTCAGCGAACCAGCCCCGAGGGTTGGGCCAGCTACGCCTGGATGACGATCAAACACGCCCGCTGGCGCGGCGTCGACGATGCCGGCGTGGTCCGAAAGCGCACCAGCGGCCCTCGACCCGGCACGATGGCCCTCGGCGAGAGGGAGCCAGCCAGCCGGGAGCCCGACCCGGGCGAGGTCGTCGAGGAACGGCACGCCATCGCCGCCATCACGCGCGCTGTCGAGCAGCTTCCACCGTCACTCCGGGAGCCGCTCATAGCGTCGCTGCAGGGCCACCCAATGCGAGTGATTGCTGAGGATCTCGGGTACTCCGAGAGCACCGCCCACCGACGTATCAAGGAGGCGCGTGAACACATCAGGCACGACCTCGCATCGCACGCGGACGACCGCCCGTGGGTGCCTCTCGACACGGGGACCGATCCCGTCCTGGAACACGCGCAGCGCCTTTTCGAGCAGGCGTTCCCACTGACCCCAGGCCACGAGCCGGGTCGGGGGCTCACACGTTGAGCTACGTGGCGTAGCCCCGGCTGACCGATTTCCACATCGAGCGGTCCGCCTACCGCCTCGGTTGAGCGGGCAACTCTAGCCAGCTTTGCACGAGCGCAGTGTGCCGAGTAAGGCGATAGGACAACGTTGAGCCGACGTCTACCCCGAGCGATCGATCATGCGGCCTCGTTGAAGATCCGCCGCTGTACTTCGAGGTAGTGACGCAGGTTCACAACGACATCGTCCCCGGAGACTGGCGCCTGATCCTGCGGTTCGTTCAGGTCAACGGCGTTGGCCGCGGCAAGTTGCCTCGTGTAGTCGACAACGAGCTGCACCAGGGTCTCCGACTGCTCCGTCGTGAAGTCGACAGTGATCTTGGCGGTCTCCGAGTACTCCTTTAGTGCATCGAGGTCGGCGATGAGCCGGTCGATGATCTCG
The DNA here is from genome assembly GCF_054483935.1 of Tessaracoccus yangjingae. Next base: position 157,873 of record NZ_CM137014.1, on the reverse strand, counting down.
GCGTCGAGCTGCTTCCTGCGGACTGCCTCGAGGTAGGTGTGGAGCGACTCGGTATAGCTCTTGACGCACTCGGGCATGGCGCGTTTTCGCCTCCCAGAGACTACGACGACTGCGGTAACCCCTGCCGCCACCACACCCACAACGGCGGTCGTGATAAGGACTGAACCGCACTGGGTCTGATGGAGACTCGTGCTATTTGATTCCTACCAGCTGTTTGCGGTCGGTTTGGCCAGCATAGAACGCCTGCTCGAACTCGGCGGGCGGGATGTCGCCGAGGTAGCCGTGGAGGCGCTGCGTGTTGTGCCAGTGCACCCAGCCCAGGGTTGCGAGTTCGAGGTCCTCCGCGGTCTTCCAGGGGCCTGGTCGGGCGGGTCCGCGGACGAGTTCGGCCTTGTAGTAGCCGTTCACGGTCTCGGCGAGGGCGTTATCGTAGCTGTCGCCGACGGTCCCGATCGAGGGGGTGGCGCCGATCTCGGCGAGCCGTTCGCCGTAGCGGATCGATGTGAATTGGCTGCCCGCGTCGCTGTGACAGCGCAGGTCGTCGTGGTGGGTGCCGCGACCCCAGCGGGCCATCTCGATCGCGTCGAGGATCATCTCGGTGCGCATGTGTGAAGCGCATCGCCAGCCGACGATCATCCGGGAGAACGCGTCGATGATGAAGCACACGTAGGCCACCCCGGCCCACGTCGCCACGAACGTCAGATCGGTCACCCAGAGCCGGTTCGGTGCCGGCGCGGTGAACTCCCGCTGCACCAGGTCCGGGTGCCTGGGGGCGGCTGGATCGGCCTTGGTGGTCGTGACTCGCCTAGAACGCGTGGCGCCCTCGATACCGGCGGCACGCATCAACCGGCCGGTCTGGTCACGGCCGATGTCGATCCCGGCACGACGGGCGGCTTTCCACAGCTTGCGGACACCGTAGACGCGATAGTTGTCCTCCCACAGCCTCACCAGCTCCGGGACCAGGACAGCGTCGCTTATCGACCGCGCCGACGGGACACGATCCCTGGCGGCGTAGTAGGTGCTCGGAGCCACCTGCAACACGCTGCAGATGGGCTCGACTCCGAGCGGGCGACCCTCAACCATGTCGTCCTTGTTCGCGTCGATGAATGCGACTACTTCCGGTGTTGGCGGTCGAGCTCCGCCCCGAAGAAACTCGCTGCGCGCTTGAGTATTTCGTTAGCTCGGCGAAGCTCGCGGACCTCCTGCTCGAGCTCCCGCACGCGCCGGGCCTCGACGGTCGTCACGCCGGCGACGTGACCCTCATCGATGTCGGCCTGCTTGACCCACGACCGCACCGACTCGACGCCGTATCCGAGTTGCGCCGCGACGCGCTGCACCGTCCCATGCTCGGTCCCCAGCTCGGCCCGCAACGTTCGCACCATCCGGACCGCGGCGGCCTTCTCCTCCGGCGAGTACCGACGCGTCGTCGGCTTCCCTGCTGTCTGCTCTTTCGGCATAACCCCATCCTCGTTTCCAAGGTCAGGAGTCTCCAACAAACTCAGTGCGGTTCAGACCACGGGCTTCCTCGAGATCGAGAACGCAGCGACTGCCGCCTCTTCGCTCGGCTTGGGAATGGAGACTTCCTTGAGGTGGGTTACGAGTCGTCCCGCGGTGTCACGAACCACTCCTCCGTACCGAATGAAGTCCCCGCTGAGCAATCCAGCCGCAATGTCTGGCGGGATGTAGAACGTGGGCTGAATAATCACTTCTCGTCCTCTTCGAAGGCTTGGCTCTGCTGTTGGACCAAATCGTAGTGCCGGTGTCCGACATGGCCGGCCGACGCAAGCCGCCAGCTGACGAGGTGGCTACGGCAGGACCGGAAGGCTTCTCGCCGCCTGACGCTGGGCGTGCCGAGAGGCGGAGAGCGTCGCGTGGAACCCGCCGTGGCGGTTTTGGTCGAGATTGAGCGGCAGCACGAACTCCGAAAGGAGCTCCGACTCGATCGCCCAAGGTGTCGGATCCACATACCAGCAGACCCGGGCGTGCTCAGCCATCCAACTGGACAGCGCAGCCTCGCCATCGCCGAAGGTCAGGCGCTCAGCGTTTCCCACACGGCGGAGTTGAAGGCCAAGCTCGCCCGCAAGGAGCGAACCAAGCGTCAAACGTAACGTCGAACCCGACGCGTTCCCTCGGAAGTGGTTACGGATGCGCTTACGCAGGTCCTGCTTGCTCGGTCTGCTATCACTGCGTCGCTGCTCACGGGGCGCGATGCCTACGTAGAACAGATGACCGAACTCACTTGAGTGGACGCCGTCGGTGGGAACACCTGGCGGCGGAGCGTCGAAGTACCAGGCGTACACACCCGATTGAGCGGGGAGCGGCGTGGACCGAGCCAGTGCCTCAGCGCGCGACGTCAGGCGGGCCGGCGCAAGGAGGGCGGCAACGTGAAGGTCACTGGCAGTCACGCGAGCCTCTCGGCCTTCCCGTCGTTGACCTTCTTCAGTTCCTGGAGTTCCGCCCAGTGCTGTTCAAGACCCGCGAGCGTCGGGCTCACACCAAGGGTGACGAGCGGCTGCGAGTGGCCGTCGATGTATCGACAGGCCGCATCGAACACCTCTGTGACCTTGGGGATGATCTCGCCGAGCTCGCTGGTGTTGATGTCCGAGAGAGTCGACATCTGTACATTCGCTCGATACCGCCTAGTCACGCCCTTGAGCACCTCGTCCTCGACGAACACCTCGCACCACGAGCGAAGGTGGCTGTATCCGTTGTGGACGAGCGCATCCCGCACTTCACCTTCTTGGGTGCGGGCTGTCTGGATTGTCTTGTTGATTCGCCCTTTGATGGCGTTCAGCGAGTCGATCCGCGGGCCGGTGGCCCGGGTGACCTGCCCCTTGCCGTTCTCGTCAGTTACCTGGAAGTAGACGCAACGCTTCGACTTCTCGAAAAGACTGAGCAACGTCGTGGCGAACAGGATGTCGTGGGTGAACACGATGACCTGATTGTCATCGGTCAACCGGGCGACTCGCTGGGCAACCTCGTTGATCCGGCGATGGTCAAGGCTCGACACTGGGTCGTCGAAGATGACTGGTGCCGTGATACCGGCCAGCCGTGCCTCGGCCAGGAAGTCGGCGAGAGCGAGCACCTTCTGCTCGCCCTCCGACAGCACCCGCGACGGCTTGTGCTTGCCGCTCATAACCTTGCGACGCTGAGCCTTGCCCTCGCGCCCGACGAACTGGAGCTTTAGTGGTGGTGCCCGGAGCGCTTCGCACTCCTCGAGGAACAACGCGTCGAAGCTCTGATTGATCAGCTGGTCACTGGCGGTCTTGGCCAGCTCAGTGACGGCGCGCATCAGTGACGGAAGCGGGCGCTTGAGAGTCCTAAGCTGGTCGGCCTCCTTGGCGCTCTTGACCTGCGCCTCGATCAGCGGCCACGACTTGCCAAGCTCAACGGCGTCCTTTAGCTCCAGCAACTCGGTCTGCTTCTCGCCGAGCACCTGGGTCCGATTCGCCTGCTGGGTCTCCAGAGTCGAGATGCTGAGCCCGGCCGACTCAAGAGCAGCGTCGACGTCGGCCGCTGGATGGGCGACCAGGCCCGCGATCTTGTGGCTGGCGAGCTTGCCGTCGGACACGGCTGTCTCGAGCGCACTCCTAGCTCCCTCGATCGCGTCGACCTGGGAGAAGTAGGCTGGCTTCTCTTCTTCGGCACCGTACTGATTGATGAATGCGATGAGCTCGTTGTTCTGGATACTCGCGACCTGACGGCTGTAACCAAGGAGCGCGGTGTCGGTCGTGCGGATGTCAGCAGAGATCTTGTCTTCGAGGTAGGTCGAGTACCTGGACAGCAGGTCGCGCGCGGTATCAATCAGGGGCTGGCGGCAGTAGAGGCAGCGATCCGCATCGTGAGAGCCAAGCTCGACGAGGTGCAGACGGTATTTCTCGCCGGCCTTGATGAAGTCGCTCCAGGTGTCGTCCGGATCGGCAGGCAGATCGGCTGCAGCAAAAAGCTCCCTGCGGAAGGTCACGTGGTCGGTGGCAAGCTGTGTGCGCTTCGTGAGGGCTTGGTCGTAGCTGGTCGCGTCGAACCCCAGGAGTGCCTTGGCGGCAGCAGCGGCCTGGGTCAGGACGCGCTGTTCGGCCTTGAGTGCCGTGATCTGGGTGCCGACGGTGTTCGCCCGTAGTGCGCCGACGGCTTGGGTGAGCACGTCGAGCTGCTCGTCGATGTCCTCGCCTGTCACAGCCTTTGCCCTCAGGTGAGTGAGGTCGGTGGACGCGCCAAGGGATTCAATCAGCGGGTAGATGGTCGTCCCCCGCTGGAACCTGGAGAGCAACCCGGAGCTACCCGTGCCGAGTGTGCTGATAGCGGCATCGATCTGGCCAGCAACGGCTTGGATGGCGGCCGTGACGTGGTTGAAGAGCGCGAGCGAGGCTGGGGTGTAGACGTAGTCGAGGTCGTCATCGACATGGGTCGTGACGGCTGGGCTGTCGAAGATAGACATCCGTGTGAACGGCGCGACGCCGCGGTCTCCAGTCCAAGTCAAGGTCTGGTCGTCGTCCCCGAGCTTGTACTCCAGCTTGGCGGTCTGGACCTCCGACCAATCCGCCTCGATGTTGCCGAGGATAGTGTCCGCGGTGCGGCTGTTCGCGAGTGCCTTGAAGATGCGGGAGTAGCCGGTCTTGCCTGTGCCGTTCTCGCCATAGAGGATCGTCAGCCCCCTATGCGGCTCGATCACCGCTCCGGGCAAAAGGGCGTTGACGCCGTGTACTTCGGAGAGGCGAGTCAGGGTCAAGGGGGGCGCGGACTCGTCCTGGCGTGCCTCAATGTCGAGTTTGGCAACGGCGGGCAGATCCCGCTTGTCAAGGACCTTCTCCTGGCGGAAGAGCTGGTATGCCTTTTCGATCGTCGAGGTGCCGACGGGACGTCCGGTAGCGATGACCTCGGATACGAGCAGGCGTGCCCACTCATCGTTGGCGTTCGCCCAGTCGGCGAGCAGCGCCCGGGGGTCGACGAACTCAGTTCCTTCTCGCTCTACAGCATCAGATTGTTCGCCCATCAGGCTTCGCACACCGAAGTTGGGCGGATGTCCTGACTGGGTGGCTGGTCGCCTCGGTGGTATCTCTTCATCCTGCGCTCCTCCGCACCGAACCGGCGCGCTCGTTGCTGTCTGTTGATTGCCTTCCACCTCGACGTTAGCTGGGGGGTGTGACAACTCCGCCGTCGCCGCGCACCTCAACCGTTGCTGGGCAGGGCCCGCCCATGCGCCGGTTCTCTTCTCGTTGTCGAGGTTCGCCATGGCGAGTTCGCTGGCGAGCGCTGAACCGGAGATCGACGCGCTTCCTCGCGGTTGTGGGCGTCGGACTGGCTCGTCAGACCCTGACGTCTTGGACCCGGACAGGCTTGAGCAGAAGGTACGGGACGGGAGAGCATCAAGGGACCCTGATAGCGCGTTCGTAGCGCTGCTGCGCACCGCCGTCGTCGTCCGGTCGATGGTGTTCGCCGAGATCAAGCAGCACAGGACCGAGTTGCTCGCCGACGACTACCGCTGAAGGCTCTCCTCGTCTACCGGGACGGAACCTTCGCCTTTCTAGCCGCGGGTGCGGTGACCGGGGCACTCTCCAGATCAAGTCGACCGGCCCAGCTGACGGTCGTGCGTCGAAAGGAGCAACTCTGCGACGTGAGTGGCCTCGCGGATAACGTACCGGCCGGTCTCCTTGCTAATGCCGGTCGGCAGGGTGCGGCCGTGACCTGTGCCCTGGAGATTCCGCAACTCGTTGATGGTCGATGCAGTGGTCTTGGCTGACTGGTAGATGGCCCGCAGCTGTTTGCCCCCGGGGGCCATCGGGTTGACGGTCTGGGGCTGAAGCTGGAGCCGATCGAGTGCGAGGGCGAGCAACTCGTCGAAGTCCATCTTCCGGTCAGGGAGCATCTCCTGCTCCTCGAGAACGAATTTGCAGATCGACTCGAGTAGCTCCTTGGCACCGCCGAGCAGGGCACCTGGATCCTCAGCGTTGTGTTGGAGCCGTGCCAGCTGTTCGTCGAGCGCAGCGCGGCCACCAGTGGCGAGGTCGATGGGACCGGTGCGTTGGAGTCGGCCTTCGGCGTCGAGTCCCGCGCCCTTGGCGGTGAGTGCGCTGCGCAGGGTGGAGACTCGTTCCTTGACGATGGGGTCGGTCGCATGAAAGATGCGGCCGACGCGCAGCGCGGTCAGGAGTTGTTCCAGTAGCTTGTCGTCGACGCCACCGGGTCGTCGGCGGGCCGCCGCACAGACGGCAAGCACACGCTGCTGCTTGTTCGGCATCCCTGTCGACGGGTCGTACGGGTCAACGTCCGCCAAGCCGCACGCCATGAAGCAACGCGTGAGGGTGGCGTGGCTGGGGCCGTCCCCGGAGTAGAAGAATTGGGCCAGGGCGGCGGAGACCTCGTTGGTCAGTAGGGTCGAACTCATGGGTTCATTCTGGCCGAGCGGCTAACCGAGACTCGGTCGACTCGATTTGGCACACGAGTCACTGCGCTCCCGCTTGAGGGGACGGCGGCGTGTTGCCAAAGGCAGCGAGTTCACCATCCGTCCGCCAACGGTTGCGAGACTCGCAACCAGCGCGTGGCTGCACAGCCATCACCGTTTCGTTGAAGGTGCGGCGCTGTCAGTGGTGCGGTGGATGGCCTGCGGCAGCACACCTCGGTCTACTTGTCCGGCGGGATGACGGCCCCAGCGAACGGGCGCTGGGGCCACCTGCCCGTATCGTCGCGAGCGTCTCGAACGCCCGCACCGGCGGCGTTCTCGAAGCGAGCAACCAGCGGGGGGCCATGGTGTCGACCAGAGAGTCTGTGGGCGTTTCACATCGCGTGTGTCCCGACTCTCCAGTGGGCTGGGCGCACTCGTTCTCCGACATCCTCGACTGGGAGCGAGGTCACGCCTATCGCAACGGGCGTCCAGCGTCGCCGTTGGGTCCACGTGAGTAAGGGGACGCCCGTCAGCAGGAAGGCGACGCCACGACCCGTGGCGATGGGCTCGCCATCCTGTCGGTGCTCAGCGTGGTAGCAGCCGTCTCCAACCTGGGTCATGGCGAAGGCGGGCCTCACGCCATCGGGCGCTACTTCGCGCTCATGGGGGTGTGTGCCCCGCGACTCAGGTCCGTGAGGGAGACAGGGCAAGCCTTCTTGGGTTCGCCCGTTGTCCACCGCCGGCTGTCGGCAACCGTTATGCGGTTGACGGGTTCTAGGGCCGATGGCGGGAGGCAGCGATGCAGCGCGAGATTCGCCGGGGCGGCGACCTCGGGTTTGACGCCGATCGCCTCCAAGTCGCCACCGGGAGGGGGCGAGCCGTGCCGCAGCGGCCACTGCTCAACCTCCGGCGCGAGAGCGGGGCTGCCGCGACCCTCCTCGAGGTCGACCAAGAGAGCAGGGCCGCCTATGACTTCCCCACGGGGGTTGCGGCCGCGCGTGAAGCGGAGGGCCCTTTGGCAGATGTTCTCCTCATCGCCGAGGACCTGCTTCTGCAGGCCAGGAGGCTGGCAGACTCCGGCGCACCCAGAGAGGCGGTTGAGGCCATCCTCGACCAGGTCGCCGCCTTGCGGGAAGGCCGCCGCTGATGGCCGGGTACCGCAGACCTGTGAGCGAGGCAGACCGGGCGGCGGCGGCAGAGGCTCGGCAGGCCACGCTGGACAAGCTCCACACCCAACTCATCGACGGCATCCTCGCCCTCAACGACCCGCAGGCGTGGCAAGCCTGGCTGAAGTTCTCCAGCCAGTTCCACCGCTACTCCTTCGGGAACAGCCTGCTGATCATGCTTCAGGACCCGCAAGCGACCCACGTCGCCGGCTACCAGGCATTCAAGGCTATGGGCCGCCAGGTGCGCCGCGGCGAGACCGGCATCAAGGTCCTCGCGCCGATCACCCGCCGCGAACCCCGCCTCGACGATGCCGGCCAACCGGTGCGAGACGACCAGGGCCGCGTCTTGCACCGGACCCACGTGGTTGCGACTAAACCAGTCACGGTGTTCGATATCCGGCAGACCGACGGGCCTCCGTTACCCGACCCCAGGATCGGCGAGGCCACCCTCCTCACCGGGCAAGCCCCCTCCGGACTGTGGGACCGCCTCCAAGGCCTCCTCGAGGAACGGGGATTCGACGTACGTCGCGGCGCGGACCTCGGGGGGCCGAACGGCTATACCGACTTCGGCCGGCGGCTCGTCATGGTCCGCGATGACGTCGACGACGCCCAGGCCGTCAAGACCCTCGCCCACGAGGCCGGTCACGTGATCCTCCATCCGGACCAGCAGGGCCGCGACTGCCGGGGGATCATCGAGGTGGAAGCCGAATCGGTCGCGTACATGGTGACGAGCGCCCATGGGCTCGACTCCAGCCAGTACACCTTCAACTACGTCGCTGGCTGGGCCCTCAACGCGGTGACCGAGCAGCGTGACCTCGCCGACATCCTCCGCAGCACAGGCCAGCGTGTCATGGGCGCCGCAGACCTCATTCTTCAGACCACTCAGCCGGCTCCGACCATCACCGATATCGCGCTCGACGCTCTGGAGAGTGAGATCCGAGTGCAGACGGACCCCACGCGCTGGGAGGCAGTCTCCCTCGGCCAGGCCATCACCCCGGAGCCGCCGACCGTGCCTTCGCCGGCGCTGGCTCCCTCATTGGGCCTCTGACCATGACGATCGCGATGGACGAGTTCTGCTCACCAAGCCCATGCGACAGCGTTGCTCTGTCGACGCGGCGCTTGCACGACCTCAAGGGGAACGGTGCCTGCGCCTCCTTGTTGCTGCGAGCGGTCGGTGTCGGACCTGCCAGGCCTCACCGCGCACAGGAGGGAGCCGAACCTGTTCCTGCACGCGTCCCTCTCCGCTGGCTCGCCAGTGATCCCGGTGCGGGCTCCGCCTATGCTGAAGGGCAGCGATGGACGCGAGATCCGCGCGGATCTCGGGTTCGGAGCGATTCCCCACGCATTCCCCACGGCAAGGTGATTCAATGGCTACGGCCCATCAAAACTCCTTGTCAGAGGGCCATTCGCTTTGGATAGCAGAGAGCTTCAACTCCTCTTTCGCGCACAAAAGTGCCCCTGACTAGGGCAAATACAGGGAATCGGCGGGAGGCAAGACCTCTCGCCGATTTTCTGTTCTCGGGGCTGGGTCTGCTGTGGCAAGGGGTGATACCCGGGGGAGGCGGTCCAGATTGCCGTCGAGACGGGCTTCTGAACCGGTTGGTGATGCTCATTCCCCACGGACTCCTCACGGCGTGAAGGCGCCTTGGCTCGGTTGGTGGACGGCTCGATGCGGGGCGCGTGACTACAACGCCGTGACCCGGATCTGCTGTCGACGACGCCCGAATTTGATGCCGTAACGACGGGCGAAAACGAGGCCACCCGGACAGATTGGTTGGGTGATCTCAGTGGAGGATTGGGCGTTGATCCGGCGGCTGGTGGCCGAGGGGGTCCCGCGGCGTCAGGTGGCGCGGGAGCTGGGGATCGGTCGGGCGACGGTGGACAGGGCGGTCGCGTCGTCGGGGCCGCCGAAGTATCAGCGGGCGGCGCAGCCGACTGCGTTCGCGCCGTTCGAGGGCAGGGTTCGGCAGCTGTTGGCGCAGTGCCCGGACATGCCGGCGACGGTGATCGCGGAGCGGGTCGGCTGGGAGGGGTCGATCACCTGGTTTCGTGACAACGTGCGCCGGCTGCGGCCTGAGCATCATCGGGTCGATCCTGCTGATCGGCTGTCGTGGGCGCCGGGGGATGCCGCGCAGTGTGATCTGTGGTTCCCGCCGCAGAAGATCCCGCTCGAGGACGGGACCAGGGCGCTGCTGCCGGTGTTGGTGATGGTCGCGGCTCATTCGCGGTTCATCACCGCCCGGATGCTCCCGTCGCGCCGGACCGAGGACCTGCTGCTCGGCTCGTGGGACCTCATCGCGCGGTTGGGGCGGGTGCCTCGGCGGCTGATCTGGGACAACGAGCCGGGGATCGGGCAGCGGGGCCGGTTGACCCAGCAGGTGACCGCGTTCGCCGGGACCCTGGCGACGAGGGTGGTTCAGTTGAAGCCCTACGATCCCGAGTCGAAGGGCATCGTCGAGCGTAGTAACGGGTTCCTGGAGACCTCGTTCATGCCGGGGCGCCGGTTCGTCTCGGCGCGGGACTTCAACGCGCAACTGGCCGACTGGCTGCCCCGGGCGAACAGCAGAACCGTTCGGGCGCTCAAAGCCCGCCCGGACGACCTGATCGACGCCGATCGGGCCGCGATGCTCCCGTTACCGCCGGTCCCGGTCACGCTGGGCTGGCGGGAACGCGTCCGGCTGGGACGTGACTACTACATTCGCCTCGATTCGAATGACTACTCCGTCGACCCGACGGCCATCGGCCGGTTCGTGGACGTGACCGCGGACTTGGACCGGGTCCAGGTGATGCTGGACGACAGGATCGTCGCCGACCACGCCCGCGTCTGGGCTCGGGCCGCCACGCTCACCGATCCCGCTCACCTGGAGCGGGCCAGGCAGCTGCGCCAACAGTTCCAGCAACCCGCAGCACCACCCACCGATCAGGATCTCAGCCGAGATCTCGCTGACTACGACCGGGCGTTCGGGCTCACTGGAGGTGTCGCGTCATGACCGGCAGGACGAGCGAAACCCTCAAACAGATCCACTACCTCGGCTCCGCGTTGAAGGCCCCCAGGATCAGCGAGTCGGCCGCCCGCCTGGCAGACCAGGCAAGAGACGCCGGCTGGTCGTTCGAGTACTACCTGGCCGCGGTCCTGGAACGCGAGGTATCGGCCCGCAACGCCTCCGGCGCCGAGCTACGGATCCGCGCCGCGGCGTTCACCGCCCGCAAGACCCTCGAGGACTTCGACTGGGACGCGCAACCGGCAGTCCGGCCACAGGTCGCCGCCCTGGCCTCCGGCGCGTTCCTCACCGAGGCCCGCAACATCGTGCTGCTCGGCCCGCCCGGCACAGGGAAGACCCATCTCGCGATCGCTCTGGGTATCGTCGCCGCCCGCCACGGACACCGAGTGCTGTTCGCTACCGCCACCGACTGGGTCACCCGCCTCACCGATGCTCACCGCCAAGGCCGCCTTCCCCAGGAACTCGGCCGCCTACGCCGCTACGGCCTGATCATCATCGATGAGGTCGGCTACCTACCGTTTGAACAAGACGCCGCGAACCTGTTCTTCCAACTCGTCTCCAGCCGATACGAACACGCCTCCCTGGTCCTGACCTCGAACCTGCCGTTCAGCGGCTGGGGAGGCGTGTTCGGCGACCAAGCCGTCGCCGCCGCGATGATCGACCGCATCGTCCACCACGCCGACGTCCTCACGTTGAAGGGCGCCAGCTACCGCCTCCGAGGACGCGGGATCGACAGCCTGCCCAGCATCAAGACCCAAGATCAGGCAGACTGACCCCACGACGAAACAGTGGCCCCATTTTCGAGCGTCGCATCGGCCTCGTTTTCGACCGTCGTCGACATCTGCACCGTGGGCAACGTGGGGATTGCTGCCCGTCGTCCCGGGCGGTCGGCGCGAACCCGGATTCCTCGCGCAGTTGGCTGTTGGAGAGACGTGCGCGGTTTGGGGTGAGTCCGGCTTCTCGAGGGCCGCGGGTGACTGTGGTTCGACTGTTACCCGTTCTCGGGTCGGGCGGGGGCGTTCGGCGTAGTGTTTGTGGTGGTGATGGACCCCACCGAGGCTGGCTGCGCTGGCTTGAACCGCCTGTTTGGGCTGATGGCTCCTGTCCACCGGTTTCCCGGGGGCGGTCGAGCGTTGCCCGGGTGAGTTGAAAGGTCCCTGTCATGTCGTTGTCGTTTCGTGGGGTGCGTGCATTGGAGATCCTGGATTCGCGGGGTCGTCCGACGCTGTCGGTGACCGTCGAGTTGGCGGATGGTGTGGTGGCGTCGGCGGGGGTGCCGTCGGGTGCGTCGACGGGGACGCGTGAGGCGGTGGAGTTGCGCGACGGCGACAAGTCCCGCTTCGGGGGTGCCGGGGTGTTGAACGCGGTCGGGCATGTCAACGGTGAGATTGCCGACTTCCTGGTGGGCAGCGCGTTCGGGTCGTTGGCGGAGGTCGATGAGGGGTTGGCCGGGCTGGATGGGACGCCGAACAAGGGTCGCTTGGGGGCGAACGCGTTGGTGGGGGTGTCGATGGCGACGGCCCGCGCCGCCGCGATGGCCGACGGCAAGGAGTTGTTCGACTGGCTGCCGGTGTGGGGTGCCGGGCAGCGGTTGCCGGTGCCGTGCTTCAACGTGTTGAACGGTGGCGCGCACGCCCCGAACGCGCTGGATTTCCAGGAGTTCATGGTGTGTCCGGTGGGGGCGTCGTCGATGGCGGAGGCTGTCCGGGCGGGCGCGGAGGTGTATGCCGCCCTGCGTGCCGGGTTGCAGGCGCAGGGGATGGCCACCGGGTTGGGCGATGAGGGCGGTTTCGCGCCGGAGTTGGCCGTGCCGGAAGACGTGTTGGCGTTGATCGTCGCTGCCATCGAGAAGGCCGGCTATCCGGTGGGCCGTGGCGGGGTCGCGATCGCGTTGGATCCGGCGGCGTCGGAGTTCCGGCAGGCGGATGGACGCTACCGGGTCAACGGGATGATGTTGTCGAGCGACGAGATGATCGAACGCTACGCGGCGATGGTGGACAGGTTCCCGGTGTGGAGCATCGAGGACGGCTTGGGTGAGGACGACCGCGACGGCTGGGCGAAGCTGACCCAGCGCCTCGGCGACAAGATCCAGCTGGTGGGCGATGACAACTTCTGCACGAACCCGGCGATCATCGCCGACGCGATCAAGGCCGGGATTGCCAATGCGGCGCTGATCAAGTTGAACCAGATCGGCAGCGTGACCGAGACCCTGGAGGCGATGCGTTTGTGTCATGAGGCCGGCTACGGGCAGATGGTGTCCCACCGCTCGGGTGAGACACCGGACTCGTTCATCGCGGACCTGGTCGTGGCGACCGGCTGCGGGCAGATCAAGACCGGCGCGCCGGCGCGTGGGGAGCGGGTCGCGAAGTACAACCGGCTGCTCGAGATCGCCGCGGCCCGTCCGGAGCTGGCGTTCGGGCTTCCGGCGGGTGTGCTTCGGTGAGCCGGGTCCCGCCGCAGCCGCACCCGTCGCGGATCACCCCGTTCGCCGGTCACCCGATCGTGGTGGGGGTGACGCCAGAGCAGCCTGAACTGGTGACCCTGACCGCGGTGCAGTTGGCGCGCGACCTGGGGGTGGGGATCTTCTTCGGCTACGCCGACCCGGGCCGGGTGGTGGAACGGGAGTTCCCCGACGGCCGGGTCCAACACGCCGATCTGGACCCGGACCTGTCCGATGACGAGCAGTGGCGGCGGCGGGAAGCCCAGTTGACCAGGGCCCTGGCGCAGACCCTGACAGGCAGCGGCGTGTCGTGGGAGTTCCGCTATCTGGCGGGTCGGGCGGATCGGGCGTTGACGCATCTCGCGCGGGCGGTGGACGCGGCGGTGATCGTGGTCGGCACCCACCGGCCGGGCGGGGGCGGACGGATGCACGAACTGCTGCAGGGGGCGGTCGGCACCCACCTGGCCCACCACCAGCACCGTCCGGTGCTGGTGGTCACGACCGAGGTCGTCGACTGGAAGACCCCGCTGCAATGGCGGTGAGCACCCCAGACAGGACACGCCGCCCGCCGTACTTGCGGCCCTCGCTGGTGGGCCTGGTGGTGCTGGGCGGCACCATGGGAACCGCCCTACGGGACCGGATCGAGACCGTGTTCGCCACCCCCGCCGGCGGCCTGCCGTGGGCCACGTTGACGATCAACGTGACGGGGGCGTTCCTGCTCGGCGTCCTGCTGGAGGTACTCGCCCTGGTCGCCCCGGAAGGCAACCGGAGGCGGGGGCTGCAGCTCACCTTCGGGACGGGTCTGCTCGGCGGCTACACCACCTACAGCACGTTCGTGGTGGAGATCGTCCATCTGGGCCGACACGGATCGGTGCCGCTGGCCGCGATCTATGCCGCGGGGAGCGTCCTGGCCGGCTGCACGGCCGCGTTGCTGGCGATGAGTGTCACCCGCGCGGCCGTCCGCGCGACCTGGAAGGACACCCCGTGAGCGCACTGTGGGTGGCCCTGGCTGGTGGGCTGGGAGCCGGCAGCCGGTTCGTACTGGACGGCCTCCTCACCGAACACAGCAACCGCTCCCTGCCCACGGCCACGCTGATCATCAACGTGGCAGGTTCCTTCCTGCTCGGCGTGGTCACCGGCTGGGCCACCCATGACGGGCTGACGATACTCCGAGCCGTGGCCGGGGTCGGGTTCCTGGGCGGATTCACCACCTTCAGCACCGCCAGCGTCGAACTCGTCCGCCTGCTCCGCGCCGAACGACCGAGAGCCGCCGCCGTCCTCGCCGCCACGATGATCGGCGTCAGCATCGCCATGGCCATACTGGGCCTGACCGTGGGTGAACGCATCGCGTGACCACAGGACGACGCCTTGGCAAGCTGGGCCCGATCAACTACTAACGCGGCGGACGTCCACCACCTCAGTTCCTCCTCACGTGCCCGGCACAGGCCCAGAGTGGTCGACTCCGGCCGCGGATTGCCATCGGCCGCTCCCAGACGTCCGCGGTGGGTCAGGCTGCGGTGTCCGAGCACCCTGATTCTGGGCTACTTGGCCGGCAATCTCTCACCCCGAGAGACCACAACCCAGGCTTGGCGTACTCCCACGCGACGGCCGCCCGACAGGCGGGGTGGCCTCGGCCCTGCAGCTCGGAACGAACGGTGACCAGAAGGCGTCGATCATCATCTGGCGAGTCGGCCACTAGTCTCATTCCGTGACCGTTCCATGGGTGATGTCGAGGGTTGTCTGATGGCGTTCGGGACCGTCGTGGTGATCGGTTTCTGCATGCTGGTGGTCGCAGCCTTGTACTCGGCGGTGGGACATGGGGGTGGCTCGGGCTATCTGGCGGTGATGGCTCTGTTCGCGGTGGCGCCGGAGGTGATGCGTCCCTCGGCGCTGGTGCTGAACATCGTGGTGGCGTCGTTGGCGGCGTGGACGTTCCTGCGGCAGGGGGCGTTCTCTTGGCGGACCTTGTGGGCGTTGGCGCTGACGGCGGTCCCGATGGCGTTCCTCGGGGGTCAGCTCTCGGTTCCGGGGGTGGTGTACAAGCCGTTGCTGGCGGCCGTCTTGTTGTGGTCGGCGGTGGTCCTGTTGTCGCCGCGTGCTCAGCCGTGTGACGACCCGACGCTGACCCCGCCGGTGGTTCCCGCACTGGCGGCGGGTGCCGGGTTGGGGTTGTTGTCGGGGTTGACCGGGATCGGCGGGGGGATCTTCCTCAGTCCGTTGTTGTTGTTCGCCCGTTGGGCTCCCACCCGGCAGGCCTCGGGTGTGGCTGCGGTGTTCATTCTGCTCAATTCCTTGGCGGGTCTGGCAGGGCAGGCGGCATCGGTCGCGGCGATCCCGTGGACGGCCCTGGCGGTGTGGGTGCCGCTGGTTGTTGTCGGTGGTGTGGCCGGGTCCCGTTACGGTTCCCGCACCGCGAACACGAGGAACATCTACCGCCTGCTCGGGGTGGTCCTTTCGATCGCCGCGGTGAAGATGCTGCTGACCCTGGGCGGCTAGCCGACGATGATCAGATAGATCGAGATGGTGGCGAGCAGCACCAGGACGTAGCGTTCGAAGCCCTTCACTGAGACTCGGCGCAGGAAGCGGTTCGCGACCCAGGTGCCGGCCACCATGGTCGCCCCGAGGATGGCCGCCAGTCCCCAGAAGCTGCCATCCAGGGTGAGGGTGGTGCCGTAGACGACGGTCTTGACGGCGTGCATGGCGAGGGCGGTGGTGGCTTCGCTGGCCACGTAGGTCACCGGCGGCAGCCCCAGGGACAGGAACACAGCAGCCCCGAGAGGGCCGGCGCTGCCGATCAGGCCGGACAGGAATCCGGTGAGGGCACCTCCACCCAGCAACAGCCGGGTCGACGGTTTGAACGTGAGGATCCGGAAGTACTTCAGGACAGCGAAGGCCAGCACCCCCACCCCGATGGAGCGGGTCAGCAACCCGGTAGGGAGGGACACGAAGAGCAGTGAGCCGGCGACGCTGGCGGGGATGGCGCCGACCAGGAACAGTCCCACGGGCCGCCAGGCGATGCTGCGGACGCCGAAGCCGACCCGGGACAGGTTGCCGACGAGTTGGGCGACGGTCAGCAGCGGGACTGCTTGTTCGGCTCCGACGACGGTGGTCAGCAGGGGCAGGAGCAGCAGGGCTCCGCCGAAGCCGGCCGACCCCGAGACGGCGGCCGCCACGAACGCCCCCAACACAAGGAGAGCCACGTCCAGCACGATCATCCCCCCGCCTGCATGGGTTCAACCTACCCACGGGCTGGCGGCCTTCTCAGCCGGCCGCGGTGGAATCGCGGTCGGCGCGAGTGGGCTGAGTCGGGCGGCCGGAAGGCGAACTCCCTGACGGTGAAGAACGCCGTTCCCGCGGATTGGTCGGGACTGCACCCGATGACCTCAACAGGTTCAGAAGCAAAGACGCCCATCAGCGACTCTGCATCACACCCCGGGAGGGCAGGCGTGTGATGCGGCTGGGGCCGGAGACTCCTCTCCGATCCGGAGCTCGAGTCATCTCAAGACCCCAGAGCACGACTGTCCACGGGAAGAATCGGCCTCCGTTATGCGGGGTGAGAGCTTCGCCCACCCACGGCAAGGAGTGTCGCCAAGTATCCCGACGCCAAGGGGCATCGTCCACACGTACAGAACGCGGAGAGACCGGCATCAAGGTCCTCGCTCCCATCATTGCCGCGAACCTGGCCTCTCCGTCGGCGTGACCCTCACCCAGGAACCGCCGCCCGCAGGCTGGCCGGTGCCCTTCCCCACAGTGGCTCGCTGACGATGACAACCGCGCTGATCTAGCGTTCTTCGGCCTGCCACTCCTAGAGTGTCTCGCGGCCAGTGGCGTCCTTGCCTGTCCAACGCATCTCATAACGGACTGTTTCTCACTATGCGAAACGCTAGCTTTTCAGAAACATCGATCTTGGATGACGGTCCCTGGAGCCTCCGACAGCGGGGGTGCACCGGAGGAGGCGGAAGGCGCCGTCGGTGACAATCTGATCCCCACGAGATCCCCACGTTTCACACCCGGCCCACGAGCGCGCTGCCCGGAATGGCTGCTTGCTTGCCAGGGTTCCTGTGGACGCCGCTGCGGGGGTCAGTCGTGAGTGGCGTGTTCGGAATCGTTGTGGGTGGGGGGTTCGAGTTGGAGGGTGGAGTGTTCGACGCTGACGTCGAAGTGACTGGCCACACAGGCCTGGAGGTCGGTCAGCATCTGGGCGGCGTGGCCGTCGGTGAAGCAGGCGTCTTCGACGACGACGTGGGCTGTGAGGACGGGCAGTCCGGTGGCGATGGTGGAGGCGTGGAGGTCGTGCACGCCAACCACATGCGGAACCTCCAGGATGTGTCGTCGGACGTCGTCCAAGTCCAGCCCTTGGGGGGTGGACTCCAGCAGGATGCTACCCGCCTGCCGAAGGATGGTGATTGCCCGGGGCACGATCAGGGCGGCGATCAGCATGCCCGCCAGCGCGTCGATGGGCGTCCACCCTGTCCGCATGATCACGATCGCGCTGACGATGACCGCGACCGATCCGAGGGCGTCGTTGACCACTTCGAGGAACGCGGCGCGCATGTTGAGGTTCGCGTCACGGCCGGAGGTGAGGACCAGCATCGAGACGATGTTGCCGACCAGACCGACGATGCCGAACACGAGCAACCCACCGGCTGTGACCTCGGGCGGCTCGAACAGCCGCCGCACGCCCTCAACGAATGCGTAGATCCCCACGCCAAGCAAGACCGCGGACTGGGCACCCGCGGCCAGCACCTCAGCACGCCGATACCCCCACGTCCGATCGGGGGTGGGCGGTCTCAACGCGAGGCTGGCGGCGATCAGGGCCATCAACAACCCGGAGGCGTCGGTGAGCATGTGGCCGGCGTCGACCAACAGCGCAAGGCTATTGGTCCACCAGGCGCCGATGACTTCGGCGACCAGGATGGAGACGGTGATCCCGAAGGCGATCGCCAGCTTCCTCCGGTGGGTCCCCGGAGCGGCGTGGTCGTGGCCGGCGCTCATGCGGTTGCACCCACCAGCACCTGTGGGGTGGGCGGCGCGGTGAGGGTGGGCAGGTGGGTGGTGCGGCCGGCACGGACACCGTTGGCGATCACGAACACTTCGGCGATCTCGTGAACGAGCACGACGGCTGCCAACCCGAGGATCCCGAACACTGCCAGCGGGATCAGGATCGAGATGAGCGCGATCGATGCGGCCACGTTCTGCAGCATGATCCGCCGAGTGTGGCGGGCGTGGTCGAACGCGTGCGTGAGCAGGCGCAGGTCGTCACCCATCAGGGCGACATCGGCGGTCTCGATGGCCACGTCGGTGCCCATCGCACCCATCGCCACCCCGAGGTCGGCAGCAGCCAACGCGGGCGCGTCGTTCACCCCGTCACCGACCATCGCCGTGGCGCGCCCCGCGTCCCGGAGCCGACCGATGATCGCGGACTTGTCCTCGGGCCGCAGGTCGGCGTACACCTCGTCGATGCCCGCCTCGGCGGCAAGAGCATGCGCGGTGGCCTGGTTGTCGCCGGTCAGCATCGCGACGGTGTACCCGTCGGCGCGGAGGCGTGCGACCACGTCGGCGGCCTCGGGCCGCAACTCGTCTCGGACCGCCACCGCTCCCACCGGTAGCCCGTCGACCTCGACCAGGACCGCAGTCGCGCCGGCCCTCTGCATGCGGGCGACGTCGGCGGCCAGGGGGCTGGCGTCGATCCAACCCGGACGCCCCAGCCGCAGCGTGCGCCCGTCGAGGGTGCCGGTCAGGCCAGCGCCCACCTCGGCGGCCACGTCGTCGGCGGCTCGAACAGCGTCGGTGGCGGCCAGGATCGCCTTGGCCAGCGGGTGCTCGCTGCGCACCTCCAGGGCGGCTGCCCACGCCAGCACCTGTGCGCGGGAGAAGGGGTCGATGGTGGCGACGTCGATCACCGCCGGTTGGTTGCGGGTCAGGGTTCCGGTCTTGTCGAGCGCGATCGTGCGGACCCGGCCCAGGGTTTCCAGGGCGGCTCCGCCCTTGATCAGGATGCCGCGGCGGCTGGCCGCGCCGATCGAGGCCACCGCGGTGACCGGCACCGAGATCGCCAACGCACACGGCGAGGCGGCCACCACCATCACGAGCGCCCGCTGCAGCCACAGCATCGGATCCCCGAGCAGGAACCCGGTTACGACGGTGAGCGTGGCGGCGATCAGGATGCCGGGCACCAGCGGTTTGGCGATTCGGTCGGCCAGCCGCTGGGTGTCGCCCTTGCGGGACTGCTCGGCCTCCACGATGTGCACGATCCGGGCCAACGAGTTGTCCTCAGCGCGGGCGGTGACCTCAATGTCCAGGACGCCCGAGCCGTTGATCGACCCGGCAAAGACCTGCTCCCCGGGACCCACCTCCATCGGGATCGATTCGCCGGTGATCGCCGAGGTGTCCAGCGCGGTCCGACCAGTTCTCACCACCCCGTCAGTCGCGAGTCGTTCGCCGGGCCGAACCACCATCAGGTCACCCAAGACGAGGCCGTCCGGGGCGATCACCACGTCCCGACCGTTGCGTCGGACGGTCGCCTCCCGGGGTACCAGGTCGAGCAGCGCACGCAACCCGTGACGGGTCTTGGCGAGCGAGAAGTCCTCCAAGCCCTCACTGAGGGAGAACAAGAACGCTAACGTCGCGGCCTCCTCCACCTGACCCAGGGCGGTCGCGCCGACCGCACCAATCGTCATCAACAGGCCCACCCCGACCTTTCCCTTGGCGAGCTTCCGCAGGGCGCCGGGCACGAACGTCGACCCGCCCACCAGCAACGCCGCCCAGCTCAACACCAGCTCGGCGGCCTCCCAGCCGGCCAGACCGGCGAGGAACCCTGCCAGCAACAGCACCCCCGACACCAGCCCCAACTGGATGTCGCGCACCTGCCACAGGTGCTCCACCGCGTCATCGTCATCGTCGCCGTGACCCTTCGTCACGACCGGGGCGTCGCACCCACACGCCGACACGCCTTCGTCGCGCTCGTCGCGGGCCTGGCACTCTGCCCCGCTCATCGGAGCGCCCCCACCGAGGCGTGCACCCGCAGGGTTTCCGGTGCCGGGTTGTCCGTGGTACCCACCCCGTAGTTGGGGCATAGGGCCACCCCCTGACCCGTCGTCTCAAGCAGCCGCTCCGCCGCCGCCAGCACGGCCAGCAACTCCGGGGCACTCACAAGCGAGAACACTGACGCCCGCCCCTGCGGACGCGACACCACCAGACCGCACTCCCGCAGACACGCCAAATGGGCACTCACCGTCGACTGAGCCAGACCCAGGTGCTCGGTCAGGTCCCGCACCCGATGCTCCCCCAACGTCAGGTGTTGCAGGATCGCCAACCGAGACGGATCCGACAAGCTGTGAAACATGGCTGCTGCGACCTGCAGGTCGCCCCCGTCGGGCGCCCCACCGGCAGTTGAATGCATCGTCATACGACGATGGTATCGTGATCTCTCACTCATGTCGCCTGGGCGGCCAGCTAGCGGGTTCGCTTCGCGAGGCGCTCCGTCGCACGCCCGTCCTGATCCTCGGTTCGGATCGCGCTCACCACCTGAAGATCTCCTCAAGCATCCGATCCGGCATAGCATCGGCGAATGGATCCCCTCAAGTCCGTCGCGTTGTTCCTCGCCGCCGCTGTGGCCGAAATCGGTGGTGCCTGGCTGGTCTGGCAGGGAGTCCGCGAACACAAGGGTTGGGCGTGGATCGGCGCCGGGGTCATCGCCCTGGGCCTCTACGGGTTCGTCGCGACCCTGCAGCCCGATGCGCACTTCGGCCGCATCCTCGCCGCCTACGGCGGCGTCTTCGTGGCTGGCTCGCTGGCCTGGGGAATGCTGGTCGACGGGTTTCGACCCGATCGCTACGACGTGATCGGGGCACTGACCTGTCTCGTGGGAGTGGCCGTGATCATGTACGCGCCCAGAACCGCCTGAGACGCGATCTGCGAGGCAGGGTTTGGCGGGCTCGAGGCGCCCGCCGGGCTTCTCGGTCTCTCGCTACCGCGAGCCGAGGGTGAGTTGCGCCCGGTGGTGACGGTAGTGCTTCGGTGCCCACGCGAGTAGGTCTGCTCGGCTCATCCACGGCAGGAAGTATGGGTCCCAGCTCTGCGGCACGTGCATGCCGCGTGCCAGGTCCGCCGGGGAGGCTTGGTCAGCCCAGCGCAGCAGCCAGTCGGTGTCGCGGCGCATCCAGCGTCGGGTGACGGCCAGTGGCAGGGTCCGGCCGCCGGCAGCGCTGGCAATGTAGTTGATCCACTCGTAAGGCTTGGTGGCCGTGGTGAGAAGTCGAGCCCACCCTCGGGAGGCACCGGGTGGGAGCCGGGAGAAGCCTCCGATGAGCGGGATGAAGACCCGGGCGATCCGCATCCCGAACCACAGGTGGAACAGCAACTCCTGGTTGGTCCACTTCGTCCCTTGGGAGGGAGCGCGCAACCGCTCGCCGGGGGCGTTCGTGGCCAGCTCGTCGAAGTCGGCCTGGACCCACACCAACTCCGCCCGGGTCGCCTCGTCCACAGCCATACTCTCAAGTCTCCGCGGGGTGGACGATGGGCACAACACGACCGTCGAGCGCCCCCTACTGTGGGCCCGTTTCTTGGTTGGCGTCACGACCGTGCCCCGCCGTCGACCATGGAGATGCGCCCGGCCCTTCTCGGGTCTCTGGGGGAAGCGGGAGACTATCCGGTGCAGCTCGAGACGAACGCCGATACCCGACCGAGAGCACCTGCCCTCAGGCGGTAGTGCACCCAGCGCCCTCGCTGATCTCGTTCCAGGAGCCCGGATTCCACCAGCTTCTTGAGATGGTGGGACAGGGTGGGCTGGGAGATACCCAGGGCGCCCGGCAGGTGACAGGCGCAGGCGGTGGTGTCGGGGGAATCGGCGACCAGACGCAGCAGCCTGAGCCTGACCGGATCAGCCAAGACTTTGAGCACGGCGGCGAGTTGCTCGGCTTCGGAGGCGGGCATGAGTTCGTCATTGCTGGCCGGCGCGCACTCCAGCACAGGCAAGGTGCGGATCATCTCTTGAACCCTCTCGGATCGCGGGCCGGTTGGTGACTGCTGTCGTTCGCCGTCTGACCTGCGAGCGGTGTGGCCTCACGTTCGGCTGTCATCGCCTGCAGGAGTCCGTGCACGCGCTCGGCGATGTCGTCACGCATGAGTCGGACACGCTCCAGTCCGTCGATCCCCTGATCTGAGGGGTCGTGGATCAGCCAGGTTTCGATTGGTGCCCGCATGTCCTCGACGGCGTCGACTCGGGCTTCGTTCCCGAGCACGATGACGCGGTCGGCGGCGGTTAGCATGCCCGGTTCGAGCCTGGTCGGCACCTGGTCGGACATGTCCGCGCCCAGTTCGGCGACCGCAATCGCGGACAGGTCGTGCACCTGTGCGTCCGGGTCGGTGCCCGCTGATCTGACGTCAACGAGCCCGCCCCCGAACTGTTGCATGATCGCGGCCGCCATCTGGGACTTGCCGGCGTTGTGGACGCACACAAAGAGCACCCTCGGCTTGGACTGCTCACCGGCTGCCTGGCTCACCACGTCAGGATGAGAGGTACCTATCATGGCTACTCCTTGAACATTGACGAGTGTCGATTTGAACTGCGCCGAGTCCGCCTCGTCCTTCACCAAGCAGATGGAGCCCCCGACACCGAGGAGACGGTGAAGCTAAGGGCTCTAGAGGTGGTGCGGGCTGTTGCGGCGAGGAAGACCAGGGCGAGACGGGCCTCCTAGCTTGCGATGGTGGAGATTCTGTCGTCGCTGAACCAGCCCACCAGGAGCTCACCGTCCTCGACGCGAGCCACCAATCCTACCCACCGGCCGACGGTCTTGCGACGGTTGACCACCAGGGCGGGAACGGTGGCGTCGAGCCAGGCCACCCGCACCCCCTGATCGCCGAGCTTCCTCACGGTGCGTCCGAGACGGTCACCGGGAGCCCCGAAATCGGATCGCTTCGTCGTCCTGGCTGGGAGGCTGGGGGGGCACCGACACAGAGCCTCAGCTCGTCGCCTCGGTTCCGGTGGACCCAAGCCGGGTGGAGTCATGTCTGGGTCGCCCGGCTGCTTCGCCCCGTTCATCTTGATGTGGACCGAAGTGTTTTCCTGGTTCAGCGACCGTTAACCATTCGTTCATTTAGACGGGCTTCTATTGGTCGCGGCAGCCTCTAGCTGCTGGTTGTCACTGTGCTGATGCACACCGAAAGGACATTTCAACATGACCCGACGCATTCGACTCTCCCTTGCGGCGGTGGGCTGCGCCTCCGCGCTGCTGCTCACGGCCTGCGGTGGCCAGGCCTCCCCGGCTGCCACGTCCACGGACGCCGCGTCCGCAGCCTCGTCTGAGGGCACCGCTGCCGGTCTGACCGGTTCCGTTGCCGCGGACGGCTCTTCCACCGTTGCCCCTCTCACGGAGGCCGCGGCTGACAAGTTCCGTGACGTTGAGGCTGGCATCAACGTCACGGTGGCCACCTCCGGTACCGGCGGCGGCTTCCAGAAGTTCTGTGCGGGGGAGACCGACATCTCCAACGCCTCTCGTGCGATCAAGGACGAGGAGGCGCAGACCTGCGCCGACGCCGGGATCGAGTTCACCGAGATCGTGATGGCCAACGACGGGCTCGCCGTTGTCATCAACCCCGAGAACGATTGGGCCGAGTGCCTGACCGTCGAGCAGCTCCAGACCATGTGGGCGCCCGAGTCCGAGGGCCAGATCATGAACTGGAACCAGATCGATCCCAGCTTCCCCGACCAAGCGCTGACCCTGTTCGGCGCCGGGACCGACTCCGGCACGTTCGACTACTTCACCGACGCCATCAACGGCGAGGAGGGCGCCTCGCGCACCGACTACGCCCCGTCTGAGGATGACAACATCACCATCCAGGGCGTGTCCGGCGACAAGGGTGCGGTCGGCTACTTCGGCCTCAGCTACGTCGAGGAGAACCCCGACATCATCAAGGCCGTCCAGGTCGATAACGGTGCCGGGTGCGTGGCCCCGTCCAAGGAGACCGTCCAGAGCGGCGAGTACGCCCCGCTGAGCCGTCCCCTGTTCATCTACGTGGCCAACAAGGCATACACCGAGAAGCCGCAGGTCAAGTCCTTCGTCGACTTCTACGTCGAGAACGAGGCCGAGATCGCCGAGTCGGCGCTGTTCGTCGGCCTGACCGAGGAGCAGAAGGCCACGGCCCAGGAAGAACTCGCCTCGCTCAGCTGATCGAGCGGTCGAGACACTTCTGATGCCCAGCACAACTGCGCAGGGGTTGGGGGCCGACAGGCCCCCAACCCTCGACCTGGGCCACCGCGCCCGCCACGGCGAAACCGTTGTCATGACCCTCCTCAGGGTGGCGGCGGCACTGTCCGTCCTCATCACTGTGGGCATCGTTGTTGCCCTGGTTGTCCCGTCCATCGGGTTCTTCGCGGAGGTGCCCGTCTGGGACTTCCTCTTCGGCACGAGGTGGGCGCCGCGGTTCGCGGACGCCAGCTTCGGTGTCGTGCCGTTGATCACCGCCACGCTGTGGACGAGCGCGATCGCGCTGCTGGTGGCGGTGCCGCTGGGTCTCGCCTCAGCCATCTACCTGGCGGAGTACGCCCCGCGCCGACTCCGAGCATTCCTCAAGCCCATTCTCGAAGTGCTGGCCGGTGTGCCGACGGTGATCTACGGCTTGTTTGCGCTGACCTTCATTCAGGCCACCGTGCTGAAGGAGTGGCTTGGCTTGGAGACGGGTGCATTCAGCGTGCTGGCAGCTGGAGTGGTCATGGGCGTGATGATCATCCCGACCATCGCCTCCATCAGCGAGGACGCCATGACCGCGGTGCCTGATGCGATGCGCCAGGGCTCGGCTGCGCTCGGTGCCAACCGCATGCAGACCACTCTGCGGGTGGTGTTCCCCGCCGCCATGTCGGGCATCCTCGCCGCGGTGATCCTCGGCGTGTCCCGCGCGGTGGGCGAGACGATGATCGTGGCCATCGCAGCGGGAAACCAGGCCCGCATCGTCACGGGGCCGCTTGAGCAGGGACAGACGATGACCGGGTTCATCGCCAACGCGGCACTCGGTGACTCGCGTGTCGGCTCATTGGAGTACGACACGCTCTTCGCCGTCGGCCTCCTGCTGTTCCTCGTCACGCTGGTGATCAACTTCATCAGCATCGCTCTGGTTCGCCGATTCCGGGAGGAGTACTGATGACCGAGAACCCTCCGCCCGCTGCCGACGCAGCAGTCACCACCGCTGGTCCCGGGTCTGGTGCGTCAACGCACCGGCCCCTCGGTAGGGCTGAGGGAGGCGAGAACAGCCCCAAGGCCCTCGCGTTCCTCGTAGTCATGTGGATGGCGGTCGCCTTCGCCCTCATCTTCCTTCTCACCCTGATCGTGACCACGTTCATCGAGGGCCTCCCCAGGCTGGATTCGCGGCTCCTCACGGAGTACCCGGCGTCGGATCCTGAGCGGGCGGGCGCCAAGCCCGCCATCCTCGGTTCACTGTGGGTGATCGGTACCACCGCGGTGATGGCCATTCCGCTCGGAATCGCCGCTGCGGTGTATCTGGAGGAGTTCAGCGACCGGTCCAAGTGGTTCAACCGCGTGATCGAACTCAACGTGCAGAACCTGGCCGCGATCCCGTCGGTCGTCTACGGTCTCCTGACGCTGGCGTTCCTGTCCTTCGTGGGGGTCGGCAACAAGAACATGGTGATCGTCGGCGCCACGGCGCTGGCGCTGCTCATCCTTCCTGTGATCATCATCTCAACGCGTGAGGCGCTGAGGGCGGTCTCCGTCGAGATCAGGCAGGGCTCGTTGGCGCTGGGGGCGACGCCCCTGCAGACGACCTGGCTGCAGACCTTGCCTGCGGCCGTGCCAGGCATCGCCACCGGATCGATCCTGGCGCTCTCGAGGGCGTTCGGCGAGGCGGCGCCGCTGCTGGTCCTGGGCGGTTTGGTGTTCCTGAGTTTCGATCCGAACGGGATTCTGAGCGGCTACACCACGATGCCGATCCAGATCTTCAACTGGGTCGGCCGTCCGCAGGCCGAGTTCCACGTCCTTGCCGCAGCGGCCAGCATCCTGCTGTTGGTGCTCCTGCTGGCCATGAACGGCCTGGCCATCTTCATCCGCAACCACTACCAGCGTCGCTGGTGAACGAGTCTCTGAGGACACCATGACCGTGCACGCCATGAACCCGGCGCCCTCCACCAAAGCGCCTTCCACGATCATCAGTTGTGGCGACGTGAGTATCTACTACGGCGATTTCCTCGCCGTCACGGATGTGAACATGTCCTTCGCCCAGCATGAGATCACTGCATTGATCGGTCCCTCGGGCTGCGGGAAGTCGACCCTGCTGCGGTCGCTGAACCGCATGAACGACCTGGTTCAGGGATCCCGGCTGACCGGCTCGGTCCGCTACCACGGGCAGGACATCTACGCTCCCCAGGTGGACGCCATCGAGGTGCGGCGCCGGATCGGCATGGTGTTCCAGAAGCCGAACCCGTTCCCCAAGTCGATCTACGACAACATCGCTTACGGCCCGCGGGTCACGAAGATGAAGGTCGACAGCATGGACGACCTGGTGGAGGAGAGCCTGCGCCGTGCGGCGATCTGGGACGAGGTGAAGGACAAGCTGAAGCAGTCTGCGTTCGGCCTTTCCGGGGGTCAGCAGCAGCGCCTGTGCATCGCACGAACGATCGCGGTCAAGCCTGAGGTGATCCTGATGGACGAACCTTGCTCGGCCCTGGACCCCATCTCGACGGGCGCCATCGAGGATCTGATGATCCAGCTGCGCGAGGACTACGCCATCATCATCGTCACCCACAACATGCAGCAGGCGGGACGCGTGGCGGACAGGACGGCGTTCTTCACGGCGGCACAGGACCCGATCACGGGTCAGCGCACGGGCAGGCTGGTGGAGTACGACGACACCCGCACCATCTTCGAACGGCCGTCGGATAAGCGCACGGAGGACTACATCTCAGGCCGGTTCGGCTGAGTCGATGGGCGCATCTGCTGTGCGGACTACGGGGGTCCGTCCGCCACGCTGGCCGGTCAGGGCGGTGGTGATTCCCCCGGATAACTTCCCGTCACCGCTCGGTCAATCGTTGTGGGCGTTTTCGCAGCGGGGTGTCGACGTCGAGGTCCATTTCGACGGGGCGTCGGCGCTGATCGCGGTGGGGGAGGGAGATGTCTCCGTCGTGGTGGTGCCGCTGAGCCTTCCTGGCGTGGAGATCACCCGCTTCATCTCCGCGGTCAAGGGCTATGCCGGTGTTCCTGTTCTCGTGGGACTCTCGGGTGACCCCGATCCAGGGTTGGTCGTGGCAGCTCTGGACGCCGGGGCCCAAGGCCTGATCTCGTTTCCCCTGTCATCGTCGGAGTTGTGTGATCATCTTCGGGCCATCGGGGTCAGTGGCCCCGGTCGGGTGGTGACCGGGGCGTCAGCGGCGCTGCATCCGGAGGCCTCGGCGTTGAAACTGGGCGACCACGTGGTGACGCTCAGCCCCAAGGACTTCCAATTGCTGGAACTGCTTGTGCGAAACTCGCCGCAGACCGTCCCTACTGATGCGCTGCAGGCGGTACTCGGCTCCAGCAGAGTCGACGCGGTGGTGGCGGTGCGGGTCGCGATCGGGCGCCTCCGACGTCGGCTCCTGGCTCACGGCGTCGAGGCGGACGACGCCGTGCAGTCGGTGCGCGGGGTCGGGTACCGCTGGGTGGATCCCACCCCGCTCAGCTGATCGAGCCTGTTCAGAGGCGGGCGATCAGATCACGGACCCGACGCTGGAGGTCGTCACGGATCTCACGTATCCGGTCGGGGGGCTGGCCGCTGGGATCGTCGATGTCCCAGTTCAGATAGCGACGGCCCGGGTACACCGGGCACGAGTCCCCGCACCCCATCGTGATCACGACGTCGCTGGCCAACACCACCTCGTCCGTCAGCGGCTTGGGGAACTCGTGCAGCATGTCGATGCCGATCTCCGCCATCGCCTCGATCACCGCCGGGTTCACCCGCGCGGCCGGTTTCGTGCCGGCGGTGCGCACGTGGACCCGCTCCGCAGCCTCACGGCGGAGGAAGGCGGCGGCCATCTGCGATCGGCCTGCGTTGTGGGTGCAGACGAACAACACCTCGGGCACGCCGGAGGCGACCCGGCCTTCCACCACTGCGAGGGCTGACAGTCGATCGGCGGCGAACTTCTCCGTCATCGGCAGGATGTGGGTCCGGATTCGTGCTCGGGCGGAGAGCCGGGTGTAGCTGTCGGCCACGAGACGGCTGACGGTCTCGCGCGAGAAGCTGTCGGCGAACCGGTAGGCCAGTCGTTCCACCACCCTGGTGACTGCCGGGGGCAGTGATTGATCGTCGGGCGATGGGTGGGGGTCTGCGGCGCGGACGGTGAGGAACCGCCCGAAGTGGATCAGCGCCTCGGCGGTGGGGTTGAAGCCAAGGGCTTCAGAGCGCGACTGTTCGGCCAGTCCGCGATCGATGAGGGTGCCGAGGTGTCGCTCAACTTCGCTGGAGGGCAGGTCGGTCGCCGCGGAGAGTTCCTCCACTTCTAGGGGTACCTCGCTGGCGGCGAGGTGGCTGAGCACCATCACCAGGTCGGGGTTCACCAGTGCTGCCAGTTGAGCCGCTCGGCGCTGTGCGTCGGCGTGCCCTAGTGGCGTCCCGTGGCTGCGGGGTGGCTGCGTCACATCAGCCGAGGAGATCGGAGACCGACTCGCGGCGCTCAGCCCTGATCGAGTACCACACCTGGCGGCCGCGGCGTTCCCTGGCGAGCAGACCACCGTCGTGCATCAATGAAAGATGGTGGCTGATGGTGGCAGCGCTCAGGTCCAGGGCCTCGGCCAGGTCCGTCACGCAGGCTTCCTTGGACTCGCTGCCATTCATCATCGACAGCAGCTGGAGGCGGGTTGGATCCGCGATCACCCGAAGCGTCTGCGACAGTTCCAGGGCTTCTGCCCGCGTCAGAGGGCGCCGCGCGGCCCCACTGGCCTTCTTCGCTGCACCCTGAATCGACACCACACCAGCACCCTACCTGGCTATCACGCCACCGCGGCCGGCGATGCCAGCTCAGCCGTAGTTTGAACTGACCTCGCCCGATCCCGAACGGGTCGGCCTGGGAGGTGAGGATGTGCACCAACTCCGCGTTTGCGCAGGAGGGCCTTGGTCGGGATGCAACCCACATTCAGGCAGACCCCGCCCAGTACGGTTCTCGATGATCCCCACCCGGAGCCCCAGTTGGGGCGGCACGAATGGCTGCACATACCCCCCCGGGCCCGGCGCCCAGGACCACCACATCGAAGTGATCGGTCATGCCCATCACGCTAGGCGCCCGGACGCGCGTCCGCTGCGGAACCCTTGAGCCCGGGATCGCCCGAGTCGCCGCCACTCACGGGCCGGCGGCCTCCGTAGATCACCGCGTCCAGGCGCTTCCAGTAGACATCGATCCCCTCGAAGCCGGCCGACCGAAGGAACCCGAGCTGTGGTTCGAGCGCGGTGATGTTCAAGATGTGGTCCTCATGGCCGGCCTGCTCCAGCGGAGTGAGGGGAGCGCCTGGGCCCGCGTCGTTCGGGTGGCTCCGTGCGTACGCTCGGTCCCAGGTGGCCACCACGATAGGATCCGTAGCGGTCACCGTGTCGTAGTTGAGGTACCAGCCGCCCGGGGCCAGGCGCTCGAAGATCTCCCGGAACAAGCCTTGCTTGCGTCGATCGGGCATGTGGTGAATGCACATCGAGGTCACGACCGCGTCCAGTCTGGCTGGGACTTGGGGTGGCCAGCGCTCCACCGACATGTCGAACTCGACATAGCGGAATCGTCCGGCGAATGGCTGCATCTCTCGCTCGCCGGCGAGCATCATCGGCCGGGAGTAGTCGGCAAGGATCGCGGTGCTCAGTGGGTACAGATCGAGGATTCCGCGCGCCGCAGCCCTTGTTCCGGCACCGAGATCCATGAAAGTGAAGGCGTCGTGGCTGTTGAACGGTAGGAGTTCGCCCATCAGCCGGAACTGTGACTCGTGGCTACTCACCGGGCCGTCGGCCTTGTCGATCCAGTGTTGGATGAACTCTTCGGAGTGCCAGATGCCGGCGCTCCTGTCAGTGGGCTCATCCATGGGATCGAGCCGATCCCCTGAGGCACGGGGATTGGCGGGCCCGCCACGGGCACAAGGGGGACGCTTCCGTGGCTGTGGATCTGGTCATTCCTCCAGCAACCATGCTTGGACCTTCCTCTTCCACGGGGGTGGATGTCTAGTCAGCCTAGGGATCGGGAACGCGCGCGGCGTCGTCCCAGGGCTCTCAGCCGGTGATGTCGTAGGCGTGGAGACGCTTGCGGTCTGCCTTCGTCGCGGACGCCTGGAGCGCCAGCAGTTCGGCGTAGATGCCGCCCGAGCGGGCCAACTCCTCCGGCGAGCCGATCTCGTCCGCCCGGCCATCGCGCAGCGTGATGATCCTGTCCACCGAGGAGATCGTCGACAGGCGGTGGGCGATGATCAAGGTGGTGCGATCGGCCATGAGGGCCTCAAGGCCGGCCTGAACGAGCCGTTCGGCCTTGGAGTCGAGCGCCGATGTGGCCTCGTCAAGGACGAGCAGGGGGGCGTCCTTCAGTAACGCGCGGGCGATTGCGATGCGCTGCTTCTGGCCGCCTGACAACTTGATGCCACGCTCACCGATCTCGGAGTCATACCCCTTGCTCAGGCGGGCAACAAACTCGTGTGCGTTGGCGCGCTGCGCTGCGTCCTCGACCTGGGAAGCCGCTGCGTCGGGTCGGCCGTAGGTGATGTTCTCCCGGATCGTCCCAGAGAACAGGGCCGCGTCCTGGAAGACCACGCCGATCTGTCCGCGCAGCTGCTGAAGGGGCAGGCGGGTGACGTCGCCGCCGCCCACCTGCACCACGCCGGAGTCGGGCCGGTACAGCCCGAGCAACAGGTTCACGAGAGTCGTCTTCCCCCCGCCCGACTCCCCGACGAACGCCACCCGCTCACCCGGCGCGACGGAGAACGTCACATCCTGGAGGACGTCGGAGGCGCCGTCGTAGGAGAACGACACGTGATCGAAGGAGAGGGCAGGCACGTCATCAGCAACGTTCCAAGGGGCCAATGCGCCCTCCGTCTCGGTTGCCGTGGGTCGGGTGAAGCTCAGCGCTGCCTCGGGGCCGAATGGGGCGTGTGGCTCGGGGAGCTCATCGAGCGCTTCAAGGTAGCTGTTCGAGCCAGCGATCGCGCGCTGGGAGCTGTCAACGAGGTAGCTCATCATGCTGACCGGCTGCTTGGCCATCGCCACCAACTGGATCAACAGGACCATGGCGCCGAGGGTGAACGCACCTGACGCCGTGGAGGTGAAGATGATCGCGTAGATCGCGAAGAAGATCAGGGCGAAGGCGCCGCGGCGGGCGACATCCATGAGGTGCCAGTAGCGGGACTGGCCGTGCGTCACGTCGACTGTCTTCGTGTAGCGGTCGTTGAAGACCCGCAACTCACGCAACTCGGCGGTGAAGCTCTTGACCACCCGGATCTGGCCGATGGCTTCAGCAAACCTGCCCCCAGCGATGTCGAACTGCTGGTTCTTCTCTCGCTCGAGCGGTTGCCAATGCTTGGACGTCAGGGCAGTGAGCCACATGAAGATGGGGTAGATCACCACCAGCAGCAGCGTCAACCAGACCGAGTAGGTCGCGGTTACGACGAGCACGGCTACCACGGTGAGCAGGAGCGGCAGGAATGTGTTGGCGAACATCTGGAAGAACTGGGACGTCTCGGCGATCGATCTGGTCAGCCGGTTGATCACGGTCCCGGTGAGCTGGCCGTCGAAGTAGTGCTGAGGCAGGGTGAGCATCTTGGCGTAGTAGCGCGACGACAGGATGGCCCTGAGCTTGACCGACATCACGTCACCCAGATAGCCACCCACGTTCGTCACCGCAGTGCTCACGAGTTCCACCAACAGCAGGGCCACGGCCAACCAGAGCAGAGCGCGCACCCCGCCGCCCTCCCCCCGGATCTGCGAGACGATCTCGTCGGTGGCGGCCTTGATGATGAAGGGCGTGAGAAGCGCAGTTCCCGCCGTCGCAACCGCCGCCAAGGCGATACCCAAGTAATAGGGCCCGAGTTCCCGAGCCAGACTCAGGAGCCGTAGAAGGCTCTGCATGCTTCTCCGATTTCAGAAGTAGTTGCCCGATTCGACGTGAGCCGCGGCTACGCCAGCGGATCGACTCGGTCTCGGGCTCCAAGGTCGCAACAGGCGGCCATTCCTGCCGGAGTCAGCGCCGCCAACGTGGCCAACAATCGCACCGGCTCGGCCAACTGGTCGCAGCACAGATCGTAGGTATTGCTGCGTCCATGCGCGGTGGCGCTGACCAGCCCTTGCTCTCTCAGAAGACCCAAGTGGTGACTCACCAGGGTCTGCCCCAACCCAGTCCTCTCCTGCAACTCCCGCACCGTGTGCGGGCGGTCAGACAGGCAAAGGACCAGGGCAAGCCGCGTCTCGTCCGCAAGTGCCTTCAACTTCGGTGCGAGCAGTCGCGCGTAATCGCGCTCTCCAAGATCGCGGACGGCCAACAGGCCGACCTCCAAGGTCGGTGACATGCCGCCCAACCTATCATCAAGCAAGATTGGTATCAACAACGTTGATTGATTCTGAGGCCCTCGGGTCGACGCTCAGCGCCGGCGATTCGCCACCACCTTCAGATTGACTGCTATCGATGAGAGTGGACTAGAGTTCGTATCGATCGGTGTCGATATCCCAAGGGGGATGTCATGGTAGAGAACGCCCTTGTTGAGCCTGCGCTGACTGGCACGCCTCCCACCCCTTCGTCGGCGCTATTGGAGCGGATCCGCGCCGGCGTGATCGGCGACGACCACGTGATGACCGGCCCGTACGGGCCACGGCGGGTCACGTACGCCGACTACACCGCGTCCGGTCGCAGCCTCGACTTCATTGAGGACTTCATCCGCAACGAGGTGCTTCCCCGGTACGCGAACACGCACACCGAAGCCAGCGGCACCGGGTTCCAGACGAGCTGGCTGCGGGAGGACGCACGTCGGATCATCCACCACGGGGTGGGCGGCGATGCCAGCACCGCCATCATCTTCACAGGTTCCGGATCGACCGCAGCGATCGACAAGCTGATCGGGATCCTCGGCCTGCGCATCCCCTCCAATCTCAACGACCGCTACCACCTCAGCGACGTAATCCCGGCGGCGCAACGTCCCGTCGTGTTCATCGGGCCGTTCGAACATCACTCCAACGAACTGCCGTGGCGCGAGTCAATCGCCGATGTGGTCACGATCCCCGAGGACGCCGACGGGCACATCGACCAGAGGCGGCTTGAGGCCGAACTTGCGGCGTACGCGGATCGTCCGCTGAAGATCGGGTCGTTCTCGGCCGCGTCCAACGTCACCGGAATCGTCTCGGACGTGCGTGGCATCGCCTCACTGCTCCACAAGCACGGGGCGCTTAGCTTCTGGGACTACGCGGCCTGCGCGCCATATGTGGAGATCGACGTGTCGGCCCCCGAGGGCCAGCCGGACGCCTACCTCGACGCGATCTTCATCTCACCCCACAAATTCGTCGGGGGCCCTGGCACCCCGGGCGTGCTGGCGGTCCGACGAGAGCTGTTGACCAATCGTGTCCCGGATGTCCCCGGCGGAGGCACTGTGATGTTCGTGAACGCGGCCGAACATCGCTACCTCGACGATCCCGTCCACCGTGAGGAGGGCGGCACCCCCGCGATCATCGAATCGATCAGGGCCGGGCTGGTCTTTCAACTCAAGGCCGCCGTCGGGGTGACGGCGATCGCTGAACGAGAGAGCGACCTGCTGCGGCGCGCGATGGCCGCCTGGCGTGAGGAACCCACCATCGAGGTCCTCGGCAACCCGGACGCCACTCGGCTGTCCATCGTGTCGTTCGTCATCCGCACACCCAGCGGCAGCTTCCTGCACCACAACTTTGTGGTGGCACTGCTCAACGATCTGTTCGGCATCCAGACCCGGGGAGGGTGCTCCTGCGCGGGCCCCTACGGACACCGTCTGCTGGGGATCGACCTCGACCACTCGCACCAGTTCGAGGCCCAGATCGCCAACGGTTGTGAGGGGATCAAGCCGGGCTGGGTGCGGGTGAACTTCAACTACTTCATCGGCGAGGAAGCCTTCGCCTACATCGTCGAGGCCGTTCGGCTCGTCGCGTGCGAGGGCTGGAAGCTCCTCGGCGACTACCGCTTCGAGCCCGTCAGCGGACTGTGGCGCCACCATGCCGGACCCATCGAACCGCCGCTCCGGCTCAGCGACATCAGCTACGGAGCGGACGGGACGATGCATTACCCACGCCACGACGCGACCGCACCCGTGGAGATCCTCGCGCAACACCTTGACGACGTCCGGCGCATCTTCGCCGAGGCCCACCCCCCCTCGATCAGCGACTCGGGCAACGTCTCGCAGGGATTCGATGCGTTGCGCTGGTTCGATCTCCCCAGGGCAAGTCTGCAACGCGACGTGCTCAATCAAGGTCGCTACTGCAGTCCACAGCCAGTCCCCGGCCTCGGGCCTTCCCCTTCATGACGCCCCGCAGGCACTTCCAGGAACGGCCCGCGTGAGTCACGAAGACCTCCGTGCCGGGTGCGAGGGGTTCCTCACCCACATCCAGCACGGAGGTCCTCGTCCCACCTTGGTGGTTCGGGAACTCCCGGGGGGGGGCACCCGGCCAGCGCTTCAGCAGCCGGAGGCGGGTGCAATCAGGCTCGGGTAGTCGACGCCGAGTGCGCCACTCACATCACGGGCCACTGTGGGCAGGTAGGCCTTCACGGCGTTCGTGGGCCGCAGGTGGCTCATGAGGACTTCGTTGGCCCGGACCCCTTTCTGGCCGCGACGCAGTTGGTCGATCTGTTCCTGGCTCGGGTGCAGTCCCGCCTGTTGCGTGCGCACGTAGCTGGCTTGCGGGCCGCGAAGGGAACTGCTGTGCGCTCACGTTCGTGGATGGCGACGACAGCACGCGGAGTCGGTGGCGGCGAGCAGGTTGAAGCGCGGTCGACGTGTTGGCGCGCCGAGACCTGCGTAACGGCGAGCATCTCACGGGTCGGGTAGCTGCCGGTGAGCACCGTGACGTCGTCGACCAGGACGAGGGGCAGGCCCTCGGATCCGGCGGCCTGCAGGAAGCTCATCACTGCGGGGTTCTCTAGGAGCGCCGTCGGGTCGTTGGCGAGGTTGTGCCGCGTGACGGCGACACCCTGCTGCTTCACGTAGTCCAGATCGGCGGAGAAGTTGACCATCGCCTGGTCGACGTCCTCGCCACAGACGCCGGTGCTGCAGCACAAGGCTGGCTCGAAAACACGAATACTGGCGATGAATTCCCTTGACGCGGGGGGCGGCGATGATTGCCTGCGGCGTCCCTCTGCCTGCGGTCTGACTACTGCCAGGTGCCGCGATACATGACCCCGGTGACGTCTGCCTCGTCGTCGAGGGTCACCAGGTCGGCCCTGGTCCCTGCGGCGATCCTTCCGACGCCGTGGAGGTTGAGGTACTCGGCGGGAAGGCTGGTGGCACCCAGAACCGCTTGGGCGAGCGGGATCCCTTGCGCCACGGCGGTGCGTACCGCCCTGGCGAGGGTGAGAGTGCTGCCAGCGATCGTGTCCAGTCCGGCCAGCCGGGCGACCCGCTCGCGGACCTCGACTGGAAGCTCGCCCAGCATGTAGTCCCCATCCGGGGCTCCGGCGGCGGCCATGGCGTCGGTGATCAGGACTACCCGGTCTGGCAGCATGCGCATCACATAGGCCGCCAGGTCGGCATTCACGTGGATGCCGTCGAAGATCAACTCGACTGTGGTCCTGGGGTCGTCCAGGAATGCCAGAATCGGCCCGGGATCGCGGTGGCCAAGCGGTGGCATGGCGTTGAAGATGTGGGTGACCCCTGTTGCGCCCGCCTCGATGGCTGCCTTGGTGGTGGCGTAGTTGGCGGCGGTGTGACCGATGGCCGGTAGGCAGTCGTGGGCGAGCATCACCCGGATCGCTTCCATGGCGCCGGGGAGCTCAGGTGCGATCGTCACCATTCTGATGGTCCCGGCGGCGGCGGCGAGCAAGGCGGCGACGGTGTCGGGGATCGGATCGGCGAGCAACGCCGGGCTGTGGGCCCCCTTGAAGCTCGGCGCCAACCATGGGCCCTCGAGGTGAATGCCAGCCAGGTCGCCGTCGCGAACCCGTCGTGCCAGGAGGGCGACCTGTCGATGAAGATTCGGGACGGATGCCGTGATCAGCGAGGCGACGATGGAGGTGGTGCCGGCGGTGCGGTGCGTCGCGATGGCCGTGTCGACATCCGACGGGTCATCTGTCGCGAACGCGGCGCCGCCGCCGCCGTGACAGTGGACGTCGACGTATCCCGGAGCCAATGCGCCGCGCAGTACTTCGTCGGCGGGGCGCGGCGGCCTGCCTTCGCCGGCGGCGGCGATTGTCTCGCCCCGGACCTCCACCCAGCCGGGAACAAATTCCCGGCGCGAGGGCAACAGGATCCGGTCAGCTGCGATGAGCATGGGGGAGTCTCCCTTCGAGAAGGCTGGGTACCGCGCAGCGTGCGTGCGTTGATGCCGCGGGGCGGCGCGGCCGCACCGGGGGCAACGATGTTTCGTGGGCCGTCAGCTCATGAGGGGGGTGAGGAGTTCCTTGACCTGGTGAGCGGTGGGGACGCGTCCGGCGAGGATGACCTTCTCGTCGACAACGAGGCCAGGGGTGCTCATGATGTTGTAGGAGAGGATGTCGCTGTAGTCGGTGACCTTCTCGAAGGTTGCGTCGATGCCGAGTTCGGCGACGGCCTGGCGGGTCGACTTCTCGAGGTTGATGCAGTTGTTGCAGCCGGGGCCGAGGATCTTGATGTTCACAGTGGTGCCTTTCGGGGGGGGGTGAGAGGGTCTCTCCGTGCGCTGAGGTGCTCAGTCACAGACGGGTTGAGGTGTTCACTTCAGAGGATGGCGTTGAAGAGGTAGCCGACGGCGATGATGCCGGTGGCGGTGACGCCCACGAAGGTGGCGAT
Organism: Tessaracoccus yangjingae; assembly: GCF_054483935.1. The sequence continues at coordinate 120,956 of NZ_CM137014.1, read as the reverse complement.
GAGCTTGGGCTTGAGGACGCGTCGGAGCAGGATCATTTCGGGAAGGCTGAGGGCGACGGTGGCCATCATGAAGGCCAGCAGGGTTCCCATGGGCATGCCCTTGGCGTAGAGGGCGTCGATGAGGGGGAGGATGCCGGCGGCGTTGGAGTACAGCGGCACCCCGATCACGACGGCGATCAGCACCGCGAACGGATTGTCGGCGCCGGCGTAGGTGGCGAAGAAATCTTCCGGTGCCCAGCCGTGGATCACCGCGCCGAGGCCGATACCGACGAGCAGATAGGGCCAGATCTTGCGCAGGATGGAGGCGACCTCTTCGCGTCCCATCTGGAAGCGGTCGTCCCAGGTGAGCCCGACGGACGGATCGAGGGGCTTGCCGCGCAGGGTGGTCTCGTACACGAAGGGTTCGACGTGATGCTCGAGCTTGAGTCGTCCGATGATGTAGCCGGAAACGATGGCGACGGTCAATCCGGCGGCGACGTAGAGCAGGGTTGGCCCGACGCCGAAGAGGCCGAGCAGCAGGGCGATGGCGACCTCGTTGACCAGGGGGCTGGCGATGAGGAAGCTCATGGTGACCCCGAGCGGCACTCCTGAGGCTACGAAGCCGATGAATGCCGGGACGGCGCTGCAGGAGCAGAACGGGGTGACGACTCCGAGGCCGGCGGCCAGGACGTTCCCGACGCCCTCGCGTCTGCCGCCGAGCAGGGCGCGGGTGCGCTCGACGCTCATGAAGGACCGGAGCACGGTGACGAGGAAGATGATGCCTGCCAGGAGCAGCAGGATCTTGATCGTGTCGTAGAAGAAGAAGTGGACGCCGCTGCCCAGCCGGGAGTCGAGGTCAAGGCCGGCAACGTCGCCGATCAGCCAGTTCCAGAACGGTAGGTTGGCCTGGTACAGCGTGAACCAGGCAGCGGCCAGGACCGCCACCACGCCCCAGCGACGCACGCCCTGTCGCCTCTCGGACTGTGTGTGAATGCTCATCGAACGACCGTCAGCTGTCGGGCCACAGAGGCGGGATCGGGAAGGGCGGCGTGCAGCCGCTCCAATGCCCCCGCGGTCAACGAGTAGTCGATCCACCGACCCCGGCGCGTGCCTTCGATCAGGCCGGCTTCCCGAAGAACCTTCAGGTGGTAGCTCAACAGGTTGCCCGGGATCGGCGGCTCCGGCTGCAGGTCACAGACGCAGCGGCTCTGGCCCACCAGCACGTGGAGCAGTTGCAACCGGATCGGGTCCGCGACCGCGGCCAACAGCGAGGCACCCGAGACTGCGCGGGATTCAGGAGTTCTTGAATCAACCATATTTGAAGAATGCTCCCGCGTCGGGCCGAAGTCAAGTCAGCCGACCAGCGCGATCACGCGCTGAATCGCCAGCAGGACCAGCGCAACGGCGAAGATCCGGGTCAGGGTCAGGCTCTTGACGCGTTTGGCCATGAAGCTGGCCCCCAACTGTGCTCCGGCGATGGAGGTGATCGTGGTCAACACGAGCAGCGTCCAGTCGAAGCGGGCCTCGGGCAGGTGGGCGATGAACGCCGAGAACGACGGCAGCGTCACCACGACGCTGTTGGTGGCAGCGGCGGTGCGGGCCGCGAACCCGAGCAGTACCAGGGTGGGCATCATCAGGAAGCCGGGCCCCACGCCGAGCAGCCCGGCGAAGACACCGATTCCCGAGCTGGCGCCGGCAGCCTTCCAGCGCGTCGCGTCCGTCACCGTCGACGGCGCCGAGTCGTCCTGCTGAGGTGGGAATGCCATCCGCCAGGCGAGGAACACCAGGACCGCCACGTACAGCCACCACAGGAGTTCGGTAGAGGTGAACTTGAGCAGCCATACACCGATCGGGGCGGCGATCGTGGTCACGATCAGCAGCGGGATCGCCGTCCGCCAGTCGATCATCTTCTTGCGCGCAAAGGTCACCGCGCTCGCGATTGCCGTGACACCGTTCAACCACAGCGACAGCGGCATGATCTCGTGTTTCAGGTCCAGCCCGAACATGGCCAGCACAGGGGTGGCGATGAACGCCACCCCAAGGCCCATCATCCCCGAGAGGAAAGACAACCCGAACAACACCACCGACAACACCAGGTACAACGTCCAGCCGTCCATCAAGTCGCTCCAATGGTTGTTGATTCAATGCATGCTGAATCATATGCCTGCCCGAGCGCCCCGACGCGGCACCCCCCTCATCTGCTCAGCGAGGGGGGGGCTGAAGCTCGATGGCCCTGGTCGGCGCATCCCCTCAGCCGTCTCCGTAGGGGCCCTCTCCTGCGCAGTCGGCGTCAGGATGCCAAGCCGGCCAAGCGGTCTGGTCCGACCGGCTCCTCATGCATCAGGGGGACGATCGCCAGCCGTGTGGCGCATTGCCGCACGGAGTCCACGGGGCCCTGCTCCTGGTGAGCTCGGTGCCGAAGAAGTGGCGAGTGGGTGGCCGCCGTGGTCAGGGACTGGTTGATCACCCAACCCCACGGGGTGATGCCGGCGCGCTTGAGATCGTCTTCAAGGATGCTGGCTTCCAGCACAGGGGTGGTCTCCGGCAGTGTCACGATGAGGATCTTGGTGTAGTCAGGGTCCTGCAGCCGCATGAATGGTGTTGAGTAGTGCGTCCCTTCGGCCATGTTGCGTGCGATCTCGCGGTGGTAAGAGCCCGCCGCGTCCATGAGCAGCAGTGTGTGCCCGGTCGGCGCGGTGTCCATCACGACGAACTTCCTGCGCGCCTCGCTGACAAGCCGCGAGAACTGCTGGAAGACCGCGACCTCCTCGGTGCATGGGGACAGAAGGTCCTCGGCCAACAGCGCGCGGCCGGCATCGTCGAGGTTCTTGCCCTTGGTGGCCATCACGTGTTCGCGGTAGTCGTTGACGGCCTGCTCCGGATCGACCTGGGACAGGACGAGGTTGGAGCGCTCGTACCCTCGACCCACCGCGTTCTGCAGGTGCCCGGCGGGATCGGTCGTGGTCAGGTGGACTTCGTGCCCCATCTCGGCCAACCGGGTGGCGATCGCTGCGGCGATGGTGGTCTTGCCGACGCCCCCCTTGCCCATGCACATGACCAGCCCGTGCCCGTTCTCGGCGAGCTCGTCGATCATCGCGTCCAGCGAGGCCACGTGCTTCTCGTGGAGGGAGGTCGGGGTGTCCTCAGGTGCCGGTGCGTCGCCCAGGAACAGGGAACGAATCGCATCAAGCCCCACCATGTTGTCCGGCTTGAGCTCGATGATGTCTCGGGGGACGCCCGCCAATCGGGCGGGCATCTCAGCGATGGCCTTCTGCTCGCGATCCCGGATGGCCACAACCAGACTGTCGTCGTGGCCGGCTGAATCGGGGAGCACGCCGTTGACCACAATGTTGCTCGGCTCGATGCCGGTGCCTGACAGCTCATCGGCTGTGCGTTCGATCTCGGCCAGGCTGGACGCCTGCGCGCGGGCCACCAGCACCAGCCGGGTCAGATCCGGGTCAGCCAATGAACTGACCGCGCCGCTGTACATCTCGCGCTGCTTCTCCAGTCCGGACATAGGGCCGAGGCAGGAGGCGTCGCCCTTGCCGGCGTCGAGGAAGCCGGTCCAGTCCCCCGGTAGCTTGAGCAGCCGGATGGTGTGTCCGGTGGGGGCGGTGTCGAAGATGACGTTGTCGTAGCCGGCGATCAGCGATGGATCGGCCAACAGTGCCGTGAACTCGTTGAACGACGCGATCTCGGTGGTGCAGGATCCGGAGAGTTGCTCAGTGATCGACGCGATCTCCCGTTCGGGCAGCAGGCCCCGCACGGGCCCGATGATCCGCTCGCGATACTCCTCGGCCGCCTGCTCGGGGTCGATCTCAAGCGCGTCCAGGCCTTTCACCGAGGTCACTGGCGTGATGGTGTTGCCGATGCTCTGGCCGAACACCTGGCCGACGTTGGACGCGGGATCGGTGGAGACCAGCAACACGCGTCTCCCAGTGTCTGCGAGGTGAACGGCCGTGGCGCAGGCGATGGAGGTCTTGCCCACGCCCCCCTTGCCCGTGAAGAACAGGAAGCGGGACGGGTCCGTCAGGAACTTCATTGCCATGGAGTCAGAGCCTCCCGTTGAGGGCGCCCACTCCAGCGTCCACGGAACCCAGGCGCTGCAGCATCGTGACCCCGAGGCCCGCGTAGCGGGCGAGAGTCTCCCGGGTCGGATACCCGCCGGTGAACACGGTCACGCCGTCGACCAGAACCAGCGGCAGGCCCTCGGACCCGGCCACCCGGAGGAAGGCCATCACGGCGGGGTTCTCGACGAAGGCTGTCGGGTCGCTGGCGAGGTTGTGGCGGCTGATGTCGACGCCTTGGCGCTGGAGGAAGTCCAGATCCGCGGTGAAGCCCACCAACGACTGATCAACGTCCTCGCCACACACACCAGTGTTGCAACACAGAGCCGGCTCGAACACGCGAATACTCACCATCATTCTCTCCTCGTTCAGACATCGATTGTTATCGATGTGACTCTAGCCTACCCGGATAGACCACTGTCAATCCGACGGTTGCCCCGACCGCCCCCCGACGCCTTGCGGCCCCGTTCGTATCCACGGCTGTCGATGTGGCAGACTCTAGGGCATGACCCGTTTCCTGCCCACCATCGAGTGTGTGCCGGCGAACCTCGGGCATCTCATGCCTGCCGACGAGGCGCTGGGGCTGACCGAGTTGATGAAGGCACTCGCGGATCCCGTGAGGCTGCGCCTCCTCCGTTTCGTCGCGGACTCGCCGGACACGACGGCGTGTGCGTGCCACCTACCCCCGGCGCTGGGTATCTCCCAGCCCACGCTCTCGCATCACCTCAAGAAGCTCGTCGAGGCGGGCCTCCTGATCAGGGAGCAGCGCGGTCGGTGGGTGCACTACCGCACGCAGCCTGAAGCGATCGCTCCCCTGAATGACTTCCTGAAGGCGTTCAGCCGACCTCCCGGGATCGCAAATGTTCGGTCGTCGCCGTCGGATCCCTCCGATGGGACGCGAGATGTACTACCCGTAATCCTGTAACGGACAAGAAGGAGACCCATACACATGCTGACCTCAACCATTGCGGCGCCCGCAGAGGCCGAGGCGCTCGCCGCAGCGAGAGCCTTCGGCGAGGAGCTGAAGGCGAGCCCTGAGTTCGCCGCAGTTCTCGACGCAGATAGGGCCATCTCGGAGGATCCCGCCGCCATCGCCGCCATCGCCGACTTCGACCGGTTGCAGCAGAGCCTGCGCGCGGAGATCACGATGGGTGTTCTGCAGGACTCCCAGCGGGCCGAACTCGTTCAATGCCAGCAGGCCATGTACGACGTAGCTTCGGTTGCGGCGTACGTCGCAGCCACGCAAGCTTTTGAGGCTGCGTGCCGCGAGACCTCGGCCATCGTCAGTGACGCCATCAGGATCGACTTCGCCGCCAACTGCCGCTCCGGCGGCTGCTGCGGCTGACGGGAATAGGGATCATGCTTTCAACTCAACTCCGTAGCGCCGCCGAGGCGTTTGGTCAGGCGCTTCGTCATGCTCCTGCCGTCGCGTCGTACATGGCTGCCACCGACGCGCTGGCCGATGACCACAAGGCGCAACAGATCCTGGTGGCGCTCCAGGGGCCACAGGCCGCCTACGTAGCCGCGCAGCGCGCCGGATCTGTCCCGACTCAGGAACAGGTCGAGGACCTTCGCGCCGCGCAGGCCGCCGTCCGTGGCAGCGACGTGATCATGAACCACCTTCGGGCGTCCAACGCCGTCAAGGCCTTCCTGCCGACGGCAGCCAGTGAGGTCGGCGCCGGGCTGGGCGCGGACTACGCGGGGATGATTTCCCCGGCCTCCGGAGGCTGCTGAGCCCCTGCATCCTCAGCGACCTGCGCAGCCCCGGGACGATCCGGCCTCAATTGGAGGCTGGATCGTTTCCATCCGCGGTCGCGGACAGGGCGTCGAGGGTGTCGGACGGCTGCGCCCTCGCGACCACCTCGCCATCGATGTCGCACACGGCGGCGAGTGTGTTGTACACCGTCCCGTAGCGCCGGAGGTTGCGGTGGAGGAGGTCCACCCGCCGCTTCGGTTCGTCGGTGACGATGACCACCCGATAGGCGATCGCCACGAACAGGGGTGGGGCATCGTGTCGTCGCGCGGTCACCGTCACGTCGGCCGTCGAGTAGGCAAACCCCAGCAGCTGGCTGGATCGTTCGATGTTCTTCATCAGGCACGCAGCGAATGCGCTTGCGAGGAGTTCAGCCGGCCCGGGATCCCGGTCGGTTCGCTTCCCCAGCCTGTGTCCAATGAGATCTGCTGGGTGCCGACGGCGACGTGGGCGGTACCGCCGGCGCGGCTTTGTCCCTCGATGCGATATGAAGTCGGCGCTTCGGTCATGCATACATTGTCTCCTCCGGGGCGAGCGCCCGTGAGTATGGGCTGGCCACTCGGCTGAACCAGCTGACCGCCCTTCAAGCGAGCATGGATGAAGTCAATTGAGACAAACATGGGTGAGCAGGTGTCCTCCACGTCGTCCGGAGTCGCGGGATGCCGGGGATAATGTGGGGAAGGATCTGTACGAGGGAGAAGTTGATGACCGGTTCCGATGATGCGTCCGAGCAGTGGCAGCCCTGGGTTGAGGAAGCCTGCAGGGCGGTAGGGGTTGACCCGTCGCTTGTCGACACCGAGATCGTCCTCTCCTTGACTCGTGAGGTGGCTCACCGCTTCACCAGACCCATGGCGCCGGTGGCGGCCTACATCCTCGGTCTCGCTGTCGCGCAGGCGGGAGCCGGCGAGGCGGAGCGTCTGGTAGGCAGGGTCGTGGATTCACTGCCAAGTCACGAGTAGTTCCCAGGCTCGGCTCGGTATACCCCCCCTCCTACAATCCGTAGTTGATCTGTGGCAGACTCGTTTCGTGCTCGGCATCGTGGCCGTGCCCGGCAGGAGGTGGCCCGATGGACCAGTCCGCAAGCGACCAGCGCCCCGAGAAGGCACACGGCGACAGCCCGGTGCTGATCGGCGACATCACCCGACGTGACGCGTTGCGCGGTGGGGCCCTCATCGCCGGTTCGGCTGCGGTCGCGGGCGTCGTCCTGGGTGGGGCGCGAACCGCCACCGCCACGGGTGACCCCACCGGGCCCGGAACGGTGAGGCAACTGACGGTGCTCAACAACATTGAGCCCTCGGTCAACGAAGACGTTCTCCTCCGAATGCAGCGCGAGCTTGTGACTGCGATGAAGAAGCCGGTCGAGGAGCGCAGCTGGATCATGGTGATCGACACCCGCAAGTGTGTGGGGTGCTCGGCCTGCACCATCGCCTGCGTCGCCGAGAACAACCTCCCGCCGGGGGTCGTCTATCGACCGGTGATCGAGGAGGAGTTCGGCGAATTCCCCAACGTCCAGGTGCGGTTCACGCCGCGTCCCTGCATGCAGTGTGATGAACCCCCATGCGTCGGCGTGTGTCCAGTCAGCGCCACGTGGAAGCGGCCCGACGGGATTGTCGCTATCGACTACGACAAATGCATTGGATGCCGTTACTGCCTCACCGCGTGCCCCTACGGCGCGCGGACCAGTGACTTCGGCGAGTCGTACATCGCCGACGTCGCAGTGGGCGCGGAGGAGACGGAGGAGGTCGTCTTCGGATCGCAGGCGCCTTGGATGGAGCAGCCCAGCCACGAGTATGGCAAGGAGTGGCTGCGGAAGGACCATGCGTCCCCGGAGGGCAACGCACGCAAGTGCCACTTCTGCCTCCATCGCCTTGAAGTGGGCCAGCTGCCGAAGTGCGCGACGTCATGTATCGGCCGGGCCACCTACTTCGGGGACCGCAACGATCCCGACAGCCTCGTCAACGAGTTGATCAGGACCCACCAGGTCCAGACCCTTCTGCCACACATGGGCACCAAGCCCCGCGTCTACTACATCGTGTGAGGATTCCATGTCGACAAAGTCAGTGAGTCGCGATTCGACCACGCCTGCTGAGACGAAGCGGGCACTCTTTCCTTGGCGCGCCGTTGCGTGGGGAACCTTCGCAGTGAGTCTGGTGCTGGGACTGATCGGCATGTACATGCGAGTGAGCCAAGGGCACCTGCCTGCCGGTTACGGCTCCTACGTTCCGTGGGGCCTGTGGATTGCCGTGTATTTTCACGGGGTGGGGATCGCCGCCGGCGCTTTCGTGGCCTCCGCTGTGGGCTACCTGCTCCAGGTCAAAGGTTTCAGAAGCACGCGAGTCCTCCAGGTGGCCTCGGTGGTGGTGGTGTCGATGATCGGACCCGCACTGCTGGCCGTCGGCCTCGATCTAGGGCACATGACCCGTGCGTGGCGCATCATCGTCGGCCCGAGCTTCACGTCGATGATGGCGTTCAACACGTTCGCCTACATCATCCTTCTCGCCATTGCGGCTGTGGTGTGGTTCCTGGCGCGCCGCCCGGCCAACGGCTGGTTGAAGCCCTTCCTGATCCTGGGATCGGTGGTCGCTCTGATGGTGCCGAGCCAGAGTGGCGCGTTCTTCGGGGTTGTGGACTCCAAGCCCTTCTGGAGCTCCGCGCTGTTGCCACCGATGCTTCTCGTATCCGCGCTGGTGGCTGGGTCCGGAATCCTGATGATCGTTCATCGTTGGCTCGGGGATGAGCCACTCTTCGGGTTCTCACTGGATTCCCAGGAGACCCGTGAGGCGACGAAGATGTTGCGGATCTGGATGCTGGTGGGCCTGGCCATGTACCTGGTCTTCGAGTTCGCCGAGTACAGCTTGGCCTTCTGGAGCGGCCATGCAGACTCGCCCGCCGTCGAACTGATTCTGTTCGGACCCTACTGGTGGTCGTTCTGGATCGTGCACCTGGTGTTCGGTGTGGCGATCCCGGTCACGCTCCTGCTGACCAATTCGCACCGGAACTGGGTCATCGCCGCAGCGCTGGTGGCAGTCACCATGCTCTCGGGGCGGCTGAACGTCCTGATCCCCGGCCAGGCCGTCGCAGAGATCCAGGGGCTCCAGGAAGCGTTCCACCATCCGCGGCTCGACTACATCTACATCCCGACGCTGATGGAGTACCTCGTCTGCTTCTTCTGCCTGGCGCTCGCCCTCGGCATCTTCGGGGTCGGCATGTACATCACGGCCCGCGTCACCAACCGTCGTGAGGAAGGAACCCGATCATGACCCAGACCACATTCCGCCGCCGAGGATTCCTCGCAGGCGGAGCGATGCTCGGTTCCTACCTCCTCACGCCACTCGAGGCCCGGGCGGAGCAGTCGGGCAACGCGATCCTCAACAGCTCGCGGCCGGACGCCCCCTACCTCCTGGGAATGGCCGACCACCACATCCTCTCCTCGTGCCTCCAGTGCAACACCGGCTGCGGCATCCGCGCGAAGATCCAGGACGGGGTGGTGACCCAGATCGACGGCAACCCCTACAACCCGTGGACGATGCTCCCCCACCTCGACTTCGACACGGCGGTCGACGATGCTGCGCCCGTGGACGGGGCGCTGTGCCCCAAGGGGCAATCAGGTCTTCAGACCGCCTACGATCCCTATCGGATCCGTCGGGTCCTCAAGCGCGCCGGCCAGCGCGGGGAGAACAAGTGGATCAGCATCCCGTTCGACGACGCCATCCGCGAGATCTGCGAGGGCGGCACCCTCTTCGGTGATGTTCCCGGCGAGGAGGGGAGGATCGTCGAGGGTCTGGGTGCGATCGCGGCATTGAGGGACCCGGACGCGGGCAAGGCCATGGCAGCCGATGTCGACGCCATCCTCAAGGCGCCGGACCAGGAGGCCAAGCAGAAGCTGGTGGCCGAGTTCAAGGTCACGCACGCAGCCCATCTCGACACACTGATCGACCCCGAGCATCCCGACCTCGGCCCCAAGAACAACCAGATCGTGTTCGCGTGGGGCCGACTGAAAGCAGGCAGGGGCGAGCTCTACAAGCGGGCCGCGTCCGCGTTGGGTACCACCAACGCGCATGGACACACCACGGTGTGCCAAGGCTCGCTGTACTTCACATGCAAGGCGATCAGCGAGCAGTACATCGGTGGGAAGTTCACCGACGGCAAGAAGTTCTACTGGCAGGCAGACACCGAGAGCGCCGAATTCATCCTCTTCGTGGGTGCCAACATCTTCGAGGGCAACTACGGCCCGCCCAACCGAAGCGTGCGCCTCACCGAGAACCTCGTCACGGGCAAGACCCGCATCGCGGTTGCCGATCCCCGGTTCAGCGTCGCGGCCAGCAAGGCCTGGAAGTGGCTCCCGGTGCATCCGGGAACAGACGGCGCACTGGCCATGGCGTTCATCCGGTGGATGATGGACAACGACAGGATCGACACCGAGTTCCTGCGCTGCGCAAACAAAGCGGCCGCGCAGGCAGCGGGGGTCACGTCGTGGACCAACGGCACGTGGCTGGTCGAGATGGGGGAGTCCGGTCCTGGCGCCCTCGTGAGGGCAGGCAAGACACTGATCGGGGGTGCGCCCCTGCGTGAGGCGGAAACGCGAACCCTCACCGACGCCAAGGGAAAGACGACCGAGTACCAGGAGCAGTTCATGGTGGCGATGGTTGACGGCGTGCCCACTGCCGTCGATCCGGACGACACAGACAATCCGGTGGTGGGCGATCTGTTCGTCGACGCCACCCTCCCTGATGGGACCCGCGTCAAGTCCGGCCTTCAGATCGTGAGGGAGGCCGCCTCGGAGAAGACCATCGAGGAGTGGGCCGACCTCTGCGGAGTCTCCGCCGCCGGCATCGTGGCCGTCGCTACGGAACTCACCAGCCACGGCCGCAAGGCCGCCGTCGACATCCACCGGGGGGTCGCGCAGCACACCAACGGCTTCTACAACGTGCTCGGCTGGATGACGGTCAACATGCTCCTGGGCAACTTCGACGCCAAGGGCGGCATGTCGGCCGGCTCCACGTACGACGTCCTCGGGGAGAAGGGCAAGTGGTTCGACATCGCGGCACACCCCGGGAAGCCGGCTGCTTTCGGCATCAGCTCGATTCGGCACGGCGTCGACTACGAGAAGACCACACTGTTCGAGGGGTATCCGGCCAAGCGGAACTGGTATCCCCTGTCCAGCGACATCTACGAGGAGATTGTTCCGTCCATCGGTGACGCGTATCCCTACCCGGTCAAAGCGCTCATCTTCTACATGGGTGCCCCCACCTACGCCCTTCCGGCCGGAAACACCAACATCGAGATCCTTGCAGATCCGGCGAAGCTCCCGCTGTTCATCGCCTCTGACATCGTCATCGGCCCCACGTCGATGTACGCCGACTACATCTTCCCCGATCTCAGCTTCCTGGAGCGCTGGGAGTTCCAGGGCACGCACCCGAGCCTCCCGCACAAGGTCCAGCCTGTCCGTCAGCCGGTGATCGCCCCGATCCCGGAGGACTGCACGGTGTTCGGCAACGAGATGCCGATCAGCCTCGAATCGCTGCTGATGGGCATCGCCGAGCAACTGGAGCTCCCCGGCTTCGGAGCCGACGCGTTCGGTCCGGGGGAGGACCTCAACCACCCGGACGATTTCTACCTGCGGATGGTGGGGAACCTCGCCTTCGGGGAGGACCCCGAAGGCGGCAAGTCGGTCAAGGACGCTGATGAGCGGGAGATGGAGCTCTTCGAGGCCGCCCGCTCCCACCTGCCCGAGACCATGTTCGCGGTGGACCGGTGGCGTGCGATCGTCGGTGAGGAGTTGTGGCCCAAGGTGGTCTACGTGCTGAACAGAGGGGGGCGCTTCCAGGACTACAGCAAGACCTACGAAGGTGATCAACTCACCAATCGCTACGGCAAGATGATGAACCTGTATCAGGAGAAGACGGCCAAGACCATCCACGCCGGAACGGGCGTGCATCACGCCGGCTACGCCCGCTACGTCCCCGTGCAGGACTACGTGGGCACACCGCTCGAGGAGCGGAGAACAGCAGGGCAGTTGGCTCTGATCACTCACCGCATCATCTCCCAGACAAAGTCGCGCACCGTCGCCGATCCCTGGCTGTCCGCCCTCAAGCCGGAAAATGCGGTCCTGATCAACCCGGTCGACGCCCGCGAGCTCGGCTTCACCGACGGCCAGATCGTGACCGTCACCAGCGATTCCAACCCCGACGGTGTCTGGGATCTCAAAGCGGGCGGCTCACAGAAGATGTCCGGCAAGCTCGAGTTCACCCAGCGGATGCGCCCAGGGACCATCAGCTTCGCCCTCGGCTTCGGTCACTGGGCCACAGGCGCCAGCGACGTCAACATCGATGGACATACGGTCAAGGGTGAGGCGCGGAGGAGCAAGGGGCTCCACGCGAACGCAGCGATGTGGACCGACCCGACCCTGAAGAACACCTGCCTCATCGATCCGGTGGGAGGGAGCGTCAGCTTCTACGACACACACGTCACCCTCAAACCCGCCTGAGGCTGGCGCCGCCGGGGCTCTCGCCGTTTCACGCGACAGGGCCCTCAGCGGTGAGAGTTGCGCTCCAGTGCGCCGTGGGAGGGTGGCTCGATCTGGAAGGTGGAGTGTTCGACGCTGACGTCGAAGTGTTCGGCCACGCAGTTTTGAAGGCGTCGAAGTTGCCCGGAGACGTGACCTCCTACGAAGCACTCCTCTTCAACGACGACGTGGGCGGTGAGGACCGGTAGCCCCGTTGCGATGGTGGAGGCGTGGAGGTCGTGCACACCGATCACGTGAGGGACGTCCAGGATGTGCATGCGGACGTCGTCGAGGTTGAGGCCCGGCGGAGTGGATTCGAGCAGGATTCCGCCGGCCTCTCTGAGGATCGTGATGGCGCGGGGGACGATGAGCGCGGCGATCAGCATCCCGGCGATGGCGTCGATCCGGGTCCAGCCCGTGAGCGAGATGATGATCGCGCTGATGATGACGGCGACGGATCCGAGGGCGTCGTTGACCACCTCGAGGAACGCGGCGCGCATGTTGAGGTTCGCGGAGCGGCCGGCGCTCAGGACAGCCATGGCGATGATGTTGCCCGCGAGCCCGACGATCCCGAAGACCAGCAGCCCGCCTGCGGAGACCTCCGCTGGGTCGAAGAGTCGGCGGAAGCCCTCGGTGAGGGCGTAGATGCCGACCGCGAGGAGGATAGCGGATTGGGCGCCGGCGGCCAGCACCTCCGCGCGACGGTAGCCCCAGGTCCGCTCGGCTGTGGGTGGGCGCAGGGTCAGGGAGGCGGCGATGAGTGCCATCAGGAGCCCCGAGGCGTCGGTGAGCATGTGGCCGGCGTCGACGAGGAGGGCGAGGCTGTTGGTCCACGATGCGCCGATGACCTCGGCGATGAGGATGGTGGCGGTGATTCCGAATGCGATCGCGAGCCTCGTCCCAGGCCCGCCAACCGTTAATTCAATGTCACTTGAATCAAACATGATTGAAACCCTAGCACTCCCTCCGACGGTGCTCCCGGACTGTCGCCGGGACGGTCATGCCCAGGGGGCGACGTCGCGGGGCCTCGAGCAGGGGCGTACGGTGACCCTTGGATCAAGAATTCTTGACCTAATAGGGTTTGAACCATAAGGAGATTCGATGACGACCCCCGTCCCGACCACCGACCAGATCCTGGCCAACATGACTGCCTCCCTTGGGACCGTTCCCGTCGCTGCGCAGCTGGCCGGCGAGGCCGCACCCGAAATCCTGCTCCGCCACGTCCAGGACAGTGGCTTCGCCATGCCGAAGGACGGCAGCGGGGCGCTGACAGAAGAGACCCGGACCTTGATCTACCTTGCAGTTGCCCTGGCCACCGGCAGCCGCGCCTGTGTTGAGGCCATGACCAACAAGGCGAACGGACTACAGATCGACCCGGCCAAGCTCCTGGAGACCTTCAAGATCGCCCGCTTCGCCGAGGCCACCCGCGTCCTCGGCAACGCCGAGCCGCTGCTGGCCAGCCTGAAGTCACAGGCCTGACCCCGCGGTCACCAGCGCCGCAGACAGAAGAACGATGAAGCCCACCACCGCAGACCAACCCGTTGAAGGGCCGGTCCCGAACGAACAGTCCTCACCCGCTGGCGCCCCCGGGTCCCTCGCGGCAGCACCCACTCTTGGCGAGCTCGTGCGGACGACCGCGCATCTCGGCGCCATCGGCTACGGCGGACCAGCGATCCTGGCCCTGATGAAACAGACCCTGGTGACCAAGAAGAAGTGGATCACCGAGAAGGACTTCATGGACGCCCTGAGCCTGGCGCAGGCACTGCCAGGCGCGACCGGGGTGACCGTCCTGGGCTATGTGGGATTCAAGTTGAAGACGATCTGGGGTGGGGTGATCGCCCCCCTGGGGTTCATCACCCCACCGACGCTGCTGATGCTCGCGCTGTCGTGGGCCTACTTCGCCTACGGTCAACTGACCTTCGTCAAGTCGTTGTTCGCCGGGCTGGGGGCGCTGGTCGTCGCGCTCCTGCTGAATGCCACGATCGTGCTCGGCCGATCCGTGTTCGGCAAACTCAGCCGGGACGACTGGCGTGGAGCGCTGATCGCCGCCGCGGGGTTCACCGGCGTCTACGTCCTGCACGCCAACGTGTTGTGGGTCGTGCTCGGCGCCGCCCTCCTGGGATTGCTGCTCTTCCTCTCCTTCGGCAAGCGGAACGCGGTGGCTCTGGACTCACCCGCCCACGAAGTCTCCGAGCGGCTCCCCGCGCGTGCTTTCGTGCCGGTCGCGCTCGTCGCGGCTGTCGTGATCGCGGGTCTTGCCGTCCCCTACACCCGCGAACTCATGGCCACCTTCCTCGGCATCGGCGCCACCGCCTTCGGCGGCGGTTTTGGGAGCATCCCGCTGATTCATGCCCAGGTCGTCGACGCGCACGGCTGGCTGACCACCCAAGAGTTCCTGGACGGCATCGCCCTCGGCCAGATCACCCCCGGGCCGGTATTCATTACGGCAACCTTCATTGGCTACCGCGTCGCCGGCGTCATCGGTGCCCTCACCGCCACCGTCGCCGTGTTCATCCCCTCGGTGACCACCATCATCCTGCTCTCCGACCTGCACGCCCGGGTCCAGAACCACTCCGCCACCAGGGCTGTCATCAGAGGCCTCCAAGCCGGCTTCATCGGCCTCATCCTGTCTGTCACCTTTCAGTTCGCCGCCAAGTCGCTGGTGTCGTGGCCCCAGTGGCTGATCTTCGCCGCCACGTTCGTCTGGGTGGGGGTGCTGAAGAAGAACTCGCTGTGGGCCATCGTGGCCACGATCACGATCTCCCTGCTGTTGCTCAACTGATTCGGGAGCATGATCGCCACAGGGAACCTTCGCACCACCGGGCGAGGAGGCTTGCGCATTGGTTCGACATCCGTCAATATTGACGTGTGACTAAGTCAATCGATGAGCGGCCGCCCGTGCTCACGGTGGCGCAAGCCACGGCCGCGGTCAAGGTGTTGAAGGCCCTCGCCGACCCGGTGAGGCTGCGCCTGGTGTCATTGATCGTGGCGGAGGGGCAGTCCAGGGTGGGAGATCTCGTGGCCGAGTTCGACCTCTCCCAACCGACCATCACGCATCATCTGAATGTGCTGTTCGACGCCGGGCTGCTGGTCCGGACACGGGAAGGCACCGGTGTGCTCTACCGGGCCAACCTGGCCACGCTCGCCGGGGCGGCGGCCCTCATCACCACACCGACCACGCTGCCGACACCGATTCACCACCCCCAATCGGCTCCCCGTGCGGAGGGGAAGGCTCTTCCGGGATTGGCCTGGGACAACGCCGAGCGCGCCCTGGCTCGGGGGATCGAGGAGCTGGCGTTCCGTTACGCCGGGAGCTTCAGCACCGAAACTGTCGACCGCTACGTTCACGAGTCCTACCAAAGCCTCTACCGCACCGCCCGGGTCAAGACCCATCTTCCGGTTCTGGCGCTGCGTTTTGCGGGAGAGCGGTTGGCCGCGCTGGCTCAGGCCACCGGGAAGATCGCCAAGCCGGTACCCGAGATGCTCTTCGTGTGTACTCAGAACTCCGGACGATCCCAGATGGCCGCGGCAATGACCCGGAGTCTCGGCGGTGGCCGCGTCCACGTCCGATCGGCAGGCTCCCTGCCCGCCGGACAGGTGAACCCCACCGTCGTCGAGGTGATGACCCAACGCGGCCTGGACCTCGCCGCGGAGTTCCCCAAGCCGATCACCGACGACTTCATCCGGGCCGCGGACGTGGTGATCACCATGGGCTGTGGCGACGCCTGCCCCATCTACCCCGGCCGGCGTTACCTCGACTGGGACCTGCCCGACCCGGCAGACCAGCCCCACGACATCGTGACCGGCATCGCCGACCGTATCGAAACCAAAGTCCGCCAGCTCCTCAGCGAGCTGGGAATCGAACCCATCAACCTCGACCGCTGACGCAGTCTCCGTCCGCGCCCAGCACTGCCAGCTCCCCCGACACATGGAGGTTTCACATGTCCGACACCGTCCACGCCTCCCCGCAAGCTTCCGACCACGGCGGGCCGCCGCGTCGGCTGATCATCGTCGGCGCCGTCGCTGCCGGCACCTCGGTGGGCGCCAAGGCTCGCCGCAACGACGAATCTCTCGAGATCGTCGTGTACGACCGCGACCGCGACATCTCCTACTCCGGATGCGGGATCCCCTACTTCGTCGGAGGGCACGTGGCCGACGCCGATGAACTCCACCCCCGCGACCCCGCCTGGTTCGCCAAGCGGTATGCCATGGACATCCGGACAAGCCATGAGGTGATCTCAGTCGACCATCCCTCCCGGACCATCCAGGTCGTCGACCTGACCACCGGGCGAGAGTTCACCGATAACTACAACACCCTCGTCCTGGCGACCGGCGCCCGCAGCATTGTTCCGCCCATGCCGGGCACCGACGCCCCCGGTGTGTTCACCGTCCGGAATGTGCAGAACGCCGAAGCCATCCGGGCCTGGATCCTGACGCGCGAGCCGAAGACGGCCGTCGTGGTGGGTTCCGGCTTCATCGGGCTGGAAATGGCCGAACAGCTCACCGAGTCGGGCCTAAAGGTGACCATCGTGGAGCGGCTGCCCCAGGTGATGCCGGCCCTCGACCCTGATATGGCCTTCCGGGTCGAGGAGGAACTCGTCCGCCGGGGCGTCTCGGTTCATCTCGGCCGCAGCGTGACCGCCATCGAAGTCAGCGACGACACCGTCACCGGTGTGCGGCTGGACACTGGAGAGGTCCTCCCCGCGGATCTCGTCATCCTGTCCGTCGGCGTCCGCCCCGACACCACTCTCGCGCTCCACGTGGGTGCCGAACTCGGCCCCACCGGCGCCATCAAGGTTGACCGCACGATGCGCACCACAGTGGATGGCGTCTACGCCGTCGGCGACGCCGCCGAGAGCTACTCCCTGATCACCGGGGCACCGCTGTGGCGTCCGCTCGGGTCCA
This sequence comes from Tessaracoccus yangjingae, assembly GCF_054483935.1. Next base: position 103,747 of record NZ_CM137014.1, on the reverse strand, counting down.
CCGCGAACAAGATGGGCCGCATCGCCGGCGACGCGATCACCGGCGGCAATCTCACCCACCGGGGCATCCTCGGCACGGGGATCGTGCGGGTCTTCGAGTTGGCCGTCGGGCACACCGGGCTCAGCGAGACCGAGGCCAGGGCCCAGGGATTCGACGTCGAAGTGATCCACAACATCAAGCCCGCCCACGCCACCTACATCGGCGGACGCGAACTGACCATCAAGGCCATCGCCGACCGCGCCACCGGACGACTCCTCGGCGCCCAGGCCATCGGACCGCAGGGAGTGGACAAACGCATCGACGTCCTCGCGACCGCGATCAGCCTCGGCGCGAACGCCGAGGACCTGTTCCACCTCGACCTCGCCTACTCCCCACCCTTCGCGACCACCAAGGACCCCATCCACTACACCGGCATGGCCCTTGCCAACGCCCTCACCGGCGAGGCGCCACTGATCACCCCCAACGAACTGGACGCCCGACGAGCCGCGGGCGAAACCCTGCAGATCATCGACGTCCGCTCCGGCCGCGATTACGCCAAGAGTCACGTCCCCGGCGCGATCAACATCCCCCTGGCTGAGATCCGCGGCCGTATCGACGAACTCGACCCGCAGACACCGACCATCGCCTACTGCAACAAGGGAGTCTCCGGGAACGCCGGACAGAACATCCTGCTCCGCCACGGATTCACCACGGTGTTCAACCTCTCCGGCGGCAACAGCAACTACCAAACCCACCAACGCGGCCGCGTCCAAGCCGAGGCGGGTCAACCGCGATCCTAAACAGGGTCGAACTCTCTCGGCCTCAAGGGCTGGGCAAGGACGATGCGTAGCGAGAGTCTCCTGGTGATTTCGGCGGACAGGGACGATCCGTAGCCCCAGTCTCCTGGTGGCTTAGCAGCGCACCTGTCCACGGCGTCGGGTCATCGCCCGTTAGGACGGATGTCGTGGTCGCCCGCTCGCCCGCCAGGAGGATTCCATGAGCCCCGAGCAGCCTCGCCTCGTCACCGGGACAGGATTGTGGTCCAGGTGGCTGGCGCCCGCGGCGTCCTGCGACGACGCCGTCGAGTGGTACGCCTGGATCGCCAAGGACTGTGGGAGGCGTGACGTGGAGCCGTTGCTGTCGAGTACGTTCGTTACCCGTGGGTGCTCGTGGACGCCCTGCAGTCACGGCTCCCGAACCTCGTCCTGGTCGGCGCTGATCTGCTGGCAGCGTCGCGGTGGACGCCGTGCTTGTGGGGACCGTGACGCTTGGCGCCCCTCCGCCTATGCTGAAGCGCAGCGATGGACGCGAGATCCGTGCGGGCCTCGGGTTCAGAGCTATTCCCCACGTATTCCCCACGGCAAGGTGTCGCAATGTCGATCGACGGTCATAAGACCTTGTCAGGGGGCCATTATCGGCTGACAGAAGAGAGCTTCAACTCCTCTCTCGCGCACAAAAAGTGCCTCTGACTAGGGCAAATAGGGTGAAAAGGCGGGAGGCGAAAACCTCTCGCCTTTCCTATGTCCGGATGTTGTGACGTGCCGGTGACAAGGCAGAATACGTCGCTGGGGCGACCGGCGCACTCCCTCGAGTCCGGCTCGTTCCCCACGCTGGGGTGTGTTCCCCACGCGCAGCCTGGGTGATCCTTCGATCAAGCGTTGCGACCCCGCGGCTCCCCGTGTTCCGCCTCTTCGGCGAATCTTTTAGCTGCTTCGGTGTGGCGCCTATCGGGCGTCACGGGCGGGGTGGTTCAGGAGCTGGTGTGGTGGTGTGGCGTCAGGCCGATGTGGGCCGCGGCGTGGTTGATCTCGTCTTCGGTCGTCCAGCGGCCGAGCGAGAGCCGCAGGGCGCTCATGGCTCGGGCCGGGTCGAGGCCCATGGCGGTGAGGACGGGTGAGGGCGAGTCGTGTCCGGCGTGGCAGGCGGACCCGGCGGAGGCGGCGACGGCGGTGAGCTCGTCCAGGAGGGTGGGGGCGCGGGTGTCGTCGATGCTGATGTTGAGGGTGTTGGGGAGCCGTTGCGTGGGGTGGCCGTTGAGGTGGACCCGGCCGGGCAGCAACTCCTCGAGCTGGCGGTGCAGTTCGTCGCGCAAGCTGGTGAGCCGTTCGGTTTCGCCTGCGTCGAGAGCACGCGCGGCGAGGTGGGCGGCGTGACCGAGGGCGACGATGTGGGGGACGTTCTCGGTGCCGGCGCGCAGGCCTGATTCCTGGCTGCCGCCGACGATGTGGGGTCGCAGGGTCACGCCGTCGCGGACCCAGAGGGCGGCGACACCTTTGGGTGCGTACATCTTGTGCCCGACGACGGTGAGCAGGTCGACCCCGAGGGTCTCGACGTCGACGGGGATCTTGCCGACGGACTGGGCGGCGTCGGTGTGCATCAGGACGCCGCGGGCGTGGGCGACCCGGGCGATGTCGGCGATCGGTTGGAGGGTGCCGGTTTCGTTGTTGGCGTGCATCGCCGTGACCAGGACGGTCGCGTTAGTGATCGCATGCGCGACCGCGTCCGGGTCGACGAGCCCGTGCCGGTCGACCGGCAGGACGGTGACGTCGGCGTCGTAGAGGTCGGCGAGGTCGGCGCAGGCGGCCAGGACGGCGGGGTGTTCGGTGGCTTGGGTGATCACGTGGGGTCGTTGCCCGGGACGCCGGCGGGCCAACACTTCGCCCGTGATGGCGAGGGCGTCGGCTTCGGAGCCACTGCCGGTGAACACGATCCGCCCGGTGTGTCCGCGGATGAGGTCGCTGACCTCGCGGCGGGCGGTCTCGACGGCGGCGCGGGCGGCGCGTCCGTAGGGGTGGCTGCTGGACGGGTTTCCGAACTCCGCCCGCAGGTAGGGAAGCATCGCGTCCACAACGTCGGGGTCGATGGGAGTGGTGGCGTTGTAATCGAGGTAGACGGGCCGTCCGGCCAGCCCCGGGTGCGGGTTCATGTGGTGCCCCTGAAGAGGTTGGTGTGCGCCTATGGTCAGGGTAGGCGGTCCGGTGGTAGACGCCGCAGGCGTGGCGCGGCGTCCACCACCGCTGGGTCAGAAGACGAGGACCTTGTCGGCGGCGAGGGTGTGATCGGTGAGTTCTTCCATGGTGGAGCGGCGGGCGCCGGGGATCAGCATCTCGACGGTGATGCCGCGGGCGTCCATGCAGGTGCCGCAACACAGGATCTCGCCGCCGCTGCGGGTCACCGAGCCGAGCATGCGGTCCAGCTTGTAGTAGCCGTCGGCGGTCTTCTGACCGGCCATGGCGGCGGTGACGCCGTCGCCCATCAGGAAGACGGTCATGTCGACGCCGTCGCGTTTGGCCATGGACGCCGCCAGGCGGATCGCGTTGTAGGTGGAGTCCAGCCCGTAGGCGGAACCGTTGATGATCATCAAAGCCTTCATGGAGATGTTCCTTTCGAGTGGGGGTCAGGCGCGTTCGACGGTGGTGGTCAGAGGGATCGGGTGGAGGATCGTGTAGACGAAGGGGCAATTGGCGCGGGCCGCGTCCTGCCAGCGGGCGAGGGTGGCGTCGTCGATGTCGGCACTGACGTGCACGGCGACGGTGATCTGCTCCATCAGCGGTGCGTCCCCGGAGTCGTAGACGGCGGCCACGTTCACGTCCTGCTCGGCGACCACGCTGACCGCGTTCAGCTCGACCCCTTCGGTGGCGGCGATCGTCACCATGGTCGAGGCGTAGCAGGCACCCAGTCCGGCCAGCAGGTACTGCAGAGGGTCGGGGGCCAGACCTTGCCCGCCGAAGCCGGGGGCGATGTCGACGTGGAGGTCGGTCGTGTCCTTACCGTGGGACACCGACGCCGTGTACGCCGGCTCGCCTGCGGTGAAGCTCCACCTGCCCTCCACCCGCTTGTGCAGCCGGAACACCGAGGTGTCGGTTCGGCCGCGTTCCATGACGCCACCCAGGACGTCGAGGTCGAGGTTGTTCAGTCTCACAGGACTCCTTATTCAACGATCTGCTTGAACAACCGCGAGCGTAGCACTGGAGAGCCCCGGGTGCACTACTATTCACGTGAATCGTTGAGGAGGTGTCCCAGGTGGACGGACGTCAGTTCAAGGACGAGGTTTTCGGGCACTTCGCGCGCATGGGGGCGGCGTTCGGGCACGCCAAGCGCGTCGAGATCATCGACGTGCTGACCCAGGGTGAACGAAACGTGGAGTCGCTGGCCGGGCAGATCTCGGCGAGCGTGGCGAACACCTCCCGCCATCTGCAGATCCTGTCCGCCGCTGGGCTCGTGAGCCGGCGGGTCGAGGGCACCGCGCGGGTGTACCGGCTGGCCGCCCCCGGCGTCGAGACCGCCTACCGCACCCTGGTCGGGCTCGCCGAGAGCCGGGTCGCCGAAGTCACCGCGCTGACCGAGGCTTTCTTCGCCGACGCCGACGGCACCCGTCCCGTCGCGTTCGACGAACTCGACACGCTCAGCCGCTCCGGCGATGTCATCCTGGTCGATGTGCGACCCGAGACCGAGTTCGCCACCGGCCACGTCGACGGCGCCCTGAACATCCCGCTGGCCGAGCTGGCCACCCGCCTGTCCGAACTGCGCGACGACGCCACCATCGTCGCGTACTGCCGGGGCCCGTACTGCGTCATGGCCGCCACGGCCGTCACGCGTCTTCGCGAAGCGGGCCGACAAGCTCTCCGCCTCGAGGGCGGGTATCCGCAGTGGCGCGACGCAGGGCGTGCGACGTCGCCGGGTTCGCTGAGGGGCCCTTCGTGAACCCCTGACGCGCCCGGGCCCACGTGGGCCCGGGTGCCGGAAGCTCGGCACCCTGGGGAGCGCCCAGCTGGCCAGCCGGGTGATATATGCCACCACGCGCGCGGCGATGAAGTGCACCTCGGCGGGTTCCGGCGGTTCTGGAACGGGTCGATCGGGGTGACCGCCATGATCGCGGGTCACCGCAGCGGCACGGCTGCCATGAAACTGCTGGACGCGGAGGCAGGTCTCTCAAGCGCGCGTTGACCCGCCAGGACGACGACGTGTCAGGGTGGCAGGGGGTCCGGCGCGAAGCTGTCCACGGACAGGAGCAGGTGTCCGTTATGTGGGTGACTGCCTTGATTGATGGGTGACAGGAGGCCGCACGATGCGGAGCGACGTGGAGGACCGGGCAGGGACCGACGTCGACGCGTCCCGGTCGGCGTCCGGTGACGGCTGCTTCGCTCTGCGCCCACCGGTGGGCGCACCGAAGTCCAGATTGCCCCGGACGCTGGGGAGGCGCGGTCGGCGTTGCCCCTCCTTGTTTCTGGTAATGGACTGTTTCGCGTCATGAGAAACGAACGAAGTGCAGAAACGGTCGTGCTTGAGGAGAGTTTGCGTCGGATCGCGGACCTGCTGCCCCCCACATGGGATGCGACCGCGACCGTCGGCGGAGGCGTGGAGGGAGACGCACTGTTGGTGCTGCGGGGGCCGGCCGGGTTGGGCGTCACCTACAGCGTCGAGGCGAAGCGTGCGGGCGGGCGGTCGCTCGCCGCTACGGTGGCGACACTTCGTGAACGCCAGCGGGAGTCGGGGCTTTCGGTCCTGTTCGTCGCGGATTACCTCGGGCCGGCTACTCGCCGTGCCCTGGCCCAGGCGGGGATCAGTTACGTCGACGCGACGGGCTGGGTGCGCTTGGTCTCGGACGACCCGTTGATTCTTCTGACTGGTGAGGGGGCGGAGCGCTCGCCTCGTGCCCCGGAGTCCGCTGCCTTGGTCCGGTTGAACGGGGTGGCTACCAGCCGCGTGATCCGCGCCCTGTCGGAGATCGAAGTGCCGGTCGGTGTCCGGGCGTTGGCCAGCGCGGCACAGGTCTCACCCGAGTACGTCGCAGCCCGACGAGTCCTCCTCGACGCACTGGAGGCGCTGACGGACCACCTCCCGAGCCTCATCCTGGTCGGCGCCCAGGCCGTCTACCACCACACAGGCATCTCTGGCTTATGAGGACTTGCACTTGCGCCGAATGGGTCATAAGTTTGAGGCGTCCAAAATTATGATCAGGAGGGGTGGGAGGCGATGCCCATACTTTTCGGCGCTGATCCGATCCAGACTGAAGTGCAGATCATCCTTGCGGCCCTGGCAGACGGGAAGGTCGTCAATGACGCGGTGGAGCGGCAGTATGTGGACCTCAAGGAAGAGCATGGACGCCGTGATCGCCAGGGCGGCATCGGGCCCAGTAGTCCCCGCAACCAGGAGGCCGCGCAGGAGCTCGCGGCGGCAGCAGCCTGCATGGCCAACACGCCCGGTGGTGGCGCGCTGATCGTCGGGGTGTCTGACGACGGCCAGTTGATCGGCACCGACCTGGAGGCCGAGTGGTTGCGGCACCGCATGTGGGAGTTGTCGGGCAAGGCCTTGACGGTGGACGTCGCGACCCATGAGGTATCGGGTCGGCGGCTTCTGGTGCTGCGTGCCCCGCAAGCGCTCGAGCCCATCCGTGTCAACGGGAAGATCCGTTGGCGGGTGGGCACCAATTGCGTCGAGATTGACGCCCACACCTGGCATGCGCGTCGTATGGCCGACCTCAACTTCGACTGGTCGAGCGAGGAATCCAGCGTCCCTGTCGAGGCGGCCCGTCCGGTGGCTCTGGAGTTGGCGCGCGAGTTGCTGCGCGCCTCGGGGGAGGATCATTCGGAGGAGTTGGCTGCCGACACCGACAGGAGCTTGTTGAGGCGGCTCAATGTGGTGTCCCCGGGAGGTCGGCTGACCAATGCGGGTGTGATTGCCTTCGTGGGGCGCGGAGATCCCGGCCTCGACTATGTGCGACGTGCTCAGGCGGGAGGTGATTCGCTGAGCCGACTCCGCAGGCCGGCTCGGTCCCTGATCGAGGAGTTGGTCGAGGTCTTCCAGGCCGTCGATGCCAACACGCCCACGATCCACGTCCAGCACGGCCTGGTGATCGGGCAGCAGCGTGAGATCCCTCGGCGCGCCGCGCGTGAAGCGATCGTCAACGGTGTCGCGCACCGTGAGTGGGGCGTCTCGGAGCCGACTCTGGTGGAGCACGTGGGCCGGCTCCTGCGAGTGACCAGCCCCGGCGGATTCATCGGAGGCGTCACAACGGACAACATCATTACCCACCCGTCGCGCTCCCGGAACCGGGCCCTCGCCGAACTGCTCGCGGCACTGCGGGTCGCCGAACGCGAGGGGATCGGTGTGGATCGTATGGTCGCCGACATGGTCAGCGTCGGGCATCCCGCGCCAGTGATCGAGGAGGTCCCGGGCCCCTACGTCCGGGCCGAACTCATCGGCGACGATCTGGACGTCGGCTGGATCCAGTGGCTTCACTCCATCGACCCGGCCAACGAGGCCGACGACCTGAACTCCCTGCTGATCCTCCGGCAGTTGGTGGCGACTGGCTGGATCGATCCGCTGCGGGCAGCGACCACGATCCAGGACACCGTCTCGGCGGCATCAGGTGCGCTCGCCAAGCTGTCCAGGGCCTCGATCGTGGGTGCGCCGATCGTTGAGACGATCATCGGAAGCCCTGACGGCACGGACCCGGTGTGGCGGCTCAGTCACGCTGGTGCCGATCTGCTGCGTCGCCTCGACGGCCAGGTGAACCGGACCCGCATGTGGCCGAGCCGCGAGCGAGTCGCGGCCTCCTACGCCAAGGCCCGCGGACGGATCAGTTCCACCGAGTTGGCGAGCCTCGTCGGTGCCTACGCGAGCAATGTCGGCACGGTCCTCAAACGGTTGGAAGAAGACGGCGTCCTCGCGCCCTCACGTGCCTCCCGGCGCGGCACAGGCTTCTACTACCGCTTCATCGGAGAGCCGTCGTGAGCTCACTGGTGTGTTCCTTGGCCGAAGGCCGGTGCACCGGAGCTACGCTCAGGTCGGTGCGACCCAGCGTTCCCTGCGCCTCGGCGGTGCTCTCCCCAATCCCCACGCATTCCCCACGACAAGGAGACCACATGGCATTTCACCGCCATAAGGCCTTGCCAGAGAGCCATTATCGGCTGATAGAAGAGAGCTTCAACTCCTCTCTCGCGCACAAAAAGTGCCTCTGACTAGGGGTTATACAGGAAAAGGGCGGGAGGCGAAAACCTCTCGCCTTTCCTATGTCCCAATGTTGTGACTTGCCGCTGGCAAGGGGGAATGCGGTTGCTGACGTGACCGGCGGTTCCTTGGGCGGCTCGTTCGTTCCCCACGCGTGGGTCGTGTTCCCCACGTATTCCCCACGATTCCCCAGGCCGTGAGGGACGGGCTTGCGCCCGCGCCCGCTGGCGCCTTCCCGGACCGGTCTCGTTGGGTCCGTAGCCTCAGCAGCAGCTTCCCTTGGCTGCCAGCGGGAGTGAACGGTTCCGGGTGTCGGCGTGCTCGACCGTGGGTCCGCAGCACGGCTGAGCCGTGCCGGTGCTTCCCTGGGTGCGGTCGCAGCAGGGTTGGTCGGGTGACGCGCTGGGTTGGGCGAGCAGGTCGGCGGCGGCGAGGAGGCCGGCACGGGTGATGAGGTCGGCGGGCACTGTTTCATAGGTGGTGTCGTCGACGGTGATGGTGCGGCAGTCGTGGGGGCCGCAGACGTCGCAGCAAGGGCTCTGGCCGGTGGCACCGCCGAGCCACTCCTCGACGGGTCGGCCCGCGATCAGGATGCGGTTGGACTCCAGGGGGGCCTGCTCGAACTGGGCGAGGTTGATGGTGCCCTCGTTCAGCCGGACGGTGATGCCCAGGGGGGCGAGTGCCGCGGTGAGTGTCGTGGCTGCGGTGCGTATCTCGTCGCCGGTGTCGCCGCAGCGGGGGCAGGTTTGCCCGGCGTCAACGAGGCGTTGCCAGACGATGGTGAGGTCGGTCATGGGGTGCTCCCGGTCATGGTGTGGGTGTCGGTGAGGGCGAGGAGCCTGTCGGCGCCGGTGGGTTCGTCGAGCAGGACGGGCACGACGGCGACCCGGGCTGCCGCCTGCGTGACGGTGGCGATCGGGTCGGCCTCAAGGTGGGCGCGCCGACGCAGCAGCGGGGAGGTGGGGTGCGCGGCCGTCAGGGACTGGTTGATGACCCACGCCCACGGGGTGATGCCGGCGCGCGCGAGGTCGTCGCAGAACGCGAGCGCCTCCAGCACCGGGGTGGGTTCGGGCAGGGTCACCATCACCAGGCGGGTGTAGTCCGGGTCCTGCAGGCGCATCAGCGGAGTAGTGAACCGGACCCCGGCGGCCATGGTTTTGACGGTGTCGCGGTGGTAGGCGCCGGTGGTGTCCATCAGCAGGAGGGTGTGCCCGGTGGGGGCGGTGTCCATGACCACGAACTGGCGGCGGGCCTGCCCGACCAGGTGCGAAAACTGCTGGAAGACGGCGATCTCCTGGTGGCAGGGGCTCTGGAGGTCTTCGGCGAGGGCGGCCAGCGCCTCGGCGTCCAGGTCTTTGCCCTGGGTGGCCAGCACGCGGGCCCGGTAGTCGGCGATCGCCTGCACGGGGTCGACCCGCGACAGCGTCAACGACGGCAGGTCGGGGGTCTGGGTGAGGGTGGCGTCCAGGTGGGCGGCGGGGTCGGTGGTGGTGAGGTGGACCTGGTGACCGCGGGCGGCGAGCCCGACCGCGATCGCGGCCGCGATGGTGGTCTTGCCGACCCCACCCTTGCCGACACACATCACCAGCCCGTGACCGATGGCCGCGAGTTCGTCGACCAGGGCGTCCAGGCCCGGCAGCCCGAGTTCGGCGGGCAGAGGGACTGCGTCCGTCGTCGCATCGGCGGTTTCCTCGGGTGACAGGAGTGCCCTCAGGGCGGGCACCCCGACCATGTTCACAGACTTCAAGGGGATCCGGTCCTGCGGTAGGTCGGCGAGCGGGCCCGTGACGCTGGCCAGGGCGGCCGTCTCGCGGGTACGGATCGCGGTCGCGAGCGGATCACCGCTGCCCTCGTCGGGCAGCACGGCGTTCACCACGAGGTGGGTAGCGTGGATCCCGATCCCGGCCAGTTCGGACGCGGTACGCCCGGCCTCGGCCAGGGAGGTGGCCTGCGGTCGGGCCACGAGCACCAGCCTGGTAGTGGTGGGGTCGGTCAGGGCGGCCAGCGCTCTGGCGTACTGGCCGCGGTGCTTGTCCAGCCCCGACATCGGTCCCAGGCAGGACGCGTCGCCGCCCGCGTCGATGAAACCGGTCCAGTCACCGGGCAGCCGCAGCAGCCGGATGGTGTGCCCGGTCGGTGCGGTGTCGAACACCACGTGGTCGTAGTGGGAGTCCTCCTCGGCGAGGAAGCCGGTGAACTCGTTGAACGACGCGATCTCGGTGGTGCACGAGCCGCTCAGTTGCTCGGTGAGCGACGCGATCTCGACGGCGGGGAGCACGGTGCGCACGGGGCCGAGGATCCGTTCCCGGTACTGCTCGGCGGCCGATTCGGGGTCGATTTCCAGGGCGTCCAAGCCTTCGACGCCGGCCACCGGGGTGACTCGGTTCCCGATCGGCTGGTGGAACACCTGGCCGACGTTGGAGGCGGGGTCGGTCGAGACCAGCAGGACTCGACGACCAGATCCGGCCAGGTGGACCGCCGTCGCGCATGCGAGCGACGTCTTGCCCACCCCGCCCTTGCCGGTGAAGAACACGAACCGCGGCATCACCTGCAGGAACTTCATTGACATGCTCCCGCCCAGCCGATCGCGGGGTCAGCCGGTCAGCGGCCGGCCAGCAGTTGGGCGATCTCGGCCGGCTTCGCGACCCGACCCGACAGCACCACCTGCTCGTCGACCACCAGGCCGGGGGTGCGCATGATGCCGTAGCCGGCGATGTCGGCGTAGTCGGTCACCTTCTCGACGGTGGCCTCCAGGCCGAGGGTGGCCAGGGCGTCGCGGGTGTTCTTCTCCAGGTTGACGCAGTTGGCGCAGCCGGGACCGAGGACCTTGATGTGCATGGTGTGACTCCTTCTTCGAGGTTTGGTGTGGTGTTTCAGATGGGCAGGACGGCGTTGAACAGGTAGCCCACGGCGATGATCCCGGTGGCCACGACGGCGACGAACGTGGCGATCAGTTTCGGTTTGAGGACGCGGCGCAGCAGGATCATCTCGGGCAGGCTGAGCGCGACGGTGGCCATCATGAAGGCGAGCAGGGTGCCCATCGGGAGGCCCTTGTCGTGGAGCGCGTCGACCAGGGGGAGGACGCCGGCCGCGTTGGAGTAGAGCGGGACGCCGACGGCGACGGCGATCAGGACGGCGAAGGGGTTGTCCCGGCCGGCGTAGGTGGCGAAGAAGTTCTCCGGCGCCCAGCCGTGGATGACCGCCCCGAGGCCGATGCCGACCAGCAGGTAGGGCCAGATCTTGCGCAGGATTGCCGCGACCTCGTCGATGCCGAGTTGGACGCGATCGGGCCACGTGAGGTGGGCGGTCGAGTCGATGACCTGGCCGCGGAGCCGGGTCTCGAACACGAACGGTTCCACCCAGTGTTCGAGGCGGAGGCGTCCGATCACCCAGCCGGCGACGATCGCGATGCTGACGCCTGCGGCGACGTACAACAGGGTAGGGCCGGGGCCGAACAGGCCCAGCAGCAGCGCGATCGCGACCTCGTTGATCAGGGGGCTGGCGATCAGGAAGCTCATCGTGACGCCCAGGGGGACGCCGGCGGCGACGAAACCGATGAACGCCGGCACGGCGCTGCACGAGCAGAACGGCGTCACGACGCCCAGCAGCGCCGCCAGGACGTTGCCGACGCCCTCGCGTTTGCCGCCGAGCAGCGCCCGGGTGCGTTCCACGCTCATGAACGACCGCAGGACCGTGACCACGAAGATGATCCCGGTCAGCAGCAGCGCGATCTTGACCGTGTCGTAGAAGAAGAACCACACCCCCGACCCCAGCCGGGACTCCAGATCGAGCCCAGCGGCGTCGCCGACCAGCCACGTCCAGAACGGCTCGTTGACCCAGTACAGCGCCACCCACGACACGGCCGCCGCCGCGACCCCGAGGCTCAGCCGGACGCCGGGGCGTCCGACGTGAGTGGCTACCGGCATGACGCACACTCCGCCCGGGTAGCCGCGGCCACCGGCAGGGCGGCGTGTAGCCGCTCCAGCGCGTCCTCGGCCAGGGTGTAGTCGACCCACCGGCCCCGCCGGGCCGTGGTCACCAGGCCAGCCTCCCGCAGCATCCGCAGGTGGTAGCTCAACAGGTTGGCTGGGATCGGCGGATCGAGCTGCAGGTCGCACACGCACCGGGTCCCGGACGCCGCCAGCTGGTTCAGCAGGGTCAGTCGCACCGGGTCGGCGGCCACAGCCAGGAGCGTCGCCGCGTCCCGAGTCAGTTCAGGCTCCATTGATTCAAGCACAATTGAATTGTGCACCCGTCCGTCCGGATCTGCAAGCAGGGCGGCCCTCATCCATCGCTGTCTCGTCAGAGCCGCAGCCCCGCGAGCCATCCGGCGATCGTCGCAGTGACCAGCAGCGTGCCGATGACCAGCGCGACGATCCGCCAGCGGGCGATGACGAGCATGCCGCTGATGGCGCCGACGCTGGTGCCCGCTCCGGTGATGAGGAACGCGATGCCCGCTCCGGGGGCCATGCCGCCGTCCAAGAGGCTCGCCACCAGGGGCAGGGAGGCGTCGGTGTTGAGGTAGACCGGGACGCCGAGCAGGGCGGCCAGGGGAACCGACCAGACGGGGTTGCCCTCGCCGAGCCAGGTGGTGAGGAGGCCCGTCGGCAGGATCCTGATGACGAGGTACCCCAGGGCGGCGAAGCCCAGGAAGTACACGGCGAGCCGGCGGCTATTGGTGGCCAGGGCGCCGCCGAACCGACGCCACGTGGCGGGTTCGGCATGGACCACCGGGGCTGGCCTGGTGTCGATGACGGCCAGTTCCCGGGTCCCCCCGACCCGCAGCGTGGTCGGCGCACCGGCGGCGGGGCTGGTTCCGCAGCTATGACCGGCGTCGCAGCCGCCGCCGGGGGTCGGGGTCGCGAGGCGGGCCTGTCCGGCGAGGAGTCCGTGGCGCTCCAGCCACCAGGCGGCACCGCCGCCGATCAGGCCGACGGCGATCGCCGCACCGAAGAACGTGGTCGCAAACGCGGGCCCGAACAGCCCGACCGACCACACGTACTCCTGCGGACTGGTCAGCGGCGAGGACACCATGAACGCCACAATCGGCGCCCACGGGACCGAGGAAGCCATCGCCCCCAGCACCACGGCGGTGGTGCCGCAGGAGCAGAACGGCGTGAGCGCGCCCAGTGCGACGGCGCCCACGATCGCCACCCAGGTGCGACGCCGCAGCCAACCGCCCAAGCGGTCCGGTTTCACGTACACCTGCACGGCGGAGGCCACCACGACACTTGCGAGCAGATAGGGCCAGTTGTGGGCCAGTGCGGTCGCCACGTCGGTCGCGACGCCGACACCCAGGCCTGCCAGGTGATCGAACATCCACGTCTCCAATCCATAGACACGCATCGATTGATCGATGCCGATGGATATGATAGACACGTGTCTATGAGTATTCAACAGGCGGCGCTCCGGCCCACGTCGGTCGGTGACCTGTGCTGTTCCCCGATCCTCCAGGCCCCTCTGCGGCCCGACGATGCCCTGGCCCTGGCGGGGGCACTGAAGGTCCTGGCCGACCCCGCGCGGTTACGGCTGCTGAGCCTGATCCGGGCCGCGGACGACGGACGGGCGACCACCCGCGTGCTGGCCGACCGGCTGGGGCTGACCCAGCCGACCGTCACCCACCACCTAGGTGCCCTGTTCGACGCCGGCTTCCTCGACCGGGAGCGGGCAGGCCGCCAGACCTGGTATTGGGTGAATACCGATGGGTTGCGGGCGATCCAACAGCTCCTTGACCCGACGCCGGTGGGAGCTGTCGAGTCGGCAGGAAGGTAAGCCACAGCGCGCGGCCGCGATCGGACCGAGGCGAAGGAAGCTGCGGAGGCCTCTCCTAGCAATCGGTTCGACCGGGTCGACGCGGAGTGTTCAGCTGGTCAGGTTTGATGCGAGTGTGTGCACCCGGGCGGCGATCTGGTCGCGGATGTTCCGGGTCCGTTCGTCGCCCTCGATGCCGTCGTCGGCCGGGTCGTGGATCGGCCAGCGCTCGACGCGGTCGGCCAGCTGCTCGGGTGGGGTCAGCTGGACGTCGGGGCCGATGAGGATGATGCGGTCGGCTGCGTCCAGCATGGCGGCCGTCACGGCCTTGGGGTGCTCCCCGGTGGTGGTGGCGCCGAGCTCGGCGACGATACGTGCCGAGGCGTCGTCGATGGTGTCGTCGGGTCCGGTGCCGGCGGTGGTGACCACGATCCGGTCGCCGCACAGGTGGCGCATCAGGGCGCCGGCCATTTGGGACTTGCCCGCGTTGTGGACGCAGAGGAACAGCACGTGGGGGAGGTGGCCGGGCTTGATCGTGCTCGCGCGGGAGGTCGCCCTATGTGGGCTCTTCACAGAAGGCGGTGGATTTGGGGTCTGAACCCGCCTGCGTCGAGTAGGCAGCGGGCGATGTAGTTGACGATGCTTCTGAAGCCTCTGGCGGTGCCTCGGAGGTGTTCGAGGAGGCCGTTGATCGCTTCGGTGGGGCCGTTGGATGTGCGGGGGTGGTCGAAGAACGCGAGGATGTCGTCGCGGCGTCGATGAAGGGTTTGGCCCAGGACGCGGAGTTCGTCGAGGCCGGCGGGGACTCCTGTCTTGATGGTGTCGATGAGTCGGGTCATGATCTTCTTCCCCTCGGAGGGGTCGTCGGCTTGGTAGGCGTCGATCACGTCCTGGTAGACGCTCCAGGTGGTCTCGAACGCGACGTGACGCTGGTCGGCGAGCACTTTGGCGAGCCGGCGCTGTTGCTTCTCGGTGAGCAGCCCAGCGCGGGTCCGGGCGACCCGACGGATCCCGTAGAGCGGGTCCCCGGAGCGGCCCCGATGCCCGAGGGTCTCTTGCTGGACGCGTTGCCGGCAGCGGTCGAGCTTGTCCCCGACCAGGGCCACGACATGAAAGGGGTCCATCACGGTGGTGACGGTGTCGATCGCTTCGACGGCGGCGGATTTGTAGCCGGTGAAGCCGTCCATCGCGACGATCTCGACCGTGTCCCTGAAGGCCTCAGTTTGGGCTTCGAGCCAGGATTTGAAGGCCTGTTTCGATCTGCCCTCGACCACCGCCAACAACCTCGACGGGCCGCTTCTGGTCCTGGTCGGAGTGAGATCGATGATCACGGTGACGTACTTGTCGCCGTGGCGGGTATGTCGCCAGACGTGCTCATCGACCCCGACCGTGGTGACCCCGTCGAGGCGCTGCGGATGGTCGATGAGCAGGTCGGCGCCGGCGGCGAGGATCGCGTCGCAGGCGGTGTTCCAGGCGACGCCGAGGTTGGCCGCGACCCGTGCGATCGACATTCGGTCGATCACGATGGACTTGACGGCCTGCATGATCGCGTCACGCGACAGTTTCCCCTTCGACGGAGCCGCGGCCCGGATGTCATGGCGCCACACCCTTCGGCACGGGACACAGCGATATCGAGGCACGATCACCTCGAGGATCGTGGGTTTCCAGCCGTAGGGCACATGCGCCAGACGACGCAGCACCGCGTCGTGCCGCACCCCTGGCCCGGCGCACCCCGGACACGGCGACGGCGGTGTGGTGGGGCGGCAGCGCAGCACTGTGTGGTCGGGTTCGACGCGCTGGGCGGTCACGGTCAGCCCGAGACGATCGAGCCGGCAGAACGTATCGAGGCAGGGTGGGGTAGCGTTTCGCACAAGGGCCCTTGGGTTTCAGATGAGGCGTAGACACCTTCATCCTGCCAACCCGAGGGCCCCCTCCTCGACCCAGGGCACCCGGGACGGGATCCTTGACCCGGGTCAGCCGCCGCTCAAACGCGGCCCATCAATCCACTGCCTTCTGTGAAGAGCCCCTATGTGTTTGGCGGGTGTGGGTCTGGTAGGTGCTGTTGCCGCCCGAGAGGTTCATCACCTCAGTGAAGCCGAGGGCGAGCAGGACGTTCTGGGCGGCGTTCCCGGTGACGCCCTTGTTGCAGTACGTGACCGTCGGCAGCTGTGGGTCAAGTTCCCCGACGCGCCGTCGCATGTCTGCCAGCGGGATGTTCACCGCCCCAGGCAGGTGGCTCTTGGCATGGTCCTTCGCGGCGCGCACGTCGACGATCTGGATCTGCTCGCCGTTGCCCAGCCGCGCGTCGAGGTCGGTGGGGGTGATCAATGGCGCCCGTCCGCGGACGGCGGTCTCGAGTGCCATGCCGGTGTAGTGGACCGGGTCCTTGGTGGTGGCGAACGGCGGTGAGTAGGCGAGGTCGAGGTGGAACAGGTCGGCGACGGTTGCGCCTAAGGTGATCGCGGTGGCGAGCACGTCGATGCGCTTGTCCACCCCCTCCGGTCCGACGGCCTGGGCGCCCAGGAGTCGGCCGGTGGCGCGGTCGGCCACGGCCTTGATGGTGAGTTCCTTGCCGCCCAGGTAGGTGGCGTGGGCCGGTTTGGTGTTGTGCAGGACGACCGGGTCGAATCCCTCGGCGCGGGCTTGGGTCTCGGTGAGCCCGGTGTGGCCGACGGCCAGTCCGAACGCCCGCACGATGCCGGTGCCCAGGATCCCGCGATGCTCCAGGGTGGTGCCTCCGGTGATCGCGTCGCCGGCGATGCGCCCCATCTTGTTGGCTGTCGATCCCAGCGGCCGCCACAAGGGCCGGCCGGTGATCAGCGAGTAGCTTTCGGCACAGTCACCGACCGCGTAGGCGCCGTCGACGTTGGTGCGCATGGACGAGTCGACGGCGATCGCGCCGGTCTCGCCGATGGTCACCCCGAGGTCGCGCGCGAGGTCGGTGTTGGGCCGCACTCCGACGGCGAGGATCACCAGCTGTGCCGGAACGAGTTCGCCGGTGTCGAGCCGCGCGCCCGCAACCTTGGTGTCTCCGTCGAGTCCGGTCATCGTCGTGTTGAGCCGCACGGTCACGCCGTGGCGCTCGAGTTCCTCCTGGACGCGGAACGCCATGTCCGCGTCGAGGGCCGGCATGACCTGTGGGAGGCGCTCGACCAGGGTGACGCTGATCCCGCTCGCGACCAGCTGTTCGGCGACTTCCAGGCCGATGAACCCGGATCCGACGACCACGGCCTGCGTGGGTGAGGAGTCGTCGATCCAGCCCTTGATCGCCTCGGCGTCGCGGACGCTGCGCAGCGCGAAGACGCCCGGCAGGTCGACGCCGGGCACCGGCGGGATGATGCTGGTGGCGCCCGTGGCGAGCACGAGGCTGTCGTAGCGGTCCGTGGTCACCTCGCCGGAGGACAGGTCGCGAACCTTCAGGGTGCGGCCGGCCGGGTCGGCGCTGATCACCTCGTGGCCGGTGCGGATGTCGATGTTGTAGCGCTTGGCGAACCAGGCCGCGTCGCGGGGGTGGAGTTCGTCGGCGTCGGGCACGGTCCCGCCGATGTAGTACGGCAGGCCGCACCCAGAGTAGGAGATGTCCCGGTCCCGCTCGTAGATCACGATCTCCATCTCCTCGTCGTTGCGCCGGGCCTTGGCGCCCACCGACGTGCCGGCAGCGACCGCCCCGACGATCACGAGCCGCTGCGAACGAGGCGACGCTGGCATGGGCATGTCGGACACGGGAACCTCCTGGGTTCATGCCCCGCTGGTGCGGGACGTCGTCGGGTCGAAGTCGAGGGTTGAGACCGGATGGGCCTACCTTGACTCCCATAATAGCTCAGCTACCATTGAGGCAATATCTGTCGAGGTAATCAATCGCAGGGAGGGCTCATGGCACTGGTGGACGTGACCGCAAGGTCGCGCGCGTACGCCGCGCTGGGAGATCCGTCGCGGCTCGCGATCATCGACCTGCTCGCGCACGCCGACCTCGCCTCCGGCGAGCTCGCCGCCCAGCTGGACCTGCCGACCAACCTGATTGCCCACCACCTCGCCGTCCTCGAACAGGCAGGCCTCGTCACGCGGCACCGCTCCGAGGGGGACGGGCGGCGCAGCTACGTGCAGCGCACCCCGGCCTGCGACCGGTTGCTCGGCGCCGCCCCGCTGCCTCGTCCGGCCCGGGTCGCCTTCGTGTGCAGCCAGAACTCCGCCCGGTCACAGCTGGCGGAGTCCTACTGGCGCTCGATCAGCGACATCCCCGCCGTCTCGGCAGGAACCCGCCCCGCCCGACGCGTGCACCCCGGCGCGGTCTCGGTCGCGCGCCGCCACGGTCTCGACCTCACCCATGCAAGACCCAAACTCGCCCGGGACGTCCTCACCGGCGACGAACTGCTTATCGCGGTGTGTGACCGCGCCTACGAAGACGTGGACGGGCCGCTGCTCCACTGGTCGGTTCCCGACCCGGCAGGCAAAGAGGACCCCGATGCCTTCGACGCCGCCTTCGACGACATCACCCATCGCATCGACCGCCTCGCATCAAGCATCGAAGGAGAGCCACGATGATCATCCACCCCGCCCAGGAACGCAGCTGGGAGAGCCTGCGCCCCGACGACAGACTCGTGCTCAAGCAGGCCGCAGCCAACCTTGCGCAGGAGTTCTCCGGCGTCTACGGCCCCGAGACCATCGAGCGGTTCCTGGGCAGTTCCTTCGACCAGTTCGCCGGCCGCGCGACCGTCACCAAGTTCCTGCCCCTCCTCGCCGAACGCTTCGCCAGGCAGCGCCTCCACGCGCTCGCCCGCGTCGAGGGACTCCACGATGACGGCAAACCCGTGGTGCTCTTCCTCTGCACCCACAACGCCGGACGATCCCAGATGGCGCTCGGCTTCTTCCAGGCGCTCGCCGGCGACAACGCCGTCGCGTGGTCCGGCGGCTCCGAGCCCGGGCTCGAGGTCAACCCCGTGGCGATCCAGGCGATGGCCGAACGCGGCATCGACATCGCCCACGAGTTCCCCAAACCCTGGACGGACGAGACCGTCCGCGCCGCCGACGTCGTCATCACCATGGGCTGCGGCGACGCGTGCCCCGTCTTCCCCGGCAAGCGCTACGAGAGCTGGGAACTCGACGACCCCCACGGCCAGGACCTCGACGCCGTCCGACCCATCCGCGACGACGTCGAACGACGCGTCCGCAGCCTTCTGACATCGCTCAACCTGTGACGGCGAGGGTGCGGGGGCGGGGCGCACACTTGAGGGATGCCAGCCGCTGACGACATCGTGTCCGAGCTTGAACGGGTCCGTGACGACTACTCCCGCCTCATCGCGGCCGCCACCCCCGAGGAACTGCTGGCGCCCACGCGGGGGACCCGCTGGACCAACCGCGAACTCCTGTTCCACATGTGGTTCGGTCAGCACCTCGCGCGGGTGTTCATCCCGCTGTTCGGTGGGTTCGGACGGCTCCCACGCGGGGCCTCGATCGGCTACGCGCGTGTCCTGACAGCGGGCACGCGTCCCTACAACTGGATCAACTGGGCTGGGCCAGTCGCCGGCGTCCGCGTCGTCGGGCTACGTCGCGCCGAGCGCTGGATGAGCCTCGACACCGACTGGCTCGATGACCATCACCGCGACCAGCTGACACTCGCCGGCCGGACGTAGGACCAGGGCACGGGGGCGTAGCCGTCGCGGGGCAAGGGCCGCCCTCCATGAGCGTCGCTGACATCGGTTACATGGGCCCGAGCTGCCTGGATCTGCTGCCGCAGGGACCTGCCTCGGATCGGTCGGCACGCACTCTGTGGGTCAACTGTCCACCGGCAGCAGTAGGCGGCCGTATGAGATCGCCACTGTTGTCTGGCTGAACGGGGAGGCGGATGCGGAACGGTGCGGGAAACCAGGCGATGCGCTCGACCGCGACCTTGCCCAAGGCGGCGACCGTCGCTCACGAAGCCGGCAAGATCCTGCCCCTGCACCCCCAGGCTCGGAGGACGCCCCTGGCGGCGTCCGACGCAGGAGGCGACGCCACAACTGCTCCCGCGTTCGGCGTCCCGTGCAACGACCTGCTCGCAGGGCCGGGGACGAACCAAGCGCATCTGGCCAGCGATCCGGGATGCCGGCCGCCTATGCTGAAGTGCAGCAGAACTATTCCCCACGTATTCCTCACGGCAAGGTGACGGCATGGCTGAGTCCTATCAAAATACCTTGTCAGGGGGTCATTATCGGCAGATAGAAGAGAGCTTCAACTCCTCTCTCGCGCACAAAAGTGCCTCTGACTAGGGCAAATGCGGTGAATCGGCGGGAGGTGAAAACCTCTCGCCGATTCTCTGTTTCTGGGGTTGGGTTCTGTTGTGGCAAGCGGCGATGCCGGGGTGGAGTGGTCCGGGGGACTGTCGGGGAAGGAGTCTCGTGCCGGGTTGGTGGGGCTGATTCCCCGCGGGTTCCCCATGGGGAATCAGGGCTTCCGGAGGCTGTGGAGGGATCGCCAGCGGGCCGTCTCTGGGTTTGTGTGTCCGCTGACGATCAGCTCGCCCTGAACGGTGTCGATGGTGCGGTAGCGGCGCAGGGTCTTGGCCGGCTGCTGGATGCTGATCCCGGTCGCGGGGTTGGGTCCAGCGGAGGTCAGTTGACTGACACGGATGCGCGAATCAAGTCTTGGACCCGGATGACTGGTGTGACAGTCATGTGACAGCTAGACTAGTCATATGAGATTTGAGGCTGCGTTCGGGGGCTTGATCACGGGTGCGAGCGGGGCGGTGTTGGCCGTGTTGCTGCGTACGGCTGTTCCGCTGACCGGGCGGCAGGTGCATGGGCTGGTCCGCGATCAGTGCAGCCTGTGGTCGGTTCAGCAGGCGCTGGCCTCCCTCGCCGATCTCGGTGTGGTGGAGAGCCGTGCCGTGGGTCGCGCAATGGTTCACACGATCAACGAGGACCACTACGCCATCCAGCCTTTGCGCGTCCTGCTCGATCCGATTGCGGCGCTGCGGGAGGCGGTCCGGGCTGTGGTCGGGTCGAGTGTCGATGCGGTGGTTCTGTTCGGGTCGGTGGCACGGGGGGAGGCATCAGCCGAGAGCGATGTCGACCTGGCCGTCGTTGCACCCTCGGACTGGCAGGGTCGGACGGAACTGGAAGACGCGGTCCGCGCTCGGCTGGGCAACGACTGTGATGTGTTGGTGTTCACTCCGGAGGAGTTCGGGCGGCTCGCGGGCAGCGGCGAGGAGCCGGTCGTCGCCCAGATCGTCGCTGACGGGGTGGCTCTGCTCGGGTCGCTCCCGCAGGCGACGGTTGGGGTGGCGTGATGGCGACGCTCGAACACCGCAATCACGCACGAAGCTTCCTGAGGAAGGCCGAGGAGTACTTGGCCTCCGCGGAGGCGAATCTGAGTGCAGAGCGATACACCGTTGCTGCAGGGGATGCCATCCATGCGGGCATCTGCGCCAAGGACGCCATCGTCACTCAGCTCACCGGTGCGACGGTGAAGGGCAAGGACCACGCGCTTGCCGCGAAGGAGCTTCGTCGGGCACTGGGGCAGCGACCGGACGCGGCCGGTGCCGAGAAGGGGCTCCGCGAACTGGTGTCGAACAAGGCTGACGTTGAGTACGGCGTCAGCCTCATGTCTGCTGTGAAGGCTGAGGCGCGGCCTGCGGCAGATCAGTGTGCTCGGCCGGGCTGCTCCGTCTGAGCCGGGAGGATACGCCAGATTCAACCGAACCCCAGACCGGGAATCGACGCTCCGCCCGGTTCGGGCTCTGCAAATTTCTACCTATACAGCGGCATCTGCGCATATCCGCAGATGCCGCTGTATGGGTAGGAAGCTGCAGACCCTTCGTCGTCCGGCTCCATCCGACGCTCGGCATGAGAGTGTAGTGACGACCATCGGCGACCCAGGCCTCCCGAACTCGCATGACCTGCCGGCCGTGTCCATCGCCGCGCAACCTTGTAGTCGGAGGATGTAGCGTCGCCGGTCTTCGCTCGCGCGCGGCTCCATACAAGCGTCCTGGGGCTGGCTTACGTGGAGTCTGTAGTTGGGGCGGGCGACGGCGCAGCAGTCGGGAAGCAGGGTTTGCGGCACGCAAGCGAGTTTTCAGTCCCATGCCCTCGGCGCTGAGGACCGCTCACCGCCTGTCCGCTTCTGGGTGTTGACGCTGGCGCTCTCAGCAGCCCGCCGATCAGGCCTGCTGTGTGTGCTCGGCTGCTCGTCAAGTGGCCTGGAAGCCTGTCATCCGGATCAGCCGCGCCGGGACGCCCGCGACGATCGCGTCAGCCGGCACGTCGCGGGTGACGACGGCGCCCGCTCCCACGATCGCGCCGTCGCCGATGGTGACCCCCGGCACGACGGTGACGCCCGCCCCCAGCCAGACCTTCCTCCCGATCATCACGGCGGCCGGTGTCATGTCCCCGCGACGGTCCGGATCGACCTCGTGGTTGAGCGTGGTGAGCGTGCATCCGTGACCGATGAGGGTGTCGTCGCCGATCGCGATGCCGCCGGTGTCCTGGAAGCGGCAGCCCATGTTGATGAAGACCCGCCGACCCAGAACGAGGTTGCGGCCGAACTCGCTGTAGAACGGCGGGAAGACGGTGGTCGACTCGTCGATCTGACGCCCGGTGAGCCGGCTCAGCAGGCTGCGGACCTCGTCGGGCGGGCGGTACGAAGAGTTCAGTTCGGCTGTGATGCGCAGCGCCTCCTGTGAGGCACCGTGCATGAACGCGTGGTAGTCCGAGCCGCTCGCGATGGTTGCTCCGGTCGCGACGTAGGTCAGGAAGTCCTCCAGTTGCATGGCGTTCACGCTACGTCCACCACTGCCGTCACGGGGCCGTCCGTCGCCGATTTCCGCTCCGCCCCGTCGCCGTCCAGGTGGCCCAGGAGCACAATGCCTATAAGGGGGCCGGACCTCCGTAGTAGAGGGCCAGGGGTCCTGGCCGGGCGCGAGTACCCCACGTGCCCGGGAGTCGGATCGCCTCCCCCCCGGCTGGCCCTCCACCGAGCGCGGACCAGGCAGGGGTCCGGTCTTCTCATGACAGTGTCACCACGTCGTCTGCCAGGGCGACGCGTCAGAGGGTGGACGCGTCGATGACGAAGCGGTAGCGCACGTCGGAGCTCAGGACGCGCTCGTAGGCCTCGTTCACCTGGTCGGCGGCGATGATCTCGACGTCCGCACCGATGCCGTGGTCCGCACAGAAGTCGAGCATCTCCTGGGTGAGGGCGAGGCCGCCGATCATGGATCCGGCGAAGCTCCGCCGCGCGCCGATGAGGGAGAACACGTTGACGCTCAGCGGCTCCGCCGGGGCTCCGACGTTGACCAGTGTCCCGTCGACGGCGAGGAGCCCGAGGTAGGCGTCGAGGTCGATCGCGGCGCTGACGGTGTTGATGATGAGATCGAACCGCCCGGCCAGCTCGCCGAAGGTCGACGGGTCGGAGGTCGCATGGAAGTGGTCGGCGCCGAGGCGGCGGGCGTCGTCGTGCTTCCTCATCGTCTGCGAGAGCACGGTGACGTCGGCCCCCATGGCGTGCGCCAGCTTGACGGCCATGTGGCCGAGGCCACCGAGTCCGACGACGGCCACCTTCCGCCCGGGCCCCGCGCCCCAGCGGCGCAGCGGCGCGTAGGTCGTGATGCCGGCGCACAGAAGCGGCGCCGCGGCGGCGGGGTCCAGGCCCGCGGGAACGCGTAGGGCGAAGTCGGCGTCGACGACCACATGGGTGGAGTAGCCGCCCTGGGTGGTGGTGCCGTCACTGTCGGTTGCCGCGTAGGTCCCGACCATCCCGGCCAGGCAGTACTGCTCGTCGCTGCGGAGACAGTTGACGCATTCGCGGCACGAGTTGACCATGCACCCGACACCGACCCGGTCTCCCACCTGGTGTCCGGTGACATCGGTCCCCACCTCGGTGACGATGCCGACGATCTCGTGGCCCGGGACGACGGGGAAGGGCTGGGGTCCCCAGTCGCCGTTGACGGTGTGGATGTCGGAGTGGCAGATGCCGGCGTACTCGATGCGGATGAGGACGTCGTTGGGTCCGACCGCTCGGCGTTCGATGGTGAGGGGTGCGAGGGGGAGACCGGCGGCAGGGGCCGCGTAGGCGTTGACGAGCATAGGTGGAGTTCCTTCTGGTTGTCCGAGGGCAGGCTTGCGCCGCCCCGGGATGGTGGTGGGCCAAGAGAGGGCGCCTGTCGGCGCGAGGGGGGTCTAGGGCTTGCTAGAGCGCTTGAGTTCGTCGGCGAGCGCCCGGGCTTCGGCCGAGATGGCATCGGCACGGGTCGCGTCGCCGTCCTCGACGGCGCGCCAATAGTCGATCTTCAGCGCGACGTACCGCTGCCGCACGGCCAGGAGTTCGGCCTCGACCTCGAGCCGACGCTGCTGCCCGGTGAGCAGCGCGATCTGGTCGGCCGCCGCGTCCGGGCCGAGCCGGTTGTTGGCGACGTAGGCGCGCATGTCCGCGACGGACATCCCGGTCGCGGCGAGGCAGGCCACGCCCATGAGCTGGTCGAGGTCCGTCTCGTCGTAGACGCGGTGTCCGCTGCTCATGCCACGGGCGACGGGGGAGATCACGCCGATCGACTCGTAGTAGCGCAGCGTGCTGGCCGGCAGCCCGGTCAGGGCCGCCGCCTCTTTGATGGTGTACTGCTGCTGGAGGGCTGGTGCGCTCATGTCAACGACCCTAAGAACTTCAAGTACTTGAAGTCAAAGCCCGTGACGGCAGAGTCCGGGGCCGAACCGCGGGCCTCAGGCGCGCCGCACGTTGACGCGCCGTCCGACGGCGACGACACTGTGCCCTCGTGAAGCACAATCGTCTAGCGCCCACCCTGGTGTTGTGGCTGTTCCCTGTCGTGGCCGTGGCCCTACTCGTGGGGGTGGTGCTCGGCATCGTCGCCGTCGGCGCGCAGCTCTTCGACGGGGTAGCGGTGCGGGTGCTGATCCAGTGGGTCGCGCTGCCTCTCGCCGTCGCCATCGGGTTCGGGGCGTGGGCGGCCCTGCGCCACCAGGCCGAACCGGCCGAAGGCATCGAGGTCATCCCCGCCGAACACCCGGCTCTGTGGGCCGAGGTGAATCGGCTGGCGGTCGAGGCCCAGACCGAGCCGCCGGCGCGCATCGTGATCGTCCCCGAGGTGAACGCCGGCGTCGCTGAGGTCGGTGGACACCGCGAGCTTGAGATCGGCTTACCGCTGCTGGCCACGTTCACCGTCGGGCAGCTGCGCTCAGTGCTCGCCCACGAGCTCGGCCACTTCGCCGGCGGGGACACCGCCGACGCGGCCCGCGACCTGCGCCGTCTCGCGTTCATGGAGCAGGTGCGCGCTCGCGCAGGTGTCCTGTGGCGATGGTTCTTCACCGCATACGCAGGGCTCTACGCGCTGGCCGCCGGACCGTCCTCGCGGGCCGCCGAACTGCGCGCCGACGACCTCTCGGTGCGGGCCGCCGGCCCCGGGGCCGCTGCGGAGTCGTTCCGCGCCCTGGTTGCGGCAGAACTGGCGTGGGAGCAGACGCTCGACAACTACGTCCCGCTGTTCGAGCTTGCTGGACGCCGTGCGCCGCTGGGTGAGGCCGTCCGGAGGGTCATCGACGCCAACAGGACGGAGATCGACGATGCGGTCGAGACCATCATTGCCGAGCAGCGGCCGAGTGCCACCGACAGCCATCCGCCACTGCGCGAGCGCATCGCGCGTCTCGAAGCATCTGCCGTCACTGGCGCATCGGCCACCACCGGCGCAGATGCAGGCCGCCCCGCCACTGACCTGCTCTCCGGTGGTTCGGCCTGGCTGGACTCCGCGGAGGGCCGACTGCTGGCCCAGGACCGTCCTCTCGGATCGTGGGACGAGGTGATCACCGCAGGGATCCGCAACGGCGCGGGCGCCGGCGCTGACGAGTTCGGGGCCTCGCTGCGCTCGCTGAAGCTGGGCGACGGGGGCTTGGACAACGTGCTGCGCCTCATCGACGATCCTGCCGACGGTGGCATCGTGCGGCGCGTGGGGGGCGCAGACCCGGACGCCCGCGAGGCCACGATCGCTTCGGTGTGGAATCCTGTCGTCAGCGCCCTGCTGGCGGTCGGGGCCGCCCGGGTTCAGCCCTCGTGGAGCGGCCCGGCCGAAGTCGTCGCCCTCGACGGCTCCAGCCTCGAGCTCGACGAGCGGATCGGAGCCGCGATCGACGATGGGGACAGTGCGGCGCTGCGGGGTTGGCTCGCCGAGCTCGGCGTCGACGTGATGAGCGCGCGCACGGAGTCCGGCGGTGGGGTGGAGCGGTGGCTGTCCGCGGCGAGCCACATGACCGGCCCGTGGGACGGCCGACGCGACGTCCATCTCTGGACCACCGGAGTCCTGGCGCTCCCTCAGCTCGACAAGGCGACCGTGAAGGAGGACAAGGACCGGTTCTCCGAGAAGCACCAGCATCCGCGTCTATACCAGGCCGCCGCCGAGGGTCTCAGGGCCGGACGATCGTTGCCCGGGTCGCTGTGGTGGGACGCGGCGCGCATCTCCGGCGGTGACGTGACGGGCCGGCTCAAGATGAGGCTCCGCTTCGACCTGGATGACGGGACTGCACTGCAGGTGGCCGCCACCCTGGAGACCGCGACGGTGGAGTCGCCGGAGGACGTGGGCGCCGCAGTCCAGTACCTGACTGCCCCCAAGGGCTGAGAAGCACCGGCGAGCGACGCTGGGGCGGCGCGGGCAGCCCTTGATCCTGGGGGATCACTCCGCGCGTCCGGGGTGGTGTCGTGAGGTCACCGCTGCCCAGGGGCTGAGTTCCGGGCCCCCGCAGACGCCACTGGGGTGCCCCAGCAGAGCCTCCCGGCGCCGACGGGGGCGCAATATCGTGGCCGGTAGACGACCGTGCAGTTGCGTGTGGGCTCACCCCCGCGGACAGGGCGGTCCGACCCTGGCTCCACCCGCCCGACACCGCACGCCGGGCCGACCCGAAGTGAGGACACCGTGGACTTCCCCGAGCTGACCGAAGCGTTCGCCGCCCCGTCGATCGACTACCGCCCCGAGGTGCGGTGGTGGCTCGCGGAAGGGCTGCACACGGACCAGACACTCAGGGCCGAGATCGAGTCGGCCCATCGGCTCGGCTTCGGTGGCATGGAGTTCCTGGCCATGGACGAGGCGGGCGTGGACCATTCGCGGTACGGCTGGGGCTCGGAGGAGTGGGTGCACGACTCGCAGGTGGTGGTGGAGGAGACCACGAAGCGCGGCATGGCCGTCAGCTTCATCTCGGGGACCAACTGGGCCAACGCGAACCTGCCGACCATCACCCCGGAGAGCCCCGCGGCGGCCAAGGAGCTGAACGTCACGATCGAACGGCTCGACGGCGGAGCGCGGCGCGCCGGTGCCGTGCGCCCCGTCGACCTCGAGGCGTACAGCCCGTCCGTCCTCGGCCACCGCGGGCTGGTCTCCGAACAGTCGCTGGTGGCGGTGGTCGCCGCCCGGGCGACTGGCGCGACCGAGCTGGGCGCGACGCTGGACGTTGATTCGGTGGTGGACCTGACCGGCGACGTCGTGGACGGAGAGCTGGAGTGGACCGCACCTGAGGGTGAGTGGCGGCTGTTCGCCTACTGGACCCACGGCACGGGGCAGACCGCCTCGCCCTCGGCGAGCGTCAACTACACCGTCAACTACCTCGACCCCGACGGCGCGGAAGCCGTCATCGACTATTGGGACCAGGTGGTGCTCACCCCGGAGTTGCGGGCGCAGATCGCGGCCAACCCCCGGGTGCAGATGTACATGGACTCCATGGAGCTGTCGACCTACGGCGCCGGCGGACTGTTCTGGGGCCGGACGGTCGCGGCGGAGTTCCGCGCCAGGCGCGGGTACGACATCACGGGCTGGCTGCCCTTCCTCACCCGCGACGTCGCGCTGATGGCCGCGCAGACCGTTTTACCACAACGAGCCCGACGCCGGGCACGCAGCGCAGGTCGAGAAGGTGCGGTTCGACTACGTCCGCACGCTCACCGACCTCTACATCGAGAACATGCTGAGGCCGTTCGCGGCGTTCCTGCACGCCAACGGGATGGGGTTGAGGGCCGAGATCAGCTACGGGCTTCCGTTCGAACTGACCCGGCCCGGGCCCGAGGTGGACGGCATCGAGACCGAGTCGCTGGAGTTCGGGGCCCAGATCGACGCCTACCGGCTGATGGCCGGCCCGGCGCACCTGTTCGGGAAGCAGTACAGCTCCGAGACCGGGGCGACCACCCGCAACTACATGCTCGACCACCGCTTCTACGACCAGATCATCGCCACCCAGCTGGCGGCCGGGATCACCAGGACGGTGCTGCACGGCTGGGCCAGCCCCTCCGGGGCGCCGGGCACCACGCAGTGGCCCGGCCACGAGGGCATGTGGCGGGAGTTCTCCGAACGCTTCGACACCCGCCAGCCGGGCGCTGAGTTCTACCCCCTGTGGACGACGGCGCTGGCCCGCTACCAGTTGGTGCTCCGCCAGGGTCTTCCCCGGATCGACGTGGGCATCCTGCGCACCGACCACTTCACCGACAACGTGTCGGGCATGCGGTTCGTCGACGACGACGGCAACCGGGTGGCCGATGAGGTGGCCTACGGCACCTGGTGGATGCGCAACCGCCAGAACCACTGGTGGGCGGACCTGGGCATGCAGGACGCCGGCTGGACCTACGAGTTCCTCGACGGCGCCCTGCTGCTGCGCGACGACGTCAGCTTCGCCGATGGGCTGGTCCAGCCGTCGGGGCCCGGCTACCAGGCGCTGATCGTCTACCAGGACGGCCTCGACCCCGACGTCGCCCGCCAGCTGCTCGACTGGGCACGCGCGGGGCTGAAGGTGCTGTTCGTGGACGGCTCGCGCGAGCTGGTGGACCTGCAGTGGCGGCGCAACCGGACCCACGCGTCGGCCGCGTCCCGCACCCAGGGCCTCGACGCGCGTGACGCGGAGCTTGCCGCCACCGTCGCCGAGCTCCTCGAGCAGCCGACGGTGGCGCGGGTCGACGACCCGTCCGGCACTGTCGGCGCGCTGCGGCGCCTCGGCGTCACGGGCCGCGCCGAGTTCAACCGCGAGAACCGCAGCGTGCTCACCCGTCTGCGGGAGGACGGCGACCTCCTCCACCTGTACGCCTACCACTTCCTCTACGACACCGGCGAGCCGGTCGAGGTCGAGATCGCCCTGCCCGGCGTGGGTGCCTGCCACCGCCTCGACCCGTGGACCGGCGAATCGCGTCTCCACGACGGCGTCCGCACCGACGGCGACCGCACGGTCCTGACACTCCGGCTCTCGCCCGGGGAGACGGCCCTGCTCACGCTCGACCGGTCCGCCTCGCCGACGACCTCGGAGCCGGCCGTCCCGGATGTCGTGGCGGAGCTCACCGAGTGGGACGTCACAGTGGAGAGCTGGGATGAGGGCCCGATGCTGCTGGTCACCGAGGACCGGGGCCTCGGCTACGTGAGCGAGGAGGTGCGGCCGACGAGTGCCGTCACCCGGATCGAGGTCGGACCCACGCCCCTGCTGCCCTGGGCGGAGCTCCCCGGCGTCGGGGGTGACGTGTCCGGGGTCGCGGAGTACACCACCACCGTCCGCGTCGACGCCGAGGAGGAGGGGGCGACCTTCGTGCTCGACCTCGGCTCGACCTGCGGCGGGCTGGGCTCGGTGAGCGTCAACGGCGGGGCGGCGGTCGGCTTCGACACCTCCAAGCCCCTCATCCGCACCTCGGAACTGCGGCCAGGCGACAACACCATCACCGTCAGGACCTCCAGCTCGCTGAACAACCGGCTGCTGGCCCGCGGCTACTACGACACCCTGCCCGACGTCCTCGCCAACTCCGAGGGCTGGGCCGAGCCACGCATGCAGACCACCCATGTCCGCGACCACGGGCTCATCGGACCGGTCCTCCTGTTCCGGGCTCCCTCATCCGGGAGCTGACCTCCTCAGCCGCCCGAGGTGTCGCCCAGGGGCTCCTGCTCGAAGTCCGCCATGTCCGCGCTCAGCCGGGTGGCGCCCGTGCCGGGGAGGATCTCGAAGCCCACCTCGAAGTGCACCAGGAGCGATGCCAAGGTGGCCAGCACCCCGACGTCGCCGTCGAGCCGTGCCACCCCGTCGGTGACCAACTGCTGCAGGGTTGTCGCGCCGGTCATTGCCTCCTCGAGGTCGCTGCGGTTCACCGTGATCGTCAGGTCGGGATCGTCGGCGAGGACGCCCTCCAGGTTGGTCAACGTGGAGTCGCTCAACTCCACCGCGAACGTCTCCGAGGTGTCTGGGGTCAGCAGGTTGATGATGAACGACTCGCCGGCGGCCTCAGCGCTGTTGAGCCGGATCCCGAGGAAGTCCAGGAACTGTCCAGTGCTGAGCGCACGGATGACGTCGGGACCTCCGGTCTTCGGGATGCCGCCGCTCGGGATGCCCGAGCGCAGCTCAGGGGCCCCGGCCAGGAAGCTGTTGCGGACGCTCGGGCTCTCCTGCTGATAGCCGAGCTGCTCGAACGCATCGGCCAGCAGCCCCTTGGCCTCGGTGTTGTGCGGCTCCGCGAAGACGAGCTTGTTGAGGACCTCGGTGGCGAGCAGGTAGTCGCCGCCGGTGATGAGGTCGCGGCCTCTCGCCAGGATGGGGCCGGCCCCACCCATCATCTCGACGTACAACGGCGCCGAGTCGCCGGGCGAGAGGGGGATCAGGGTGGTGGGGTTGCCATCCCAGTAGCCCAGGTAGCGGTTGATCACCGCGCGGCTGTTGTGTTCGACCGAGCCGTGGTAGCTCCGGGCCGCCCACTCCTGCTGAAGGGTGTCGGGCACGCGGTAGTGGTTGTGCACCTCATTGATCGTGACCCCCTGGTTGGCCAGGTGGAGGACGCCGTTGTTGAGGTTGGCGTAGGTGTCGCGCTGCGTCCGCATCACCTCCTGGATCCGGTCGTTGCCCCAACGCGGCCACGAGTGGGACGCGAACATGACGTCGGCCTCTCGGCCGAACAGGTAGAGCGCCTTGTTGATCTGGCGCGACCATTCGAGGGCGTCGCGGACCAACGCCCCGCGCAGCGTGTAGATGTTGTGGATGGTGGCGACGATGTTCTCCGCGGCCCAGAACGCCTTGAGGTCTGGGAACCAGGTGTTCATCTCCGCCGGTGCCTCGGTGCCGGGGGTGTTCTGGAACACCATGCGGACGCCGTCGACGGCCAGCTCCTCGATGTCGTCGCGGATGATCACCGTCGGTGCGATCAGACCGACCGAACCGGCGGCGACGGCCTTGCCGATCGCCTGGTCGACATGTCCGAACGGGCTGCGGTCGAGCAGCACCCCGTACTGGTAGAACGCGCGCCGGTTCATGGCGTTGCCCGAGTACACGTTCTCGGCAACCGCGTGGGTCATGAACCCGACGGGGGCGATGATCTGCACTCGGCCGGCCTTCACGTCGGCCTCGTCGACCACGCCGCGGACTCCGCCGAAGTGGTCCACGTGGGAGTGCGAGTAGACCACGGCCACCACGGGGAGCTCACCCAGATGGTCGTTGACCAGGGCAAGCGCGGCTGCGGCGGTCTCACGGTTGGTGAGTGGATCGAAGACGATCCAGCCGCTCTCGGACCTGATGAAGCTGATGTTCGACAGGTCGAAGCCACGCACCTGGTAGATGGCGTCCGGAAGCACCTCGTACAGCCCGTACTCCATGTTGAGGGTGGCCTGCCGCTGCAGCGACGGGTGGATGCTGTCGAGCTGCTCCCCGTCGAGCAGGAAGTCGTAGGCGCCGATGTTCCACGCCACATGGCCCGCGTCGGCCATGATCTGGCGGTACCCGGGCGCGGCGATGAACCCCCTGCGGGCCTCGTCCAGGTCCCGGGTGTCGTGGAAGGGCAACGAGTCCCTCAGCGCGGCCTGGGCTGCGATGGTCGACGCGGACGGGAGTTTTCCCTGTGGATGGAAGTGCTCGGACATGGCCGCTCCTCTTGACGCGTAGAACACTAGCCCGCCGTGGCGCGCCGGGGGCGAATCAGCCGGTGGGACACTGTGGGTCGGCGCTGGAGTCGGCACACCGACCGGGGCTCGAATGGTGGCAGACTCGTCGGTGTCGCGGGGCGTCGCCCCACGCGGATACCGACCGCACCAGCATGACCCGGAGGCGCGATGCATGAGGTCACTGCCGCAGGTCACGAGCCGAGAGTGACTGGAGGCCGGGCGGCGGCGATCACCGTCGTGGCGCTGCACAGCGCGGGGTTCCTTCTGGTGGGCCTCGGGCTGGCGACGGGGGCGGCGGGCCTCGCGGCGTCTGCCGTCGTGGCCTACGCGCTCGGCCTCCGCCATGCGCTGGACGCGGACCACATCGCCATGATCGACAACTCGACCCGCAAGTTCGTCGCCGAGGGGCGCCGCTCGGCCGCCGTGGGGTTCGCGTTCTCGGCGGGCCATTCGACGGTGGTGATAGCCGCCGCTGCGATGGCCATCCTCGGCTGGGGGTGGATCGGCTCCGCCATCGACGAGGGCTCGGCCACCCGCCACTGGCTGAGCCTCATCGGCGCGACCGTCGCGGCGACCTATCTCGTCGCCGTCGCCCTGTCCAACATCCCGGTGCTGGCGCGCGCGTGGCAGGACCTCCGTGGATCGGGGGAGGCTGCGCCAGGAGTGTCGGGTGGCCTGTCGCGGGTGCTGTCCGCGCCACTTGCCCGGGTCCGCGAGCCCCGGCACGTCTACGCGTTCGGGCTCCTGTTCGGACTGGGCTTCGACACCGCCTCCGCGGTCGCCGTGCTCGTCCTGGCGGCGGGCCTCCCCATCGGGACCCCTCCGCTGGTCCTGATGTCCCTGCCGCTGCTGTTCGCGGCGGCGATGACGATGGGTGACTCGCTCAACGGCTACCTCATGCTGCGGATGTACTCGACGGCCCAGCAGAGGACCCGCGCGCGCTACAACGTGGTGATCACGGCTGTGTCCATCGCCGCCGCCCTCGTCGTGTCAGTGCTGACCTTCGCGCGCCTGGCCGCTGACCTGGGCGCGCGCTGGCCGGGCCTCATGCTGGTGGCGGGGCTGGACACCGAGTGGGCCGGCCTCGGGCTGCTCGTGTTCTTCGCCCTCGTCGGGGGCGCCGCCGCGTTGGCCGCGCGGTTGCGGTCTCTCGGCCCCGCGCCCGGCGCCTGACCCGTCGGCATTCCTGGGCGCTGCGGCGGGTCCGCACAGAGAGTTCGCCGGCGGATCACCACCGCCAGAAGGGGCGGGTGCAGCGGACTCCGTACGATCGGGGGAGCGGAGAAGAGGAGGACGGATCATGATCGTTGCCACCCCGGTGACACAGGACGGCCGGTCGGCACAGGCATGGGGAAAGGCCCACTGGGTCGGTGTGGCCGACGTCAGGGAGGGCGCCGTCGCGCACTGGTCGATCCACGAGGTGGCCTGGGACGAGTCCCACGACGCGGGGACGCACGGGTCGCATCATGCCCGCGTCGTGAGGTTCCTCAAGGACCAGGTCGTGGAGGCCGTGGTCGTCGACCACATGGGGGAGGGCATGGCCCGCATGATGCGAACGATGGGCATCCCTGTCCTGCCGGCGTCGCCCGGGGATGCGCGGGAGTCGGTCCTGGCGGCGATCACCGGGGCCAAGCTGCCCACTGTTGGCTGACGTGAACGGACTCTGGCTCTGCACCGCGATGGCCGCTTGCGGCCCTGGGGCCAAGTCGACAGGTGTGCCGCCTAAGCGGTGATCGGTGTGGCATCCCCGTCGTCGGGACGTGCCACGGCCGCCCGGGCCAACCCGTCGAGGAGCAGGTCCAGGGTGAACTCGAACTCCTTCTGGCTGTCGCACCAGCCGAGCGGGTCCTCGTCGTTGTCGTGCACCTCTGACGCGACCATGGCGGTGAGGTGGGGGAGGGAGGCGGCCATCGCGGCGAAATCCGCCTCGGCGGCCTCCTCGTCCATGCTCCCGCCCTCCGTGTCTGGGCTGAAGAGCTCCTGGGTGAAGCCCAGGACCATCGTGCCGAGGGCGTGGATGGCCCGATGGCCGAGGTGGTAGCTGACGCCGCCGCGAAGCATGGTCGCGAGGATCTCCTCGTAGTAGGGGTACAGGCCCGCAGGAATGCTGGAGCGTGAGCCGAGCAGGCCCGGGCCCCATCGGTGGCACACCATCACCTCGCGAGCCGCGAGGCAGCGCCGACGGAGGGCGTTCGGCCAGTCGTCGGCGGCCTGCGCATGCGCCGCGACGGCCGCTGTGACCTCGACGATCAGCGCCTCGGCGAGACCGTCGAGGAGCGGTTCCTTGCCCGGAACGTGGTGGTACAGGGACATCGCCTCCACCCCGAGATGGGAGGCGAGGCGGCGCATGGTGAGGGCAGACAGCCCTTCGGCGTCGACGAGGTCCATGGCGGCAGACAGAACGCGGTCGCGGCTGAGCGGCATCCGCACGGCGGCTGTGGTCACTGATTCCTCCAACCCTCTTGCGCAACCTTACACTGTATGAGAATCTTACAACGTAAGGCGGATGGAAGGAGAACCTCATGAACGTCACCGCCCCCACCACCATCAACCCGACCACCACCAACCCCAGCGGCCGCGAACCGGCTTCTCCCGGGTCGCAGCGCACCGCCCGCATCACCGGGCTGTTGTACCTGGGGCTCGCCGTCACGGGGATGCTCGGCTACCTGCTGATCCGCACCCAGCTCTTCGTCGCCGACGATCCCTCTGCCACCCTGGCCAACCTCACAGGCCAGGCGGCCCTGGCGCGGTGGGGCGTGGTTGTCGAGATGGGCGTCGTGATCACCCAGGCGCTCGTCGCGCTGTGGTTCTATCGCCTCTTCAGGGAGGTCAACGCGTTTGCGGCCGGCTCGATCGCGGCATTCGGCCTGGTCAACTCCGTGGCGATACTCGCCAGCGCAGCCATGCTCGCCACCGCGATGGACGTCAGCCAGCACGACTCGCTGAGCGTGGCCGGAGGCGCCGCAGCCACCGCGCAGCTGCTCTACGTGCTCAGCGGTCATCTCTGGACCATCGGCGGGATCTTCTTCGGCCTCTGGCTCATCCCCATGGGCTGGCTGGCGAGGTGGTCCGGATGGATGCCACGCCTGCTCGGGTGGGTCCTGATGGTGGGCGGCGTCGGTTACGTCGCGAGTGCCCTCCTGAGCTACCTGCTCCCAGGAGTTCCCCTGGACCTGCTCACTGTTCCTGCAACCATCGGTGAGATCTGGATGGTGGGCTACCTCTGCATCGTGGGGGTGCGCAGGGCCGCGGCTACCGGGGCGCCCGTCACCGCGTGACGGAAGAAGACGCCTGCCGGAGGGGCGACCGGCCGAATAGGCCGCGGCGGCGCACTCACGCCCAGGCGAAGATCGGGCCGAACGCGATCCCGACGAAGGCCGCCCATGCCAGGTGCACGGGCAGGTAGCCCGTGTGCCAGCGTTCCAGATGGGCAAAGGGGCGACGTCCGCGCAGGAAGCCGATGAGGATCACCACGGAGCCGACGAGGTTGACCAGCAGGAGCACGTTCAGGCCCAGCGAGGCCACCTTGTTCGGGCTGAACCCGAACGCGCCGATCCGGCTCAGCATCGCCACCAGCACGTAGCCGTCGACGAGGATCGCGCTGCCCAGCAGCACCACCTGGAGCCGTTCGAACCATCCGGGCGGGGCGAGCGGGTCTCGGGCGGACACGGAGTACAGCACGAGCGCGAGCACGACGATGAGCACCAGGTCGAAGACGATGAGCAGCTCGCGGTCGATGGTTCGGGCATCGCCCTGCCAGAGCGCAGTCACCCCGAAGGCCAGCAGCATGACGGCGAACAAGGGTGTGAACACCCTTGTCAGCACGGGTGCCATGTTCTCGATGACCCCCTGCTTGGCACCCACCAGCCACGCCGCCACCAGCACGGCCCCAGCGGCCCCGCACGGCAGGATCCAGGAGAAGAGTGCTGTCTCCGTGTCGACCCCGATGGAGCTGAACACCCCTGCGGTGAGCCCCAGCAGCACGCCTCCACCGAGCCCGATCAGCACGTAGTAGATGAACGACTCGCCCGTGAACCGGACGTAGTCCATCCGCGCCCGCCCGGAGCGCCAGTCGCCGCCCGCGTGTGCCACCCCCAGCACCAGCCAGAGCGCGACGGGGAGGTGGAGGGCGGCCAGGATCTCGGTGGCCGACTGCATGGCCAGCACCTCGGTGTCTGCCTGCGAGCCGAACGGATAGAGGTTGAGGACCAGCGCGGACACCGCCACCGCGACTCCGACGAGGGCGAACAGGCGAGCCTTTGTGCCCGGTCCCACCCCGGCGCGCCACACGAAGAAGCCGGCCAGGAACGGCAGCACGAGGAGGGGGAGGTTCTTGACGAAGACCTCGGGGTTCTCCTCCAGCCCGATGCCGAAGAGCGAAGGGACCTTCACGGCGACCGCCGCCGCGACACCCAGGCCCAGCGCGACGCCGAGCCCCCGTCGCCCCTCCGCGGCCGAATCGGCCGATCCCACGAGCTGCTTCCACAGCCGGTCCGAGTGTTCCTGGGCGTACTCGCGGGAGAGCGCATCCACCTCGCCGAGGCGGCCGACGGCGACGAGGAACGCCTCGTTGCCGGAGAGCCCCACGCCCTGGAGCTCGGCCATCTCGTCGCGCAGGTGCGCCTCGAGTTCGTCGACATCCGCCGTGCTGATCGCGGCCCGGCGCCCAACGAAGCCGCGCCAGGACGCGATGCGCTCCTCAACGCCCGCCCCGATGCCCTCCGGTGTCTGTGGCGTGCTCATGCGAGGGCCCCTCCTGCCGCGAGGTGTCCTGGGTGGGCGGCGGCCTCGGCCCAGATCTGCCGCAGGGCCTCGCTGACGACGCGCCACTGCGCGCTGTGATCGGCGAGCGCCGCACGGCCGTCCGCGGTGAGCCAGTAGTGCTTGCGACGGCGGCCCTCGGCCGAGGTCCGCCACCCCGCCTCGACGTAGCCGAGCCGCTCGAGCCGGTGGAGCAGCGGGTAGAGCATGCCCTCCGTCCAGGCGAGTTCCCCTCCCGATAGCTCGCCCACCCGCTTGAGGATGGCGTAGCCGTACGACTCGCCCTCCGCGAGTATTCCCAACACGAGCGGGGTCGCGGCGGCCGCGACCAGATCCTTGCCTACCCTCACGACGTCCTCCGATGCCTAGGGCTGCAAGGTATCGCAGTGATGCCTAGAGGTGCAAGGGGTCCCTGGTCTCGTCCAGCAGTGGCCGCCTCAGGCGGAGGCGGCCACCTCGTCGACCATCGATGCCTGGATCGCGCTGCGCAACTCGGCGCTGTCGTGGTCCTGGTGACGGGTGACCGCGTGGACCACGGCCGCCTCCAGAAGCTCCTCCTCCTCGCCCGAGATGGCGAGCGTGCAGCCGACCTCGTTGGGGATCGTCCTGCAGTCAACAGTCTTGCGTGCCATTGCCGTGCCCCTTCTGTGACGCCGGGCCGCCCAGAGCGGGCCCGGGGGGCAGGCCTCCCTGCCCGCGGCGGGGGAGTCTGCATCTCGCAGGCTAGGCCCGGCCATGTCCGGACGCAACGGTCGGTCGCGGGGGTGCGCACGCGGTGCACGACAGCACGGGAGGAGGGCCCGGCCTTCGCTCAGCGGCGCAACATTGGCAGGCCGTGGAGGACCCCACGTGGGGGTGGCGGCGGACCTTGACGAGGGCGGGTGCCCGGAGCAGGATCGTGCGCATGGTGCGTGACCGGGAGCGGCTGAGCCCCGCCGACGCCTCCAACGTGGTGATGGACTCGCCGGATCAGGTGAACGCGTTCCTCCTGGCGGGGCTCCTCGACGTCGGGGGATTCGTCTCACCGGACGGCGCCGTCGACCTGGAGCTCCTGCGCGCCAGCATCGCGTCCAGGCTGAGCGACCCCGAGCTCGCCCGCTTCTCCCAACGCGTCCACCAGCGCACGCTGACCTGGGGGCCCTGCCGGCCGGACCTCTCCCGCCACATCAGACTGGCCGCGCCCGTCGCGGGCATGGCCGGCCTGGCCGACATGGCCGCACGCCTCATGACCACGCCGCTGCCCCTCGAACACCCCCTCTGGGAACTGCTCGTGGTCCCGGGGGCCGCGACACCCGCGCCCGGCATCATCCTGCGCGTGCACCACTGCGTGGCCGACGGCGTCGCGGGCGTCCGCCTGGTGCAGCGCCTGTTCGGCGCGGATGCCGTCGCGACGAGCGCCCCCTCAGTCGGGTCCGGCCGGCGCCGTCGTCGGGTCGTGCGCGGCTTCGTCGCGGGGCTGGCTCGCGTCGCGGCCGTGTTCCGTGCCACGGTCCCGCCGACGGTGCTGCTCGGGCCGATCGGCCCCCGTCGAGGTGTGGCCTTCGCCGACGTCGAGCTCCGGGCCCTCGCCGGTTCCGCCAGGAGAGCGGGCGCCACCGTGAACGACGCGCTGCTTGCCGCCGTCGTCGTGGCGGCTGAGGCGGCGCTGCGCGCAGACGGTCATCGCGTGCCGCCTGTGCTGCCGGCCAGCGTCCCGGTGGCGTTGCCGGAACGGGGCTTGTCCGGTAACGCGGTGGGCGTCATGCTGGTGCCGCTCGTCACCGGTGAGGCGGACCCTGTGGCCAGGCTCTCCCGCATCGCCCAGGTCACGCGTGCCGGGAAGGCAGAGGCGCGCAGCCAAGGCACCTTCGAGCTGACCCGCACCCGCTGGGGGTCGCGGCTGTTCGCCCGGCTGGCCCGCAGGCAGCGGTTCATTGCCCTCTTCGTCACCAACGTCCGCGGCCCTGACGGGCTGCTGGAGGTCGCCGGGGCGCCGCTCGTTCGGGCGTGGCCCGTGGCCGCGATCCAGGGCAACGTCCGCTTCGGGGTCGCGGCCATGTCCTACGCGGGGCGCCTCGAGGTGGCCATCCATGCAGACGCCGGCGCCCTGCGCGTGCCCGAGGCGGGGACAGCCCTGGCCGACGAACTCGCCCGACTCGCGAGCCCGTCGGCCGAGCCCGCCGCGGCCGAGCCGCACCGCGTCGAGACCTCGTCCTGGACCCGATGGCTAGGACGCCCGAGGCACAGGCGCGTCCCGGCCAAACCGCCGCGACACTAACCCGCTCCGCGTCGGCGTGAGAACACCACCGTCAGCGCAGTGACCGCAAGCGCGGTGCTGACAAGGGTCGCAAGGCCGAGTTCCGGCGCGCCGGCCCACAGCGACGCGAGCGGCACCCTGCACCCCAGCCTTGCCGGCGCGTACCCCCACCAGAGACCCAGCGAGACCGCCGCCCCCGCGACCGCCACCACCGAGCGCACCGGGCTCCGTCGGCCGAGCACCGGCACCACCGTCAGGCTCTGGGCCAGGAGGACCCCGAGGACCACCAGCGCCGCGTTGGCCTCGATCGGGTTGAACGACGGCGGGGGAGCCGGAGTGCCCAGCACGACGTGCGTGAGCTCGGACTGGAATCTCGCCCAGCGCGTGGTGTCGAGCCCCGCTCCGGTGTTGGTCACCGCCACGATCCCCAAGCCGAGGGTGGGGCACGCGAGGAGATAGGACTGGGATCGGTAGGTGCTGCCGAGGTGATCGACGCACGTGGGCAGCGGCGTGCCGTCGGGCGTGGTGGCGAGCGGATCTCCGGCGCCGTCGAGCAGCTCCCACAGGGGGCGCACGACCCACCCGGACCCGTAGCGGGAGTAGGCGTCGACGGTGGCGAGTGGCTCGCGGGCCGCCTCGAGCACCTCTGCCGGAACGTCGGCGGACACGCTCCCCAGGTGCGCGCCCACCAGCCTCGTCAGGTCCCCGGCGGTGGACACCTGGAACGCGGACGGCACCGCTCCCGGTGTACACGGGCACGGCGTGGGTGCGGTGAAGAGCTCGAGCCACGGGTGGTGCCCCATGGCCACCCCGTCGACGGCTCGGGGGGTCGGGGTCGCGCTGGTGTGGGTCAACCCGAGCGGCGTGTAGACGAGCCTCGCCATGGCCGACTCGAACGTCTGACCGGTCACCTGTTCGACGACGGCGCCGAGCAGGTCGTAGTTGCTGTTCGAGTACGCGTAGGCGGCCGGGAGCACTGCGGGGTTGGCCGAGGCCAGGGCCTCGGCGTTGGCCTCGATCGAGTCCGGCCGCCCCGGCCACCATCCCCACTGCCCAAGCCCGGTGGAGGTGGACAGTCCCGAGGTGTGACCGAGCAGATCGCCGACGGTGACCCCTCCGAGGCCGCCGCCGCCCAGCCCGCCGGTGAACACCTCGTCCAACCGCGTCTCCAGGCTCAGGCGTCCGTCGGCGATGAGCCGCTGGACCGCGAGCGCGGTGAACTGCTTGCTGGTGGAGCCGAGCACGAACGGGGTGTCGCGGGTGACGGGCCGGCCGGATCCGGCGGTGCCGAGATAGCTCTCCTGATAGACCTCCCCGTCGCGCACCACGACGACGGCCAGGCCCGCCAGGCGCAACTCGGCGGCGCGCCGCTCAACGAAGTCGCCGATCTCCGCGGGTGTCGCACGGTGCGAGGCGGCGACGGGGGCGGGAGTCAGGGGCTCCTGCGCGGCGGCGACGCGCACCATCGCCACCGCCAGGACGGCGATGGCCGCCCACAGGATCAGCGCTCCGGCGGCCACGCGAGACGGGCGACGCACGGTCATGAGACCTGCCTCCGCTGAGGCAGATGGGTGAGCGCGTTGAGGAGGAACTGTCCGACGGTGAGGACGAGCATCACAACGCCGGCGGCGGGGGAGAGGTCCTTCCAGGGCATGACGACGAATCCGTAGCTCGACGACACGTACAGGGCCACGTAGGGCACCAGGAGGCGCCAGTCCATGGTCTCCCGGAAGGAGACCTTCAGCACCCAGTCGTAAAGCCCCTCCAGTGCTAGAAACCCCAGGAAGATGCCCAGGAACACGGGGTACTGCACCGGGCTCGCCTCGAGGTAGGCGATCGCCAGCCCGAGCACGGCGGGGACGGCGAGGAGGAGGTACAACCAGCCGTAGCGCTCCACAAGTTCGAGACGCCTTCGGCGCACCGCGAAGACAACGATCAGGCAGACGGCGTTGGCCAGACCCAAGGTGAAAAAGAACGGCGCCATCATGGCGGCCACCCCCTCGGTACCATCATGCTCCAGTCGCCCACCCCACGTCGCGCGGGGCCCATTCTCGAGGTGTGTCACCGTCGGGATGCGCGACGGGGCACTCCCTGCGGGGACTCCCCCGGCGGCGGTGGCCGGTAGCGCCGCCGGGCTACTGCGTCCCCGGGTTGGGCGACGGCGTCCGCGTGAAGGTGCCGAGGCCGTGGGTGTCGAGCAACTCCAGCACCAGGTTCCCGCCGTCGAAGGTGGCCTGTCCGACGGTCCCGGGTGGGGCGTTCTCGTTGTAGGGCTCGTAGGTGAACACGTCGCCGTCCCAGTGGGTGAGCGGCCAGGTCACGGCGCCCTCCGGCCCGAGGGAGAGTTGGAGGCCGTCGCCGGCGAGGGTCACGGTGGCGGCTCCGAAGTACTCGTTGTCGTAGACGCCCACGTAGTCGACGAGGGGGCGGGCGGCGGCCGGGTCGGAGGGTGCGCTCTGCCCGGCCAGCCCACCCATCGGGTCCATCAATGGCGCGAGCATCGCGTTGGCGAGCGTCCACCAGTCCTGCCGCGCCTCGCCGAACTGGGCGAGGTCGAGGAAGTGGGCCACCACGGCCTCGGCGGCGCCGACGGGCGAGCCGTTGGTGAGGACGATGATCCCGAGCCCCTGCCCGGGGAGCATCGTGAAGGCCGTTCCGGTGCCCAGCGCGAAGGCGCCCGAGTGGCTGATGGAGGGCAGGCCGCCCGCGGTGGTGCCCACGTTGAACCCGTAGCCGCTGAGCCCGCCGCGGGCGGCAGAACTGTGCGCGGGCTTGCTGACGAACTGCCCGGTGATGGCCGGCACGAGCGCGTCCTCGGCGACGATCCGGTCCCCGTCGTGGACGCCGCCTGTCAGGACGAGTTCCATCCAGCTGGCCATGTCCACCACCGTCGAGCTCACGCCGCCGGCCGGGGACTGGGCATCCGGCTGCCGCTGCATCGTCGTGACCTGCCACGCCCCGTCGACCGGCACGTGACCGACGGCCCGGTTCTCCCTGGCCACGAAGTCGTCGAAGCGGGAGCTCGTCGAGGTCATGCCGAGGGGCTGGTAGAGGTCCCGCTCGGACAGGGCGGCCCAGTCGGTCCCGGCGGCGGTGGCCACAGCCTCGGCGGCCGCGGTGAGGCCGAAGTTCGTGTAGTTCTCCTCGGCCCGGAACGGGGCGAGGGGGGTCAGCCGCAGGCGGTCCAGCACCTCGTCGCGGCCGTATCCGAGGTCCTCGAGCTCGTCGCCGGCGTGCCCGTACAGGCCCGAGCGGTGGCTGTACATGTCGGCGATGGTGACGTGCCCGGTGACCCAGGGTTCCTCGAGCTCGAACCCCGAAAGGTGCTCCACCAGCGGGGTGTCCCAGGCCACCGTCCCACGGCCCACCTCGCGCGCGACGACGGTGGCGCCGACGGACTTCGACACCGAGGCCAGCTGGAAGACGGTGTCAGCGTCCACCGGCTCCTCCGTGTCCATGCTGCGGACCCCGTACCCCTCCGCGAACAGGGTCTCGCCGTCGTACACCACCGACACCGCGAGGCCAGGGACCCCGCTGGCGTCCATGACGGTGCTGATGAGGGCAGGAAGCGCCTCGACGGCGGCGTCCACTCTCTCCCGGGTGACCGTCCCGACGGCGTCGGTCCCGGGGTTGCCGTTTCCCCCCACGGACGGCGACCAACCGGCCGGCGGCGCCGGCTCGGGTGCGCATGCGGCCGCCCCGAGGGCCACCGGGATGAGGACGGCGACGATCAGCGCGCCGGGGCGGGTGCGGACTCCGGGCATCTGACCAGCTCCTGTCAGGGCGACGACCGAGGGGGCCGGTCAGGCTCGCCGAGGGATCAGTCTGGCAGACGGTGCCCCCCACCGGAAGGAGCGGCGAGCGTGGCCCCGGGCCCCTGGCTGCGATCGGCAGTGTCGAGGCAGCGGTGTCACTAGGCTTGGGGACTAACGCCCGTCGGCAGGGTCTCGGCCATGGGCGGCGCAGCCGGGAGGCACCATGACCGGTCGGGTGAACGGACGCTCACGCGCGTTGGGTACGGTCCCCCAGGACGAGCTGCGGGCCGCGATGACGCTCTGGCGCGCCGAACAGGAGGGGGTCTCGGGGATCGCGCGCCGACGCGACGCCAGGGTGGCGGCCCTGCGGACGCACGCGGCCCAACGCTCACGCTTCTATGCGGACCACTGGACGGGCGTGCCCGCGGATGCGCCGCTCGCCGCCCTTCCGCCCGTCACCAAGGGCCACCTCATGAGCCGGTTCGACGAGTGGGCCACGGATCCCCGGATCACGCTGGCGGGCGCCCTGGCCTTCGTCGAGGAACCGGCCCGCGTCGGGACGGGCTTCATGGGCGGGCACTTCGTCTGCACGAGCTCCGGCACGACGGGGCGGCGAGCGCTGTTCGTCCACGACCGGGGAGCCCTGGCGGTGTACCGGGTCCTGAACCTCCGGGCGGAGTTCCACTGGTTCTCCGCGCGCCAGTGGCTGGAGCTGGTCCGGCGCCCGCGCCTCGCCGCCGTCGTGGCCACGGGTGGCCACTTCGCGGCGGCGGGGTGGATCGAGTCCGAGCGCCGGCGGGACGCGGTGAGGGCCAGGGCCTACCGCACCTTCCCGGTGCAGAGCCCGCTCCCGCAGCTCGTCGCGGACCTCAACTCGTTCGATCCCGGCGTCCTGATGTGCTACCCGAGTGCCCTTGGGCTCCTGGCCGCCGAGCAGGAGGCCGGACGGCTCCGGGTGAGGCCCCTCGTCGTCGTCACCGGGGGCGAGTCCGCGCTCCCGGGGCTCCACGCCCGGGCTGAGTCCGCCTTCGGCTGCCCGGCCCGCGACCTCTACGGGGCTTCCGAGTGTGACCCCCTGGCC
The DNA here is from genome assembly GCF_054483935.1 of Tessaracoccus yangjingae. The sequence continues at coordinate 60,386 of NZ_CM137014.1, read as the reverse complement.
TTCGGTTGCGCGGAGGGCTGGCTGCACCTGCACGCAGACTGGGTGGTGCTCGAGCCGGTGGACGCGGACGGACGTCCCACGCCTCCGGGCGAGCCGTCTCACACGGTGCTCCTGACCAACCTGGCCAACCGCGTCCAGCCCATCATCCGCTACGACCTCGGCGACTCGGTGGTGGCACGGCCAGACCCCTGCCCCTGCGGCTGCCCGCTCCCCGCGATCCAGGTCTCGGGCCGCCGCGACGATGTGCTGCGCCTCCGGGCGCCAGGCGGGACCCTCGTCGCCATCGCTCCGCTGGCCATTGTCCCGATCCTCGACCAGACGCCCGGGGTGGGGCTGGCGCAGGTGGTGCAGACCGGGCCGGCCGAGCTGCGAGTCCGACTCACCGTCGAGCCGGGGGCCGATCCGGAGGCGGTGTGGGGCGCGCTCGCCGACAGGCTGTCGCGGCTGCTGGTCACCTTGGGCCTGGGAGGCGTCGAGCTGGTCCACGACGTCCGTCCGCCGGTGCAGCCGGGGCCGGGAGGGAAGCTGCGTCACGTCATCGGCATGACTGCCTGACGTCTCTGGCGCAGGCCTACTTGACGAACGCCTTGAGCGCGACGATCGCCAGGCCGAGCGTGGCCGTCGTGAGCGCACCGAGCAACCGGGCGCGCGTGTCACGCGTCCACGACGCCACCCCCAGCCAGCCCAGTACGCCGAGGACCGCGACCGCCAACCACAGGGTTCCCCAGATGGCGTTGCGGTCCGTGACGAGGCCCAACGCGCCGAGGGTCAGCACCAACAGCGGGATGACGCCGGCCAGCAGGAGCCCCCAGGAGTGATCAAGGGAGAGCCGTGCGGCCCTGACCACACGCTCCCGGGCCGGGGTGTCGCCCTCATACTTGTCGTCCAAATGGGCGACGGTGCCCGCGTAGACATGCGCCGCCCAGAAGACCGTCAGCGTGGCCAGCACCTTGACCAACACGTCCCACGACGCGGCCGCGTCGTTGGACAGGATCTCGAGCAGCCCGGCCACCAGGACCACGCCATGGATCGCCGGCTCGCTCAGAATGAGTCTCAACGTGCCCGCGATCGGTTTCGTCGTGCCAGCGCCCACCGGATCCCACAGTCCTCGAGCCCCGCGCAGGCCCGTCGCCCTGGATTCTTCCAGGTTCCCGGTGGCCCTGCCGGAGGGGCCGCGACGTCGGTCAGCCCTTGCCGCGATGCACCTTGTCCTGGAGCAGGGCGACGAGCGCGGCCACGAACACCAGGTTGAACCCCAACTGCAGCGTCACCAACAGCCGCGCCGACTGGCCGCTGGCGTGGATGTCGCCGTAGCCGACCGTCGACATGGTGGTCATCGAGAAGTACAGCGCGTCGAGGCGGGTGTCGAGTCCGCTGAACTCGCCGGGGTACTTGAGGGCGAGCACGTAGTAGGTCATCGAGAAGATCACGAGCACCAGTTCGAAGGCCAGCAGGAGATGCACCGGCTCGAGTCGCCGCTCGGCGCGGCGCGCCTCGTTGACGATGACCGCAGCGATCGCGGCGATGGCCGCGACCCCCACCAGGGCGCCCAGGAGCGAGCCGACGGGGGCATCGTCGATGCTCACGGGCACGAGGAAGTAGAGGGTCACCACCGCGATGGGCAGGGTGATCCGGTTGAAAAGAGGGCGCCATTGCACGCGCACAGTGTAGGCCCGCGCGCCGCGGCGGTGGAGGCATTCCCAACACGGCTCCCGGGGCCCGCCCCTGCAACGCCCAGAGGCTGAGACCGCTGCCCTCTGGCCGTGCACCACATCAGGTGTGCACCCATTGAATTCGCTCTCAGCGGACGGGCTTTGCATTGCCCCATTCCATTGGGCATGATTCCCCGTATGAGTCAGTTCACGACGCGCCGCCGCCATGTCGACTTCGGTCGCATGGTGTCTATGCGTTGTCGTCTCGGCTGACCATCCGCGTCCCCCGGTCCTTGACCGGAATCTGACGCCATCCGGCGAGCATCGTCCGCCGCCGATCTGTTCGACACCCCGCACCATCTCCCCTTGCCGCAGCCTCGGCACGGGCGTCGGGTGCCGTCGAATCCCCACGCTCCTGCATGCCGGACAGCTGCGACACATTCGCGCCTCCCGGTGATTCCGAGCTGCATTGTCGCGCCTATTCACGCACCTGCTGAGCATCTCATTCTTGCGCAATTCCTCTCCGAAAGGACCTCCCATGTCCCGTCGCCCTCTGGCACTCCTTCTGGTCGGCCTCACGACCACAGCGGCTCTGGCCCTGAGCGCCTGCACCACCGCCACCCAGCCGGCACCTGAGGCGCCGTCGGCGTCGGCGAGCGGCCCCGTCACGGGCGGCGTGCTCACCTATCTCGACGCCCAGCCCCACACGTCGCTCTACCCCCCGACGGCGGGCTTCTACCCCAACGGTGGTCTCGTCAACAACCTGACTGACCGGCTCGTCCACCAGAACCCGGAGACGCTCGAGTTCGAGCCCTGGATCGCCACGGGATGGGAGGTGAACGAGGACGCCACGCAGTACACCTTCACCCTGCGCGACGACGTCACCTTCTCCGACGGCACCCCCCTCGACGCGGCCGCGGTGGCCAAGAACTTCGACCTCTACGGCAAGGGAGACCCCGAGCGCGCGCTGCCGGTCTCCGAGGCCATCAACAACTACGCCGAGAGCGAGGTGGTGGACGCCACGACGGTCGTCTTCCGCTTCTCGGCCCCCGCCCCCGGATTCCTGCAGGCCACCTCCACCATCAACTCCGGGCTGCTGTCACCCGCCACCCTCGACGGTGACTTCACCTCCTTCGGCGCCGGGAACGGCACCGCCGTCATCGGGTCCGGCCCGTTCGTCGTGGAGTCGGAGAAGGTGGGTGCCGAGGTGGTCCTCGCGGCACGGGACGATTACGCCTGGGCCCCAGGATCGTCCACCAGCCAGGGCCGCGCGTATCTCGACCGGATCAACGTGGTCGTGACCCCCGAGGCCGGTGTCCGCGTGGGTGGCCTGACGTCCGGGCAGGCCGACGTGGCCCGCCAGATCGCGGCCCCGGACGAGGCCGTGGTGACGGCCGCCGGCGCGGAGCTGGTGGCACCCCAGACGCGGGGGGTCAACAACTCGTTCGGCCTCCGCTTCCGCAGTGGCCTGCTCGCCGACAAGGCCGTCCGCCAGGCGCTCAGCCTCGGCACCGACAGGCAGGAGATCGTCGAGACGCTGTTCACCGAGAACTACCCGCTGGCCACCTCGGTGATCGGGAGGACCGCGCTGGGGTGGATCGACCTGTCGGACAGGCTGGTGCACGACCCCGAGCGGGCCCGCGAGCTCCTGGATGCCGCCGGCTGGGTGCCGGGTGACGACGGGATCCGGGTCAAGGACGGCGAGAGGCTGAGCCTCGTCGTCAACGAGGCGGCCCCGCAGCCCCGCTCCTTCGACGTCACCACGCTGGTCAGCCAGCAGTGGAAGCGGGACCTGGGCGTTGACCTGCAGATCCTGCGCGCGGACTCCGGCAGCCTCGCCGAGGCGATCAACGACGCCGACCAGATTCAGGTCTACCACTCCATGGTCGGCCGCGCGGACCTGGACGTGATCAAGAGCCAGTACGCCGCCAAGAACCGCAACACGCTGCTGAACCGGGATCCTGCCGACGATTCCATCGGAGACGCCACGCTCGAGGAACTGCTCGCCGCCGTCGCGAGCACGGCCGACGCCGACGAGCGGATCAAGGCCAGCCAGGCCGTGCAGGAGTACCTCCTCGACCAGTTCTACGTGATCCCGCTGTTCGAGGAGCCCCAGGTGTTCGCCGTCGGGCCCCGGGTCCACGGGTTCGCCGCAGAGTCGGTCGGCCGGCCGTCGTTCTACACGACGTGGGTGCAGGAATGACCCGCATCCTCAGCCGCATCGGGCAGGCGGTGGTCGTCGTGGCCCTGGCGTTCACCGTCGCCTTCGTCCTGCTGCAGGCGCTCCCCGGGGATGCGGTGATGATCAAGTTCGAGAACCCCGAACTGGGCCTGTCGCCCGCCGAGATCGCCGCGATCCGGGCCTCGTACGGCGCCGACATCCCGTGGTGGCAGTCCTACCTGCACACCGCGTCGGGCTTCCTGCGCGGGGACTTCGGGTTCTCCATCCAGAACGGCACATCGGTGGCCGCGCTCGTGGGCGAGGTGCTGCCCCAGACGCTGGTGCTGGCCGGCGCCGGGCTGCTGGTCGCCGTGCTCCTGGCGACAGGCCTGGCGTTCCTCGCCACCTGGGGCGGGTGGGAGCGGCTGCGGGGCGTGCTGACCAGCCTGCCCTCGGTGCTGGTGTCGGTGCCGGTGTTCTGGCTCGCCATGGTGCTCATCCAGGTCTTCTCCTTCCAGCTCGGGTGGATCAGCGTGATCGGGGCCGGGCCGGTGGAGAGCCTGATCCTGCCCGTGCTCACCCTCGCGGTCCCGATCAGCGCACCGCTGGCGCAGATCCTCATCCGCTCCATGGAGGACGTCCTGCGGCAGCCGTTCGTGGGCGTGGTCCGGGCCCGTGGCGCGTCGCGGTGGTGGGTCCTCTACCGCAACGTGGCCCGCAACGCCCTCCTTCCCACGCTCACGATCGCCGGGGTCCTCCTCGGCGAGCTCGTGGCCGGCGCCGTGGTGACGGAGACCGTCTTCGGCCGGGCGGGGCTGGGGCGTCTGACGGAGCAGGCTGTGGCCAACCAGGACGTCGCGGTTCTCCAGGCGATCGTGGTGCTCTCCGCGGTGGCGTTCGTTGCCGTCAACCTTGCCGTGGACCTGATCGCTCCCCTCGTGGATCCGCGCCTGAGGATCGAAGTGAGGGCGGCCGCATGACCGACTCCGTAGCCCGCACGCCCGTCGTGGGGACGCTCCAGGGGTTACGTCGCGCAGAACGGCCCGCGGCCCGGTCCTCCCAGCAGGCTCGACGGCCACGGGTCAGGGCGTCGCTGGCCCTGTCCGTCGGGGTCCTGGCGTTGGCGGTCGCCGCGGCCGTCGCTCCTGGACTCATCACCTCCGTCGATCCGCTGGCCGGGACCGCCGCGCAGGCGCTCCAGGCACCCAGCGCCGCACACTGGTTCGGAACCGATGCCACCGGCCGCGACCTGTTCTCCAGGGTGGTCCACGGCGCCATCCACTCCCTCGGCGGCGCCCTGGTCGCCGTGGGCGTGGGGCTCACCGTCGGCACATCGCTGGGGCTGCTCGCCGGATCCCTCGGGGGAGCCGCCGACGCGGTCCTGATGCGGTTGGTGGACGTCCTCCTGGCCATCCCCGGCCTCCTGCTGGCCTTGAGCATCATCATCCTGCTGGGCTTCGGCACCACCAACGCGGCGTTCGCCGTCGGGGTGACATCGGTGGCGGTGTTCGCCCGGCTCGCCCGCGCCGAGGTCATCAGGGTGCGCCGGACCGACTACGTGGAGGCCGCCTTCGGCCTGGGCGGCACCTTCGGTTCCGTCCTGGTCCGTCACATCCTGCCGAACTCGCTCACGCCGGTCGTGGCGCTGGCCGCGCTGCAGTTCGGCTCCGCGATCCTCGCCATCTCCACCCTCGGGTTCCTGGGCTACGGGGCCCCGCCCCCCACGCCCGAGTGGGGCCTGCTCATCGCGGAGGGGCGTTCCTATGTCGGGACGGCGTGGTGGCTCACGACTCTGCCGGGGCTCGTGGTCGTCGCCGTCGTCCTGTCCGCCAACCACCTCAGCCACGCCATCGCGAAGGGAGCCCACGCATGACCACCGTGACAGCCGATCGGACCGCTGATCGGGTCGCCGAGGCGCCGCGGCCAGTCACCCCGGTGCTGTCCGTGCGGGACCTCGTCGTCTCCTACGAGTCCAGGCGTCAGCGTTCCGCCGTCGTCGACGGCGTGTCGTTCGACGTCGGCCGTGGTGAGGTTGTCGCGATCGTCGGCGAATCCGGTTCCGGCAAGACGACGACGGCGCAGGCCGTCATCGGGCTGCTGCCGTCCAACGGCCGGATCGACGCGGGCACCGTCCTGCTCGGAGACCTGGAACTCACGGGGCAGCGGGACGCCGTGCTGCGCACCGTCCGCGGACGGCGCATCGGCCTCGTCCCGCAGGATCCCAACAACTCGCTCAACCCCGTGGCCACCATCGGGTCCAGCCTCGCCGAGGCCCTGAGGATCCACGGGTGGGGCAGCCGCGAGGCGGTCCGTGCCAGCGTCCTCGACCTGCTGGAGCGGGTGGGCATCGATCAACCCGAGCTCCGGGCGCGGCAGTATCCGCACCAGCTGTCCGGGGGCATGAAGCAGCGCGTCCTCATCGCCGCCGCGATCGCGATGGAGCCCGAGCTGATCATCGCCGACGAGCCCACCTCCGCCCTCGACGTCACCGTCCAGCGAGTGGTCCTCGACCTGATCGACGAGCTGCGGCAGGAGACGGGGGCATCGGTCCTGCTGGTGACCCACGACCTCGGGGTGGCGCAGGAGCGGGCAGACCGGATCGTCGTGATGCGCGACGGGCGGGTCGTCGAGCAGGGGGAGACCCATGCCCTGGCGGGCCGTCCGCAGGACCCCTACACGCGGACCCTCCTGGCGGAGGCGGCGGCCATCGCGGGAGGGGGCGCACGGGTGAGGTCCCGGACGGCCCCGGAGGAGGGAATCCCGCAACGGGAGGCCGCCATCGAGGTGGTCGACCTCGTACAGGAGTTCAGCCGCGGCCGGGGGCAGGATCCGTTCCGCGCCGTCGACCGGGTGTCGCTGCGGGTGCCGTCGGGCACCACCCACGCCATCGTCGGCGAGTCGGGCTCCGGCAAGACCAGCACGGCACGCGCCGTCCTCGGCCTCCAGCGCCCCACGTCTGGCTCGGTGCGTGTCGCGGGCGTCGACGTGACGGCGCTGCGCGGCCGCGACACCCGCGACTTCAGCAGGCGGGCGCAGTTCGTGTTCCAGAACCCGTTCTCCTCCCTGGATCCGCGCCAGCGGGTGGCGGACATCATCGCGGAGCCCCTCGTCAACCACCGGATCGGCGACCGCAGGTCGCGGCGGGAGGCGGTCGCCGACTTCCTCGACCGCGTGGCGCTACCGCAGTCGGTCGCCGGTCGCCTGCCGCGCGAGCTGTCGGGCGGGCAACGGCAGCGCGTCGCCATCGCGAGGGCGCTGATCCTCCGCCCGGACGTGGTGGTGCTCGACGAGCCCGTCTCCGCCCTCGACGTGACGGTCCAGACGCAGATTCTGCGGCTGCTGGCCGACCTTCAGGCTGAGCTGTCGCTGACCTACCTGTTCATCTCGCACGACCTCGGCGTCGTGGCACACCTCAGCGACACCGTCTCGGTCATGCGGGCCGGGCGCGTCGTCGAGGCCGGCCCCACCCACGCCATCTTCACCACCCCCACCTCCGAGTACACCTCGGAGCTCCTGGCCGCCATCCCCGGCCGCTGACGAAAGGACCACCCATGACGAACCTTGGATTCTTCACACGCCTCCTCGACGACGCGCCACCGGCCGAGCGCTACCGCATCGCCGCTGAGCAGGTCATCCACGCCGAGAGCCACGGCTTCGCCACCGCCTGGGTGGCGCAACACCACTTCCACGGGGCCGAGGGCGGCCTGCCGTCGCCGCTGGTGCTGCTCAGCCACATCGCGGCGCTCACGAGCAGGATCAGGCTGGGGACCGGAGTCATCTGCCTCCCGATGGAGGATCCGGTGCGGACGGCCGAGGACGCTGCGGTGGTGGACATCCTGTCGGGCGGACGGCTCGACGTGGGGATCGCCACGGGAGGCAATCCGGCGTCGTTCGCGGCCTTCGGGCTCGACTTCGCAGACAGGCACCGCCTGTCTGCGGAGAAGCTCGCGATCCTCCGCTCGGCGTGGCTGGGGGACGGCATCCGGGGCACCGGCAACCGCCTGTACCCGGCGGCCCCGCACCTGGGTGGGCGCGTGTGGCAGGCCACGTTCTCCGTCGAGGGTGGACGACGGGCGGGCGCGGACGGAGACGGGCTGATGCTCTCCCGCACCCAGCCGAGGAGCTCTGACGTGCCAGGAGCCTCGTTGGCGGAGCTTCAGCTCCCGGTGATCGAGGCCTACCGGTCGGCGCTGCCCTCGGGAACGGCGCCGCGGGTGCTCGCGTCGCGGACCATCTTCGTGGCCGACACCACGGCCGAGGCGTACCGCTGGGCCGACGAGGGCCTGCGCAACGCGGTCGCATCCTCGCCGAAGACCTTCGGGGACCGGATTCCGGCCGACGCCCCTGTGGCGGAACTCATCCGGGCCACCGACAGCATCGTGGGGTCGCCGCAGCAGGTCGCCGAGGCCCTGGCCGCCGATGAGGCGCTCATCCACGCCACGGAGGTGGCGGCGCAGGTGCACTCGGTCGACGCGCCGCACCACGCGGTCCTGCGGTCGATCGAGCTGCTGGCTGAGCGCGTCGCCCCCGCCCTCGGGTGGGGCGAGGCGTCGGCCCGGAGGGTTGCAGCATGACGGGGCCGGTCGACGTGGTCGACGCCCTGGCCGGGATCGACCCCGGGAGCCGGGTCGACGGCGTCAGGAGATCGCGGGAGGTCACGCGCGCCCACATCCAACTGGCCGAGGAGGCGCTGTTCGAGCGCGGGGGCAACCGGATCTGGCTGAGGGACCGGTGGCTCGTCGCGGCGTTCGCGACGGGACTCATCGCGCCCTGCTCGCCCTCTGCCGAGTACCGGGCCTCGCGCCTCGCCGACGACGACCAGGCGCTCGTGGCGCGCCTCCTGGGTGCCGCCGTGCAACGCGGGCCGTGGGGGAGCTACCGCGAGCCGGGTCTGGTGCACGAGAACGTGACGGGGGACGTGTGGCAGGTGCCGGACGCCGACAGACCCGCTCTGGGTGCGCCGCTGGCGGCCGTGCTGGAGTACGCACACCTCCTCCTGCTGCATCCGCGGGACGCCAGGCCGGAGACGATCGATCGCCTGGTCGACGCGGGGTGGGGCCGCGCTCAGATCGTGACCTGGTCACAGCTGGTGTCGTTCCTGGCCTTCCAGGCCAGGCTGGTCGCGGGCCTCGATGTGCTCGCAGGGGAGGAAGCATCATGACGGACCATCGCGTCGAGGTGAAGCGCCGCGAGGGGGTTGCCGGGCCAACGGCCTTTACCCGGTCCGCGCTCGGGTGGCTGCCGGTCCTTGAGCCGGCCGCGCCGGATGAGTTGTCCCAGCGTCAACTGGAGGCGCTGGTCCAGCCGCAGCGGGCGGCCAGCCCCTACTTCCGGCTGCTCGCCGACGACCCGGACATCCTCGAGGCCCGGACGAGGGCGGACCTGGACATCTTCGAGTCCGCGGACGGACTGCCCCGAGCGGAGCGTGAACTGGCTGCCGCAGCCGTGTCGCGCACCAACGGCTGCGTGTTCTGCGCCTCCGTGCACGCCAGGCTGGCCGCGCGGTTCTCCAAGCGGCCCGACGACGTGGACCGGTTGCTCGACGAGGGCACCGGCGCCGCGCTGGGTGAGCGCTGGGACGCGATCGTGGCCGCCGCTGCGGCGCTGACGTCCACGCCCGTGGCGTTCGGCCCCCAGCATGTCGCCCGCCTCCGGGAGGCCGGCCTGGACGACGCGTCGGTCTCGGACGTCATCCACTCCGCCGCGTTCTTCAACTGGGCCAACAGGCTCATGTTGGCACTGGGGGAGCCGGAGGTCACTCGGCCATGAGCACGCCCGGGGCTGGGATCGTGTACGTCTCGACGGGGCTCCGGCAGGGCTCGGTCACCGACGCCGTCGGCGACCGGGCCGCCACCAGGCTCAGGGCCAGGGGGCACCGGGTGGTGGAGGTGCGTGTGCGCGACCTGCCGTCCGGGCCGCTGCTGTGGCGCCACGTCGATCACCCCGGGATTGCGCCTGCATTGGCCGCGGTGGCGGACGCAGACGCGGTGGTGGTGTCCTCGGCGGTGCTCCAGGCATCCTTCTCCGGGCTGCTCAAGGTGTTCCTGGACCTGCTGCCCAAGGCCGGGCTGGGGGGCAAGACGGTGCTACCGCTGCTCACCGGGGGATCGCACGCCCACGTACTGGCGCTGGACTACTCGCTGAGGCCCGTCCTGCAGGCGCTGGGCGCAGCCCATGTCGCGTCCGGCCGCTATGTGGTGGCCGTGGCTGCGACGGCTCAGGCTGCGGCGGGTCCGTTCTCCGCGGCAGCTGCGGATGAGGTCGACGCCGCGACCGACGAGTTCGCCCACCACCTCGAGGCGCGAGCCGGCGTGCTGAGGTCGGCGCCGGGCTGACGGCAACCGAGTGCGCGGCAGGGGAAGCCGGTGGAAAAGGGGCGCCACCGCCTCCGCTCGGGGCCATGCCCAGGCTTGCGGAGTGCGGCGGTCGACCGTCACCCTGCCTGACTTGCGTGCACCGAAGACCCTGTGTAATGTTCACCGAGCCTTGTTGGTGCACCGGACGTTCAGGACGGACCAGAGGCCGCCCCCACTACTTTCGTTTCGGACGAGTGTGCGTTCTGCCTGAACCCGCTCAAGGTCTGAATTGATTGTCAGGAAAGGCGAATAACTCAACAGCGGTCAGTCTGGATCTGGTGGTTTGACAGTGTCTGGGAGTGTGGGTAAAGTTGGTCGAGTCGCCTCGGCGGCAAACAACTGGTGAAACACCTTGTCAAAAGGTATTTCGCAGTACTCGCAGAAGCTCAGAAGATGTCAAGCGAATTTGACAGGCTGATCGGTGAACGAGTAAGGTTGGTCGAGTTGCCCCAGGGTGGATGTCACGGTTTCGTGGTTGATGTCTGGGAGTGCCCGAATCTTGAGAACTCAACAGTGTGCTTTAAGTCAATGCCAATTTTTATTGCACTGCAGGGCCTTTGTGGTCTTGTTTTGCGTTTTCCCGTCGCGTGGCCTCTTTGTGGGGTTGCGTGTTGGGTTTCTTTGAGTGAAATTTTGATTGATCCAGTGATGGATTTTGGTCAGTGTTTGATTCGAAGTTGTTTGTGACGGTTTGCGGGCTGCCTCTTTTGGGGTGGTTTGTTTCCGATATTTTTCAACGGAGAGTTTGATCCTGGCTCAGGACGAACGCTGGCGGCGTGCTTAACACATGCAAGTCGAACGGTAAGGCCTCTTCGGGGGTACACGAGTGGCGAACGGGTGAGTAACACGTGAGTAACCTGCCCTTGACTTTGGGATAACATCTGGAAACAGGTGCTAATACCGGATATGAGCCTTTTCCGCATGGGATTGGTTGGAAAGCTCCGGCGGTCATGGATGGACTCGCGGCCTATCAGCTTGTTGGTGAGGTAGTGGCTCACCAAGGCTTCGACGGGTAGCCGGCCTGAGAGGGCGACCGGCCACATTGGGACTGAGATACGGCCCAAACTCCTACGGGAGGCAGCAGTGGGGAATATTGCACAATGGGCGGAAGCCTGATGCAGCAACGCCGCGTGCGGGATGACGGCCTTCGGGTTGTAAACCGCTTTCAGCAGGGACGAAGCTAACGTGACGGTACCTGCAGAAGAAGCACCGGCTAACTACGTGCCAGCAGCCGCGGTGATACGTAGGGTGCGAGCGTTGTCCGGATTTATTGGGCGTAAAGAGCTTGTAGGCGGTTTGTCGCGTCGGGAGTGAAAACTCAGGGCTTAACCCTGAGCCTGCTTCTGATACGGGCAGACTTGAGGAAGGTAGGGGAGAATGGAATTCCTGGTGAAGCGGTGGAATGCGTAGATATCAGGAGGAACACCAGTGGCGAAGGCGGTTCTCTGGACCTTTCCTGACGCTGAGAAGCGAAAGCGTGGGGAGCAAACAGGCTTAGATACCCTGGTAGTCCACGCCGTAAACGGTGGGTACTAGGTGTGGGGGACATTCCACGTTCTCCGTGCCGCAGCTAACGCATTAAGTACCCCGCCTGGGGAGTACGGCCGCAAGGCTAAAACTCAAAGGAATTGACGGGGCCCCGCACAAGCGGCGGAGCATGCGGATTAATTCGATGCAACGCGAAGAACCTTACCTGGGTTTGACATATGCCGGAAACATCCAGAGATGGATGCCCCTTTTTGGTCGGTTTACAGGTGGTGCATGGCTGTCGTCAGCTCGTGTCGTGAGATGTTGGGTTAAGTCCCGCAACGAGCGCAACCCTCGTCCTATGTTGCCAGCGGGTAATGCCGGGGACTCATAGGAGACCGCCGGGGTCAACTCGGAGGAAGGTGGGGATGACGTCAAGTCATCATGCCCCTTATGTCCAGGGCTTCACGCATGCTACAATGGCCGGTACAAAGAGCTGCGAACCTGTAAGGGTGAGCGAATCTCAAAAAGCCGGTCTCAGTTCGGATTGGGGTCTGCAACTCGACCCCATGAAGTCGGAGTCGCTAGTAATCGCAGATCAGCAACGCTGCGGTGAATACGTTCCCGGGGCTTGTACACACCGCCCGTCAAGTCATGAAAGTCGGTAACACCCGAAGCCGGTGGCCTAACCCTTGTGGAGGGAGCCGTCGAAGGTGGGACCGGTAATTAGGACTAAGTCGTAACAAGGTAGCCGTACCGGAAGGTGCGGCTGGATCACCTCCTTTCTAAGGAGCCTGTAGCGTCATCACTGTGTGGTGGGGCTCATGGTCGTGTTCTGGGGCGTCTGTTCCCGGCGCGGCCGGCACCGGAATGTGGAACATTGATTTTGTATGCCTGGTCAGAAGTCTGGTTCGTTAGTACAACCTCCTTTTTTGGGGGAGTGGAACGTGGGTCGGGTGGAGGTTGGGTTAAGCACACTGTTGGGTTTTGAAGGGTCGGTCGCTTGTGCGGCGGCTTTTCTGTGCGGACCAGGTCTGATCATCTGTTTGTGGGTGGTTGGGTGTGGGCTCGCCCGTATTTTGAGAACTTCACAGTGGACGCGAGCATCTTTGTAGATTAACAAGCTACTAAGTGCGATCGGTGGATGCCTTGGCACCAAGAGCCGAAGAAGGACGTTGTAACCTGCGATAAGCCTCGGGGAGTTGGTAAACGAGCTTTGATCCGAGGATGTCCGAATAGGGAAACCTTGAAATACCGGAGTCATGTCCGGCAACCTCTGCCTGAATATATAGGGTAGTTGGAGGGAACGCGGGGAAGTGAAACATCTCAGTACCCGCAGGAAGAGAAAACAATTGTGATTCCGTGAGTAGTGGCGAGCGAAAGCGGAAGAGGCCAAACCTCATGTGTGTGATAGCTGACAGGTGTTGCACATGGGGTGTTGTGGGGCCGTTCGGACCGTGCTGTCATGCGGTCAGAGAGTAAGAAATGGACAGGGAAGTCGAAGTGGCTGCGAAGGCCACAGCATAGAAGGTAACACTCCTGTAGACGTAAGTTGTTCACTCTCGAGCGTTACCCCAAGTAGTGCGGAACCCCTGAAATTCCGCATGAATCTGGCGGGACCATCCGCTAAGCCTAAATACTCCTTGGTGACCGATAGCGGACAAGTACCGTGAGGGAAAGGTGAAAAGTACCCCGGGAGGGGAGTGAAATAGTACCTGAAACCGATCGCATACAATCCGTCGGAGCCTGTAAGGGTGACGGCGTGCCTTTTGAAGAATGAGCCTGCGAGTTAGTGGTACGTGGCGAGGTTAACCCGTGTGGGGTAGCCGTAGCGAAAGCGAGTCCTAATAGGGCGTTTCAGTCGCGTGCTCTAGACCCGAAGCGGAGTGATCTATCCATGGCCAGGGTGAAGCGACGGTAAGACGTCGTGGAGGCCCGAACTCACTTGGGTTGAAAACCGAGGAGATGAGCTGTGGATAGGGGTGAAAGGCCAATCAAACTCCGTGATAGCTGGTTCTCCCCGAAATGCATTTAGGTGCAGCGTCGCATGTTTCTTACCGGAGGTAGAGCACTGAATGGTCTAGGGGGCCCACAAGCTTACCGAAATCAGTCAAACTCCGAATGCCGGTAAGTGAGAGTGCGGCAGTGAGACTGTGGGGGATAAGCTTCATAGTCGAGAGGGAAACAGCCCAGATCATCAGCTAAGGCCCCTAAGCGATAACTAAGTGGAAAAGGATGTGGAGTTGCGGAGACAACCAGGAGGTTGGCTTGGAAGCAGCCACCCTTGAAAGAGTGCGTAATAGCTCACTGGTCAAGTGATTCTGCGCCGACAATTTAGCGGGGCTCAAGTTATCCGCCGAAGCTATGGCATTCACGTGTTTAGGCCGTAAGGCTGCGTGGATGGGTAGGGGAGCGTCGTGTGCGCGGTGAAGCGGCGGGGTGACCCAGCCGTGGAGAGCACACGAGTGAGAATGCAGGCATGAGTAGCGAAAGACGGGTGAGAAACCCGTCCGCCGAATATCCAAGGGTTCCAGGGTCAAGCTAATCTGCCCTGGGTAAGTCGGGACCTAAGGCGAGGCCGACAGGCGTAGTCGATGGACAACGGGTTGATATTCCCGTACCGGCGAAATATCGTCCGTGCTGAGGCGAGTGATGCTAAGCATGCGAGGTCGGTTGTGGTCTTCGGATCGTGGCTGGCTGAGTCTGTGACCCAATCTTGTAGTAGGCAAGCTGCGGAGGGACGCAGGAAGGTAGCTCTTCTCGGGTTTGGATATCCCCGGGCTAAGTGTGTAGGACGGAACGTAGGCAAATCCGCGTTCTATATGTTTGAGACATGATGGGTCGGTCACTTTTGTGGCCGTAAGAGTGATCCTATGCTGCCTAGAAAAGCTTCGTGAGCGAGATATGAGCCGCCCGTACCCCAAACCGACACAGGTGGATAGGTAGAGAATACTAAGGCGATCGAGATAACCATGGTGAAGGAACTCGGCAAAATACCCCCGTAACTTCGGGATAAGGGGGACCTGATGCGTATTAGAATTTACTTCGAAAGCGTTGAGGGTCGCAGAGACCAGGCCCAAGCGACTGTTTACTAAAAACACAGGTCCGTGCTAAGTCGAAAGACGATGTATACGGACTGACTCCTGCCCGGTGCTGGAAGGTTAAGGGGAAGGGTTAGCCTCACGGCGAAGCCTTGAACTTAAGCCCCAGTAAACGGCGGTGGTAACTATAACCATCCTAAGGTAGCGAAATTCCTTGTCGGGTAAGTTCCGACCTGCACGAATGGAGTAACGATTTGGGCGCTGTCTCCACCATGGACTCGGCGAAATTGCACTACGAGTAAAGATGCTCGTTACGCGCAGCAGGACGGAAAGACCCCGGGACCTTCACTATAGTTTGGTATTGGTGATCGGTGTGACTTGTGTAGGATAGGTGGGAGACTTTGAAGCTTGGACGCCAGTTCAGGTGGAGTCATCGTTGAAATACCACTCTGGTCACTCTGGTTATCTAACCTAGGTCCATTATCTGGATCAGGGACAGTGCCTGATGGGTAGTTTGACTGGGGCGGTCGCCTCCTAAAAGGTAACGGAGGCGCCCAAAGGTTCCCTCAGCCTGGTTGGCAATCAGGTTTCGAGTGTAAGTGCACAAGGGAGCTTGACTGCGAGAGAGACATCTCGAGCAGGGACGAAAGTCGGGACTAGTGATCTTCTGGTGGCACATGGAAGCGCCAGGACTCAACGGATAAAAGGTACCCCGGGGATAACAGGCTGATCTTGCCCGAGCGTCCATAGCGACGGCATGGTTTGGCACCTCGATGTCGGCTCGTCGCATCCTGGGGCTGGAGTCGGTCCCAAGGGTTGGGCTGTTCGCCCATTAAAGCGGCACGCGAGCTGGGTTTAGAACGTCGTGAGACAGTTCGGTCCCTATCCGCTGCGCGCGTAGGAGTCTTGAGAAGAGCTGTCCTTAGTACGAGAGGACCGGGACGGACTAACCTCTGGTGTGCCAGTTGTTCTACCAAGAGCACGGCTGGTTGGCTACGTTGGGAAGTGATAACCGCTGAAAGCATCTAAGCGGGAAGCACGCTTCAAGATGAGGGCTCCCACAGATTAATCTGGTAAGGCCCCCTATAGACCATGGGGTGATAGGTCGGATGTGGAAGTGCAGTAATGCACGGAGCTGACCGATACTAATAGGCCGAGGGCTTGTTTCTACAAAGATGCTACGCGTCCACTGTGAGGTTCCCGGGATACGGTCGGGAACCTCGAAAATCAATAATTCAATATTGGCTTTTCGTAGGCTTCGAATGCTATCCTCATAGTGTTTCGGTGGTCATAGCGAGAGGGAAACACCCGGTCCCATCCCGAACCCGGAAGTTAAGCCTCTCAGCGCCGATGGTACTGCAAGGGGGACCTTGTGGGAGACTAGGACGCCGCCGGACTTACATAAACCCCCCGACCCTTGGTCGGGGGGTTTATTTGTTTCTTGACGCTTTCGCCGTCGTCGATGACGGTGGGAGATGACCAGCTCCGGCGAGGATGTGGAGGCCTCGGCCGCTGGTGGCGGCCGTTCAAGCCAACAGGCGCAGCGTCACCGCACCTCGTCGCCGTCCTCGAGCCCCTCGTCGGGGTGGAGCTGGCTGGCGGTCCGCTCACTTGAGCCTGGGGACGAGGACCGGGGTGCGCGCCTTGTACGCCTCGTAGTCGGGTTGTCCGCCCCACCTCGCGTCTGCCTTCCGCTCCAGCAGCGGGACCCCGCTCACCCTGGTGAGCAGGAGGGCCACGAAGAAGGGGGAGACGAGCGCGATCTGCTGCCAGCCGTCGAGGGTTGGGAGGGCGATGATCGCGACGCCAGCCCAGAGCACGATCTCGCCGAAGTAGTTCGGGTGGCGGGACCGCGCCCACAGCCCCGTCGAGATGAATCGGCCGGCGTTTCTCGGGTCAGCCTTGAACCTGCTCTTCTGCCGATCCGCCACGATTTCGACCCCGAAGCCCGCCAGCCAGACCACGAGTCCGGCCGCCGCGAGGGCGTCGAACGGCACCCTGGTGCCCGAGGCGATGGACACCCATGCTGCCGCCGCGGTCATCGTGACCCACAACCCCTGGAGCGTCCACACCAGCAGGAACCGGGGCAGCGACGGCTTGAGCTCGTCGAAGCGGTCGTCCTTCCCTGCGCTCCTCACCCGTCTGAAGAGGAACGTGCCCAGGCGCGCCGCCCACACGATCACGACGGCTGCCAGCAGCAGGCTCCGGGCGTCGAGGTCCCGGCTGAGCAGGGCCAGCATGACGGTGACCGAGATGTAGGTCAGGCTGCCGGTCAGGTCGAAGAACCGCTCGGTCTGCCGCGCGAACGACGGGATGAACACCACCCACTGGATCACGAACGCCGCCGCCACCCCCACTGCGAAGACGGGGATGCCGACGACGGTGGCCCCTCCCTGGCTGCCGGCCAGGGCGACGAGCGCCCCGGTCAGCACCACGAGCGGGATCGCGAGGAGCGCGGTGCGGTCTGCGTCATGCATGTCAGGTCCCTCCCGGGCGGCGCGTCGGCGGCTGCCATGACTGCGCCAGGAGAAGCATCTTAGGCGTGCGCGATACTTCAGGCGTGGAAGTACAGAGAGCGCGCACAACCCCGTCGGCGGGGCAGAAGTCCGGCCTCCTCAGGACTGCCGGGAGGGTGCTCCTCGGCGGGGCCCTGGTAGGTGCCGGGATCGGGCATCTCACCACGCTGCGGGAAGAGTTTCAGGCCCAGGTGCCGCCGTGGCTCCCGCTGGACCCGGACTTCGTGGTGGTGGCCTCCGGCGTGGTCGAGGTGGGCCTGGGTGCGGCGCTGATCCTGGCGCCGCGCCGCCTTCGGCCAGCGGTGGGATGGACGGCGGCGGCGTTCTTCGTCGCGATCTTCCCGGGCAACATCTCGCAGTACGTGACGGGCACGGATGCGTTCGGACTCACGAGCGACAACGCGCGGCTGGTGCGCCTGCTCTTCCAACCGGCGCTCGTAGCCTGGGCGCTGTGGTCCACCGGGGCCTGGCGAGCCTGGCGCACGGGCGACAAGGAGTCGCAACCCGACCACGCCTAACCCGAGCCAGTCAGCCGACGGTGACGGTGACGTCGCGCAGTGCGTAGCCGGAAATGATGTCGTCCCAGCCCAGGCGGGGTTCGCGGGCCAGGCGGACGGGGTGGGCGAACAGCCTGGTGAGCAGGATGTCGGACTCCTGGATGGCCAGGGCGTTGCCTGGGCACTTGTGGGCGCCGTCGCCGAAGCTCATCACCTCCGGTCCGATGCCCCTGGGCAGGGGGCGTGCGGGGCAGAGGTCGAGCGGAGCCTCGCCCACGGTGGCGGGATCCGCGTTGGCCTGGCGCACGAACAGGTCGAGCAGCTCGCCGTCGGCCACCACATGGGTCTCCTCTCCGTCGGTGAAGGTGAAGCCCCGCTGGGCCCTGCGGTACAGGTGACCGACGATGGGCTCCAGCCGCAGGATCTCGTGCAGGATGGCGTACCGTTCGGCCTCGCCGGCGACGACGAAGCGGGCCCGGAGGGCGTCGTCGCGCAGCAGATGCAGAGCCGCCATGGAGATGAACTCGCGCGTGGTGGCCATGCCGGCGGCTCCGTAGGTGACGCACTCGATGAGAATCGCGGGGATGCCGTAGCCCTCCTTGAGCAGGTGGCTGATCACGTCCTCCTGCGGCGCCTTCCGCCGTTCGCGGATGGCGGGCCGGACGTCCCAGGCGTAGAACCACGCCATGGGCAGGCTGCCGCGCAGCTGCCGGACGGTGGCCTTGACGCGGCCCTCCCTGCCGGCCGTGGCCGGGTCGTAGGAGGGCTGGTCGAACAGCCGCTCCAGCCTGTGGGCCATGCGGGTGAGGTTGGAGTTGGTGAGGCCGATGACCTTGGCGGCCACCTCGGTGGAGTAGCGCAGCGACACCTCGTCGAGCCGCGCCTTCCCGGCGGCGACCATCTCGGCGACGAGGGCGTCGGCCCGCGACTCCATCAGCCCGCGGTACCTGTCCGCCACGGTCTTCGGGGCGAAGTAGCGGGCGATCTTGCTGCGCTGCTGGCGATGCGGCTCCCCGTCCATGAACAGGATGGGCTCGTTGGCCATCGTGCCCTCGGAGATGGCCTCGGAGTTGAACCCGGCCTGGGCGGTGGCGTCGCGCTCACGCAGGATCTGCCGGACCGCCTCGGTGGAGCGGATGCGCCACACGCCGTCCGCATACTCCACGCGCGGGGCGTCCGCCTCCCCGGGCTTGACGGAGATGCGGCGGCAGGCGGCGACTTCGGCGCTCATGAGTTCAGGCTACCCCCGCGTGAGAGGCGGTCGCGGGGCCTGCGGGGACGGCGCTGAGTGGGTTAGCGTCGTGGGCATGGATGCACGCGTGAACTTCATCACCCTGGCCGTGACCGACGTCGCGGCCGCCCGTCGCTTCTACGTCGACGGCCTCGGCTGGGCTCCCGCGTTGGAGGCCGACGGCATCGTGATGGTGCGGCTCTCGCCCACGCTGGTGTTGTCGCTGTGGGACGAGGACCAGTTCGAGGCCGAGGTGGGGCCCATCAGCCGTGGCGACGGGCTCGTGCCGCTCACGCTCGCGCACAACGTGCCGAGCCCCGAGGAGGTGGACCGGGTGCTCGTCGAGGCGGAGGCGGCGGGGGCATCTGAGGTGTCACCGGGGCAGCAGCGCGACTGGGGCGGCTACAGCGGGTACTTCGCCGACCCGGACGGCATCCGCTGGGAGGTGGCGTACAACCCGGGCCCGCTGGGCGTCGAGTTGATGGTCGCCGAACATCTGGTGGCTTCCGGCGGCTAGACCGTCCGGAAACCACCACTGTACGGGGCGCTACGCGGAGACGGCCGAGCGGGCCGCGATCTCGGCCGCGTAGACCTGCGACGAGTCCTTCGGGGTGCGCTCCAACGTGTCGCGGTCGACGGCGTGGAGGCCGAACTTCGGGCCGTAGCCGGAGACCCACTCGAAGTTGTCCAGGAACGTCCAGTGGCAGTAGCCGATCACCGCGACACCGTCAGCCCGCGCACGGTCCAGGCCTGCCAGCGCCTCGGGGAGGAAGCGGCAGCGCTGGGCGTCGTCCTCGGTGGAGAGGCCGTGCTCCGTCACCAGGACCGGGACGCCCGTCGCCTCGGCCACGTAGCGGACCGCGCCCTCGAGCGATTCCGTCGAGATGGGCGACCCCATGCCGTTGAGCTCGGCGTCGGGCGCGGGCGCGAGGCGCCCGTCGGCGTCGTAGCGGACCTGCTCGTAGTTCTGCACCCCGACGAAGTCGTCGTCCTTCGCGAGCTCCAGCCAGCGGCCGTAGCAGGCGGCGCGGACCGCGTCGCGGTGCGCCTCGCCGCCGGGGAGGGCCACGTCGTCGGCCACCGCGATGGACAGCCCGACCGGCAGGTCCGGCCGCACCGCCTTGACGGCGGCCCGGGCAGCGACGTGTGCCGCCGCGAACCCGTCCTCGAGCCCGGCGATCTCCTCGAGCTTCGCGACGTTGCCCGAGCGGTACCGTGACACCCCCGCGGTGGCCGAGGCGGCGTCGAGGGTGGCGGCGCTCAACTCCCAGACGGCGGCCGGCAGCATGTCGGCGAGCACGTGCTGCAGGTTCGGCTCGTTGAGCGTGACGACGAGCGCGAACCTCTCCCCGAGGCGCTCGGTGACGAGCCGGCAGTACCCGGCGAACAGCTCCGCGGAATCGGCGGCGAACCAGCCGCCGCGGGCGGCGAACCAGTGCGGCAGCGTGAAGTGGCTGAGCGTGACCAGCGGCGCCAGGCCCCGCTCGAGGCAGCCGTCGAGCATCGCCGAGTAGTGCGCGACGGCGGCCTCGTCGATCTCGCCCTGCCGGGGCTCGATCCGCGACCACTCGATGGAGAAGCGGAACGCGTTCAGCCCCATGCCCACGGCCAGGTCCAGGTCGGTCTCCCACCGCTCCCAGGCGCCGCACGCCACGCCGGCGGGCTCGGCGAACACCGTCGGGGTGACGTTCTCGAGGAAGGTGGTGTCGGAGTCGACGTCGCCGCCGTCGACCTGGTGGCCGGCGGTGGCCGCGCCCCACAGGAAGGTTGAGGGCATGCTGATCTGGCTCATGTGTTGGAGTTCTCTCTGACGACGGTGGGAAGGGGGAAGGGGAGGGGGAGCGCGGGGCCCGGAGGCGCAGGCCCGAGGGGTCTAGAGCGCGGCCTGGAGGTCCTGCTCGGCGTGGACGGCCTTCAGCCGCTGACGGTCCGCGCGGCGCTGGGCCTGCTGCAGCGGGTCGGGCACCGGTGAGGCGAGCAGCAGCCGCTGCGTGTAGGGGTGCTCGGAGGCGGAGGTGACGGTGTCGCCGTCGCCCCATTCGACGATCTCCCCGTGCAGGAGCACGGCCACGCGGTGCGACATCTCCCGGACGACCGCGAGGTCGTGCGAGATGAAGAGATAGGCCACGCCCGTGCGCTGCTGGATCTCGAGGAACAGCTCCAGGACGCGGGCCTGCGTGGACAGGTCGAGGGCGGAGACGGGCTCGTCGCAGACGATCAGGGTGGGGTCGAGCGCCAGCGCCCGGGCGATCGCGACGCGCTGCCGCTGGCCGCCGGAGAACTCGCGCGGCATCCGCTGCGCGGCGTCGGCGGGCAGGCGGACCATGTCCAGCAGCTCGCGGACCCGCCGCTCGGCCTCCTTCTTGGGCGTCTTCCGCACGATCATGGGCTCGGTGAGCGAGTCGCCGATGGTCAGCGACGGATTCAGCGACGAGTAGGGGTCCTGGTAGACCACCTGGATGTCGCGGGTCAGCTCCCGGCGCCGCGCCGGCGTGGGGTGGCTGATGTCCTCGCCCCGGAAGCCGATCGTGCCGCCGGAGACCGGCGCCAGGCCGAGGATCGCGCGCCCGATGGTGGTCTTCCCGGAGCCCGATTCGCCCACGAGGCCGACGGTCTCTCCGGGGCGGATGTCGAAGCTGACGCCCTTCACGGCACGGAACGGGGAGGCGCGGAAGCCGCGACCGGGGTACTCGACGACGAGGTCGTCGACGGTGAGCAGGGGCTGTGTCATGAGAGGCTCCCGGTGCCGAGGCCAACGGAGCTGGTCACGCCCGGCAGGGCGGATCGGGGTGCTCCGGTGGGGATCGCGTCGAACAACGACTGGGTGTAGGGATGCTGCGGGGCGCGGAACACGTCGACGGTGGGGCCGTTCTCGACGATGACGCCCTGCCGCATGACCGAGACGCGGTCACAGAGGTCCGCCACCACGCCGAAGTTGTGCGTGACGATGAGGATCGCCATGCCCAGCTCGGCCTGCAGGTCGCGCAGGAGGTCCAGCACCTCGGCCTGAACCGTGACGTCCAGGGCCGTGGTGGGCTCGTCCGCGATGAGCAGGTCTGGGTGGGAGGCCACCGCCCCGGCGATCAGGACGCGCTGCGCCATGCCGCCGGAGAGCTGGTGCGGGTAGGAGTCGAAGGTGCGTCGGGGGTCCGGGATGCCGACCTTGGCCAGCAGGGACAGGGCGCGCTCCTTCGCCTCGGCCCGCGACATGCCGAGCACGATGACGAGCGGATCGGTGAGCTGGGAGCCGACGGTGAACGACGGGTCCAGGTTGGTCATGGGCTCCTGCGGCACGTAGGCGATGCGCCTGCCGCGGAGCCGGTTCATCTCCTCGTACGACAGCCCGGTCAGTTCCTGCCCGTCGAACCTGATGGAGCCGTCGACGACGGATCCCCCGCTGGGCAGGAGCCCGAGGATCGCGAACGCGGTCTGCGTCTTGCCGGAGCCAGACTCGCCGACGAGGCCGTGGGTCTCGCCCGGCGCCACCGAGAGGCGGGCGTCGTGCACGACGGTGGTCCAGGCCGCGCTGCCCTGGTACGCCACGGCCAGGCCCTCGACCTCGAGCAGCGGGCCGGTGGGGGGCGCGTCGTGGGTCAGCGGGGCGGGAGCGGGCTCGGCGGTGGGAGACCACGCGGCCCGGAGGCGCCTGGTCTCGCCCGTGCCCTCCAGCTCGTCGCGCACGGCCGTGCCCAGGAGCGTGAGGGCGATGAGGGTGAGCCCCAGCGCCAGCGAGGGCCACACCACCAACAGGCCCGAGCGGTTGATGTTGTAGAAGCCCTCGTTGAGCATCTGGCCCCAGGTGGGGATGGTCGGGTCGCCGAGGCCCAGGAAGTCGAACCCGGCCTGCATGCCGATGCCGGCCGCGATGATGCCGGCCGTCAGCAGGATGACTGGCGCGCGCACGGCCAGGAGGATGTGCCGGCCGATGATGCGCGTCGTCGAGAGGCCGGAGGTCCGGGCGGCGTCGACGTACAGCTCGCCGCGGACGGCCCGCACCGAGTTGTAGACCACCCGGTAGTACACCGGCGAGATGAACGCGCCGAAGATGGCCATCGTGATCCACATCGACGGCCCCACGACGGAGCGGGCGGCGATCAGCACGATGATGGACGGCAGCGACATCGTCAGGGCCGTGAACCACGAGCCCAGCGAGTCCACCCAGCCGCCGAAGTAGCCGGCGATGAGGCCGGCCGTCACGCCGATCGTCGAGGCCACCACTGCGACGAGCAGGCCGCCGGCGACGCTGAACGAGGTCGAGACCAGGAGCCTGGAGTAGATGTCGCGGCCGGCGGAGTCGCCGCCCAGCAGGAACTCTCCGCCGGGCGGGGCGAAGATGTGACGCAGCGACGTGGCCGACGGGTCGTTCGGCGCGACCCACGGGCCGATGACGGCGACGACGGCAACGAGGGCGAGGAAGGCCAGGGCCGGTGCGCCCAGGGGGTGCACCATCAGGCGGCGGAGCAGGCTGCCGCGGGCGGCCCGGGTCTCGACGGGCACGGCCGCCGCGGGGGTGAGGGGTGTGGTCATGACAGCCGAACCTTCGGGTTGACCCACGCCTGCGCGATGTCGACGAGGGTGTTCACGAGCGTGACGATGATGCCGGTCACGATGACGATGCCCAGGACGACGGGCAGGTCGCCCTTGGAGGTGCTGGTCAGGGCGAGCGGACCGAGGCCCGGGATGGAGAACAGCTGCTCCACGATCACCGCGCCCCCGAGCAGGATGACGAACTGGAGGCCGAGGATGCTGAGGGCGGGGCCCGCGGCGTTGCGCAGGACGTGGCGGTAGACGATCCGCCGCGACGGCAGGCCGCGGCTGCGCAGGGTGCGCACGTAGTCGCGGCCCAGCACGTCGATCATGGAGCCGCGCACCTGCTGCGCCACCCCGCCGATGGAGCCGACGGTGAGGGCGATGATGGGCAGCGCGATGGACTGCAGCCACGCGGTGGGGGAGTCCGCGAACCTCGTGTAGCCGGTGGCCGGGAACCAGTCCAGGTTGATGGCGAACACGATGACGAGGAACAGGGCCATGAGGAAGCCGGGGATGGCCTGGCCGACGACCGCCATGACCTGCACCGTCCTGTCGAGCCACCCGCGGCGAGTGGCCGCGAGCGCTCCGAGGACGATGCCGATCACGGCGGTGAGCAGGACCGACCCGACGGCCAGGGACACCGTCACCGAGATGCGGGAGAAGACCGCCTCGGTCACCGGCTGGCCGTTGAACCAGGAGAGACCGAGGTCACCCTGGAGGGCGTTGCCCGCCCATGAGGCGAACTGCTCCAGCACGGGCCTGTCGAGCCCGAGCCGTGCCTCCACCTGCGCCACTGCCTCCTCGGTGGCGGTCTGCCCCGCGATGTGGCGCGCCGTGTCCGAGCTGCCGAACTGCAGCAGGAAGAAGGTGAGCACGCTGAGCGCGGCGACGAGGCCGAGGCCCGTCAGCAGCCGCTTGGCGATGAACGTGAGCATGTGTACGCCCTCCAGGGTTCTCGAGGGATCAGGCCGGGACGATGTCCCAGAGGTTGGACACGGCCTGCCCGTCCTTCATGGTCACGGTGGTGGCGTCGTTGGTGACGATGACGCCGAGGACCCGGTAGAAGGGGGCGAACCAGGCCTGCTCGACGATGTACTCGTTGAGCTCCTTGGCCGCGGCGTCGGCGTCGTCACCGCCGAGGCGCATGCGCTCGGACAGCGCCGCGACGGTCTCGTCGGGCTGGTGGAAGACGTTCCACGCGGACCCGGGGGAGATCGCCAGCTGGTAGGTCATCCACGCCATCGGCTCCTGGTTGAGGCCGAAGGCGAACATGGCCCACTTGCCGCCCAGCAGGTCTCCGATGAAGCCCTCGCCGGCCTGCTCGTACTCGATGGTGATGCCGGACTCGGCCAGCACGCCGGCGATCAGCTCGGGCTCCGACGGGGGCACGAAGCCGGTCTGCGGCATCACGATGGTCACGCCGTCGGGGTAGCCGGCCTCGGCGAGCAGCTGCCTGGCCTTCTCCGGGTCGTAGGGGTAGGCGTCCTCGAGCTCGGGGATGAAGGCCTCGGTGCCGGGGCCGAAGATCTGGGTGGTGACCTCGCCGTAGCCGGACTCGAGGCCCTGCAGCAGGCCCTCACGGTCGACGGCGTAGTTGATGGCCTGGCGGACCTTGACGTCGGCGAGCGCCTCGTTGACCTGGCCGCCACGGTCGGCGATGATCAGGCCCTTCCAGTTCACCGGGGCCTGGTTGATGGTGTAGCCGGCGGACTCGGCGTCGGGGATCTGGCTCACCGAGTTGAGGTTGGCGATGTCCACCTGGTTGTCGCGCAGGGCGTTGAGCAGGGCGGACGCGTCGGCGTAGTAGTTGATGGTGAGGGCGTCGTAGTGCTGGATGTCGGCGTCCCAGTAGTCCTCGCGCGCGGTGAAGGTGTAGCTCGAGCCGATGGTGGAGGCCGCCGCGTCGAGCACGTAGGGGCCGGAGCCGACGGGGTTGGTCTGCGCGTCGGCGGCGTCGAAGGTGGACGCGGCGGCCACGAGGCCGGAGTTCTGGCTGAGGTAGGTCAGCAGCGCCGGGTCCGGCTGCTCGAGGGACACCAGCAGGGTGTCCTCGTCGACGGCGGTGGCGTCGGTCACGGCGGAGAGGTTGCTGGTGTTCGGCGAGGCGCCGTCGCGGAACCGGAGGAGGTTCTGCGCCGCGAGGTCCGCGGTGAGCTCGGTGCCGTCGGTGAAGGTGACGCCGTCGCGGAGCTCGAGGGTGAGCTCGGTCATGGTGTCGTCGTAGCTCCACTCCTCGGCGAGGCCGGGCTCGACGGTGCCGTCGGCGGCGGTGCGCAGCAGGGTGTCGTAGACGGCCATGTAGTAGGTGGCGGTGTTGCCCCAGTCGGCGTCGGCGGCCTTCCAGGTGGCGACGTCGACGACGGCGCCGATGGTGAGCTTGGCGGCGCGCCCGGCGGCTGCCGCCCCGGAGGTGGAGGCGTCGCCGGTGGACGAGGGGGTGGAGGCGCTGCCACTTGAGCACGCCGTGAGGGCGAGGGCTGCGGCGCCGCCGAGGGCGATCGCCTTGAGGATGCGGGACATCGATGGGTTCCCTTCTGGGGGGTCTTCGTCGGTGAAGTCTGCGGCGGGTCACCCGCTCGCTGAGAGGACTGTAGAACGAAAATCTGTGAAGGTCAATATTTTCATTCCGCGGTGCTAAGGTCCCGGTATGGCAGGGGTCCGGGGTGAGTACCGCAAGAGCGCGCAGCGGCGCGAGGAGGTCCTCGACGCCGCGTTCCGGGTCTTCGTGCGCGTGGGCTTCACCAACGCGACCATCACCGAGATCGCTCGGGAGGCCGGGATGAGCCAGCCGGGGATCCTGCACCACTACGAGTCCAAGCTGGCCATGCTCGTGGCGGTGTTCGAAAGGCGGGACCAGACGGCCCAGGACATCCTCGGCGGCCGCCGCGACGTCGAGTTCCTGCGTGGCCTGCTGGAGATCTCTCGTCGCAACAACGACAAACGTGACCTGATCAGGCTCTATACCGTGCTCGCCGGCGAGGCGACCAGCCCGGACCACCCCGCGCATCAGCACTTCCGCGACCGGTTCCAGATGATCGTGCGCGAGACGTCCGGGGCCCTGGAGGACATGCGGACGCTGGGCATGCTGCGCGACGAGGTGGATCCGCGCAAGGCGGCGATCTCCATCACCGCCATGGTCGAGGGGCTTCAGCTGCTGTGGCTCAACGACCTCGAGGGCGTCGACATGGTCGAGGACGTGCGCCGCTACATGCAGGGCATGGTCACCGTCGAGCTGTGACGGCCGCCCACCGCGCAACAAAATATTGATACTGGAATATTTTCAACGGCTCACGTACCGTGGGGGCGACGGCGCGCGGTCGCGCCGGCCCGCGAGAGGAATCCATGCCCGAGAACCCCACTGTCAGCCTGCTGCTGTCGCGCCACCACGACGCTACTGCCACCACTGCGACCCCGTCCCTGAGCTGGCGGACCATGGGCGTGCGCGACGGCTGGTCCCAGGCGTGGGCGGAGATCCACGACGGTGACGCCGTCGTGCGCCTCGAGGGTCCCGCGTCGCACGGGGTGCCGTGGCCGCTGGCCCCGCTTGCGCCGCGGGAGCGCCGGACGATTCGGGTGCGCTCCGCGGGCGCGGACGGCTCGGTCACCCCGTGGAGCGACCCGCTGGAGGTCCGCGCGGGGTTCCTGGCCGACGGCCAATGGTGTGCGCGTTTCGTCGGGCTGGCCGAGCCGTCGAGGGTGGCGCAGCCAGCCTGGCTGCGCCACGAGTTCGAGCTGCCCGAGGCGCCCGTGGAGGCCGTCCTCTACGCCACGGCACTCGGCGCCCACGAGTCCACGATCAACGGCGCCGCCGTCGCCGACGACATCCTCGCGCCCGGCTGGACCTCGTACGACAAGCGGCTGGTGTTCGCCTCGCACGACGTGACGGCGCTCCTCGCCGCGGGGGCGAACGCGGTCGGCGTGACGCTCGCGGGCGCGTGGCGCACCGAGGCCTACGGGTTCTTCGGGCGTCCCCGTCGGGTCTACGGCGAGCAGCCGAGCTACGCCGCCCAGCTCCATCTCCGCTTCGCCGACGGCTCCGAGCGGGTGATCGCCACCGGCCC
The DNA here is from genome assembly GCF_054483935.1 of Tessaracoccus yangjingae. Next base: position 32,874 of record NZ_CM137014.1, on the reverse strand, counting down.
GGAGTGGTCCGCCCGCGGCGACCTGGAGATCGTCGACTCGGGCATCTACCGCGGGGAGACCGTCGACCTCCGGAGGCGACTCGTTGGCTGGGACCTGGCCGGTGCCGATCCCCTCGGCTGGGCTCCGGTGCGGGTCGAGGAGGTGGCCCTGACGCCGGTGCCCAAACTCGCCCCGCCCGTGCGGTGCACGCAGGAGGTGCCGGTGCGCGAGGTTCTGGCCACGCCGTCGGGGGCCACCGTGCTGGACTTCGGGCAGAACCTCGTCGGACGCGTCCGGGTCCGGGCGGACCTCCCGGCGGGCACCGTCGTCACGCTCCGGCACGCGGAGGTGCTGGAGCACGGCGAGCTCGGCACCCGGCCGCTCCGCGACGCCGTCCAGACCGACACGTTCACCGTGCCGGGCGGCCCCGTCGAGCTCGAGCCGCGGTTCACGTTCCACGGCTTCCGCTACGTGGAGGTCTCCGGCTGGCCGGGCGACGTCGAGCCGGCCGCCTTCACCGCGCGCGTCCTGCACACCGACATGCCGCTCACGGCCACCTTCGAATGCTCGGATCCCCTGGTCACCCGGCTGCACGAGAACGTGGTGTGGGGGATGCGCGGGAACTTCCTGTCTGTGCCCACCGACTGCCCCCAGCGCGACGAGCGCCTCGGCTGGACCGGCGACATCCAGGTGTTCGCGCCCACCGCGACGACGCTGGCCGGCTGCGACGGGTTCCTGGCCGACTGGCTGAGGGACCTCGCCGTCGAGCAGGCCGCGCACGGCGGGCTGGTCCCGTTCGTCATCCCCGACGCGCTGGCCGACGAGGTCAAGCCCACCGCCGCGTGGGGCGACGCCGCGACCCTCGTGCCCTGGGCCCTGTGGCAGCGCTTCGGTGACCGCGAGGTGCTGGCCGAGCAGTTCGACTCCATGCGGGCCTGGGCAGAGAGGCTCCTCGAGCAGGCCGGCGACGACCTGCTGTGGGAGGGGTCGATGCAGTTCGGCGACTGGCTGGACCCGACGTCGCCCCCGGACGCGCCGGGTGAGTCCAAGGTGTCGCGGGACATCGTCGCGACGGCGTACGTCGCGCGGTCCTGCCGGGTGGTCGCCGACGCGGCGGAGGTGCTCGGCCGCCACGACGGCGCCGCCCGGTTCGGATCCCTCGCCGACGGGGTGGCCGCGGCCTTCCGCGCCGCGTACGTCACGCCCGCCGGCCGCATGATGTCGGACGCGCCGACGGCCTACGCCCTGGCGATCGGGTTCGGCCTGGTGACCGAGCCCGCGCTCCGGCAGGCGCTCGGCGACCGGCTCGCGGAGCGCGTCCGGGCCGCCGGCTACCGGATCGCGACGGGCTTCGTCGGCACACCGCTCATCCTCGGGGCGCTCACCGACACCGGCCACGCCGAGGCTGCAGGCAGGCTGCTGCTGCAGACCGACTGCCCCTCCTGGCTCTACCCGGTGACCATGGGCGCGACGACGATCTGGGAGCGCTGGGACTCGATCCTGCCCGACGGGTCCATCAACCCCGGCGAGATGACGTCGTTCAACCACTACGCGCTCGGCTCCGTCGCGGACTGGCTGCACCGCTCGCTCGCCGGGCTGTCGCCGCTGGCGCCGGGCGGCTCGGTGCTGCTCGTGCAGCCCACCCCGGTGCCGGGGATCGACTGGGCGCGGGCGGAGCACGACACGCCGTACGGGCGGGCGTCGGTGTCGTGGCGGCGGGACGGCGAGGCGCTGGTGGCCGACGTCGTGGTGCCGCCGAACGCCACGGCCGAGGTACGGCTGCCGGGGTCCGAGACGGTCGTCGTCGGGTCTGGGCAGCACCGGTTCGAGGGGGAGTTCCCGCTGTTCCGTGAGCCGACGAGGGTGCTGTCGGTGCGCTCGAGCCTGGCGGAACTGGTGGACCGGCCTGCCGCGGTCGCGGCCATCCGGGACGAGCTCACCGCGTTCGCTCCCGGGTACGCGACGGGCTTCTTCAGCCGCACGTCGTGGACCGAGGGGTGCCGGCTGGCGGACGTGCTGTTCGGGGTGCCGCCCGAGGTGAGGTCGCGGCTGGACGAGCGGCTAGGTGCGCTCTGAGTCATCCCCCGGTGGTTGAGGTGTGAGGAGCGTGCGACGAGCCTCGAAACCGCAGAGACTTTGCTTGTCAGCTTGCGTTTCTCAGGCTTCGAGGCCGCTTCGCGGCACCTCAGCCAGCGGTGAGGGGCCGCGCCTCAGGCAGCGGGGAAGGCCCGGAGCTGCGCCTCAGCGGTAACCCGCTGGTTGAGGTGTGCAGAGCGTAGCGACGAGCCTCGGCCAGCGGGGCCCCGGGATGTGTGCGCAGGGGGGTCAGCAGCCGCAGGACCGGCGGAGGATCAGCTCCGGGGCGAACACCTGGCCCCTGCCGCCGGGGTGGAGCAGCTGCCTGACCGCCGCCTTCGCCATCGCCGCCATCGGCACGCTCGCCGTCGTCAACGGCGGATAGGTGAACTCGGCCTCGGGCGAGCCGTCGAACGACGTGATCGCGATGTCGCCCGGGATGGCCTTGCCGAGCTCGTGCAGACCGGCGATCAGGCCGATGCCCTGCTGATCCGACATCGTGAACACCGCGGTGCAGTCCGGGAAGTCCCGCACGAGCGCCACGGCGGCCTCGCGGCCGGCGGTCAGCGACCAGTTCACGCGGATGATCGCGTCCGTGGGAAGGCCCGCGGCGGCGAGCACGTCGCGCCAGGCCCGCTCGCGGTCGTCGAGCACCCTGTGGTCCGTCGGCGTGTCCGAGCCCGAGACCAACGCGATGCGGCGATGCCCGTGCACCTCGACCAGGTGGCTCACCGCCGCCCGCGCCCCTCCGTAGAAGTCCGGGAGCACCGAGGTGATGTCGACGTCCGGGGGCACAAGGCTCAACCGCACCATCGTGATCTTGTTCCGGAGCACCACCTCGAGCGCCGCCCCCTCCGGGACGGCGGCGGTGATGATCCCCGCCACGAGGTGCCCGCTCAGCGACTCCATGAGCGCCGACAGGTGCCCGGTGGAGCCCTGCGCCAGCACCAGGTTGACGCCTTGGGCGCGCGCCTCCACCTCGACCGCCTGCGCGAGCGCGGCGAAGTAGGGGTTGCGCACGTCTGGGACGATCAGCCCCACGAGGTCGGAGCGGCCCATGATGAGCGACCGGGCGGCGGCGTTGGGGCGGTATCCGAGCTTGTCGATGGCGTCGAGCACCCGCTGCTTCGTGGCCTCGGCCACCGGCCGCGGACCGTTGTTGACCACGTAGCTGACGACGGCGGAGCTCACGCCCGCGAGGCGCGCGACGTCGTCGCGGGTGGCGCCGCGCGTAACGCGAGCCGCTTCGCTGGACATCGCACTCCTTTCAACTCTGGTGTGGACAAGCGTAGGGCCGCGGCCGGTATGGGCCGCACGACGTTTCAGTCGACGGCCTCGACCAGGTAGATCAGCGCGTGGTCGGGGTGCACCGAGGCCTCCATGAGACCGGCGGACGCGAGCACGCTGCCGGGCAGCACCACCCCTGCCTGGTCGGCCACGGGCACCAGCTTCGGCGGGCGGCCGTGGGTGAGGTCCACCGTCTCGGTGGTCATGTCGCGCTTGACGCCCCACCACGACGGCGGGCGCAGCCCTGACGGGACCCGGCCCACCAGCGCAGGCGACACCCGGTAGCGGCGCTTCGGGTCCAGCCCCGGCATCCGGAGCCGGCCGCGGAGGCTGGTCACCGACGTCGACACGGCGGCGTAGGAGAAGATGGCCCGCGACCGGTCCGGCGCGACGACGCCCGTGGCGGTGAGCGACTCGTCGGGGAAGTCCAGCCGCACCAGGTCGCCGCCGTGCAGCAGTGAGCGGTGCTCCTTGTGGAATGCCACCCACTCGGTGAGCTCCTCCAGCTCGGATTCCGACGCCTGACGCAGGTCCCACTCGATCCCCAGGTGACCGAAGATCGCGGTGGCGGCGCGGAAGTTGAGCTCGTGCGTGCGGCCCGTGGTGTGCGAGGTGCCCGAGGCGATATGCGAGCCCAACAGCTCGGGCGGCAACAGCTGCTGGGTCCACCGCATCATCTGCTGGCGCTCCAGCGGGTCGATGCAGTCGGAGACCCACACGCGGTCCGTGCGCTGCAGGATCCCGAGGTCCACGCGGGCGCCGCCGGAGGAGCAGGACTCGATCTCCAGGCCGGGGTGGGCGGCCTTCAGCTCGTCGATCAGCCGGTAGACGGCCTGGGTCTGGGCATGCACGCCCGCCTGGCCGAGCGGGTGGGTGCCCGCGTCGACGAGGTCGCGGTTGTGGTCCCACTTGATGTAGCTGATGTCGTACTCGGCCAGGATGGCGAGCATCTGGTCGCGGATGTAGGCGTAGCACTCGGGGATGCCCAGGTTGATCACCTGCTGGAAGCGGGTCTCGACCGGCAGCCGGGAGCCGGTGGCCATGATCCACTCGGGGTGGGCCCGCGCCACGTCGGAGTCCACGTTGACCATCTCGGGCTCGAACCACAGCCCGAACTGCATGCCGAGCTCCGTGACCCGGTTCACCAGCGGGTGCAGGCCGTTGGGCCACATGTCGGGGGACACCACCCAGTCGCCGAGGCCGGCGTGGTCGTCGCGGCGGCCTCCGAACCAGCCGTCGTCGAGCACGTAGCGCTCCACGCCGACGGCGGCCGCCTTCTCCGCGAGCTCCAGCAGCGGCTGGAGGGAGTGGTCGAAGTACACGGCCTCCCACACGTTGATGGTCACCGGACGCACCGTCGACGGGTGCTGCGGCCGCGACCTCAGATAACGGTGGAAGCGGCGCGCCACCTCGTCGAGGCCGACGCCGTAGGAGCCGTACAGCCAGGGGGACTCGTAGGCTGCGCCCGGCGCGAGGGTGACCTCGCCGGGGAGCAGGAGCTCGCCGCCGCCGATGACCTGCTCGCCCGTGAAGTTCCGCTCCGCCAGGTGGGTGTGGTTGCCCGACCAGCCCACGTGCACGCCCCACACCTCGCCGTCGGCGAAGCCGAACCCGGGCACGCCGGCGTGCAGGACCGTCGCGGCGTCCGCACCGGTGCGGCCCTTGCGGCCCTCGCGGACGTGCGCGCCCACGGTGAACGCGCGGCGCTGCGGCACCCGCTCCTTGGCCCAGCGGCCCGCCTGGTCCAGCAGCTCGGAGGCGACGGCGGGGACGGGGTAGGCGAGGATCAGGTCGTCGACGCGGTAGTCGTCGTCGCCGGTGTTGGTGAGCCGAGCCTGGCTGCGCAGCACGCCGCCGGGGGTGAGCTCGAGGGTGAGCGCCAGCTCGAGGCCGGCCACGTCGTCGGCGGCGAGCACGGTGAGGCTGCCCAGGCCCAGCTCCACGAGGGTGGCCTGCTCGGCCCCGGCGTCGGTCTCCACGCCGTCGACGAGGAGGGTGTGGGTGACGAACTTCGGCGACCACGCGGCGCCGTCGGCGCGGGACCCGCTGAGCCCGGGGCGGCCCATCCAGCCCGCCCAGTGCTCCGGGAGGATCGCCAGGCGGGTGGGGTCGTCGACCATGCTGGGGGCCACCGGCAGGACGGCGCTGAGCGCGAGCGCGGCCGCATCGTGGAGGGTGAGGCTGCCGAGTTCCGGGCCCCAGTGCAGGAGTGCGGGGAGCCGGCCGTCGGTGAGGTCGACGACGACGCCGACCCCCTCGGCGGACAGGGTCACGAACGCGTGGACGCGATGGCTCATGGTGAGGATCCTCCTGGATCTGGGCGGTGCTGGTGGGGAGTGACCGGCGCGGCGTGGAACTGCGGTGTCCGTCGATCATCTACGCATGTAGACATCATGGTTGCACCCAGGTGGGTGCCAGCGCAAGCGTCAATTCTGCCCGATAACGATTCGATAACGGGATGTTGCGCTCCCGATGTGACGCGTGTAGATTCCATCATGCAAACCCGCACAACCCCGTCAGAGATGCCGGGGGCCAATCCCAAAGAGGGGAATGTGGTGAGTACAGGAACCATCGAGAAAGGCCTCGACTCGGGCCGCAAGCGCAGGAGCGAGCTCGGCACGGCGATGCTGTTCATCCTTCCCGCGGCCGTCGGCTTCGTGGTGTTCTACCTCGTGCCGGCCATCCGCGGCGTCTACTTCAGCTTCACGCAGTACAACATCCTGGGAACGCCCACCTGGATCGGCACGGAGAACTTCGAGAAGATCGCCGTTGACCCGCTGTTCTGGAACGCCATGTGGGTGACCACGGGCTACGTGATCCTCAACATCGGCTTCCAGACCGTCATCGCGATCCTGCTGGCCGTGATGATGCAGCGGCTCACCAAGTCGATCGCCCTGCGCGGAGCCCTGCTCCTGCCCTGGCTGATCTCCAACGTCATCGCCGCCATGCTGTGGTTCTGGCTGCTGGACTACCAGATCGGCCTCATCAACCAGGCCATCGAGTGGCTCGGGCTGTCCAAGATCGCCTTCTTCGCCGACGAGATGTGGGCCATCCCCACCATCGCCTTCGTCAACGTGTGGCGCCACATGGGCTACACCGCGCTGCTGGTGTTCGCAGGCCTGCAGACCATCCCCAAGTACATCTACGAGGCCGCCGCCATCGACGGCGCGTCCGAGTGGACGTCGTTCTGGCGGATGACGCTGCCGCTGCTGCGCCCCGTGCTGGCGATGATCCTGGTCATCACGGTCACCGGCTCGTTCCAGGTGTTCGACACGGTGGCCGTGACAACGCGAGGCGGGCCCGTCAACGTCACCCGCGTGATGCAGTACTACATCTACCAGAAGGCCTTCGGTGAAGGTCAGTTCGGGTACGGCAGCGCGCTGGCCGTCATCCTCTTCATCATCCTCGCCGCCCTGGCCGCCATCCAACTGCGGATGCTGCGCGCCGGCGAGTCGGACCTGGCGTAAGGAGACCCGTCATGGCCAATCACGCTGACACCATCGCTCACGCCGACACCACCACCGAGGCGCCCGTCAAGCGCGCCCGGAAGAAGTGGAGCGCGGGACGGATCCTCGCCTGGACGGCGATGATCGCCTTCCTGATCCTGTCGCTCTTCCCGTTCTACTGGATGCTCCGCACCGCGCTGTCCACCACCAGGTCCCTGTCGTCGGACCCGTCGTCGCTGCTCCCGGTGGACTTCACCCTCGGCGCCTTCAGGCGCGTGCTCGGCCTGGCCACCCAGGAGGAGGCCATCGCCGAGGGCGGCTCCGGGGCGTCGGTGAACTTCTGGCTCTACCTGCGCAACTCCGTCATCTATGCCGGCGCCGTCACCATCGGCCAGGTGTTCTTCTCCGCGATGGCGGCCTACGCCTTCGCCCGGCTCCGCTGGCCCGGCCGCAACGTCGTGTTCGGGATCTTCCTCGGCGCGCTGCTCGTGCCGCCGATCTTCACCAGCCTGCCCAACTTCATCCTCATCAAGAACCTCGGGCTGCTCAACACCTTCCCCGGCATGATCCTCCCGTCGTTCCTCATGACCCCGTTCGCGATCTTCTTCCTGCGCCAGTTCTTCCTGGGCATCAACCGGGAGATCGAGGAGTCGGCGTCGCTCGACGGCGCGGGCCCCTGGCGCACGTTCTTCCGGATCATCCTCCCGATGAGCACCGCCCCCATCACCACCCTGGCCATCCTCACCTTCATCGGCACCTGGAACGACTACTTCTGGCCGCTGTTGGTGGGCAACTCGGAGAACACCAAGGTGCTCACCGTGGCGCTCGGCGTGTTCCGCTCGCAGACCCCCGCCGGCTCGCCGGACTGGGCAGGTCTCATGGCCGCGACCCTGGTGGCCGCGATCCCCGTCCTCATCCTGTTCTTCGCCTTCGCCCGCAAGATCATCGATTCGATCGGCTACTCGGGCAGCAAGTAGCCCGATCCAGCCGCCTCCGTCCTCCGTCCGTCCTCTCTCCCCACCCTTCCTGAAAGGAAATGCAATGCCGAAGTTCACCCTCCGCAAGGCCGGCACCGCCCTCGCGGCCGTCACCGCCCTGTCCCTGTCGCTGACCGCCTGCGGCGGCGACACCGAGCCCGCCGCCACGAGCGGCGGCGGCGACGCCATCGACACCAGCGCGGCCTCCGGCGAGATCGACTACTGGCTCTGGGACAACAACCAGAAGCCCGCCTACGAACAGTGCGCCGCGGACTTCAAGGAGGAGTCCGGCGTCTCGGTGACCATCACCCAGTACGCGTGGGACGACTACTGGTCCGGCATCACCAACGGCTTCGTCGCCGGCACCGCCCCGGACGTGTTCACCAACCACCTGTCCAAGTACCCCGAGTTCGTCACCCAGGGCCAGCTGCAGCCCCTCACCGCGACCCTCGACGCCGACGGCGTGGACGTCTCCAACTACCAGGAGGGCCTCGCGGACCTCTGGGTGGGCCAGGACGGCGAGCGCTACGGCCTGCCGAAGGACTTCGACACCGTCGCCATCTTCTACAACAAGGCCCTCATCGCCGACGCCGGCGTCGACGAGGCCGAGCTGGCCACCCTCGAGTGGAACCCCGAGGACGGCGGCACCTACGAGGAGATGATCGCCCACCTCACCATCGACAACAACGGCGTGCGCGGCGACGAGCCCGGCTTCGACAAGGATCGGGTCGCGGTCTACGGCCTCGGCCTGGACGGCGGCTCGGGCGGTGGCAACGGCCAGACCCAGTGGAGCATGTACTCCGGCACCACCGGGTGGACCATCACCGACAAGAACCCCTGGGGCACCAAGTACAACTACGACGCGGCCGAGTTCAAGGACACCATCTCCTGGATGGCGTCGCTGGCCGAGAAGGGCTACATGCCCACCGTCGAGGCCGTCACCGGCCAGAGCTCCGGCGACATCTTCGGCGCGGGCAAGTACGCCATGATCACCAACGGTTCGTGGATGATCAACCAGATGTTCGGCTACACCGGCATCGAGACCGGCCTTGCCCCCACCCCGGTCGGCCCCTCCGGTGAGCGCGCCTCCATGTACAACGGCCTGGCCGACTCGGTGTGGTCCGGCTCGGACAACAAGGCCGCGGCCATCAAGTGGGTCGAGTACCTGGGCTCCGCTGCCTGCCAGGACCTCGTCGGCGAGGCCGGCGTCGTCTTCCCGGCCATCCCCTCGGCCACCGAGAAGGCCCAGGCCGCCTTCGCGGAGCGCGGGATCGACGTGGAGCCGTTCCTGGTGCACGTGAACGAGGGCACCACGTTCCTCTTCCCGATCACCGACTACGCCTCGCAGATCACCGGCATCATGCAGCCGGCGGTCGACGCGGTGTTCACCGGCGCGGCGGACGCGGACTCCCTGGATGCCGCCAACGAGCAGGTCAACGCCCTGTTCAACGGCTGATCCACTGAACCACTGATCCACTGATCGACGAGGGGCCGGGCGGGCGACCGCCCGGCCCCTCGCCTGTCCGGCCTGGCTGGTGGGGGGAGTTGAGCCGATGGATGGGTTCGCGGCGGGCTCCCCGCGGGAACCGCGCGTGAGCCTCGCCGCGAACCCATCCATCGGCTCAAACCACCACCCCGGGAGGACCCACCATGATCACCACCGTTCCGACGCCGGACCTGGTCCGCGTCCAGTCCGGGCCCCGCGACGCCTGGGGCAGCCCGCAGGCCGCGGGCGTCGCCGTCGATTTCCGTGCCGACGGCGACGGCCTGGCCGTCAGTGTCGCGGCCGCCGCCGGGCGTCAACTCAGCCGCATCCACCTCCGCTGGCGCCGCGACCTCCCCGCCGACGCGCTCGTCCTCGGCGACGCCTGGGAACGCACCTACGGCGACACCTGCTGGCAGCCGCTGCGCGCCGAGGTTCCGCACCCGTGGATGGTGCTGGTCCACTCGCCGTCGGCCGGGTCCACCTGGGGCGGCGGCGTCGACGTGCGGGCAGGCGCCTTCGCCTTCTGGACCGTCGACGACGCCGGAGTCTCCCTCTGGATGGACGTGCGCGCCGGCTCGGACCCGGTCCTCCTCGGCGACCGCACCCTGCCGGCCGCCGTCGTGCGGTTCGTCGACGGCGGGGCCCCGTTCGCCGTCCAGTGCGGGCTCGCCGCGGCCCTCTGCCGCGACCCTCGCGCCACAGGCCCCCTCGTCGGAGCCAACAACTGGTACTACGCCTACGGCCGCGACTTCGACGCCGACGCGGTCGTCCGCGACGCGCGCACCGTCGCCGAGCTCGTCGGCGACCATCCCGTCCGCCCGTTCGGCGTCGTCGACGACGGCTGGAGCCTCGACGGCACCGCCGACGGGCTGCCCGCGTCGGGAGGCCCGTGGGACGTCGGCCGCCCGGTCGAGTTCCCGGACATGGCCGAGGTGGCGGCGAGGATCGCGGCGGAGGGGGTGCGGCCGGGCATCTGGTTCCGGCCGCTCCAGCACCGCTGGGAACCCGACCTGGGTGGGCTGCGCCCATGGGAGGGCGGATGGGCGCTGGACCCGAGCCACCCCACGACGCTCGAGCGGGTGGCCGCCGACGTCCGCCGCATCCGCGGCTGGGGCTTCGAGCTGATCAAGCACGACTTCTCCACGTTCGAGGCGCTCGGCCAGTGGGGCCCGACGATGGGGCCGCGGCCCGTCGCCGACGGCGTGCACGTGCACGACAGGACCCGGACCACCGCCGAGGTGCTGGTGGACTTCTACAGCGCGATCCGTGAGGCCGCCGGCGACGACGGCGTCGTGCTCGGGTGCAACGTGGTCGGGCACCTGGCGGCCGGTCTCGTCGAGGCGCAGCGCACGGGCGACGACACCTCCGGCCTGGTGTGGGAGAGGACCCGCCGGGTGGGGGTGAACACGCTGGCGTTCCGAGCGGCGCAGCACGGGCGGTTCTTCACCGTCGATGCGGACTGCGTGCCCAGCACGCCCGGGACGGACTGGGCGAAGAACCGCCAGTTCCTGGACCTCATCGCCCGCTCGGGCACCGCGCTGTTCGTCTCGGTGGACCCCGCGACGAGGACCGATCGGGTCGACGAGGACCTCTCGAACGCGCTGCGGACGGCGCTCGACGGCGGGACGCCCGGGGGAGTGGAGCCGCTCGACTGGCTGCACACCGCCACGCCGTCGCTGTGGGGGTCGGGCGGCGGGACCGTTCGCTACGACTGGTTCGCCGACGAGGGCGCTGACCCCTTCGACGCCGTCGAGGGAGGGACCCCCTCCTGACCCGCGGTCGCGGCGCCACCGATCACGATTCCCCGGCCCCGCGTCCGGGACCCTGGGGCTAGATTCGGGCCATGCGTCGGTGGGTGGTCAGGGTTGTGGTGGGGGTCGTCGTGGTCGCGCTCGCGGCGGGGACGGCCGGGTACTGGTACGCGCGCCCCCTCCTCCTCACCGGCACGGGCTACGCCGCCCACAACGCGTGCGCGCTGACGCACCTCGCGGACCGGCCCGCCGGAGACGATCTGCCGCCCAACCCGCTCGTGCCGTACCTGCGCACCAGCACCACCGACGACGGCGCCCGCACCACGGTGCTCGGCGCGCTCGCCGCCCAGCGCGCCTGGTACGCCGACGGCTTCGGCTGCACGCTGGCCGACGCCGCGCCCGACCTGGGCGAGCCGACGCCCATCAGCCCCAACGCGCTGACCTCCGCGCCCGCCCCGGCCCCCTCTCCGGAGATTGACGCCGCCGTCGGCCGGGCGTTCGGGGACGACCTCGACGCCGCCGCCCGCGACGAGCTGGGCACCCGCGCCGTCGTCGTCCTCCACGACGGCGAGCTGGTGGCCGAGCGCTACGCCGACGGGTTCACCGCCGCGACACCGCAGCTCGGCTGGTCCATGGCCAAGAGCGTCGCCAACCTCCTGACGGGGGTGTTGGTGGAGAAGGGGAGTGTCGCGGTGGACGACGCCGCGCTCCGCCCGGAGTGGACGGACGCCCGCCGCGACATCACCGTCGACCACCTCATGCGCGGCACGAGCGGCCTGGAATGGGACGAGACCTACGACCTGGGCACGCCCATCACCCGGATGCTCTACCTGGAGGAGGACATGGCGGGCTATGTCGCGGGCCTGCCGTCGGCGCACGCGCCCGGCACCTATCAGCAGTACTCCAGCGGGGGCACGAACCTGCTCTGCTCGGTCCTGACGGAGCGGGCGGGGGTGGGCGCGGACCTGCCGCGGCGGGAGCTGCTCGCGCCGCTGGGGCTGTCGTCGGCGGTCTGGGAGGCGGACGCGACCGGGCTGCCGGTGTGCAGCTCCTACCTGTGGGCCACCCCGCGGGATTGGGCGGGCATCGGCCAGTTCGCCCTCCAGGACGGCGTCTGGGAGGGGGCGCGGATGCTGCCGGAGGGCTGGATGGCGGACTCGACGACGGTGACCGAGGTCGCCGAGAGCGAGGAGGAGGGGTACGCGGCGGGATGGTGGGTGAACCAGCTGCCCGACGGGTCGCTCGTCGACGAGTCGCTGCCCGCTGACGCCTACTCGGCCAATGGGCACGACGGTCAGCGGCTGTACGTGGTGCCGTCGGCCGGCCTGGTGGTGGTGCGGATGGGCTTCAGCCCCGGGGTCCCGCGCGAAGACCTCCGGGTGGGCGAGCTCGTGGCGGAGTTGGTGTCGCGGCTGGGGTGAGAGCGGTGCCTCGGCGGCCTGCAGTGGGTGAGGCGGTGGGCTTCGACCGCGGAGAACTGCCAGGATCAGCCACCACCCCACCCCTCCCTGAGCGCGGACGCCCGGACTGGGGGACCTCCTCCGCGCTCAGGCGAGGGTCTTGGCCAGCGCCTCGCCGCGACGCTCGAAGCCGACGTGCTCGAGGTAGTGGCGGTGGGCCTCGGTGGTGGGCGAGGCGGTCACCTCCCGGATGCCGTGGGCACGCAGCGCGCTGGTGCGCGACCCGTAGATCCACCTGCCCAGCTGGGAGTCGCGGTAGGCGGGCAGGACGTAGTCGAGCGTGAGGCTCAGGGTGTCGCCGTCGCGCGTGCCCAGGACCGCGCCCGCCGGCATCCCCTCCCGCATGAGGACGAAGGCGGTGTCCGCCGGACGTTGCTCGTACTCGGGCTGGGACGTGCGGATGTCGTCGAGGTGTGAGTGCAGGAAGTCGACGAGGAAGGGTGCGTCGGGCGCGATGGGGGTGGCGCCGAGCTCGGACCTGCTGCCGAACTCCCGGTACAGCGCGATGCAGTGGAACACGACGATGGTGGCGTTGGCGAGGATGATCGGGATCGAGCCGATCAGCACGCCGTAGGCGACGTAGAACACGGAGCCGACCAGCGAGATGGTGCGGATCTTCACGATGGAACTCATCGCGAAGGACAGCACCACGAACGCCGAGGCGATGTAGCCGACCAGTTCGATCCAGTTCATTGTTCCGTGGTTCCTTCGCTCGCTTCCCGGGGGTGCCCCGGCGCACGTGGGCCACCGCGCGGCCACTGTTCCAGTCGTTCAGCGGAGTGCGAGGCGGCTCGCGCGCCACGAGGCGTACCCGGCATCCTCGCACACCGCATCCGCGACCCGCGAGGACTTGGGCGGGTATGCGGAGCCGCTGCGGGAGCGATCGGCAGCGCGTGCGAGGTCAGGCGGGGGCGGAATCCAGGACCCTCAAGAGCGGCGCGTAGTGGTTCTCCACCGCCGCCCGGTAGGCCTCCAGGTCTCCGGTGACGGCGGCGTCCAACATCGCCCGGTGCGCATCCACCGTGTCGGAGATGTCGCGGGGGGTGGGCACGCCCAGCCGGGGGGCGAGGCGCGTGTGCACATCCCAGAACGCCCCCACCAGGTCTTCGTACAGCTCGTTGTCGAGCAGGGAGGCCAGCGTGAGGTGGAACGCCCGGTCCTCGGCCGCGAACGCCTCGTCGCGTGAGCTGTGCGCGGCCATCGCGTCACACAGCTGCCCCAGCTCCTCGGCCGCGGCCGCGTTCATGCGCTCCACCACCGACGGCGCCAGCGTCTGATCCAGCCCGCTGGCCTCGGCACGGACGGCGTGATCGCCGGCGTCAAGGACTCCTCCGGCGACGACGTCGGCTTCCGCCGCCTCGTGGCCGCCAACGAGCGCGCCGGCCGCCCCCTGGCGCTGCTGACCGGCCATGAGGTGATGGTCGACGGCATGTACCTGCTGGGCGCCGACGGCGCGGTCCCCGGCCTGGCCAACGTCGACCCCGCCGCCTACACGCGCCTGCGGGACGCCGCTCGGGCCGGCGACTGGGCCTCCGCCCGCGACGAGCAGAACCGCATCGCGAGGCTGTTCGACATCGCGTTCGTGCCGCAGGGCCGCTCCGGCGACGCGGGCGGCATCGGCGCGTTCAAGGCCGCGCTCGCGCTGCTCGGCGTGATCGACTCCGCCGCGATGCCCGCGCCGCTCGAGGGCCTCACGGACGACGACACCGCCGCCATCCGCGACATCCTCGTCGAGGTGGGGCTCCTGCAGTGAGGGCCGTTGGCGTCGACCTCGGCGGCACGAAGATCGCGGTGGCGGTCGTCGCGCCGGACGGGACCATGGGCGAGGCGCTCACCGCGCCCACGCCCGCGCTCGACGGCGGCGAGGCGGTGCTGGACGCCGTCGCGTCGCTGGTCGCCAGGGCCGTGGAGGGGCTCGACGACGTGGCCGGGGTGGGCGTCGGGACCGCCGGGGTGGTGGACGCGACCCGCGGGTCGATCATCTCCGCGACCGACACCTTCGCCTCCTGGGTGGGCACCGATGTCGCGGCGGGGCTGCGCTCCCGGCTCGGCTTCGGCGACGCCCACGCCGTCGAGGTGCGCAACGACGTCGACGCCCACGCGCTGGGCGAGGCGTGGCTCGGCGCCGGCAGGGGGCGCTCATCGATGCTCATGGTGGCCGTCGGAACCGGGGTGGGCGGCGCCGTCGTGCTCGACGGCCGGCTGTGGACCGGGGCGCACCACGTGGCCGGCGAGATGGGGCACATCCCCACGCCCGGCGCGGAGGGGCTCCGCTGCCCGTGCGGGGTCGAGGGGCACCTGGAGGCCGTCGCGGCGGGGCCGGCGATCGAGCGGGCGTACGCCGCCGTCGCGGGCGGGGCGCTGACGGGGCCGGCCATCATGGCGCTGGCCGCCGCTGGCGCGGAGCCCGCGCGGGGCGTGGTGGCGGCGGCAGCCGTCGCGCTGGGGCGAGCGATCGCCGGTGTCGCGACGGTGCTGGACCCGGAATGTGTGGTGATCGGCGGGGGAGTGGCCCGCGCCGGCGACGAGTGGTGGGGGCCGCTGCGCGACGCGTGTCGCGGCGAGGTGGTGCCGGTGCTCAAGGGCCTGGCCATCGAGCCCGCGGCCCTCGGGCCCGAGGCCGCGATCCTGGGGGCCGCGCGCACGGTGTTCGACGCCGTCGGCGCGCGGGTGGACTGAGCCGTGGACCATCCACGGACACGACGAGAGGACTGAGATGAGTGACGTGACCGAGGCGATCCGCGGCCGGCTGGTGGTGTCCTGCCAGGCGTATCCCGGCGAGCCGATGCTTGACCCGCGGACGATGAGCCAGGTGGCGCAGTCGGCGGTGATCGGGGGCGCGGCGGCGATCCGCGCCAAGGGGCTGGACGACCTGCGCGCCATCCGCGCCGCCGTCGACGTGCCCATCATCGGGCTGGTCAAGGTGGGCAAGGAGGGCGTCTACATCACGCCGACGCTGGCCGACTGTGTCGCGGTGGCCGAGACGGGGTGCGAGGTGGTGGCGCTCGACGGCACCCGCCGCCCGCGTCCTGACGGGCTCTCCCTCGCCGAGACCATCGCGGGGCTCAAGCAGCGCTTCCCGGATGTGCTCGTGATGGCCGACTGCGGCTCCGCCGGCGACGCCGTCGCCGCGCAGGAGGCGGGAGCCGACCTCGTCGGCACCACCCTGGTGGGCTACTCGGGCGAACGGCCCAAGACCGACGGCCCGGACTGGGAGGCCGTCGACGAGATGCTTGCGGTTGCGGACCGGCCCCTGATCGTCGAGGGACGCCTCCACACTCCCGCCGACGCGGCTGAGGCGATGCGCCGCGGCGCCTGGTCCGTCGTCGTCGGCACCGCGATCACGCACCCCGCGACGCTCACCCGCTGGTTCGCCGAGGCCCTCCCCGCACCCGCAGTCGGCTGATCCGGGCCATCGCCGGCGTCCTTCCCGCTGGAGAGCCTGGGCCGTGCAGATGCACATGAGTGGCTCCCCAGCGAGGAACGTGGAGGCGGACCAGCCGTCCTCCGCACGAGTCTCAGCTCACTCGAGCCTCTGCCGGGCCGTCGGCGACGAGGTGGAGGAGCAGCGCCTGCATCGGCCAGAGCGTCGGGAGCTGGAGGCCCACCTCGACCAGGAGCGACCCCGGCACGGTCACCTCACCGGCGCTCACCCAGGGCGGCACCACCCATCCGTACTTCGCCTCGCCGATCTCGCGCCGCACCCGCACCCGGTAGCTTCGCGACGGGTCCAGGCCGGGGATCCGCAACCGCTCGGCCCGCGAGTCCTCGAGCCCCGCCACCGTCGCCAGCACCACCACGGCCTCGGCGCGGTCCTGCCCGATGAACCCGGTCACGCGCCACGCTGGATCTGTCAGCGGCGGGTGCGTCACCCGAGCGGTGTGGATCAGCGGCCGCAGCTCCTTGTAGAGGGCGGCGAACGCCGCCACCCCCTCGAGCTCCGACGGCGTGCAGTCGAGGATGTTCCACTCCAGGCCCGACGAGCCCATCAGGCTGGTGGCCACCCGTAGCCCCAGAGGGGTCACCCGGCCCGAGCTGTGCGACTCCGTGGGCCCCACGTGCGCGCCCACCAGTTCGGGCGGCAGCAGCACCCCGGTCCAGCGCTGGATGTCCTGCCGCTCGACCGGATCGTTGGAGTCGCTCGCCCACACCCGGTCGCAGTGCGCCATGATGCCCAGGTCTGTGCGCGCCCCGCCGCTGGAGCAGGATTCGATCTCCAGCCCGGGGTGCCGGGCCTTCAGCTCGTCGATCATCCGGTAGACCGCCAGCGTGTGGGCGTGCGTTCCCGGGCGACCGGCGTGCATGGGCTCGACGAGGTCTCGGTTGTGGTCCCACTTGATGTAGTCCACGCCCACCTCGCCGACCACGGCGGAGATCCGCTGCATGATGTGCCGGTACGCCTCCGCGTTGGCCAGGTCCAGCACGAACTGGGTGCGCCACGAGAGCCCCGGATCGTGCGCGAGGTGGCGGGCGTCGTGCAGGAACCAGTCCGGATGCGCGCGGGCCAGCTCGGAGGCCGCGGAGATCATCTCCGGTTCGAACCACAAGCCGAACTGCATCCCCAGCCCGTGCACGTGGTCAGCCAGCGGCCGCAGGCCCTCCGGCCAGACCGCCGCGTCCACCGTCCAGTCCCCGAGGCTGGTGGTGTCGTCGCGGCGGCCGAGGAACCATCCGTCGTCGAGCACGAACCTCTCCACGCCGACCGAGGCCGCCCGGTCGGCGAGCGCCCGCAGCTGTGCCGGGTCCTGGTCGAAGTAGACCGCCTCCCAGGTGTTGAGGGTGAACGGCCGTGGGCCCGTCGGGTGTTCCGGACGTGACCGCAGCCACGTGTGCACCCGGTCCGCCACGCCGTCGATACCTGAGTCGGAGAACACGAACGCTACCGACGGCGCCGCGTACGCCTCCCCGGGCGCCAGCACGACCTCACCCGGACGCAGCATCTCCCCGCCGCCCATCGACGGCACCGCCTCCGTCAGCCGATCGATCCGGTAGGTGACGTCCGCGGACCAGGCCACGTGCGCGGCCCAGACCCGGCCCTCGTGCCATCGAGGCTCGCCCTCGGACAGGAGGTGGAACGTCGGTGAGTCGTGCCCGGGCCGTCCGCGACGGGTCTGCCGCACCGTCGAGCCGGCGGGCACCCGCGTGGTGACGGGGCGCTTCTCCCGCGACCAGCGCCCATCGAGCGTGGTCAGGTGTGTGGCGGACCGCGGCACCGGCAGCGTGGCCTCCAGCCAGTCCACCCCGAGCGGCGAGTCCCCGCTGTTGCGCAGCGTGTGGCACACCCACACCACCCCCGCCTCGGCGGCCTCCAGCCGCGACACCAGCTCCAGCCCGCCCGAGGAATCCTCAGCCGTGAGCGTCACGCAGGTGCCGTCGTCGACGGTGGATGTCACCGTCCACCGCGGGTTGAGCAGCCGCCCGCCGCGGTGCACCTGCAGGCCGGGCCGCCCGGCCCAACCGTCGCCTTCCGCCGGCAGCAAGGAGGTCTGCCAGGCAGCGTCCAGCGTGGCCGGGGGAGTCTGGCGGTTCAGCGCTGCCCCGATCGCGTCGAGGGAGCCGACGGCGCCGTCGAGGGCAGCGCCCCAGTGCTGCACGGCGGGCAGGCCCGGGCCGTCCGCGTGCAGGAGGAGGGAGACACCGCTGCGGGTGATCACGGTCATGACAGGTCCTTCGGTGGTCGTTCGCCCGTCCCGCGCTCGATGAGCCAGGTGGGGTGGATGAGTTGCCGGGGGGTGGCCGTGGGATTCTGCATCCGCTCGAGGGCCACCTCGGCGGCCGCGCGGCCGAGTTCTGTGGGGTCGTAGGCCACGACCGTGACGCCGATGACGTCGGCGGTGTCGAAGTCGTCGACGCCGATGAGGGCGGTGGAGGTGTCGCCGAGGTCCTTGAGTGCCCGAAGCGCGCCGACGGTGACCCGGTTGTTGCCGGCGACGATCGCGGTGGGCGGCGCCTCCGACTCCAGCAGCGCGCGGACCATGCTCTCCGGGGTCACGGCTCGGTCGTCCTCCAGCGCTTCGTACGGAGAGGTGTCGTCCACCCCCGCCTCCGCCATGGCGCGCCGGTATCCGGCCAGCCGCTCGGCCTGCGAGTAGACCCCCGCCGGGTTGCAGACGTAGGCGATCCGGCGGTGCCCCTGATCCGTGAGATGCCGGGTGGCCACGTATGCCCCGCGGCGGTTGTCGAGCACCACGGAGTCCGCCACGAGGTTCGACGCCGGGCGGTCGATGGCGATGATGGGGGTGCCGAGCTGGCGCTCGCCCTCAAGATAGGACTGGTCATCGGCGACGGGGATGATGAGGAGCGCGTCGATCCGTTGCCCGAGTAGGGCGTCTGCCACCCTGGCCTCGCCCTCGGCGGTGTCGTCGGTGCTGGCCACCACCAACGCGTAGCCGTGCCGGCTCAGCTCCTTCTCCAACCCCGATGCCACCTTGTAGTAGAAGGGGTTGCCCAGCTCGCCGACGATCAGGCCGACGGTCCGGGTGGCGCCGCCGGCCCTCAGGTTCCGCGCCATGGTGTTGGGCCGGAAACGCAGGCGCGTGGCGGCCTCCATGACCCGGTCCGCCGTGTCCTCGCTGACCAGGGCGCGCTCGTTGAAGACCCGCGAGGCCGTCTTCGAACTCACGCCCGCCAGGCGTGCCACGTCCGCCAGCGTGGCCCTCTGTTGAACCGCCATGGTCCCTCCCTTGTCAGCGCCTCCATCCTAGATGACACCGTGGGACATTGCGCAAGCAGGCAGCTGCCTCCGGGTATTTGGGCTTATCTGCAACGAATGCTTGCGAAACTCCATGAACTAAAGCGCTTTACAAAATGCCTGCTGCTGTCTTACGATGTCATTACCCGGCGCGAGAACGGTCTCGCCGGACCGGGCAGGACTACGAGGGAGTAACCACCATGGCAACGACGACACCCCTGCGCCTGATGGCGCTGACGGCAGTAGCGGCACTAGCGCTGACCGCGTGCTCCGGCGGCGCGGCCCAGGAGCCCGAGGAAAGCGCCGGCGGCGCTGTCTCCGGAGAGCTCACAGTGCTCACGAACCGCACCGATCTCGTCTCGGACGGCACGTTCGACGCGTACGCGAAGAAGTTCCAGGAGCAGTACCCGGACGTCACCGTCGAGTTCGAGGCGGTCAACGACTACGAGAACTCGATCAAGACCCGCCTCAACGGCAGCCGCTACGGCGACGTGCTGGCCATCCCGGCCGCGGTCAAGCCCGGCCAGTTCGAGCAGTTCTTCGAGCCCCTGGGTGATACCGCCCAGTTCGCGGAGAAGTACCGCTACACCGCCAAGCACAGCTTCGACGGCGTGCAGTACGGCATCGCTTCGGGCGGCAACGCCAACGGCATCGTCTACAACAAGGCGGTCTTCGAGGAGGCCGGCATCGACGTGCTGCCCACCTCGGAGGAGGAGTGGCTCGACGCCATGGAAAAGGTCAAGGCGACCGGCGCCATCCCGCTCTACACCAACTACAAGGACGGCTGGCCCATCTCGCAGGGCATGGGCAACCTCGGCGCGATCACCAACGATGTCGACGCCGCGATCAACATGGCCCAGAACCCCGCGCCCTGGACCGAGGGGACCGACATCTACGCCATCGACTCGCTGCTGTTCGAGACGGTGGCCGCCGGGCTGACCGAGCCCGATCCGTTGACGACCGACTGGGAGACCTCCAAGACGAAGATCGGCACCGGTGAGGTCGGGGCGATGATCCTCGGCTCGTGGGCCATCTCGCAGATGCGGGCCGCCGCGGTCGACGCGGGCGCGTCGGCCGACGACATCGGCTACATGGCCTGGCCGGCCAACGTCGACGGCGAGCAGTTCGCCACCAACGACGGCGACTACGGCTACGCCATCGCGAAGAACTCCGACGCCAAGGAGGCCGCGAAGGCCTGGATCACCTTCTTCACGGAGGAGTCCGGCTACGCGGAGGACCAGGGCATGGTGCCCACCCTCCTCGAGGCCCCGCTGCCCGAGAACCTCAGCTCGTTCGAGGAGGCCGGCGTGACGCTCATCGAGCCCGCCGCCGCCCCCGAGGGCAAGGAGAGCCTGCTCAGCGACACCGCCAACGAGGCCGGCATCGACATCTACGGCCAGGTGTACCGGCAGAAGCTGGTGGACATCGCCCGGGGCGCGGCCGACGGCGACAAGGCCGGCTACTTCGCCGAGCTGAACGACAAGTGGGCCGCCGCCGTCGAGAAGGTCGCCGGGTAACCCCGGCCGGCACGAGAAACGGAGGACACCATGGCTCTCTCAACACACACCTTGAGTCCAGTGGCTGCCTCCGGCGTCCTCCCCGAGGCCGGGCGCCGCTCACCCGAGCGGCGTTCGGCCCCCACCCGGCGCCGGATCCAGAACGCGATCATCCCCTGGCTCTTCCTCTCCGGCGCCGTCGGACTGCTGCTCCTGCTGACCTACTGGCCGGCGCTCAACCTGGTCTACTTCAGCTTCACCGACTGGGACGGCTTCGATCAGACCAAGAACTTCGTCGGCGCCGAGAACTACGTCGAGGTGTTCACCGAGCCGGAGATCTTCAGGGTCTTCCTGGTCAGCGGCTACTACTTCCTGGCCACCTTCGTGCAGATCGCGATCGCGCTGTACTTCGCCTCGATCCTCAGCTTCAGCACCAGGTTCTCCAACCTGTTCCGCGGCATCATCTTCTTCCCCTACCTCATCAACGGCGTGGCCATCGCCTTCATGTTCCAGTACGTGTTCGAGCCCGGCGGATCGCTGGACATCGTCCTCGGCTGGCTCGGTGTTGCGGACCCGCCCTTCTGGCTGGGCGACCCCGCGATCGCCAACTGGTCGCTGGCCAGCACCTCGGTGTGGCGCTACACCGGGCTGAACTTCGTGCTGTTCCTCGGCGCCATCCAGTCCATCCCCAGTGAGCTGTACGAGGCGGCCTCCATCGACGGGGCCAGCAAGTGGCAGCAGTTCAAGGCCATCATCTTCCCCGGCATCCGTCGGGTGGTGGCGCTCACGCTCATCCTCGGCATCTCCGGGTCGCTCAGCGCCTTCGAGACGCCCTTCATCATGACCGGCGGCGCCAACGGCACGGCCACCTTCGTGATCAAGACGGTCCAGGAGGCCTTCGTGTTCAACCACGTGGGCCTGGCCTCCGCCATGGCGGTGGTGCTGCTGGCCATCGTGCTGCTGGTCACCTGGATCCAACGTCGATTCTTCCCGGACGAGAAAGTGGAACTCTCATGACCACCACAACGGCGCCGGCCATGCCCCGCCCAGGCGCAGTCAAGGCGCGCGGCATGGCGGTCAAGACCGCCAAGTACCTCAGCCTCATCATCGCCTCGTTCGTCACCCTGCTGCCGACGGTGGCCATCCTCTTCGCCGGCTTCAAGGGCCGCGAGGAGTACGCCCAGACCGACGCGCTCACCCCGCCGTCGAACTGGGCCTTCCTGGACAACTTCGTCACCGCGTTCGTCCAGGGCGAGATGCTCGAGGGGTTCATCAACACCGCGATCGTGCTGGCCGTGGCGCTGGTGGGCACCATCTTCATCGGCTCCGCCGCCGCGTACGCGCTGGACCGGTTCACCTTCCGCGGAAAGACGCTGGTGGTGGCGCTGTTCATGATCGCGACCCTCATCCCGTCGGTCACCAGCCAGGTGGCCACGTTCCAGCTGATCAACGGCATGGGCCTCTACGACACCAAGGCAGCGCTGATCCTGCTGTTCACCGGCACCGACATCATCGCCATCTACCTGTTCATCCAGTTCATGCAGTCCATCCCGATCTCGCTGGACGAGGCCGCGATGCTCGACGGCGCCAACCGCTGGACCATCTACTGGCGCATCATCCTCCCGCTGCTGAAGCCGGCCATCGCCACCGTGACCATCATCAAGGGCATCGGGATCTACAACGAGTTCTACACGCCGTTCCTCTACCTCCCCTCCGAGGGTCTGGTGTCGACCACCCTCTTCAACTTCAAGTCCACCACCAACACCCAGTGGGAGGTGATCGCCGCCGGCACCCTGCTCGTCATCCTGCCGTCGCTCATCGTCTTCCTCCTGGCCCAGAAGTGGATCTACGCCGGCCTCACCGCAGGAGCAGTCAAGTGACCCTCGCCCTCTCCACCCTCGCCCCCGTCGCGCGTCGCGAACTGCACGACGGCTGGAGCCTCGCCGCGGGCGCAGGGCCCGTTCCCGTCGACGTGGCGGGCCGGGTGTTCCCTGCGACCGTGCCCGGCTGCGTCCATGTGGACCTCCTCGCCGCCGGCGCCATCGCGGACCCGTACCTGGACAACAACGAGGCGGCCACGGCGTGGATCGGACTGACCGACTGGGTCTACACGACCTCGTTCGAGTGGCAGCCCGACGGCCACACCCGCCACGACCTCGCCTTCGACGGCCTGGACACCGTGGCCACCGTCCGGCTCAACGGGGCCGTGGTGCTCGAGAGCGCCAACCAGCACCGGTCCTACCGCGTCGACGTCCGAGACCATCTCGTCGACGGCGCCAACCGCCTGGAGGTGTCCTTCCGGGCCCCCGTGCCGTGGGCGGACGCGCGCAGCATGGAGTACGGCCCACGGCCGCGGCCCTACCCGCACCCCTATGAGGCCATCCGCAAGTCGGCGTGCAGCTTCGGCTGGGACTGGGGGATCGCCACGTTCACCTCCGGCATCTGGCGCCCTGTCCGGCTGGAGTCCTGGTCCGTGGCGCGGATCGCCGAGGTGCGCCTCGCCGCGACCCCGGTCGGCAGCGGTGGCCGGATCGATGCCCTCGTGCTGGTGGAGCGCGACTTCGACGGGGACGTTGCGGTGGTCCTGGAGGCCGCTGGCAGCCGTGCCGAGGCGATCGTTCCTGCGGGGTCGGACCGCGCCGCAGTCTCGCTCGACCTCCCGGAGGTGCAGCTGTGGTGGCCGGTCGGTCACGGTGACCAGCCGCTCTACGGAGCGCTCCTCACCCTCGAGGCGGACGGTCGCACCGTCGACGAGGCATCGCGGCGCGTCGGGTTCCGCACCGTCGTGTGGGACACCACCCCCGACGATGCCGGGACCCCGTTCACCCTGCTGGTCAATGGCCGTCCCGTCTTCGTCAAGGGCGCCAACTGGATCCCCGACGATGCCCTCGTCACGCGCGTGGACCGCGACCGCTACGCGCGGCGCCTCCGCCAGGCCGTCGCCGCGAACCTCAACCTCGTCCGCGTCTGGGGCGGCGGGATCTACGAGTCCGAGGATTTCTACGACCTCTGCGACGAGCTGGGCCTGCTGACGTGGCAGGACTTCCTGTTCGCCTGCGCCGCGTACCCGGAGGAGGAGCCGCTGCGCTCCGAGATCGAGGCCGAGGCCCGCGAGCAGATCGTGCGGCTCGCCGCCCACCCGTCGTTGGTGCTGCTCACCGGCAACAACGAGAGCGTCTGGGGCTACGAGGACTGGGGGTGGAAGACCTCCCTCGACGGCCAGACCTGGGGCGCCTACTACTACCACGAGCTGTTTCCCGCGCTCGTGGCCGAGCTCGCCCCGCACGTCGCCTACAGCCATGGCAGCCCCTTCAGCCCGAACGGCGCGCACCCCAACGAGGAGGCCCACGGCACGCAGCACCTCTGGGAGCAGTGGAACCGGCAGGACTACCTCACGTACCGCGACCACCGGCCCCGGTTCGTCTCCGAGTTCGGCTGGCAGGGCCCGGCGGCGTGGACGACCATGCGCCGGGCGGTCTCCGACGAACCCCTGACGCCCGAATCGCCGGGCATGATCGTCCATCAGAAGGCGATGGAGGGCAACGTGAAGCTCACCAACGGGCTTCTGCCGCACTTCCGGATGCCGCGCACCATGGACGCCTGGCACTGGGCCATGCAGCTCAACCAGGCGCACGCCGTCGGCTTCGCGCTCGACCACTTCAGATCACTGGCCCCGCGCTGCATGGGAGCCGTGGTGTGGCAGCTCAACGACTGCTGGCCCGTGACGTCGTGGGCGGCCATCGACGGCGACGAGCGGCTGAAGCCCTTGTGGTACGCCATGAAGCACTCGTTCGCGCCCCGAGTCGTGACCCTCCAGCCGCGCGACGGCGACCTGGCCGCCGTGATCGGCAACGACACCGCCCACGCCTGGAGCGGGCGGCTCGTCGTGCGCCGGCTCGGACTCGACGGGGCCGTGCTGGCCGAGGAGACCCACGCGTTCGAGGTGTCCGGCCGGGCCACCGCGACGGTGTTCGTCGACGCCTCCGTGGCCACGCCCGGCGACCCGGCCGGCGAGCTGCTCGTGGCCGCGGTCGAGGGCGCGGCCGAGCGCGGGCTGTGGTTCTACGCGGAGCCGCGCGACTCCCTCCTGCGGCCGGCCGAACTGGACGTCGCGGTCACGGCCGTCGACGGCGGCAGCGAGGTGCGGGTCGCGGCCCGGACGCTGGCCCGCGACGTCACCCTGCTCGTGGACAAGGTGGATCCGGATGCCGTCGTCGACGATGCGCTCGTCACGCTGCTGCCGGGGGAGAGCGTCGTCTTCACCGTTCGGCACGGCGACGGCGTCGACGCGTCCCGTTTCACCTCGCCAGAGGTCCTGCGCACCGCCAATGAGCTGGTGGTCCGGGCGTGAGCCGCGGCGCCGACGCCCGCCTCGAGCCGTACGTGGCGGGCATGACCTGGGGGTGGACGGGCGTGCGCGGCACCTGGGCCACGCCCGCCGCTGAGCAGTCGATGCGGGCGATGGCGGACCACGGCGTGACCTGGACCGCCCTCGCCTACGCGGCCCTGCAGGACAACCCGTTCTCCACCGACATCCATGCCCACGGCGAGCCCACGGTCACCGATGAGGAGATCGTCTGGGCCATCCGCGAGGCGAAGTCCCTGGGGATGAAGGTGTGCCTCAAGCCCGTGGTCAACGTGGCCGACGGCGCGTGGCGCGCCCACATCGGGTTCTTCGACTGGGACGTTCCCGGTGAGCCGTCGTGGACCCAATGGTTCGCTTCCTACCGCGAGTTCATCCTGCACGCGGCCCGCATCGCCGAGGCGGAGGGCTGCGAGATGCTCTGCGTGGGCTGCGAGCTGGTGCGAGCCGACGGTCAGGCCGCACACTGGCGCGCCCTTGTGGCCGACGTGCGCACGGTCTACTCGGGGCTCGTCACGTACAACTGCGACAAGTACCAGGAGGACCGCCTCACCTGGTGGGACGCCGTGGATGTGATCAGCTCCAGCGGCTACTACCCGATCGACTCGTGGGAGCAGCAGCTGGACAGGATCGAGCAGGTCGTCGAGCGTGAGGGAAAGCCGTTCATCTTCATGGAGGCCGGCTGCCCCTCTCGGGCGGGCTCCGCCCGGATGCCCAACGACTGGAACCTGGTGGGCACGCCCTCGGGCGAGGAACAGCTCGCCTACTACCGGGCCATGGTCGAGGCGTGTGACGCCCGCCCCTGGGTGCGCGGGCTCATGCTCTGGGACTGGCCCGCGGCGCTGTACCCGCCCGAGGACGCCGCGGCCAACGACGACTACTGCCCCTACGCCAAGCCCGCCGGCGCGTTCCTGCGGCAGACCTACCTGGACAAGACGTCCCTCACCCCCGAGACGGAGATTCGACGATGAACCCCAAGAACCCCCGACCGGCCATCCGGCGCATCGTGGCCGCGATGATGGCCGGCGCCCTGGCGCTCGGCGGCCTCGCGTCCCCGGCGCGGGCCGCGGAGGTCCCCGTGACCGCGACCACCGTCGACCTGGTCGACGGCAGCGCGACGGACCAGACCCGCAGTCTGTTCTCCTACCTGCGTGACGTGCGCGGGGAGGGCATCCTGTTCGGCCACCAGCACACCACCGACTACGGCGAGTCCTTCGACGTGCGCGACGGCGTAGCCTCCGACGTTCTCGCAGCCACCGGCGACCACCCAGCGGTGTTCGGGTTCGACACCCTCATCATCGAGGGCCGGGAACGCCCCGGCCGGGCAGAGGCCACGCGTGAGCAGAACGCTCTCACCCTGGCACAGTCCTTCCGTGAAGCGCACGACCTCGGCGGCATCTCCACCCTGAGCGCCCACATCGAGAACCTCGCCACCGGTGGCGACTTCTATGACACCTCCGGCGATGCCCTCCGTGCCGTCCTCCCTGGAGGCGCCAAGCATGCCGACCTCGTCGCGTACCTTGACCTCATCGCCGTCGCTGCGGACAACGCGGTTGATGCCGACGGCAACCCGATCCCGGTGATCTTCCGGCCATGGCACGAGAATGCCGGGTCCTGGTTCTGGTGGGGGGCCGCATACGGATCGCCGGGCGAGTACAAGGAGTTGTTCCGCTTCACTGTGGAGTACCTGCGCGACGTCAAGGGGGTGCACAACTTCCTCTACGCCTTCTCGCCGGGCGGCGGGTTCGGTGGCAGCGCCGAGCAGTACCTGCGCACCTATCCCGGCGACGACTACGTCGACGTCCTCGGCTTCGACACCTATGACGCCGCGGCTTCGGCCACATTCCTGCAGGGCCTCGTCGCTGATCTCGGCATGATCGCCACCCTCGCCGACGAGCGCGGCAAGATCAGCGCCTTCACCGAGTTCGGCATCACCGGCGGCGTGCAGCCGGACGGGTCCAACGCCAACACCACCTGGTACACCGACGTGCTGGAGGCACTCAAGGCCGACCCCGCGGCGTCGCGCACCGCCTACATGGCCACCTGGGCGAACTTCGGCGGCGCCACCACCCCGTACACGCCGCTCGACGGCGAGATGCTGCCCGACTTCCTCGCCTATCACGCCGACGGTGCCACCCTGTTCGCCGACGACCTCGACGGCGTCTTCGACCGGGTGACCGAAGGTGTCGCGGCCGCGCCGACCGCGCACCTGGCCAGCCCCGCGGACGGGGCGCGCGTGTCCGCCCCCACCTCGACGCTGCGCGCCTCGGTGGTCGGGCAGCATGCCGATCGAGTGGAGGTGGAGGTGCACGGCACCGGTCTCGTGATCGCGTTGGCCGCCCCCGCCGAGGGCTCCTCGTGGTGGACCGGCACCTGGGACATCGCGCCAGAACTGCTGGACAACTCCACTCGGGGCGTGACGCTCCGGGTGTTCGCAGGGGGAGCCCAGGTGGCCTCGGTCGACTCAACCGTCATCCTCGGTGAGCGGCCGCAGCTGGCTGCCGGCGTCGTCGACGACTTCGAAGGGTATGGCGACGACACCGCCCTGCGCAGCGAGTACGTGCAGTACAACTCCAACACGATCAGCCTCGACCGCAGGAGCGTCGGCGAGGGCGACCAGGCGCTGCGGTTCGACTATTCGTTCGCGTCCCAGACGTACACGGGCGTCGGAAAGCAGCTCTCGGGCGACTGGTCCGGATTCTGGGACTTCGAGGCCTGGATCGACCCAGATGCATCGGGCAACAAGCTCGTCCTTCAGCTTGTGGCCGACGGCATCTCGTTCGAGGCCTATCCCTCGCTCGCCGGGGACGGCGCCTCCCTGGTGACCATCCCATTCGCTGACTGGCGCCCTGCGCCCTGGGACACCGGCCATGCCGACGCCCGTCTGACCCCGGAGCGGCTGGCCGATGTCACCCAGTTCAACATCTACGTCAACGCCGCTGAGGGCGGTGCCACCGCGGGATCCATCGTGATGGACGCGCTGCGCGCGGTGCCGGGAACCCCGCCCCCCACCACTTACAGCGACGTACCTCGGGACCACGCCGACTACGCGGCGATCGAGTGGCTGCACGCCCTGGTGGACCTGGGCGACGGCTCGGGCCGGTTCCAGCCCACCCGCGCGGCCTCGACAGCGGAGCTGGCGGAGGCCCTCGCGGCCTATGACGCGGCCGCGGTGGCGCCTACGTCCGCGAGCGTGATCTCGCTGATCAGTTCGCTTTGGCTGCTGGCCGGCTCCCCGGAGGCGCAGCAGCCCACCGCATTCCGCGACATCCCCGGAACGTCGCAGGCTGCAGCGGCATGGGCGGTGGAGACGGGACTCATCGAGCCGAAGTCGAGCCGGGCTCTGGGAGGCAACGCCCGCGTCGACCGGGCTGCTCTTGCCCGTTTGCTCCACCTGGTTGACGGTCTGCGGCCCTCAGCCGAGACGATGGTGCTGGCTGACTTCGGTGACGGCGAACAGGGTTGGGCCGTTCCCGACTGGAACGCGGGCAACGGCGGCACCGCCGCAGCGGCCGACGGGCTGCTTGTGATCGAGGCGGGTAGCGGAGGCAACTGGGTGAGCTGGGCAGGGAGCCTCGACCTCAGCGGGCGCTCCCAGCTCCTCCTCGACGTCGCCTCGACCACCGGCCTCGACACCAAAGCGGCCCTGCAGTTGGGGTCTGACTGGACGTGGTGTGAGACCGGCTACACCGGATGGGTCGGGACCCCCGGCTCGGGAGAGAACGCGCTGGCCATCGACCTCACCACGCTCAGCTCCGAGTGCGCCGCGATGCTCGACGATGTGCGAGGCATCAACCTCTACGTCACTGAGGGCAGCCACCAGATCGATGCGGTCAGGACCAGGTGACGGCGACGATGAGCACACTGTTGGCCATCGACGCCGGGCAGAGCGGCTCCAAGGTGCGGGTACTGGTCGAGGGTGAGCCCGCCTGGGACGCCACCCTCGACGGGGTGCGCACAAATGCCGCTCTGCTGCCGCAGCTGGCAGCCCTGGTGCGTGAGGCGCGGCGGCTCAGCGGATTCGACGCTCGGACGGTCGCGCTGGGCGTCTCCGGCTGGACAGGGTCAGGTCCAGCGGCCCGCGACCTGCTTGAGCAGCTCGCCGGCGACGGTGTGCGTCGCGTTCTGCTCGCCCACGACTCCGTGACCTCCTTCCTTGGGGCGCTCGGCGACCGACGCGGGGCCGTCGTCGCGGCAGGCACCGGCGCGGTGACCATCGCCGTCGGCGCCGCCGGGATGGCGCGAATCGACGGCTGGGGCTACTCGATGGGTGACGCGGGCAGCGCCTACTGGATCGGCTCGGAGGCACTCCACGCGGTCATGCGGGCGCACGACGGGCGAGGTCCGGCGACGGCGTTGACGGACCTGGTGTCCAGGCGGTGGCCGGACCTTGAAGCGGCCTACGTCAGCCTGCAGGCAGACCCCGGCCGGGTGCGGCTCGTCGCGTCCTTCGCGGAACCGACGGCCAGGTTGGCCGGCATCGACGCGGTGGCTCACGGGATCTGTCGTCGGGCCGCCCGCGAGCTGGCGCACTCGGCGGTCACGGGTCTGCTGCGCGTGGGCGAGCCCGGCACGGACGGATCGGGGCTTGCGGTCGCGGGCATGGGCGGAGTGTTCCGCAGCGACCTGATCTCCGAGCGGTTCCGGCATCACGTGCTGGAGGAGCTTCCGGGCGCAGCCGTGGTCGCGCCGTCGGGGGCCGGGGTCGACGGCGCCGCACTCCTGGCGGGGTTGGAGGCGGGTCACCCCCTGTGCCGGCTCGTCGACGAGGCGGAGGAGGTCCCGTCGTGGGCGCGGTGAGCCTGGTCCCGATCGTCAACGAGCCCCGCGACTATGCGTGGGGTCTGAGGGACGGCATCTCGGAGCTGTTCGGATGGGTGCGGTCGGGGCGACCGGAGGCGGAGCTGTGGCTGGGCGCGCATCCTGCGAGCCCCAGCCGGGCGGCCGTGCCCGCGCCCTGGAGCGACCTGGCCGAGTGGCAGAACCAGGCGGGCCGGCAGCTGCCGTTCCTCCTGAAGGTGCTGGCTGCCGACAGCCCCCTCTCACTGCAGGCGCATCCGACTGCCGGGCAGGCGCGCGAGGGGTTCCTGCGGGAGGAGGCGTGCCGGGTGCCGCTGGACTCCCCCTCGAGGAACTACAAGGACCCGAACGCGAAGCCCGAGATGATCGTCGCCCTGAAGGACGGCTTCCGGGCGCTGTGTGGGTTCAGGTCGCTCGAGGAGTCCGTGGCCGACATCGCCGCGCTGGCGGAGGCGGCCGTCGATCCGGCAGCGCTGCGCACCTGGTTGTCGCTGCTGACGGGCGGTGACGGGCTCCGGCGGAGCGTGTCGTGGTTGCTGGGCGGTGGACAGGAGGTGTCGCGGCTGGTGGCGCAGCTGCCGGCCGCCGCCGAAGGGCTTCCACCGTCGGCGAGGGGGCTGGTCGAGCTGCTGACAAGGAGGTATCCGGGTGATGCGGGTGTGGCGGTCGCCCTGCTGCTGAACCAGGTGGAGTTGGCCAGCGGCGAGGCGTTGTGGCTCCCCGCGGGCAACATCCACGCGTACCTGTCCGGGGTGGGGGTGGAGCTGATGGGGCCCAGCGACAACGTCCTCCGCGGTGGGCTGACACCCAAACACGTGGACGTTCCCGAGCTGCTGCGGGTGCTCGATTTCCGAGCGGGACCGGTGCCGATGCTGGTTCCTGAGCACGTGGCGGAACACGCCCGTGCCTACGTGCCGCCCGTCTGGGACCCGGCGGCGTTCGTCCTGCACGAGGTGACGGGGGAGGCCGCCGTCGCGACGGGGTCGGCCTCGATCGTGATGGGGGTGGACGGGTGCTTCCGGGCGCACGTCGCCGGTGAGGACGCTGTGTTGGGCCCGGGGGACGCGCTGTTCGTCTCAGGCCCCGCAGCTCTGGACCTCTCCGGGTGCGGGCGCGCCTTCATCGCCTCCAGCGCCGCCGGTTGAGCCGGGCCGTGGGGCGCAAGGCGACGGCGCCCCCTGTCCGGACCGGCGCCGCTGGGCTCGGCCCGCGGAGTCGACGAGGTGCCTGTCCGTATGCTGGCCGGGTGAGATCCCCTGAGACCGGCAAGCGCGTGACCATCAGCGACATCGCCGCCAAGGCCGGGGTCTCGATCGGGGCGGTGTCCTTCGCGCTCAACGGGCGCAAGGGGGTCTCGGAGAAGACGCGCGCGCGGGTCCTGAAGGTGGCTGAGGAACTCGGGTGGGCACCCACGAGTGCGGCGCGCACGCTGGCCGGGGGTGGCACAGAGACCGTCGGGCTGGTGCTCGCCCGGGACCCTCGCAACCTCGGCGTCGAGTCCTTCTACATGCAGTTCCTGGCGGGTCTGGAGCTGGAACTCTCCCAGCGGTCGTTCAGCCTGATGCTCCAGGTGGTGCCGGACACGGCTGCGGAGATCGAGACCCTCAGCAGATGGCGCAGCGCGCGACGCGTCGACGGGGTGTTGCTGGTCGACCTGGCGGTCGATGATCCGCGCGTCGAGCTGTGCTCCCGGCCCGGGGCCTTGCCGGCTGTGGTGGTGGGGGATCCGAGCGTCGCCGGAGGGCTGACGTCGGTGTGGACCGACGACGCCACGTCGATGGCCTCCGCGGTCCGGCATCTCTACTCCCTGGGAAATCGACGCATCGGACACGTCTCGGGACTGGCTCCTCTGGCCCACACCCATATCCGCGATGAGGCGTTCGTCCGTGAGATGGACAGCCTCGGCGCGGAGTCCGTCGTCCTGCGCACCGACTACACGATGGACTCGGGCGCCGCCGCGACACGCGCCGCGCTGCTGTCGGCGGAGCCGCCTTCGGCGCTCATCTACGACAACGATGTGATGGCGGTGGCCGGGCTGTCCGTGGCGGCAGAGCTGGGGCGCAGCGTGCCGGAGGACCTGTCGATCGTGGCGTGGGACGACTCCCTTCTGTGCCGCCACACCATTCCACGGCTGACGGCGCTCAGCCACGACGTCGTGAGCTTCGGCGCCCACGTCGCCCGTCGGCTTCTGGACGTCCTGAGCGGCGAGCCCCCGGCGGCGTTCCTCGACTCGACGCCCCAGTTGGTGGTTCGTGACTCCACGCGCGCAGTTCGCCCGCCCGCGCCCTGAGCCGGGCCGCCGCACCGGGCCGCCCTCCTCGGGGTGAGCCGGGCAGCGAGGAGCAGCGAGTGGCGGATCGACGCGCAACCGCGTCGAAATCGGTGCTGGCTAGGGGTGTGGGTTGGGTTCCGCGGCGGCTGAGGGGGACCGGCCTCGCCCATGGGCGCCCTTGGCACGCCCAGAACGGCCGGCGTGCCTCGCCCAACGCCCGACCCACCGCGACCGGTCCCCCTCATCCACCGCTCCGCGGACACGTCGCGTCCCCTCACCGCTGCTTGAGGCGGGTCGCCCATTTCCGCTGGTTGAGCCGGGCCGCGAGGAGCGAAGCGACGCGCGCCCGTGTCGAAGCCGTCGGGAGTTCACCAGCGACCAGGGGGCAAGGTCCTCGAACCGGATGCCAGAGGGTGGTTTCGGCGCGGGCGGCACCGCTTCGCGGCTTTGCCCGGCTCAACCCAAGTCGACGCGGTCGGTGGCGCTTCGCGCCCGACCGGCTCACCCAGCGGGGGTGGTTGAGCCGGGCCGAAGGAGCGAAGCGACGCGCGCCCGCGCCGAAACCAACCAACGCCAGTGTTCACCAGCGACGGGGTGGGCGGGTCACTGTGCCCAGGCGGGGGAGCTGGCCAGGGTGAGGTCGTCGTCCTCCGGTGGGCGGTGTGGTGCCCCTGCCTGGGGTGTGAGGTGTTGGAGGCGGTGGCGTTGGTGCTGCCGAGGTTTGCGGGTGGGGTCGATGTGGCGGGGTGGGGTGAACCATGGCAGGCCGGTCATCTGGTCGAGGTGTAC